>JBJFCD010000105.1:0-3256 GCA_051888795.1 Lachnospiraceae bacterium | reverse complement strand
AAATTTATCTCGGCATAATACCAGCAAAAATACCACTCTTTGTTATTCTGTAATCATTAAAAAGAAAGGAGTCAGAAACTCATGAATCTTGAAATGATTACAGAAGGATTAAAACAACTGTTACAGGAAAACAACTATACTCCTGCGACTATCCGCTTCTATGAAAGAGAATGGAATAAGATCCAATGCTTTCTTACGAAAGAATACGGAAATACCGAATACGACATGGAACGAGGGATTAAATATCTCGAAAACCAATACGGCTTCATCACTAAATATAATGATGGAACACTTTCTCAGCAGAGAGTTCAGCTTCTCCGTGTTGTTCATATGCTGGAAGACTATCGTCTTCACCAGGTGCTTACCAGAAGATACTATGCATCCAAAAATCCCATTACGCTGAATGTGTATTATTCAGCTGTATTTACGGATTATACGAATTTCCTGGATTCAACGGAATTGTCAGCGAGTACGGTCGGACATTATAAAAGCATTTCTATGGTTTTCATGGATTATCTCCAGCAACGGAAAATAGAATCGGCAAAAAGTATCACAATGGATATCTGCAATTCTTATCTGAAAACGTTGGCTGGCTATAGTTTTAAAACCATAGAGCAGAATGTTTGTGGAATCAGACACTTCCTGCGTTTTCTTTATTCGACCGAAGTCCTTGCCATTGATTATGCCGTAAATATCCATATGCCTGCTGTTTCTAAAAGTGCCAAAATACCTTCCGTATGGAAACTCGATGAACTGAAAGCAATGCTTGCGGCCATTGACAGGAACAGTCCTATAGGAAAACGTGACTATGCGATGATCCTTCTTGCGTGTGTTCTTGGGCTTCGGATTGGAGATATCAAAAATCTGCGTTTCCAGAACTTTAACTGGGAAGATAAAAATCTGTCCCTCATACAGCACAAAACACATAAACCATTGACTTTGCCAATACCTGATGCAATAGGCTGGGCGGTGATTGATTATATCAAAAACGGACGCCCTCAGTATTATGAAACGGACCATGTGTTCCTGAAACATATGCCTCCATTTGATCCTATCGGTAACGAAAACCATATGCAGCAACAGCTTGTAAGATACATGAGGAAAGCAGGTATCGATCAGCGTACAAAAAAACATTCCGGATTTCATTCTTTAAGACATTCCGCCGGCTCCATGCTTCTGGAAATGGAAACACCGCTTCCGATCATTACAGATATCCTTGGGCACTCCGATTCCGATGTGACGGCTGTTTATCTGAAGACAGACCTGAAGAAACTGGCTGAATGTGTGCTTTCACCGGAGGATTTCTGTCATGAATAAAGAGGTCTATAACAGCATTTTTCAAAAGGAGATCCATGATCTTATAGAATTAAAACGTGCGCTTGGATTCTCTTATGAATCAGAGGCAGGTTCCCTGCGGCGCATTGACACTTTTTTATGTAAAAACAACCTTTCTGAAAAATGTATCACCAAAGAGCTGTGTGATCTATGGTGCAGAAAAAGAACTTATGAAACCGTTACGAATCAGGCAAGCCGCATCAGTATCATGCGTGTTTTCTGCAGATATCTCAACGATATAGGTATTCCGGCATATATTCCACCCAAGGGGATTACAAAAAAACGGATAAGATATGATGCACATATCTATACAGATGAGGAACTTCAGAGCTTTTTTGATGCAGTTGATAAAAGCAAGTCTGTGCCTGATTCCTGCCCATACCGCAGTGATGTTATGCCGGTCTTTTTCCGAATCCTATACACCAGTGGAATGCGTGTTTCGGAACTGCGTCTTGCCAGAATACGTGATATCAATCTCGAAGAAGGATATATCAATGTCCACGAGGCTAAAAACCATAAAGAAAGGCTTATTCCAATCCATCCTTTGCTTATAATTAAGTGTAAGGAACTAAAAGAAAAAATCCATGTCACTTCACCCGATGACGAATATTTCTTTATGATACTTCCGGGGAAACCAATGACCTTGGGGAATGTATATAAAAACTTCAGACGATATCTGGAGCAGGCTGGTATCTCCCACACCGGAAAAGGACCTCGTATTCATGACTTTCGCCACACTTATTGTGTGAACCTTCTCCGTAAATGGACTGATGAAGGAAAAGATCTTATTGCGTATCTTCCTTATATGCGGACAATGCTTGGACATGAAAGTTTTGAGGAAACAGCGTATTATCTGAAACTTACGGCGGAACGGTTTCCATATATAAAAGAACGGATGAAGGAATCTTTTCCCGATCTGATCAAGGAGGCAGAGATCAATGAACACGAATTCTACTGATTTTGCCTGTCTGGTTACAGGATTTCTGACAGATTACCTGCCGCATCACAGATGCTATTCCAAGAATACCGTTCTCAGTTACAGGGATACCCTGAAACTGTTCCTGCGATTTTTAAAAGAAGAAAAAGGAATTTCACCGAATTCTTTTTATATCAAAGACTTCAAACGTGAGATTGTCATTGAATTTCTGGAATGGTATCGGAACAGTGGAGCTGGTATATCGGCTGCAAACCAAAGACTGGCTGCATTAAAAGCATTCAGCGATTATGCACAACTGGAAAACATCGAATACATTGCCCCATTACAGAATGTCTCCGGGATCAAGGCCAAAAAGGCTACACCGAAAGAAGTATCTTTCCTGACGGTGAAACAAATGTCATCTCTTATCAACAGTCCTGATATTAATTCATCCACCGGATTCAGGCATCGGGTAATCCTGACACTTCTGTATGACAGTGGGTGTAGAGTCCAGGAATTGTGTGATATCACGATAGCAGATGTATCGTTAGGTTCTGTTACAACTGTAAGATTACACGGGAAAGGTAACAAGTATCGGACAGTCGTGTTATCAGATGCGACAGCAAAGCTTGTTGGAAACTATCTTAGCCGGTATCGTTCATACGCTGTTGGAACAGATCCGTTGATCACTAACCGTTATCATCACAAGATTGACCGTGATGGTATTTCTTATATCGTCAAAAAATATGCAGATGCACTTCATAAAGAAGATGCAACATTCCCGGAACATGTGCATTGCCATATGTTTCGGCACTCGAAGGCAATGCATATGTTGGAGGCTGGTATCAACATCGTCTATATCAGAGATTTTCTCGGACATGAAGATATTTCTACGACGATGGTTTACGTAAGAGCTGATAACCGTCTGAAAAATGATGCAATCAATGCGCTTGCCCCTAAAGTTACTGACGAGACTAATCTTCCTGACTGGAACAAAGACAAAGA
>JBJFCD010000104.1:0-3265 GCA_051888795.1 Lachnospiraceae bacterium | reverse complement strand
GGATTATATGGCCGGTAGCAGGAGTATTGTTTGCGGCAATCAAAGGGATTTATACAATGGTATTCAGAAAAAATAGGTGAAATACATAAAAAGCACGCAAATGTTGTTGCGTGCTTTTTTGCGTTCTGTTACAATAGGGTAAGAATGTGCTACTGATGAGATTGAGGAGTGGATGAGTGTTGAAATTCTATAAGAAGTTTTTTGCTCTTTATGTATTGTTGGTATTTCAAAATGTTCTTACATTGAGTGTGAATCTGGCCGATAATCTGATGCTTGGAGCTTATAGTGAACAAGCTCTGTCGGGAGTGACAGCTGTGAATCAAGTACAGTTTGTTTTCCAGCAATTATTGAATGCAATTGGAGATGGGCTTGTGATTCTCGGTACTCAGTATTGGGGAAAGAGAAACATCAAAGCTGTAAAAAAAATCTCAGCTGCAGCCGTGCGTTATGCTGTCTGTATAGCATTATTGCTTTTTGTAATCACTGGACTTTTCCCGGAAAAAATTGTTGGAATTTTTACAACAGAACAAATGATTATTAAAGAGGGAGCAAGTTATTTAAATATTGTAAAATGGTCGTATCTTTTTTTTGCTTTAACGATGGTGTCGTTGGCGCTTTTGCGTACGGTTGAGGTTGTTAGACCAGCTTTTATTCTGTCGATCTGTGTACTTGTGATCAATTGTGGAATTAACTATATTTTGATATATGGTAGATTTGGATTCCCACAAATGGGGGTTCGTGGTGCAGCGATAGGAACAGTGACCGCAAGAATTGTTGAATGTATTCTGGCTCTTTGGTTCCTGTTTAAGAGAGAAAAATGGCTGGAGATGAAAAGAACAGATTTAATCAAAATAGATCACCAACTACATAAAGATTATTTGAAACTAATGTTTCCTCTTTTGTGTATCCAGGGAATGTGGGGCGTCAATACAGCTTTACAGACAGTTATCTTAGGACATATGACACCACGTGCTATCGCAGCGAACAGCGTAGCATCCAATTTGTTTTTGCTGGTCAAATCTACTGCAGTTGGTGCGGCTTTGGCGGGAGCAATTATTATAGGAAAAGCAGTTGGTGAAGGAAATATGAATCGGGTTCGAGATTATGCAAAAAGAATGCAGCTTCTATTTGTACTGATTGGAATTGTGGCAGGAACATTATTATATTTTTTGAGAATACCGATTCTTTCATTTTATGATTTGTCTCCGGAAACAAAAGAGTTGGCGAATACATTTCTTATTATTCTGAGTGTTGTATGTGTAGGGATGTCTTATCAGATGCCGACAAACGATGGAATCATAAAAGGTGGGGGAAATCCAATGTTTGTAATGAAACTTAATATTTTGAGTATCTGGATCATTGTAATCCCTATATCTTTTATTGCGGCATTTGTAATGAAAGCGTCACCGGCGGTGGTAGTCTGCTGCTTGAATGCAGATCAGATCTTTAAATGTATTCCTGCGTATATAATGGCAAATCATGGGAAATGGATGCGTGAATTAACAAGAAAATGAGGGAAAAATAAAGCACGCAATATTGCGTGCTTTTAAAAAGCGTGCTATTATGATAATAATAACCAAATATGAAGAGGAGATTGGGTATGGCAGTAACAATACAGCAAATAGCAGAACGTGCGAACGTATCCAGAGGGACCGTGGATCGGGCATTAAATAATCGGGGGAGAATCAATCCTGAAGTTGCAGAACGAATTTTAAAGATTGCGTCGGAGATGGGATATGTTCCAAGGGAAAAGAAAAAGAATGGCTCCGGTGTAAAGAGAAAAACAATCAAAATAGGAGTTGTTACCCAACTTGCGAAAGCATCATTTATGTTGGAAATCAACAGAGGTATCCGACAGGCAAGTGAGGAACTGAAAGACTGGGGAGTTGAGATTTTACTGAGAGAGTGCTTGTCTGTAGATGAGAAAGAGCAGGCACGGGCAATTGATGAATTGTCTTCAGAAGGGATCCAGGGTCTGGCAATCATGCCTGTAGATTGTGATCGTATCCGGGAGAAAATCAATTGGCTTACTGACGAAAAGAAAATACCTGTTGTGACATTTAACTCGGATATTGTAGGAACAAGGCGTTCCTGTTTTGTAGGTATGGATAATCGAAAGAGTGGACAGACGGCAGCAGGGCTTATGGGGCTTATGACGAGAGGAATCGGTAAAGTACTGATCATCACGGGATATTTCAGCAATGTTGTTAATAATTCCCGCGTGGATGGATTTGTAGAAGAGATTAAGAAATCGTATCCGAATCTTGAGATTGCCGGAGTGCAGGGGAGTTTTGATGAAACGGATGAAGTAGAGCGTATCATTGAAAATTCTATGATGAATATTCCCGGAATTAATGGTGTCTTTGTAGTATCCGGTGGTCAGGCGGGGGTAAAGATTGCGTTTGAAAAACTTGCACTGGAAAGAAGACCGTATGTTGTAATCTATGATCAGACTCCGAAGAATGAAAAAGCAATCAAAGAAGGAACAGTGGATTTTCTGATTGATCAGAATGGTTTTTTCCAAGGGTATCGTCCCTTATATATTCTCACAAATATGCTGACTAAAAATGTAATGCCGGATGAGGAATATTTGTTTACAGAGATAAATATTAAAACGAAATATAATTTATAGCAACTAAATGAAAGGAAAAGATGTTATTAACTTGGGTTATAATAGCATCTTTTTTTGTCTGATAATATTGTTGGGAAAATGTAACCGTTGGTAAATTTATACAAAATGAGTGATTAATATTAGGCTAAAATATCAATAGACAAAGAAAAAATAAAATAGTATAGTTTAGATAAGTTAATAAAGAGCACGTGCTCGTAAAGAGCGGAAGGTAAAAGATACATAATATTTCAGGGTTTTATTTTTAAAATCCATTTTTTATAACAATTAAAGAGCACGTGCTCGTAAATATAAGGAGGACAAAGAAATGAACAAAAATGAAGTTTTAAGAGTGGGCGTTGTAGGTGTTGGAGCAATCGGAAGAACTCATATTGAAAGAATCAATAATAAGCTCCAGGGGGCAAAAGTTGTGGCATGTGCAGATGTCAATGTTGAGTTTGGAAAATCTGTAGCTGAGAAATATGGATGCAAGTTTTTCTCAAACGGTGAGGAAATGATTGCTTCTGATGATATCGATGCAGTAATTGTTACAACGATTGACCCATTCCATGAGCAGTATGTAATGGCTGCAATCAAAGCTGGAAAATATGTTTTCTGTGAAAAACCACTTGCACCGGAAGCAGATGCCTGCAAACG
>JBJFCD010000103.1:0-3269 GCA_051888795.1 Lachnospiraceae bacterium | reverse complement strand
TCAAGATAGGTCTTATGCTCTCTTAACATCTTTGCCACTTCAAATCTCTGGGACAACGATAACAGCTCATTAATCGTACAGATATCTTCAAAAAAAGTATAACACTCTTCTTTATCTTTCAGACTCAATATTGCACTAAAAAGATAGTCAACTGCTTCAGTCCTGATTTTTTTACTCATATTCGCAATCTCCTTTTATAACAGAATTGATTACTGTTACATTTTAACACAGTAAATTTTTAAAGTCCATACCTTTTTAACGATTGCGCTTCAAAGAAGCTTTTAATTTATCTAAAGATGTATTGGCTACTAATGATTCAGGAAAATCCGCTGCTTTTAATACTTCATTTGCATATTTGTACTCTCCGATTGTCACATCTACATGTGAATCTGTTCCCAACACAACCATTGTTCCGTATTTTTTACAGCATTCTAACATCCGGATCGAGTTTTCTTTTGTGTTCTGACGAAAACCTCCCGGTCTCAAAGATGAGTTGTTGACCTCCAAAAGTGTATTCGTTTCTTTCGCCACCCTCGCAAGCACATCGTAATCAACAGGGAATCTTCCGTCATCCGGATGACCAATGATATCAACACAATCTTTATTCATCACGTTCAGATAAGTTCTCGTAATGACCTCTTTTGTTTCCTCACCTTTATAACACGGTGTATGAAGACTGGCAATTGCGATATCTAATTCTTTGATAACACTTGTCGGGAGATCCAGTTTTCCTTCCTCATCCATAATATTAAGCTCCACACCTAACAGCAGCTCAACTCCATACATTTCTCTTGGAACAACTTTCAGATTCTGGAAATAATACAGATGCGTACTGCCAGGCATCTTCGGTGCATGCTCGGTAATTGCAAGTCCTTTTAATCCCTTTTCTGCTGCCATGGACGCCATCTCACGGATGGTACTGTAGGCATGTCCGCTGACAATTGTATGTGAATGTGTATCAATCTCTATTTTCATATGAATCATTCCTTCTTTCCTACTATTTATGTCTTTCCTATTATCGCTTCCTTTATTCTAAACATTTTTTCTTTTTTTGTCCAGAATCATCCATTATAAGTTTATCGGCAAGAACGCCACAACTACCGCGACTACTAGAGCCGGAAGCAAATTTGCCACCCGGACTTTTTTCCCCCATACCAGATTGAGTCCGACGCAGAAAATCAAAATCGATCCAATCAAAGATATATTCGATAATGCCGCTTCTGTCATAAATGGTTTGATGAACCGTGCCAACAATGTAATAGATCCCTGGAGAACTGCCACCGGAACTGCTGAGAAGACGCATCCTTTTCCCATAGAACTTGTCATTACCATAATGATTACCAGGTCAAGCACTGCTTTTGTTGCCAGAATCGAATAATCACCCCAGATACCATCCTGTATCGCACCAACAATTGCCATCGCACCAATACACACTGTCAAAGAAGCAGTCACAAAACCTTCAACAAAATTTTTGTCTTTTGCATTTCCTGTTTTTATTTTCAGCCAGTTGCCAAGTCGTTCAAACCATCCTTCAATATTGAGTATCTCACCAATCAGAGCGCCGATAGCAAGACAACCAACGACAAGCATTGATTTTCCACTGGTAAGCGAATTTCCTTCGATTGCCATCATTTGCTCCATTGCTCCTGCAATACCTATAAAGAGAACACAGATACCACAGGTTTTACTTAAGGTGTCCTGATGGTTTTCCGAAAGCAGTTTCCCAAAGAAATGCCCCGCTACACCTCCGGCAATAATCCCCGCTATATTTATAATGGTTCCTGTTCCTATCATTTGTTTTTCCTCCAAAATATCTGGTTTTTCACTCAAATCTTCTATTATTTTACTCACAGCTTTCATTATAAGTAAGCTTTGGAGAAATTTCAATATACGTACTTCTGCGTTTTTACGCATACTTTTTCGATTTTTACAAATCCTATTCTATCATTTCAAACAAGGAGGAACTTTATGAAACCGCAAAAGCACAGTGACCGTATTGCAAAAACAAACGAAGAAATTATAGATTCTTACGATTATCTTTCCAATTCTGCCTCGGCACAGGATTGCACAGGGTTAATCCCTTCCGGGCCAATATCTAAATCCGAACTTGAATCTTATGAAGAACTCTATCATTTTCTCCCTCCAAACAGTCATGCAAAAAACATTAGACCAGATGAAACCGAAAAATCATGACCAATAGATCTCAGGTAAATATTTCATCATCTATTTTTAGATTTTAGGTTGACATATACGTAACGCACGGATATCGTATGTTATGGGGAAACATGAAAAATCAAAACCTACTATATGTCATACGAAAGGTAAATCTTATTATGAAAAAAATACTAATGATAGCAACCGGAGGTACCATTGCCTCAAAAGAAAGCGACCAGGGACTGACACCTGGCATGTCAGGAGAAGAACTTGCTGCAAATGTTCCCGGCATTCAGGACAAATGTGAATTATCTGTATTGCAGCTTATGAACATCGACAGTTCTAACATGCGTCCAAAACACTGGATGATGATTCGGGATATTATTATTGAACATTACGAAAGCTATGATGGTTTTGTTGTGCTTCACGGGACAGACACTCTGGCATACACGGCTGCTGCTTTATCTTATCTGATCCAAAATAGCGTAAAACCAATTGTTTTAACTGGTTCTCAAAAACCAATGGGAAATCCGTACACAGATGCAAAGCTCAATGTATATCAGAGTATTTTGTATGCCCTTGATGATAAATCATGTGATGTTTCTATTGTGTTTAACGGGAAAGCCGTTGCAGGGACACGCGCGCGAAAGCAGCGTACCAGAAGTTTTGATGCTTTTGAGAGCATGAATTTTCCATTTCTCGCTATGATTCACGATGACAAGATCATTCGTTATTATAAAGCTCCAAGACCGACAGCTTCCGATTTAAAAACCTACACAAAGCTTAACGACCGTGTCTTTGTATTAAAACTCACCCCGGAAGTAAAACCTGATATTTTCCGGCTCCTTTCTAATGATTATGACGCCATTATCCTGGAAACTTTTGGTATCGGCGGCATTCCGGAATATGATGATGCTTCATTTGAAAAGGCAATCTTTGAATGGACAGATTCTGGAAAAATCATCGCTGTGACAACTCAGGTGCCAGAAGAAGGATGCGATCTGGGCGTATACAAAGTCGGCAAAAAATATAGTGACTGTCCCGGAATTTTAACTGCCGGTGACATGACAACCGAATCCATCGTCGCAAAAATGATGTGGATATTAGGGCAGACA
>JBJFCD010000102.1:0-3273 GCA_051888795.1 Lachnospiraceae bacterium | reverse complement strand
TGTGTAATTTTTCAGATAGACGATAATATAGGATCCATGTAACTCAACAACTCCTGTTTGTGTGTTTCTAAGAAAGTATTATTTTGGATTTTCTCAAATAGCATAATGTATATATTTTACCTCCGTGTGATTCTATTCATACGGAGATTTCTTTTATAATAATCTGGAAAGGATATCCATATTTCTCGAATTGTGATGTCATCACAGAAAGAAAAGAAGAAATCCTGTATACTATAATTATAAAGACTAGGAGGTATAAATATGGGATTTTTCGATCTGTTCAAACAAAAAGATATCAATGAGGGCATAAAAGAGTACAAATCTGTTTCAGGAGCTGTTTTACTGGATGTGCGTACACCCCAGGAATATAAAGAAGGACATGTTCCGAAAAGTAAAAATGTACCACTGCAGACAATGGATAAGGTTACATCAGTGGTCAAAACAAAAGAAACGCCTTTATTTGTCTATTGCTATTCCGGTTCCCGAAGCAGCCAGGCAGTAAATGCGTTGAAACGTATGGGATACTCAAACGTAACAAACATTGGAGGAATTTCTTCCTATACAGGAAAGGTGGAACGATAAGATGAAGGTATTAATTGTAGGCGGTGTGGCAGGTGGTGCAACCGCAGCTGCACGCATCCGCAGATTAGATGAAACTGCAGAAATTACGGTATTTGAACGTTCGGGATATATATCCTACGCAAACTGTGGACTGCCGTATTATATTGGTGATGTCATTACGGAGCCGGAAGAACTGACACTCCAGACACCGGAAAGCTTTTTTAATCGTTTTCGGATCGATATGAAAGTTCACCATGAAGTGACTGCAATCCATCCGGATCTAAAAACGATTTCTGTTAAGAATCTGGAAACCGGTGAAGAATTTGAGGAATCCTATGATAAATTGATCCTCTCTCCGGGGGCAAAGCCAACGCAGCCACGGATTCCAGGTGTGGGAATGGAAAAAGTATTTACCCTGCGTACGGTAGAAGATACCTTCCGTATCAAAGAGTATATCAACAAGCATCAGCCGAAGTCTGCCGTATTAGCCGGTGGTGGTTTCATCGGACTGGAACTGGCAGAAAACTTAAAGGAACTTGGCATGGATGTGACCATTGTCCAGCGTCCAAAACAGCTTATGAATCCTTTTGATGCAGATATGGCATCATTGATTCACAGTGAAATGCGGAAGCACGGAGTGAAGCTTGCTTTGGGACATACGGTAGAAGGATTTGAAGAAAAAGATGGCGGAATAGATATTTTGTTGAAAGATGAGATGCCGCTGCATGCAGATATGGTAGTTCTGGCCATTGGTGTTACCCCGGATACACATCTTGCAAAAGACGCAGGACTGGAATTGGGAATCAAAGGCAGTATTGTCGTAAATGACCGCATGGAAACTTCAGTGCCGGATATTTATGCTGCCGGCGATGCGGTGCAGGTGAAACATTATGTGACTGGGCAGGACGCATTGATTTCCCTGGCAGGACCTGCCAACAAACAGGGACGTATCATTGCAGATAATATCTGTGGTGGTGACAGCAGATATCCGGGTAGCCAGGGCAGTTCTGTCATCAAAGTATTCGATATGACAGCAGCGACCACGGGAATTAATGAAACCAATGCAAGGAAAGCCGGTCTCGATGTAGATGCAGTGATCCTTTCCCCTATGAGCCATGCCGGTTATTATCCGGGAGGCAAGGTGATGACCATGAAAGTTGTTTTTGAAAAAGAAACTTATCATCTTCTGGGGGCTCAGATAGTTGGCTATGAAGGGGTGGACAAAAGGATTGATGTGCTGGCTACAGCGATTCATGCGGGAATGAAGGCTACGGAGCTGAAAGATCTGGATTTGGCTTATGCTCCACCATACTCTTCTGCAAAAGATCCTGTGAATATGGCAGGTTTTATGATAGACAATATTTCGAAAGGTATATTGAAACAATGGCATCTGGAAGAGGTTGATTTGTTGCCTCGGGATGGAAGTGTGACTCTTTTAGATGTGAGAACTGTCAGAGAATATGGCAATGGTCATATCGAAGGATTTAAAAATATTCCGGTAGACGAACTTCGGGAACGTCTGGATGAAATTGAAAAGGATAAACCTGTTTATGTAATTTGCCAAAGTGGGCTTAGAAGTTATATTGGCACACGTATATTGGAGGGAAACGGATATAAAGCCTATAACTTCTCAGGAGGATTCCGTTTTTACGATGCGGTGATGCATGACCGGTGTCTCATTGAAACAGCAACTGCCTGCGGAATGGATCAGTAAAACTTTTCTAATTTTTCTTTATCCAGAATCATTACGGTACCACGGGACAGTTTGACCATGCCTTCGCTTTGAAAATAGCGGAGCATTCGTGTAATGACTTCCCGGTGTGTACCCAGATGATTGGCAATGGCTTCATGAGTCAGTTTCAATTTATCACTTTCTTCAATGGAAGATTCTTCCAGGAGAAAGGATGCAACTCGTTTATCAAGGCTTTTCCACATAATCTGCTCGATCAGCCACATGACATCAGAAAAACGGGTAGCCATCAGTTCGTTGGTATAATTTGCCACTGGTGCGGATTCTTCCATAATGCTTTTATAGATTTCGGTCGGAATGATCCAAAGTTCGGTATCCTTTTCCGTTTCAATGGTGATTTCGAATTGGATAGAGCGCATCATGCAGGAGGCAGAAAATAGGCACATATCCCTGTCAAACAGGCGATAAATAGTAATTTCACGACCTTCGTCAGAGAGAATATATGCGCGAAGTTGCCCAGACTTAACAAGAAGGAGACCGGTACAGTCCATGTTCCCATTGTGTATGATGGTTCCTTTCTCGACTTTTCGTGTAATAAGCCCTTTTTGAATGCGAGTTTTCTGATCTGCAGTCAGTTGATTCCATATGGGAAAATAGTTTTCAAATTCCATGTTCCATTCCTCCTTGCACTGTTTATTATTATATCTTTGTTTCGGGCATATGTCAAATATATTGTTGACATATGCCCGAAATCGACTTATACTGTGAAAAAAAGTTTTTCAAAAAGGGGGCGTGTTATGCCAAGACCTATCAAATGCAGAAAAGTCTGCCACTTTCCGCAGGTGTTGGAGTTTTCGCCTGTTGATGTAAAAACGGAAAGCGAACCAGTCATCTTGGCTGTGGATGAATATGAAGCAATTCGGCTGATTGATAAACAAGGTTTCAGTCAGGAACAATGTGCGTCTTATATGCAGATCGCAAGAACAACGGTACAGAGAATCTATGAAAGTGCGAGGAAAAAG
>JBJFCD010000101.1:0-3284 GCA_051888795.1 Lachnospiraceae bacterium | reverse complement strand
CAATTGACCAGATTTCTATTATTACTATACAACGTTGTTGTTGATTTGTCTATGGTGTTTCGACCACGACAGCCGATTGTCTATATACTGACATATCCAGTTTCCGGTCCGGCATCATTTTCCAGAATCTCCTTCATTTCATAATTATCTCCATCATTTTCTGTTCATATGAAGGAGATTTGTTGAATATGATTAAAATTGTTTTACTTTATCTATCCCCTTATTTCATCGTCTTCGCAAGTGAAGATAGCAGTGCCGCCATCTCCGGATTGGAGAGAACTTTTGCAAGCAATTCCGGATCAATACCTTCCGGAACCGCCACCGTATTTTCTGCTGTATTCGGATGCATCTGCGGATCCAGATTTTTCTTCTCATAAAATGCTTCTTCAAACAGCTCTGCATTTTTCTTCCGGTCATCATCCAGGATGTGGGAATATACATCCGTAACCATGCTGACCTGGGCATGTCCGGAATCTCCCTGGACAGCCTTAATATCTCCACCATTCAGTTTCAACTTATAGGTAACACTGCTGTGTCTGAGACTGTGGAAAACAACCGGTGGGAGATCATAGTCCTTAATCAACTGATTTAATGGCTTCCGGATCGCGCCATCCCCCAAAGGAAGACCAAACGTACTTGCCATGACCAGGTTATAGTCCATGTATTCATCTCCAAGAACTTCCTTTGTCTCATCCTGTTTTTCTTTCCACTCGATCAGCATCTTTGCGACAGACTTTGGAAGGAAAACCTTTCGGACACTGCTGTCTGTCTTCGGCGTTTTCAAAACACGGACTGTTTTATTGGTCTTGCTTTTTTCCGGAAATATCAGCAGCACATCTTTTGCATCCAACTCTTTTAAAGCGGATTTGCTCACTCGCTGGGATTCCTTATTAATAAACAGATATGCCCGGTTTTCCTCAATTGCTTCCTCCGAGATGTCCACACAATCCCAGGTAAGCCCCAGAAGCTCACTGATCCGGAGAGAGCAGGAGAAGGAAAGATTCATTGCCAGCTTTAGCCGATCATCCTCACATACTTCCAGTGCGTACATCAGAGTTTCTGCAGTCCAAATCTCACGTTTCTTTGTTTTATGTTTTGGTACGGTCGCATAGATACAAGGATTCTTCTCCATCAGTTCCCATTTGACAGCCTGTTTAAAACAGCTTCGGAGGAGTTTATGGATATCTCTGATGGTACTGGTAGATACATATTCATTCTTTCTTTTCCCAATCATAGGATTGACCACAGCCGGAGCTTTCAACAATCTTTGATAATATTTTTCAATAAAACGGGTATTGATCTCCGACAGTTTTTCATCCCCGATGATCGGAAGGATATAATTATTTATGAGAGAAACATTTCCATCATACGTAGATAATGCCCAGTTGTCCTTCCCATACAGGGCAACATATTCTGCCAGAAGATCCTTCATGGTTTTACACTGCGGGATTATCATGGATCCCATTTCTTCTTTATATTCAATTTCTTTCTTGCGTTTCTTTGCCTCTGCCTTTGTAGCATAAGTTTCCCATTTCTGCTTCCGTTTCCCGTCTGCATCAGTATAGGAATAGATTACATTAAATTTTCCATTTCGTTCCCTGATCGATGCCATAATTTAACAGCCCCTTTCTGTATTTCTCTTTTCCAGCCACGCTTCAAATTCTTTTCGTTTGATCCGAACATGGTTCCTTATTTTTACAACCGGAAAATATCCTTTTGTGTACCAGACATTTATCATGGACCGGCTGACCTTTGCCATAAAGGCTGCTTCATCTATAGTAAGATACTGCAGATTGCCATTCCTTCCTCGTTCCCCGGTCTGTGCCAGTTTCTTTCTCCGATAATTCGCCAGTGCCACATTTTCTTCCATTGCCAGTTCTTCATAATCGTTCGCCGGATCCAGATGATATTCATCCTGCCCGTCCAGAAACTTCTGAAAGCTTTCCTTCGTGATTCTTTTTCGATCAGCGATCGTGACGAACTCAAAGAAATGCTGATACTTTTGACTATTCAGGATGCCATATACCTGATTTCTGGTGATTCCCAGCTGTCTGCCCATTTCCGGCATAGTGAGAGTTGCGGCCTCCATTTCCGCATCCCTCTTTTTATCTTCCTTCGTGCGGTATCTGGACTGTCCGTCATACCATTTCTGAAATGCAGCTTTTGGTACTCGTTTCCAGTAGTCCACAATCACGACTTCGATATTATTCCGCTTGATCAGGTCATAAACGACACCATCCGTAAGCTCCAGCATTTTTGCAACTTCCGGAACAGAATAAGACCATTCTTTCAATTCCTTTCCCGGTTCTTCTCCAGTGACTTTATGATATTTAATCTGATTCGCATACCACTTTTCAAAACTCTCAATATTGACCCGCATCTTCCCGGCAATCTCTTTGGTATCAAAAAAGTTTTTATGTACCAGCCAATACCGATCTGTCTTTTTAAGCCCCAGGAGCTCGCCCATCTCAGAAACACTCATCCATTTCTTTTTCGCAGAAGACAGTCTCTTGTATGGGCTGTTTGCTTCCACTTCCTTTATCAGTTCTTCGTATTCCCCGGTATTCATTTTTCCCTTCTCATCCATGAAGCTTTCCTCCTTCTTCCCATACCATACCGCACTTTTTCAAAAAAATTTAGGATGTCGATTTTTCATCCGGATAGGAGATTAGTTGGAAGATTCCGGCAACTTATCCAGCCAGTCATCAAAGCTTTTTTTGGAAATACGGTACTTTCCGCCATCCAGCTGGATCCACCGGAACTCATTTTTCTTCAGAAGGTTATATATTGTCGGTCTGCTGACTCCAAGAATTTCCTGTAACTCTTTTACTGTATAACATCTTTTCTCTGACATATGTCATTACCTCACATTTCATTATTTTGGAGGCGACATACCAAATACTCCCGCAAGTGACGGAGCATTTGGCTCTCGCGGCAGTCGCCAAATGGACATGCCAGCATGTCCGCTTGGCCCGTTGCTCGCGGATATAAATGTCCCTCTATATATCCAAAGTTTCAGAGGGGCTTATACAACATGTTTTAGTTAAAAAATGTCAAGATGAGAAAAAGGGCAAAAAGAAACCTCCGTATGAATTGAATCATACGAAGGATCAATATACTTATCATCAATTATCCTGAATGGGATATATTACAAAATGGAAAACTAACTGCTATTATTTCCAATCCTAATAAATAAGGCAACAGAAGAGTTACTCTATCAGAAAACAAAATACAGATTAATCCTAGAGATGGAAACAATATACTCTTGACTTTTAATATTCTAT
>JBJFCD010000100.1:0-3289 GCA_051888795.1 Lachnospiraceae bacterium | reverse complement strand
AGAAAATAAGGACGTCTGTGCTGAGGGATGGCATAGTACGTCCTTATTTCAGCTTTGGGGGTTTTTATGAAAAGAAGTAATATTTTATGCTTTGTACTTATATTAGGGATTACGCTTTGTGGTTGTCAGACGCAACCTGCAAAAACATCAACAACAAAACAACAGTTGGATCAGATGGATTATGAATCTGATGATGACTTTGAACTGTCTCTTCAATCATCAATCGGTAAAGAACAATGCTTTATTTGCGGAACACCGGCTGGTGGACTTCTGGAATATTATAAAAAATTCGATTCAATTGGGATTATCCATTGGGCCGATATGTCAGTCACTGACACCCGGATCCGAGAATATGATGATAATGGAAATGAGAAGATTGATTCTGGGCATATGAGCACAATGATAAATTCTTTTGGAGAGGATTATGGTTCTATTATGACACACTCTCAACCGGATAGATGTATTGCGGAACCAAATATACGCCTTGGGGAGAAAGATACGATAGACTGTGAAACGCTCAAAGATCAATTGTGTCAGGATTGTCTGGATAAGGTGTGTAAATTTTATGAAGACCAGGTAAACAGTGATAATGATGAATATCTGGAAAGCACGGGGTACTCGCTGATTGATTTTACAACAGGAGAACTTTATACCCTATCTGATCCGTATCAGGGATATAGTATTCGGGATTATATGATCCGATATGATTATAGAGAACAGGGAGACGGAGAAAAATATATAGATTTGCTGATCTTCTATGCTCCGATCCGGGGAGAGGAAGGTTAAGAAAAGAGGAAACTATGCAGACAAGGCAGGAGGCAATACAATATTGCCATTCATTTCAAGATGTATATGAAGATTATCCTTTTCATGATGATAACTGGTGTGTTATGCGTCATAAGGGAAATAAGAAAACATTTGCGCTTATTTATGATAAAGATGGTTATGTATGGATAAATGTAAAATGTGATCCGGAATGGAGAGAGTTCTGGAGAAATGCTTTTGAATCTGTTGTCCCGGCTTATCATATGAACAAGACACACTGGAATTCTATTATCCTGGATGGCTCTGTTCCGGATAAAGATATCCGGCGGATGATTGGGGAAAGTTATGATCTGACGAAAGGAAAGAAAAAATGAGGATATTAGTAGATGCGGATGCCTGTCCTGTAGTGTCCATCGTAGAAAAGACAGCAAAGAAATATGAAATTCCGGTTATTCTCTTATGTGATACAAACCATGTTTTATATTCAGATTACAGTGAAGTAATCACAGTGGGAGCCGGTGCTGATGCAGTAGATTTTAAACTGGTCAGTCTGTGCCAGAAAGGAGACATTGTTGTAACGCAGGATTATGGTGTCGCGGCAATGATTCTGGGAAAAGGTGCTTATGGTATCCATCAGAGCGGTAAATGGTATACAAATGAAAATATAGATCAAATGCTGATAGAGCGATATCTAGCGAAGAAAGCCAGAAACGCAAAGAAAAAACGTCATTTGAAAGGTTCGTCTAAAAGGACGGAGGAAGACGATAAAAGGTTTGAAGTGTTTTTGAATAAATTGATTGAGATGTATATTAAGGATAGGTAGCAGAAAAATAAGGACGTAGGCTTTCACTCCCCTATGTCCTGCTTATTCTATTCCAATTCTACAAACTGAAATTGAACAAAATCGCTGCGCGATGGCCTGCCAAGGCTGTGGCGCAGCTTTTTACTTTTTCTAAAAAAGGCAGTGACAGGATTGGCCCAAGATAGCATTGTTAAAGTACCACCAATAACAAACTTCAAACACGGGCTTAGTCCCAACAACTGCCTATGAAAAGAATATCATCTTTAGGCTGCTTACACAAGCAGTTTTATTTTGCAAATTTTTTGAAAGCAGCAAGTTCTCTCGCCAAAACATCGGTATCTTTGCATAACCATTTTCCAATGCTTCTTGATAATACTCATCGAACCATCCTTTGAACACTCCTATACCATCATGACATGCACCAGACCAACTTATCGCAAATTTTATCGAATGGACTTCTTTTAATAGCTCTGCCATTACACGGGCTCCTTGACTAAATCCTAAAATACCAATATTGTTACAGTCAATAAAGTCCTGCGTGTAAAGATACTGATAAACTTTTTTTGTATCATTCACTTCTCCACAAAAGCTTAATTTCGTTTGGCAAGCCTTACTATCACCGCATCCTGCATAATCAAGACGAATTGAAGCAATGCCGATGTTCAATAATCTTTTGGACATTTCTGCAAACAAATTACCGACTTCATTTTTTGTGATCCTGTTCCATGGCATAGAATCACCGCTGGCATTTTTTCGTGTTTTTGGGAATAAGAAAACACTGCTGGGATAGCGTATTCTGTATTATATATTGTAATTAGTTTTTCCATATCTTGTTCTCCTCTATTTTCGATTTGTATAGCCTCTCTTAACATCTATTCCACTGCCTGCACCCTCTCCAAATGGTCGAGTTGCCGGATTGGTTGTCACCCTTTTTCATTTTCCAAAAATCATCCCAAAATGCCTGACATCTAATCCACTGCCTCAAATCGTGACATCTAATCCGAGGTTACAACCTGACATACATTTTGCAGTAGATATGTTTCCATATAAGAAAACCGAGCTTCTTCAGAAGTCTGGCTTCAAATCCCAACCTCCGAAAAAGCCCGGAAATACGCCGCTTTCTGGCACTTGATTTTATTTCCTTGACATCAATACTACCGTCTCCACATGGGTCGAGACAATGGCTTGAATGTCCGCAGTACACGGGAATAAATCATATGCCGGTGTATGAGGGAACATATCAGGTCTATACAGAAGCCCTGAGTGTGCTTTTCCCGGTTGACAGTATGGACAGCTGTGAGGAAATGATGATTCAGGACTGGCCGGGCGCTCTTTACAAGAAAGATGACACGGCATTTCTCTGTTGGACTTATTCTCCGGAAGTCACTTATGTTCTGGAATACACTCCAAGCCATCTTGATGATTCCGAAATCATCAAGATGGCTGAAAGTGCAGAACCTGTAAAATAAAAACCACAGTCTACACTTCAAATCGGAGCGTGACTGTGACTTTTTATTTATGCACGGGCATGATTTTTCTATCATTCCTTCTTGGAAAAATGTGATTTTATCACGGAGAGCGCCTCCGAAACAGGTTATACTACAAATACAAAACATAAGGAGGTATTCTTATGAGACTGAAAGATAAAGTTGCAATCATCACCTGAAGCAGCCGTGGCATTGGCTACGCTACCGCAGACAAATTTTTGAAGGAAGGTGCTAC
>JBJFCD010000099.1:0-3331 GCA_051888795.1 Lachnospiraceae bacterium | reverse complement strand
CCGGTCATACCCACTGCCTCCATCATGGCCAATTCCTGCTTTCTGGATATAATAGATGTGACCATTGTATTGATAAAGTTAAGTATTCCGATGATTGCCAGCACAAATGCCAGAAGTCCACCTACCAGAGAGTACATCTTTTTCACCGAATCAAATTCTTTTACGATTTTTGATTTTGATGTGTAAGTCAGGTCATTATTCACATTTGTACAATAATTCTCCAGCCATTTTTCTATCTTTTCTTCCTTTTCTTTTTTTACATTGATCAGAGTTCTCATAGGCTTTTGTTCTCCCATAAAATCGAGATATTCCTGCTCTGGAAGAATATAATTACAGTTAAAAACGCCAAACACTTGCCACCCACAGGCATATGGCATATCTGCCGCTGCAAGCACCTCGTACTGTCTGCTCTCTCCATCCTCATTAAAAATTGTAACCGTTTCGCCAGGATGAAAATATTCTGGATATTCTTTGTCCTCTTCCTGAAAACCAAATCTTGAAACAATCACATATTTCCCGGTCTTAAATTTTTCCCAGTCCAACTTTGCATCCGGATTTTCAAGCTTCTCCATGACCAATTTACTGATACCGTAAACATTACCATCAATATCTCTTTCTTCGATACACCGCTTTAAATATTGATCATCAGCTTTCGCCGCCAGATCCTCCATATCTTTTTTTGCCAAAGGATTCTCAAACACATTTTTCTTTATCTTCTCGTAATCCTCATCAGTAAATGTTGGACATAATTGTTTTAGATAAATATTACCAATCTCCTGAACTCCTTTTTGTTTTTCTAATTCCTGCTGGAATTCCTTTGTCACTCCATCACACACACGTGACGGTATATCTACCGATACGTTATCAAGAGTTGCATCAGACACTGCAAAATCACTGACTGTCAGGGATGCGGCGAACTTGTCCATATCAAACCCTGAAATCAGACTGTAGATACTATTTAAAAGAACAAGTGCCATAGAAAGAGAGGCTACAACTACGATCACTTTTTTTCTGTTTCTCCTCATATTCTGGAGAGCAATTCGGCGCGGAGTTACCTTTCTTGCCGTCTTTTCTTTTTTCTTTATTGGTGCATTCTGCCCTTCCGTAAAGCGCACCGCCTCCACAGGTGTCACCTTTGAGGCCATTCTACACGGCTTGATACAGCTCAAATATACTGTGAATAAAGAAAATGTAGCTGCGCTGATGAAAATCCATGGATTCAACTTTACGCTGGTATCTGCCGTGCTCGAGAAAGAGAGTTGCTCCATGATTGTTGGCAAAAGCAGCTTCCCTACCACAACTCCTAAAACCAAACCAATCGGTATTCCATACAGCGACAATATAAAAGCCTGTCTTCGTACAATTTTTCGCAGCTGTTTTCCGGTCGTCCCAATCGTCTTGAGTAGTCCATAATGCCTGATATCATTGAATATATTAATATAAAAGATATTGTAAATGATCAGATACCCCGATGCCAGAATCACCAGCAAAAGGACTGCAATCAGCATAACGGTCTCCGGATCAGTCTCTGTTCCCATATACGCCCAATTAATTCCTGTATCTATATTCTCAGGAAACCCACAACGTTTCGTCAGTTCTTCTACCTGTTTTTCCAATTGCCAGGTCGAAGCGAAGTTAAAATCTGCCATGATTCTTCCTGTATAATCAGATGCATCTGCTCCAGTCTCTAAAACAGATGTAGTCGGCGTCGGAGCCACTTTATTGGCATATTCCTTTGACACAGCCACACACTGCGCTTGAGATACCGTATCCCCCTTAAAATAACCACACAAAGTAAATGTCTTTTCCACCTTTTCTCCGCCAACATCCATTACCAGCGGTACTTTCTGCCCTAATTCACAGGAAATCCCCAATGCTTGCAACACAAGATCGCTTGTGACAAGTTCATCCTCTTTTTCCGGCATATGTCCTTTTTCTGGGTAACAGAAACTGAATTTTGCATCAAGATCCTCGTAATAACTAATTTCCGTGTGCAGCTTCTTTAAATCATCATTAACTGCATCTCCCACAATAATGCGATAGGATACTTCTTTCAATTTTTCATCCTGTTTTACAATATCGTACTCTTCCTGCGTAAGATACTTATACCCTGCATGTGCGCTGCCACCCACCTGACGCATCGTACTTTCCTGCTGTTTTTCGATCATACTTCCGCCAATGGTAAAAACGGAAGTGAACAAGAGTGCCGTCATTGCAATCGCAAGTACCGGAATGATATTTTTACTTTTTCCAGCCTTTCTTGTCTTATCGGCAATCTTTCGGATTACTTTACGATTATTTACTTTACGCATCCGTATCACCGCCTCCCACAATCTTTCCGTCTTCGATGCGGATAATACGGTCTGCAAGCTGTGCAATTTCTTCATTATGGGTAATCATTACAATGGTTTGCCCAAATCTTTCTCCACTTACCTTCAGAAGCCCCAATACATCCTGACTCGTCTTTGAGTCCAGATTTCCTGTCGGCTCATCCGCAAGAAGAATTGCCGGCTTGGTAGCAAGTGCCCTTGCGATTGCCACTCTCTGCTGTTGCCCGCCTGACAATTGATTTGGCAGGTTTTCTAACTTGTCTTTTAATCCGAGAACAGATATCACACGATTCACATAATTCTCATCCACTTTATTTCCATCCAGTTCAATCGGCAGTACAATATTCTCATACACATTTAACACTGGAACAAGATTGTAACTCTGAAATACAAATCCTATCTTTCTCCTGCGGAAAATGCACAGCGCATCCTCTTTTAGTGTAAAAATATCCTTGTCATCCACATAAACTTTTCCAGATGTAGGTCTATCCAGCCCTCCTAACATGTGAAGAAGAGTCGATTTTCCACTCCCGCTTGTTCCGACAATTGCCAAAAACTCTCCCCGCTCTACAGAAAGATTTATCCCATTCAGGGCTTTCACTTGATTTTCTCCGGTTCCATAATATTTCTTCAGATTATTTGTTTGTAATATCTTCACCTTATTTCCTCCCACTTTTACTTGCTGCCTAATAAATATAGAAAAAGGACAGCATTTTTTTCTACTGTCCTGATTGTATCATTGTGTTCTTACTACACTCTTTCACGAATCTAACACATCTGAAAGAATCATTATAATAATCTGAAGATTAGGGAGAGTCTTTTAAAAGATACAGTGTAAATTCTGCCCCTTCCCCCGGTTTTGATTTCACCTTAATATATCCGTATTCTTTTTTCAAAATTTCTCTCGTAAGATAGAGACCGATTCCTACACCGTCTTTTTGTTGAGCCTCCTGTGCCCGATAAAACCTTCCGAATATCTTCGCCGTATCCTCTTCATGAAT
>JBJFCD010000098.1:0-3346 GCA_051888795.1 Lachnospiraceae bacterium | reverse complement strand
TTTCAGAGAAGAGCGCTAAAGAAGGGGCGATAGAGTTTAAAAGTGAGTGGGAAAATGCAGCGAAGCAGGTCAATCTGACTGGCGACTGGTCTGAGGATGTGCTGACGCTTGCGCAGAGTCAGTTGGGTTATGCTGAGAATCAGGCAGGAGGCTCTGAGGATCAGTTAGGAGATTCTGGGAGCAGTGACGGAGAATGGAGTGCCACATTTGCATCATTTTGCTTAAGCTATGCAAAGGTAGAAGATTTTCCATTGGAGACAGATTGCGGTCAGTGGGTTCAGAAGCTTCGGGAAAGAAAATATGGGATTTATCGGGAAGCAGATGGATATACGCCGACGCCCGGCGATCTGATTTTTTTTGACATGAATAATTCGGGCAGTGGAGAGGATAAGGATGATTCGGATGAACAGGAAATTGCAGATCATGTTGGGATCGTTGTTGAAGTGATGCCTGCTACAGGTGCTGTTTCGGCGAAGGTAAAGACAATAGAAGGGGACTCGGATGATTGTGTGCAGTATGTGATTTATGATCTGACTGATGCAAGGATCATGGGATACGGAAAACTTCCTGAGAAAACAGAGTAGAAGATAAGGAGATTGATATGCAGAGGCGAAAAAAATTCTGGCATGTGGTCAAGGAATTATATCCATTTATCTTTGCAGCGCTTTTACTATTAATTGTTTGCCTGTCGAGTAATCAGTCGCTGGTTTCTCTGCCGGTCTTATATACACTGACGGGGGAATACAGTCAGAATGGTGGGGACTGGATTCCTTTAGATGAAGATACAAAATTGTCTGCTTTGGATGGCGATATTCATATTCGAGGTGCGTTTAAAGAAAATATTCCCAGGGGAACCGTAATACAATTTTATCTGGATCATATTGAAGCAACTATCTCTGTCAATGGAGAAAATATGTTTGCAAATGAGCCGATAGACAATCAAACGGCTGCAGCTATGTGCGGGACGGTCTGGGGGAGTATGGAATCTCCTGGCATTACGACAGAGGATGTAGTAGAGATTAAGCTTCACAATCCTCACAAATTTGGCAATCGTGAAGCATATTCGGAGTTTCTTCATACATTTTATGGCGGGTCAAACATGGACCTTTGGGAAATGCTCGAGAACAAAACTTTCTTATTCCGGTGGAGTGGGGTTTTTGTTATGCTCATTTCGCTTGTATTGATGGGAGTTGCCTTGACATTTTCGGTTATGCACAATGAATTTGGAAAGAAACTTAAAAATTTCGGCTTGCTTGCACTATTTGCAGGGGCTTATATCCTCTTTGATACAGTAGATATTTCTTTGTGGAGTCATATTATTGTATTTAATACCCATGTATTGTGTCTGAGTATTATATTTGTGTTTTTAGAATTAGGTATTCTTATCCGAGATGAACTAAGCAACAGAGTGAAGCTAGCAGCAGAAGTTGTTGTGATAGCGGAGGAAATTGTAATTACAATCATTATGCTTCTGTGTCTTTGCAAAGTAGTACTTCTATATGATGTAATGTTTTTGTGGATTATTATTCAGATGTTGATCTGTCTGCTGTTATTCATTTGTTGTATGTATGAAATACGATGCCGGACGGCAGAAAAGAGCGGGATGCTGCATTCCTATATGATCTTCCTGGCAGTGATCTTCATTGATTGTGTGAATGCGTTTTTTGACTGGTGGTCTCACGGAATATTGTCAAAAATGACGTTTGGAGTTTTATTTTTGATTTATCTTGGGAAGGCAGTCAAATATATTTCGAAAAATTATCAGGCGTCTGTCCGGGCGGAGAGGCTGGAAGACGAGCTGAAAAACAGCCGGATCGTACTGGCTATGAGCCAGATTCGTGCGCATTTTATTTTCAATGTCCTGAATGCAATCAGCGGTATGTGTAAATATGATCCGGAGAAAGCAGATGAGACCGTGGTGCGGTTTTCTCATTATCTGCGGACGAACATAGATATTCTGCAGGAAGATGCGCCGGTGGCATTTCGAGTTGCGCTGCAGCATCTGGAGGATTACGTGGCACTTGAGCAGGTTCGTTTTGGCGACAGAGTAAAATTTGTAGAAGACATTGCGGTAGATGATTTTGTGATCCCGTCCCTCGTTCTTCAGCCAATTGTCGAAAATTCAATCAAGCATGGTCTGAGACCGAAGGAATCAGGAGGGACAGTATCACTTTCTACATGGGCTGAGGAAGAGAATATTTTTATCAGTATTCAGGATGATGGTGTGGGATTTGACAAAAAAGCAGTATCTGATAAATCTGCAGTCGGATTAAATAATGTTCGGTTCCGGCTGAAGTATTTTATGAAGGGAAAAATGGAGATTGAGAGCGAACCGGGACAAGGAACAAAGGTGACAATTTCAATACCCTGTAAGGAGGTATAGATATGCATGTTATATGTGTGGATGATGAGAAGCCGGCGCTTGATAATTTCAGATTGACAGTTGCATCATTTCTGGATATTGAAAGTCTTAAGCTGTTTCAGGATGGCGTGTCTGCTCTGGCATGGGCAAAGTCGCATCCGGTTGACACAGCATTTCTTGATATGGAAATGCCGGGGGTCCATGGCCTTGCTCTTGCACTGCAGTTGAAAGAGATCAATGAGAATATTCACATCGTATTTTTGACTGCGTACCGCCAGTATGCACTGGAAGCTTTTGGAGTGGGAGCAATCGGGTACGTTTTGAAACCGTACTCGCGGGCGGATATCCGAAAAGAGCTGGACAAGGCGTCTTTGATCCGGCCAAAGCCACTGCATCGTGTTACTATACAGACAATTCCCACATTTTCTGTCTCGGTAGCAGGTCAGCCTTTGCATCTTCGCAGAGAAAAGGTCATTGAGCTATTTGCTCTTTTAGTCGATCGCGGGGAAAAAGGAATTACGACCGGAGAGGGGATTGCCTGCCTGTGGCCGGAACGGTCAAGTGATGTAAATACACAGGCGCTGTTTCGTGTGACTTATAAGCGGCTGGCGGATGCGTTGGAGGAAGTCGGAATCGGCGATATCATTGCTACACAGGGAAATCGGCGATTTTTAAGGACTGATCAGGTGGACTGTGATCTATATCGGATTTTGTGCGGAGATGTTCAGACGGCAAAACGATATGCAGGAGAATATTTGAGTGAATATTCCTGGGCAGAGGAGAGAAATGCTCAGCTATATCGGATGTTATTATCGAAAGAATAGTGAGCAAAAGGGTGCTTCAGTTACGGTTCGGTTACGCAAAAACTATTATAATGGCAAAATGAATAATGGCAGAAAAGTGTAAGGATAATTGGTATGACGGAAAAAGAATTGAAACGATTGTCTCGAGCTGATCTGCTCGAAATGCTGATCACCCAGAGTA
>JBJFCD010000097.1:0-3371 GCA_051888795.1 Lachnospiraceae bacterium | reverse complement strand
CTATCATTATTTACTGCGCTCATAAATGTCGAGATTTGAATGAAACGCAGCATTATAAGTGTAACGTTAAATAGCAAAAAAGTCAAAGTGTTCGTCAAATCAAACAAATAAATATGCATTTGTAAAAAATAATTATGCAAATGATAAAAATTAAACAATATAGTTAAAAATATAACAAGAAATGCTTGCCTGCACCGCTTTAATATGGTAAAATTTGCGCAGATGAAATCATTTGAGAATGATTTCAAATTTTTTTAGGAACCAAACGTTAAAAAAATAACAACAAGAAGGAGAAGAGGTGCCATGAGCAGAAAAATTACAATTATTGGCGCGGGAAGTGTTGGAGCGACGATTGCGTACACATTATCCTATGAAGATCTCGCATCAGAGATAGTTCTGATCGATATCAACAAAGAGAAAGTTGAAGGTGAAGTAATGGATATTGAGCAGGGAACTTGTTTCCGTGATCCGATTTCCATTATTGCGGGTACTTACGAAGATGCAAAGGATTCCGATATTGTGATTATAACATCAGGAATTGCCCGGAAACCAGGACAGACAAGAATTGAACTCACACAGACAAATGTAAATATCTTAAAGAGCATTACACCGGAGATTGTAGCGGCAGCACCAAACGCACTTTATATCATTGTAAGCAATCCGGTGGATATCATGACCTATGTATTTACAAAAATCTCAGGAATTCCGGAAAATCAGATCATTGGTTCAGGTACACTTCTTGACACAGCAAGACTTCGCTGTGGCCTTTCTGAACATTTCAAGGTGGCTCAGAAAAATATCCACGCTTATGTATACGGCGAACACGGAGACACATCATTTGTTCCATGGTCAAAAGCGAATATTTCAGGAATGAATATAGATGAATATTATGAGCTGATGAAAGACTCAAAAAACCTGCAGCAGCTTGACAAAGACGAAATGCTGACTTATGTTCAGAAATCCGGCGGGCAGATCATTACCAATAAAGGTGCAACATTTTATGCTGTTTCCAGAGCTGTCTGTCAGCTTTGCGCGAGAGTTCTTTCTGCTTATGATTCTATGGCAACTGTTTCTTCTATGTTACACGGGGAATACGGAGTGGAAGATGTATGCTTAAGCACACTCACACTGGTAGGACCTAAGGGTGTGCAGGGTAAAGTACCGATGGAACTGACAGACGAAGAAATAGAGAAACTGAAAGCAAGTGCAGATGCATTAAAGGCAGTCATTGCCCAGATTGATCTGTCATAAGGAAAGAAAGGACAATAATACATATGAAGTACAGCTATTATCCGGGGTGCACCCTGAGAACAAAAGCGAAAGATCTGGATGTTTATGCCAGAGCTTCTGCGAAAGCGCTGGGCTTTGAACTGGAAGAAATTGAAAACTGGCAGTGCTGCGGCGGCGTATATCCGCTGGGTACTGACGAGATCGCAACAAAGCTTTCTTCTGTTCGTGCGCTGAACGAAGCAAAAGAAAAAGGGCAGGATCTGGTGACAATCTGTTCTGCCTGCCATCATGTGATCAAACGTGTCAATGATGATATGAAAAATGTGGAGGATATCCGCACCAGAGCCAATAACTATATGCAGTTAGAAGAGCCATATGCAGGTGAAACGAAAGTGCTTCACTATCTGGAAGTGCTTCGTGACGAAGTTGGATTTGATAAGATCAAGGAAAAAGTAGTGAATCCACTCACGGGAAAGAAGATCGGAGCTTACTACGGATGCCTTCTTTTGAGACCCGGAAAGATCCTTGGATTTGACAATCCGGAAAATCCGACAATTATTGAGGACTTTATCAGAGCGATCGGTGCCGAGCCGGTCATCTATCCATACAGAAATGAATGCTGTGGAGGATATATTTCTCTGAAAGAAAAAGAACTGTCAAAAAATATGTGTGACAAGATTATGGACAGTGCAGAAGGATTTGGCGCAGAAATGCTTATTACCGCATGTCCGTTATGTTTATATAATCTGAACAAGAGTGGAAATAAAAAGCTGCCGGTTTACTATTTTACAGAGTTACTGGCCGAGGCTCTTGGAGTAAAAGAGGAGGTGGCAGAATCATGAGTGAAAAAGCACAGACACAGGCTGATATGATCAAAGAAATCAGCGGCGTGGATCCATTAAAATGTATGAAGTGCGGAAAATGTTCAGCATCCTGCCCTTCCTTTAATGAAATGGATATTAAACCACACCAGTTCGTATCTTATGTTGTAAATGAAGATATTGAATCTCTTGTAAATTCAAAATCTCTCTGGAAATGTCTTTCCTGCTTTGCATGCGTGGAGCGCTGCCCGAGAGATGTGAAACCCGGAAAATTAATTGACGCGGCAAGACAGCTGGTGGTAAGGCAGAAAGGTCAGGATTATCTGAAGGCAGAAGAAATTCCTGAACTTCTTGATGAAGAGCTTCCGCAGCAGCTTTTAGTCAGCGCATTCAGAAGATATAGGAGGTGATCTTTGTGCAGAGGGTAGGAGTATTTGTTTGTCACTGTGGCAGTAACATTGCAGCAACAGTTGATGTAAAAAAAGTAGCGGAAATGGCTATGATGGAGCCAGGTGTTGTTCATGCAGAAGATTACCAGTATATGTGTTCTGAGGCAGGACAGGCACTGATCGCAAAAGCGATCCAGGAAAAGAATCTGACAGGAATTGTTGTATGTTCCTGTTCTCCGCGTATGCATGAGGCAACATTCAGAAAAGCGGCAGAACGTGCAGGAATCAATCCATACATGGTAGAGATCGCAAATATCCGTGAGCATTGTTCCTGGATTCATAAAGATGTGGAAGAGGCAACGAAAAAAGCAGTCGTACTTATGAGAGCTGCAGTTGCGAAGGTGAATTTGAATACACCGCTGAAACCGGGTGAGAGTCGTGTTACCAAGCGAGCACTTGTGATCGGAGGCGGTATTGCAGGTATTCAGACAGCACTGGATATCGCAGATGCAGGATATGAAGTAGATATCGTAGAAAAGACACCGAGTATCGGAGGAAGAATGTCCCAGCTTGATAAGACATTCCCGACTCTGGACTGTTCTGCATGTATCCTGACACCTAAGATGGTGGAAGCAGCAGCCCATGAAAAGATTACGATTTATACATACAGTGAAGTGGAAAAAGTGTCAGGATTTGTGGGTGATTTTACCGTAGATATCCGCAAAAAAGCGAGACATGTTGATATGGACAAATGTACAGGATGTGGAGTCTGCCAGGAAAAATGTCCGTCTAAAAAAGCACCAAGTGAATTTAACCGAGGGTTAAATACAAGAAGTGCTATTTACACACCATTTGCACAGGCAATCCCAAATGTGCCAGTCATTGACTGTGATAACTGTATTAAGTTCCAGACAGGAAAATGCGGAATCTG
>JBJFCD010000096.1:0-14870 GCA_051888795.1 Lachnospiraceae bacterium | reverse complement strand
TATTTATATTCCATGTATTCTATTATATATTTATTATTTATAATTTACAATAGAGAATTTAAAAATAAATTTTTTTTAGCATTTTTCACAATATATTTGTTTTTTACATAATTATAGGGGGTTGCATAACGCAACCCCCTATGATAAAATCACTAAATTACTATTTTACCTTTATGGATTTCTTTGTGCTCCATGAAGTATAAACTTTCTTTCCGCCGATTGTCTTATATGCTCTTACACGAACATAATATTTCTTCTTTGATGTCAGCTTTTTGATTGTTGTTGTCTTCTTGGATGCGCCCTTAACTGTAACAGTTTTAGCACTCTTGAAATTACTCTTCTTTGAGTATTGAATCTGATATCCCTCTGCTCCGCTCACTGCTTTCCATGTAACCTTAAGAGCTTTCTTGCTAGGAGTCTTTACAGATTTAATACTTGCTTTCTTAGCCTGGAATTTTGCAGTTGCAACCTGATTAGCAGCATTTTGTTTTGCAATCTCTGCTTCTTTCTTAGCAGCTTCTGCTTCTTTAAGGGCTTCTTCTGCCTTCTTAAGAGCTTCCTCTGCAGCAGCTTTATCTTTTTCACTCTGCTCTAATGCCTCTGCAACCTGTTTCTGAGCTTCTTTCAGGGCCTTATCCAGTTCCTGACGATCTTCAATAGACTCTTCTTCTGCAGCTTCTGCAGCTTTCATAGCTTCCTCAGCTTTTGCAAGATATTCCTGTGCTGTTTTAGCGTCTTCATTAGCTAAAGCTTCCTGTGCCTTTGACAGATAATCCTGTGCCTCATCAATCTTAACTTCCTGTGCACTTGAAATCTTAAATGTAGCCAATCCTCTTGCACGTGGAATATAATGAGTTGTTCCATCTTCTAAAGTAACTTCTGTTACCGGATCAGTGAACAGCCAACCAATGCTATTACCATTAGCATCGAAAACCTCTCCGTTTTCATCATAAGTTTCATCATCACGTACTTTCCAGAATACTTTACCATCGTTGTCGCTAGCATATACAGCATCAGAAGAAGGAATCAATTCACCAAGTACTTTATATGTACCTGCTCTTGTAGGTGCACCATCAAGTTCATTTCCTTCGCTGTCATAATAAGTAAATGTATAATTCAGCTGTTCTCTTGGAACTTCTTTTCCAAGAACATATGTCTGGAAGTATTTCTCCATCTCAACCGGAGATCCATTTTCAACAAACTGCTCATCATAAACGCGACTTACAACAATTGCATAATCCTCGCCATACCATGTGTAGAAAAGAGCGCTTAAAAGATCTGCACGCTGTGCTTCAGCCTTTTCCTTTGTATCTGCTACATATCCTTCATCCTGTCCTGTCAGATAGTTAAGAAGTTCTCTGGCAACGTATTCTTTATCATCAAGACCACCGTATACATAACCGCGATAACCTTCTTTTGTAACAGCACCTTCTTTAACATTCTCATCATTTACGATAATAATATTAGCTTTATAATATGGAGAAACATTATTGTAACCAATATTTGCTATAGCCTGAATATTTTCTGGAATAATCTTTCCATTCTCATCATATCTCAATCCGAAATATGTATCTTTAGGCTCGGTTCCAATGCCGGATTCATCAGATACAACTTCTGCTACAGCAAAATTAAAATAAAGCTGTGTCTCTTTAAACGGCTCAGTATTCAAAATATAATCTACATAATCCTTAGCAGCTTTTTCAAATTTATCCTGCTCATCTGCAGTAAATCCTTCTCCTACAATTACGATCTGCTTATTGTTATACCAATCCTGAGCTCCCGGATATTCACCTGTGTTATTGTTTGTTAATGTCGTAATCTTGAAAGTAATCTGGTAAGATTTGGACTTCTTACTAATCAATAATCCTGACTCTTTATCATAAGCTTTTACTTCTACTGTGTATTTTCCAGGTTTAATCGGCGCTTCATCGCTGTCATACGGGATATCCTCATAGTTTGTATAAGGCATAGTACCTGTATAATGAACCTCTGTAGTATATTTATCTTCCTCATAATCTACATTAATAGAAATATCCATCGGGTTTCCATCATATACTTTGGAACTTGCAGCATCTATAGTAATAAGATCAGGAAGTTCGATTGTATACTCAGCAGTCATACTGCATTCTTTATATGTATCATCTCCTGCAAAAGTAGCTTCAATTGTATAATCTCCTGCTACTGACGGAATACCATCTACAACATTTCCTTTATCATCTTTATAAACAAGCGTTAACTTATCACCAAGTTTGTCACCAGTAATTTCATTGCCGCCTCTGCGGATGATAAAGTATTCACTCATATCTTTTCCTTCTGCGCCCTGATAGAATTCATCAGCATATGTCTGGAAGAAGATCTTTGTCACATCTGAATGATTACAGAATGTTTTTCTAAGCTCCTCTTTACATACTTCACAGAATGGAGCTGACTGTCTGAGATACTGCATCTTACAGTTATCACTTGGACGATACCAGTCAGTACTGGTTTCACTCTGTTCATGTTTATAAACGCCTACACCATTTTTTCCTACAAAACGAGCCCATCTTACCTTAGTAGGATCAGACTCTTTTGTCATGTTTGCAAGCTCAGAAGCATAACTTGCTCCAGCCCAGTATTCATCAGCCAGATTTGCTACTGTATGTCCCAGCTCATGAAGCATCATCTCTAATGAAGAGCTATTTAAAGAAGCAACACACACTTCTCCGCCACTTCCGCCATATGTATCAGAGTTAACAACGATAACACTGAAATCTGCAGATGGAAGTACATCTTTTTTGAGTGCTTCTACTTTAGCCAACCCGTCACTATTAACAGAAAGAAGTCTCTGCATACCTCCTGTCCAGAAAGAAGTTCCAAAGTAAGTATCACGAGTATCCGCATCTGCTTCTGCCTGAGTTGTTGCTTTGTCAGCGCGGGCACCAGATTCATTTGAAACTGTTCCGTATGCATAAATCTTTATTGTATCTGCAAATTCATCATATGGAGAAGTTGCCATAATATAATCAGCAATCTTCTTTGATTCCTTATAGAATGTTTTCTGATCTTCAGCAGCAAATCCATCGCCAAACATCAGTAAGATAAATGCATCTTCATCGGCAAGCTCTTCATTACCATACATCAATTTGAGACCTTCATAAGTCTCATCATCAGGTTCTGAAGACTCTGTAATTGTATAATCAATGGTAGCACTCTTAATTTCTGATGGTGAAAACCAACCTTCATATGCTCCATTTGCATAAACATAATATCCATCATCATCGCCTTTTTCGAATGTAACAGAAGCTCTGTATGTTCCCGGTCTGGTCGGCGCTTCGCTCAGACTTGACTCAGTTCCATCTGTAATCTTGCTATAACTTACAGAAAACAATTCTGAATATGGGGTATATCCATCCAGATTACTGAACCAATTTGCCGGATCCGAGTAATCACACAAATACGGTGCTTCATCCTCCCCATAATTAACAGTAAAATAAGAGGCAATATCATACTCCTGATCCTCTTCAAACGTCAAACTTTCCTGTGTGTCAGGCTTGACTACAATTGAAACATCACTCGTAATTTCAGTGTTCCAATCAGCTTTAGCAACTTTCGTTGCAGCTGGTGATATACCTAATGTCAATATCATAACAAATGACAATATGGCACATCCGATTCGGTTATATAACCTTCTCTTTTTCATATCATATCCTCCTTTTTATTTATTAAGACATCTCTATCGCCCCAAGTATGTCTTGAACTTATCATAGTAATTATAACCTAAAACCCAAAAACATTAAAGCATTTTTTGTAAATTATTTATAATTTTTAAATTCGACAGATATCTCCATCTTTCTCCCCACAAAATTCCGACGTGCCTGATTTTGCTTTTTGATTTTTCTATTCTGTGATACAATACAATTAACATATAAAGAAATCTCTCACAGGAAAGGAATTTATACCATTATGATGAAAGTAATTGTTATGGCGCCACGCGGTAAAATGGGGAAATTGATCACACAGGCTGCAGCAGGCCGTGATGACATACAGCTCGTTGCCGGCGTTGGTCCAAAAGGCCGTGATTACATTGGCAGCGATCTTGGAACCGTAGCCATGGTCGGAAGAAATTTAAACATTCCGGTTGTTGATGATCTTGAAAGTGTTATAGATCAATGTGATGTTATCATTGATTTCTCCACCAAAGAGATGGCTATGACCGTATTAGATCTTGCCATTTCTCACCAAAAAGCACTCGTATGTGGTACCACAGGTTTCAGCGAGGAAGAAATGCAGCGTTTTAAAGATGCTGCCACTTATATTCCTATGCTCTATGCGGCCAACACTTCTAAATTAGTAAACATTATGAACAAATTATTGGAGATTGTTACGAAAACTGCCGGAAAAGATCTCGATATAGAGATTCTTGAAATGCATGACCAGTGGAAAAAGGATGCACCAAGCGGAACTTCAAAAGAAATGGGAGAAATTATGGCTCATTCTTTAGGAGAAGAGTTATCAGATATTGCTGTCTATGGGCGCGAGGGTGCTTCTCCGCGCGTTCCAGGTACAATCGGCTATCATTCCCTTCGCGCCGGCAATATTCCAAGCAGTCACACTGTATTTTTCGGCGGCATGGGAGAACGTCTTGAAATCACCCATCATTCTTATAATTGGGAATGTTTCGCCAGAGGTGCCTGCGACTGTGCAGTATATCTGGAAGGAAAAGACGCCGGTTTTTATACCATTAAAGATGTGTTAAATCTTTCATAATCGACAACAGAAAAGGCTTGAAATATCCTCTACACAATAGTATAATTGTATTAATAAAATAATACAATTGTTTAAAGGAGGATTTCCTATGATCTTAGTAAATACAGATTATATCACAGGCAAAAATTTTGAAATGATTGGTCTTGTAAGAGGCACAATGATTCAGTCTGTACATATTGGGAAAGACATTATGAACAGCTTTAAGACACTTGTAGGCGGTGAGCTCACATCTTACACAGAGATGATGAACGAAGCCCGCGCCATTGCAACAAAGCGTATGGCAGAAGACGCTCAGGCAATGGGCGCCGATGCAGTCATAAATATCCGTTATTCATCCAGTACCGTTATGCAGGGAGCCGCAGAAATTATGGCTTACGGTACTGCCGTGAAGTTTATTTAAGTCAAATTGGGACGTAGACTTTTTAAAAAAGTCTACGTCCCAATTTAAAAAACATGGTGTACCTATTCGTCAAATACCCTGTACCCAACTAGTCTATATCAAATGCTTTCTCATCAATCCTCATTCTTTCCAACCGTCCAATTCTTTCATCCAGATTATGTTCGGTCAGATAATGATATACGCTCTTCGGAACTAAATGCGCCCATTCCTGATCTGTTGCAATACAACTTCGCACCCATGAAGCTGTCACGCCCTTTTCTTCTGGCATCCTCTTCCACAGAACTTCTATATTAAGTCCCAGCTCTTTCAACACTTTATATTTTTCCTCATCCCACTCGTCATACATTCCCATATAATACACCGCATCTCTTGGTACATATTGTAAGAGATACTCCGGATAGTTAATTGGGAATGGAATAATATCATATTCTGATTCCGGTACATTAAATTCTTTCATAGCTCCTCGGATCATTTCATAACGTTCATAATAAGTCAGTGGATTTGATGATCTCTCACTGCGATTTATGTCATGAACAGAATCCTTTGTATGCATACTGTCCGGATTGGTAAGACCAATAAACAATTTTCTGCATCTCATCTTCGCTGCAAGTATATATTCCATATGTTTTAAATGCATAACCTGAAATCTGCCATGTACTACTCCTTTTTCTACCATAGATACTCTCCCCTTTTACATTTTAATCTGTTTTTGTTTTCCACTCATCAGACATTCAGTAAAGTATACAAGCAATAGTATTTACTAATGATGCAACATGCTATTTCTTGTATGTGATATATTTATTTTAACACATTTGTAACGAAACGCAATCTCAAGAGTCAAATTAAAAAGGAGGCTCACAATACTGAACATTTCAGATTGGCAGCCTCCCTATCAGTTACTGAAGCATATAAAGAATTTCCTGCTTTGATCTTGCTCCAACTTCTCGTTTTACAACCTGTCCATCTTTGAAAACCATCAATGTCGGAATTGACATGACTCTGTATTCTCTTGCAAGCTCAGGTTGAGCATCTACATCAACCTTACAAATCTTTGCATCTGTAACCTCTCCTGCAATCTCCTCGATTACCGGTCCCACCATCTGGCACGGGCCACACCATGTTGCCCAGAAATCTACTAAAACAGGTACGTTAGACTCCAACACTTCTTCTTTAAAATTTTCTTTTGTTAAATGTAATACTGCCATATATTCTTACCTCTCTTAAGATTTTTATGATACTGCCAGTCAAAAACTGGCGGTTTCTCCACTACATTTACTATTATAACCTATTTTTTCTTAAAGTCTGTAACAATGTTACATTTTCTACTAAAAACATAATCTTTAACCCAACTATTATCAAATATGATTTTATATATTTTTCAGATATTCTCCCACCATTCGAAATTCATCTTCATAAATACAATTATCTATTTCTCCTGTGTGTATCTTTCTTCTGCATTCTTCATAATCCATCCATATTACTTCTTCTACTTCTGATTCCTGCAAAGTCATATCACTGATTTCCACTGATTCGGTATATAAAAATACAGAGCTGTATTCTCTGTCATGGAAAGGTTTTCCATGAAATATCGCTTCAAATTCCCCATAGTGGATCCCTACGTATTTTAACTGAGATTCTCTCACCTTGATTCCAAGTTCTTCTTCCAGTTCCCGAACCGCTGACGGGAGCACTTCATCTCCGGCATCAACATGTCCCGCTGAAGAAATATCATAGCTTCCGGGATTAGAATCTTTACAGGCGCTTCTCTTTTGTAAAAGGACATCATAATCGCTTAATTTCCCTTTCTTCACATTTTTTCTGACAATCCACGTATGCACGGTAGCATGAAGGCTTCCTTCTCTGTGAGCCACACCTCTCTCCCTGACTATTCCGCTTTTTGTTCCATCTTCATTTAGTATATCGAATAATTCCATCGGTTTTCCATTCAAAGACGCTTCTGCCAACTTATCTTTCCCATCATATACAAGCTTCAGCGAAAAGAATTCATCCGTCTCCTCTAACAAACGGAAGAAAATCTTATCACCCTCCCATATATTAAGCTTCCATACTTTCTCAATGTCCACCCATTCAAGTTCTCCTTCATCGCATGCTATCGGTTCTCCCTCGAATCCATCAGCGGTAAACAATGACATATATTCTGTCACACCGTTCCCCGATACAAATGTCACAATACCACGATACCGATAAGACGTAAGCGTGTATCCTGTTTCTTCCTTTACTTCACGGAGCACACATTCCTCCGGACTTTCATCCTTCTCAAAATGGCCACCCACTCCTATCCATTTATCTTTATTTACATCATTTTTCTTCACAGTGCGATGTAGCATCAGATATTTTCCTTCTTTTTTTATATAGCAAAGGGTACTTAATCCTGGCATAATCCTTCCTCCTTCGATAAATTTATGTTATGATGGTAACCTGACATACAATTAATCATACCGAAATCGCAGGAGAATTTCAATGAATCGAATAATTAATTACGAAATCACAGAGGAATATTCAGGTCTCAGAGTAGAACAATTTTTAAAAAAGCATGGTTATTCTTCCCAAAACATTGCAGAAATCAAAAGAATGCCCAAAAGCATTCTTGTAAATAATGTACATTATTATATGAGAGATACTCTGCACACAGGCGATCACCTTAGTGTATGCATCTGCGAAACCAAATGCTCTGAAAAGATCCCGCCGGCAGAAATCCCTCTGAATATTATATATGAAGATGAAGATATCATTGTTATTAACAAACCTGCCGGTATGCCAATCCACCCATCTATGAACAATTATACTAATTCTCTGGCAAATGGACTTGCCTGGTACTATGCCAGACAAAACAAACCGTTTATCTTCCGCTGCTGTAACCGGCTCGACCGCGATACTTCCGGCCTCACTGTCATTGCAAAACATCTCGTCAGTGGCAATATACTATCCTCCATGGTCTACCGCCGGGAAATCCACAGAGAATACCTTGCGATTGTAAAAGGTAGTGTAACTCCGCCTTCTGGCACAATAGACGCTCCGCTTTCCCGAAAACCTGGTACAATTATTGAACGTGATGTTGATTTTGAACACGGAGAACATGCCGTAACTCATTATAATGTTGTGCTCGAAAAAAATGGGCACAGCCTTGTTTCTTTATGCCTTGAAACAGGTCGTACCCATCAGATCCGTATTCATATGAAATATCTCGGCTATCCTCTCATCGGAGATTATCTGTATAATCCTGATATGGAATATATAACCAGACAGGCTCTGCACTCTCACAAGCTGTCATTTTCGCATCCAATTACCGGTGAAGCTATGGAATTTACAGCCCCATTACCGGAAGATATGAAAGCTGTACTACAGATTTGAATAACCCATCAGGCTTTCATCTACTGCTCTTGCCGCTTCTCTTCCTTCCCGGATTGCCCACACAACCAGAGACTGTCCCCGGTGCATATCACCTGCCGTAAACACTCGGTCTGCACTGGTCTGATACTCTCCTTCTTTTGTTGCAACATTCGTCCGTTCATTAACTTCTACACCAAATGCTTTTGTCACATAACTTTCACTCCCAAGAAATCCGGCTGCGATCAAAACAAGGTCCGCCTTTACTGTATATTCACTTCCTGCTATTTCAGTCATCATCATACGACCTGTCTTTTCATCTTTTTTCGGCTCCAGCTTTACAAGAACAGCCTTGCACACTTCACCATTTTTATTCTTAACAAATTCCTTTACTGTTGTCTGATAAACCCGTGGATCTTTTCCGAAAACAGCTGCTGCCTCTTCCTGCCCGTAATCTGTCTTACAGACGCGCGGCCATTCCGGCCATGGATTCAGCGGCGCACGTTCATCCGGTGCTTTTGCCATCATTTCAATCTGCAGGATACTTGCAGCACCATGGCGCATGGAAGTCCCCACACAATCATTTCCTGTATCGCCTCCTCCGATAACAATCACATGTTTTCCTTTAGCAGAAATATACGTCCCTTCCTTTGGCTGAACTGCTTTCACTGCTCCTTCAGGAACGTTATTCCAAAGAGCTTTTGTAGTAGACTTGAGAAAATCCACCGCAAAGTAAATACCTTTTGCATCTCGTCCTTTCACTTTAATATCTCTTGGATTTGGAGCACCGCAGGCAAGAATGACACGGTCAAACTCTTTCATAAGAGTTGATGCCTTTTTATCCTTTCCGATATTGCAGTCCGTCACAAATGTGATTCCTTCTTCTTCAAGAATCCTGACTTTTCTGTCAATCACCTGTTTTTCAAGCTTCATATTGGGAATTCCATATCTCAAAAGACCACCCGGCTTATCTTCTCTTTCAAATACCGTAACCTGATGACCTCTCCGGTTTAAAAGATCCGCCGCTGCAAGACCGCTTGGACCACTCCCTACAATTGCCACTGTTTTCCCGGTGCGGACTTTTGGAGGATTTGCCTTTGCGTATCCTTCTTTATAAGCATTTTCAATAATCTCATACTCATTGGCTTTTGTCGCCACTGCTTCTCCGTTGAGGCTACACGTACATGCCGCCTCACAAAGCGCCGGGCAGACTCTTGATGTAAATTCAGGAAAATTATTTGTTTTTTTCAGCCGATGATAAGCTTCTTTTAAATTGCCTCTATACAAAAGATCATTCCATTCCGGCACAAGATTGTGAAGTGGACATCCACTCACCATCCCCATGATCATCTGCCCAGACTGGCAAAACGGAACGCCACATGCCATACATCTTGCTGCCTGCTGTCTCTGTTCCTCATCTTGCAAAGGTTTATGAAACTCCAGATAATGCCCGATTCTCTCTTTTGGGTCTTCTGCCGGCTTATTCTTTCTGTCATATTCTAAAAATCCTGTCGCTTTTCCCACTTTTATGACCTCCTATCTTCCACCTTTGCTGGCATAAAATGCTTCGATCTTCGCCTCTTCACTTCCCATGCCCATCTCTTCCATTTGAAGAATCGCTGTCATCATCCGTTCGTAGTCGATTGGAATTATTTTTTTGAATTTTGGCAGGTATTCTGTGAAATGTTCAAGGATTACCTTACCGATTTCTGAATCGGTGCCGGCTACATGCTCCTTGATCATTTCCTTGAGCTCATTCACATCCGTCTTGGAGGTTACATATTCAATATTTACCAGCTGCTTATTTACCTTCATATATAAGTCATTATCCATATCCAAAACATAGGCAATTCCGCCGCTCATTCCTGCCGCAAAGTTTTTACCTGTTTTTCCGAGAACTGCCACTCGTCCTCCGGTCATATATTCACATCCGTGGTCACCGACCCCTTCTACAACTGCTGTTGCCCCTGAGTTTCTGACCGCAAAACGTTCTCCCGCAACGCCATTAATAAACGCTTTTCCGCTGGTTGCACCGTAAAGTGCTACATTACCGATAATAATATTTTCATTTTGCTTAAATTTGATTCCTTTCGGCGGATATACAACCAGCTTTCCACCGGAAAGCCCTTTTCCAAAATAATCGTTACTGTCACCACAAAGCCGAAGTGTAAGACCTGCCGGGATAAATGCACCAAAAGATTGACCTCCGGCTCCGTTACAATTTACGACATAAGAATCTTCCTCAAGTCCTTCCGGATATCTTTTTGTAATTTCCGAACCAAAAATGGTTCCAAAAGTTCGATTTACATTACTTACCTCTATATCAATACTTTTCTTTTCCCCTTTCTGAAGTGCCGGAAGCATACGAGGTATCAGTACTTTCTCATCCAAAGTTTTCTCCAGTTCAAAATCATATACCTTCTTCGGATTAAAGATTACTTCTTTCTTACTACCTTCATAAGGATTATACAGAATCTGCTGCAAATTCAGCATAGAAGCCCTCTCGGACTCCGGAACCTCTTTTATTTTTAAAAATTCTGTTCTTCCCACAAGCTCATCTACTGTACGTACACCAAGCTTTGCCATATATTCCCGTAAATTTTCTGCAATAAAACGCATAAAATTAACAACATACTCTGGTTTTCCGGTAAACCGCTTTCTAAGCTCCGGATTCTGAGTCGCAACTCCCACAGGACAGGTATCCAGATTGCATACTCGCATCATTACGCATCCCAGTGTCACAAGCGGTGCTGTGGCAAAGCCAAATTCTTCCGCACCAAGAATTGCTGCAATCGCCACATCTCTTCCACTCATCAGCTTTCCATCCGTTTCAATACGTACTCGTTCCCTAAGTCCATTCTGAATCAAGGTCTGATGTGTTTCAGCCAATCCCAGCTCCCAAGGAAGCCCCGCATTATGAATGGAGCTTTTCGGCGCCGCACCGGTACCGCCGTCATATCCGGAAATAAGTATGACACCTGCACCTGCTTTAGCTACACCTGCCGCAACAGTTCCGACTCCTGCTTCTGACACCAGTTTCACCGAGATTCTGGCATCTTTATTCGCATTTTTACAGTCATAGATCAACTGCGCCAAATCTTCTATAGAATAAATATCATGATGAGGCGGTGGTGAAATCAGACTGACTCCCGGCGTTGAATGCCTTGTCTTTGCAATCCACGGATAAACCTTTCCGCCCGGCAAATGTCCGCCTTCACCTGGTTTTGCTCCCTGCGCCATCTTAATCTGAATTTCTTTTGCACTTACCAGATATCTGGAAGTCACACCAAAACGCCCGGAAGCTACCTGTTTGATTGCAGAACACCGGTCTGTATCCAATCTTTCAATTTCTTCTCCACCTTCACCGCTGTTTGATTTTCCGTGAAGTTGATTCATGGCAATCGCTAATGCTTCATGCGCTTCTTTTGAAATAGATCCATAGGACATTGCACCTGTTTTAAAACGAGTTACAATGCTGTCTACACTTTCCACTTCGCTTATCGGAATTCCCTCTTTCGGATAGTTAAACTCAAGCTGGCCTCTCAGATTAATCTTTGCACCTTCCTCATTAACCATCTCCGTGTATTTTTTAAACAGTTCATAATCTCCCCGTCTGGTAGATTGCTGAAGCATATGTATTGTCCTCGGATTATAGAGATGTTCTTCTCCGCCGCTTTTAGCCTTATGCTGTCCGACACTCTTCAATGTCAGATCAACTTCCAGCCCCAGCGGATCAAACGCTTGCGAATGTAACGTCTTATAATCATCTGCTATTTCTTCAATGCCAATACCACCGATACGGCTTACTGTATCTGTAAAATAATGATCTATAAATTCTTTTTTGAGACCCAGAGCCTCAAAAATCTTTGCTCCCTGATAAGACTGAATCGTAGAAATTCCCATTTTCGATGCTATTTTTACAATTCCATGCAAAATCGCATCATTATAATCATTCACAGCCGCATAGTAATCTTTTTCAAGCATATTAGTATCAATCAGCTGTTTGACGGTCTCATGGGCAAGATATGGATTGATTGCACATGCTCCATATCCAAGAAGTGTTGCAAAATGATGAACCTCCCTTGGCTCCCCACTCTCCAGAATCATTGCTACGGAAGTACGTTTTTTCGTCCTTACCAGATGCTGCTGAAGTCCGGATACTGCAAGTAGTGACGGAATCGCCATATGGTATTCATCTACACCACGGTCAGAAAGGATCAAAATGTTTGCCCCCTCGCGAATTGCACGGTCTGCTTCTATATATAGATAATCCATTGCTTTCTCAAGGCTGGAATTTTTATAATAAGTAATTGGAATCCTTGCAACTTTAAAGCCATCTTCTTTCATTCCCTGTATTTTCAAAAGATCCGTATTCGTCAAGATAGGGTTATGTACCTTTAAAACTTTACAGTTCTCTGCCTTTTCTTCCAGAAGATTTCCATCCTTACCTATATAAACTGTTGTAGATGTCACTATTTCCTCGCGGATTGCATCAATCGGAGGATTTGTTACCTGTGCAAATAATTGTTTAAAATAAGCAAACAGATTCTGATGTTGTCTGGAAAGCACAGCAATCGGAGCATCAATTCCCATTGCCGCAGTGCCTTCTGTTCCATTCTTCGCCATATTTAAAATAGAGCTTTTTACTTCCTCATAAGAATATCCAAATGCTTTTTGCAGTCTCTGACATTCTTCTTCCGAGTAAGCCGGAACCTTTTCATTTGGTATTTTCAGATCTTTAAGTTCAACCAGATTGCTGTCCAGCCATTCCCCATAAGGTTCACGGCTTGCATACATCTCCTTTAATTCATCATCATCAATGACCTTTCCCCGGACAGTATCTACCAGAAGCATCTTCCCAGGATGAAGACGTTCTTTTACAACAATCTTTTCCGGATCAATGTCAAGTACCCCTACCTCAGAAGAAAGAATAAGTGTATCATCATCTGTAATATAATAACGAGATGGGCGAAGTCCGTTCCTGTCAAGAATTGCACCCATACAATCGCCATCAGTGAAAAGAATAGATGCCGGTCCATCCCACGGTTCCATCATTGTTGCATAATACTGATAAAAATCCTTTTTCTTCTGAGAAAGATTTTTGTTATTTGCCCATGGTTCAGGAATTGCAATCATGACTGCCAACGGAAGTTCCATTCCACTCATAACCATAAATTCAATCGCATTATCAAGCATCGCTGAATCAGAACCGGAAATATTGATAGCAGGAAGTACCTTATGAAGTTCTCCCTTTAAATATTCGGATTCCATATTTTCTTCTCTTGCACGCATTTTGTCCGCATTACCACGAATTGTATTGATTTCACCGTTATGTACGATAAAACGATTCGGATGTGCTCTTTCCCAGCTTGGATTTGTATTTGTACTGAACCTCGAATGAACAAGTGCAATCGCAGATTCATAGTCTGTATCCTGCAAATCTTCAAAAAACGAACGAAGCTGTCCCACAAGAAACATACCCTTATATGCAATTGTTCTGCTTGACAGTGATGCTACATAAGTGTCATCACTGCTTTGCTCGAAAATACGGCGCACTACATACAGTCGTCTGTCAAAATCAATTCCTTGTTTTATATTCTCCGGCCGCTCGATAAATCCCTGCATAATACATGGCATACACTCTCTGGCCCTGCTTCCTAACACATCCGGTTTCACCGGCACTTCACGCCATCCGAGGAATTTCATTCCTTCTTTTTCAACTATAACCTTAAAAATATTCTTTGCCTGATTTCTTTTCAGCTCATCCTGAGGAAAAAAGAACATTCCTATTCCATAATCTCTCTCAGAATTTAAAAAGATGCCGAGAGGTTGACATACTTTGGAAAAGAAGCTGTGAGAAATCTGTAATAAAATTCCAACTCCGTCTCCTGTCTTACCTTCGGCATCCTTGCCAGCTCTATGCTCTAAATTTTCCACAATCTTTAATGCATTCTCTACTGTGTCATGACTTTTTTGTCCTTTTATATTGATAATTGCACCAATACCACAGTTATCATGCTCAAACTGCTCCCGATATAAACCCTTAGGCTGTTGATTAACTCCTACTTTCAAACAACCAGTCCTTTCTTCGTTTTATTTTTCCTAATATATAACATTTTTTCAAAATTGTAAAGGAAAAATTGACAAAAAATGAACAATCAAGAGAGAAATACACTATTATTTTTTATACTATCTCCGCATTACTGTAAGCCATTGCATAAAACATTTCCTGAGAGTTTAACTTCGCCTCGCTGAGTTTCCGGTCAACATATACCCCCTTTGACGTCAGACATTTTCCCTTTTCATCATCATTCATCATAGTTTCAAACATCCAGTCAAGACGTTCTCTCAGTTTTTCATCAAGAACCGGCGCCGC
>JBJFCD010000095.1:3555-54769 GCA_051888795.1 Lachnospiraceae bacterium | reverse complement strand
TCCGGCTTCTTCAGGCCAAGAAGCAAATCAATGGTTGTACTTTTCCCTGCCCCGTTATGTCCTAAAAGTCCAAAAACTTCTCCTTTCTCTACACGAAAGGTAATTCCGTCTACAACTACTCTTCCGCCAAATGACTTTGTTAAGTCTTTTACTTCAATACATGTATCCATACATAGCCTCCTTTTTTGTTATACGGCTATGCTAGAACCTCCCCTAAGGGACGAGTCAAGAGAGATTTTTATTCCTTTATTACTTCTCCAGCATGGAGATTCCTGCACAGGCGAGTCCAATTCCAAGCAGAGTAACCGCCGTCTTTGCTTCGAGTATATCCAGACAGGACAGAACTACAACTGCAACCCCCATTGCTAATGTTAATGCCTTCAAAACTGTTGATACAATTTCCTTAATAGATTTCTTTTCCATGTTTTTTTCTCTCCTTCAAGTAAAAATATAAATTTTTTCTGCTTTTTCTACGATTTCATATCCATTCTCCCCTCTACTCTAGTCTTACTGCCTATATTTCCAGTTTCTTACAATCCTTATGTATTTCCATAGATTAATCAGTGCCCTTACTGCCTCATCCACTAATACTGCCAAAAAGACTCCTACAATTTCAAACTTACATACAAAGACGAAAAATGCAGCCACAGACACAATCCCGACAGTCCCAAGCAGCTGTGTGTACAGCATCCATTTTGTGTCTCCGCTTCCACGGATTCCGTTTCCGATAATGATATTTGCAGATTTTGAAAACAAATTGATTCCAACAATTAATAGATAAACGCTGCTTGTGGTGATTACCGTGGTATCCTTGGTAAACAACGCTATAATCTGTTCCGGAATCGCAATTCCCAAAATAATCATAACTACTGCCACGATGGTGCACAACCCATAGGCACAAATACATACTCCTTTGTATTGCGCCAGATCCTTTTTCCCCGTTGCCTCCGAGGTAAGTGTCATGGTACTGCTTCCGATTGCACCGACAATCACAACTGCTAACACCTCTACTCCAAAAATAATGGAATAAATTCCTGCTGCAAATTCATTAATTGTATTCAAAATCCTGATTAGTAACAGGTTTCCAATATTCCACGCAAAATCTTCAAGGGCTGTGTTCACACCTAACCTTGCGGTGGTGACATAAGTGGATAGTTTCGCCGACTTTATTCCCTTTACAGAAGGCCTTGTCGGCAGCTTTTTACTTGTAAAAATGACGCACAAAATAAAGATCGCCCCAAGATATTCCGCTATTGTTGTTGCTATTGCAGCACCTTTTATTCCGAGCACCGGAAGGCCTAGTTTTCCATAAATCAGGATATAATCCAGTACGATATTAAGACCTGCGCGGAGTGCACCATATACAACCATCGGTTTCGTGTAATTGGAGGTCTGAAGAATAACACTGAGAGAGCCGCCCAATCCGGTAAGCAGAAACACCGGTGCATAGAATCTCGCATAACTTAAACACATTGGCATCAGATTCTCTGAAACGCCCATCAACCGAAATACCGGCTCTGATAAAAAAAGCCAGAAAAAGAATAACAGTATCGGAATGATATTATTATATTTAATCATTGCTCCCGCATACTCTTCGATATGCTCTCTGTCTTTTGCTCCGACACTCTGACTGATTAGAATAGACGCTCCTGCCACAATGGAAAAGCAAAAGGACATGGTTGCCCACATCGGTGCTGTTACATTGGACAGTGCACTCATGTACAAATTATCTGCCCTCCCGAGAAAAATCCTGTCAATCAGCATCTGTAACTGACTAATAAGATTACTCAGGATAATAGGGACTGCTATAACAAGCAGCCTCTTCAAATATTCTTTCTTATTTGTTTTCATATATCCCTTCCTATCTGAACCACATGTAATTTTATAAAATAATCTATATGCCTTCTGATACGCTCCATCGCTTTCTCTTCCCACTCCGGCTGCCTGTCACATTGATGAATCATTACCGTAATCGGTGTCAGATACTCAAAGGACAAAAACTGCGGATCCTCCTGCTTCAATATGCCTTTCTCCATCATTTTTTCAAAAATCATGGTATACAGGTTCTCCAGCCCCGTCACAAAGTGCATGGTTGCACACTCAGCAATTTTCTCATTATGAAACTGTTCAATGGTAAAAAGTTTCCTGTATTTTACGATATCAGGTTCATGCATCGTATACATAATCTGACTCAGACTAAGTTCTTTTAACTCTTCAGCTGACTCCGGAATTTTAGGAGGGTGTGCCAAAGAGCCGAAGCTCATCTGATAGTGCTCTTCTCCTATCTGTAGTAAAGCTTCCAGTATTTCCTCTTTTGCCAAAAAGTGCTTATATAATGCAGCTTTCGTAATTCCCACCTTGCCTGCAATATCACTCATGGAAGTCCCATAATAACCATTCTGTGAAAAGAGATCCAATGCCGCTTCCAAAATTCTTTCCTTCGTGTTGCTCTCCATTTTTATATCTCCTTAAAGCAAAAGTAACCGCTCGGTAACTTGTATTATATTACCGATCGGTTACTTTGTCAATTTATGTTATCTCCAACTGCCTCTCCAGTTTTCAGATTCCTTTTTGCACCGCTCACAAAGGCGCGCCGGCGAATCAATGGGAAGAATCCTTCCACAGTATTTGCAGCGCAGGATATATTCGTGCTTGTCCTGTGACAACAGCTGCATGATCGTATCCTGCGTTTTTTCCCGTTCTTCCTCTAACCATGCATTATCCACCAATTTTCCCAACCGCATGGAGAGCTGATAGTATAAATCCAGCTTTTTATAATAGGACTCAAACTTTAAAAGTCCCTGATACCGGCTGTGCTTTCTCGGCTTTTCTAAGGAAATGTCCGCTGTATAATTCATACAGTATTCTCCCCAAAGCTGCACAACCTCACGATCTTTGATGTCAATGGGACAGGTAATCATCCGATACAACATATACTTATCGTCAAAATCTGCGATATACATTCTCATCCGATATGCTTCCCGATACAGGAAAAGCATTTCTTCGATGGAAATTTTCTCAAAAGGCTCCGATGGTTTTGCATCATGCCAGAGCTTTAAGATTTCGTCCAGTGGAGCGTCCATTGACAGTAATACCTGCGGAAATCCCAGGCTTACTTTTTGAATGGGAAGCTCTTCATTCTTCCACTGCTTTTGTAAAAAATGAAGCTTTCGTTCATCCATGGCATTCACATAACCAGTCTCATATAATCCAAACCGGCCGGCCCGCCCCGCAATCTGTCTGATTTCCGGTACTTCGAGGGCTCTGGTATTCTTGCCGTCGTATTTTTCCACCTCCATGAACACAATGCGTCGAACCGGGAGGTTTAATCCCATTCCGATTGCATCTGTGGAAACCACCACCTTGGTTTCTCCGCTGTTAAAAAGCTGCATCTGCCGTCTTCGAATCTCCGGCGGAAGGCTTCCGTAAATGACACTGGCTTCAATTCCCTGACTTTCCAACCGCCCCGCCACATTAAGAACAGCCTTCTTGGAAAACACGATCAGTGCATCACCATCTTTTACGTCATCCGGAAATACAAACGCTTTTTCTTCCAGTTCCAAGGGAGTTTTTCTCTCGTAGCGGCAGATTTCATAGCTGTCCCCAGCCAGTCCGATGAGGTGAATGACCACCTCCTCCGCCGCAGGGCTCATACAAATATGGACTTCCTTTGCCCGGACTCCCAAAATTGCTCTTGTCCAGGAATGTCCACGAAGCTCGTCGGAAACCATCTGGGCCTCATCAATGACCGCAACTTCATACTCCTTGTCCAGATCCAGCATTTCAACCGTGGATGCCGTCACTTTACTGCCTGGCATTTCAAGGCATTCCTGGCCGGTTAACATGGTACATGCCGTACCATACTCCTTCATACGTTCATACACTTCCAAGGCCAAAAGCCGGAGCGGTCCAAGATAAACACCGCACTCTGCATCCTTAAGCCGCTCCAGCGCGTGATAGGTCTTTCCGCTGTTTGTCGGTCCGATATGAAGAATAAAATGGCGGTTCATCTGTCTTGCTTCCGTAAATTCAAGCTCCGGTCTTGCCGGTACAAGCTCAACAATCTGCCTCCTTAAATCCCTCTGCCGCAGATTTTTCCACACAAAGAGAAACGAGTGCTGGCATAGCTCTCCTCCTGCCCGTTTCCGAAGCTCCTTAAGCAGTGCATCATCGATGGCTTCCTGTTCCTCAATTTCAAGCATCTCCATATCCAGGCGGCAAAGCTCTGCCAGAAGCTCCCGGTTGATTTTTTTGATAGCTTCCTTATTTCCATAATAGTAAGCCGCCTGCGCCAGACGCTTTACATCCTTATGAAGAAGAGCTACCATTTCTTCCTTATGGCAGGTTGCGTGGGTGTTTTTGAGCACATTCAGTTTTGCATTGATTTTGTGCATATACTTTTGCATTCTGGCCTTTTTCCCAGCCTCCCTGCAAACTGCACGATATTGTTCTACATAAAATTCAACGATTTTTTCCATAATCCAAACTCTACATACCCTTTTACGTTCTGTCAAATTTTCTACGCCGGAATTCAAGGAATAAAAACAGGATTGCAACCGCAACAGAACATATGCTGATGATTCCTCCAACTCTTAAGCCCGGTGTTTCATACTCCAGCACAATTTCATGGGTTCCTTTCTCCAGAGGAACCGCAAGAAGCGCTTCTTTAAACGGCTCAGGCGCCGTTTCTTTCCCATCTACCCGGATACTCCAGCCCTCTTCACAGGGAATGGAAAAAATCAGACGTCCTGCTTGGCTCACCTCGATGCTTCCTTCGATTCTTGTATCGGAAAAGGACGTAATGTCAAAGATTTGCGCCGTTAAGGTCTCATACGCTTTCTCCATTTGTTCTTTGTTTACCCGATAAACATGAAACTCTATCTTCTCCTGATTGGAATTTGAGATTACAACCTGCTCACCTTCCCTTAGTTCTCCCAATTCAATCAGATATCGATGTGTTGTCTTAGAATACTTTCTGGTGCCGTGGGCATCCGTCTTCGCCGTCAGCGTATCGGAATCACAGCTTACATAAGACACATAATAGTATCCGTCCTCATCTGCTGTAATCGTTGTGCTTCCCTTTTCCACCCTTTGCTCACAGGAGGTTCCCACAAGGATTGGTCCCTCTGCCCCAAGGGCCCTGCCAAGGGAATTCAAGCTTGCCATACGATCTGTACGATTATCCTCCCAGCCTGCAATCGCAGCTTCCGAAACCATGTAGCCAAGAGGAAGGCAATAGACATTCTCATATAAATACGCGCCGTTTTCGCTGGCAATCAGCTTCCGGTAATCGCTCTCTAACATCGCATTATCGGAGAGTATATATTTTACCGAAAAAAGGGAAGACGTAAGGGGCGTGGAACCGTTATAACAATAGAAATTCTTTCCACCTTCCATATACATACTTTGGAATAAGTGGCTGATATTGATATTCATCAAAGAAGAAAACTGTGTTGTAGAAGCATAGCCAAAACGCATGTCATCGTTCTTTGTCAAACGTCCGATATCCTCCACACGGTAAAAATTTCCATCCTCGCGTTCTTCGGCAACCGTCAAAAGCTTTTCATAATTTTCTGCATTTTTCACATAAGCATTTCGGCTTGTAGTGTAATACCCGGTTACCGACATGTGAATAATAAGCTCACCCATGGCAACCACCAACAGCAGCTTGGCATAATAGCTGCGGTTTCGCACATCTCCGATACGAATTAAAACCCCAAGACAGCTATATCCGATTAAGAAAAGTCCTGTAATAAGGATTGATGTGCGCTCTGTAATAGTCTCATCTACTGTTATGGCGCCGCCAACCAGCAGAGCTATGCTAAGCACTCCCGCCGCAAAGAGATTCCAGATTTTGATAGCATCCCACTTTAAAATGACCGAATATCCCATCAACAAAATCACCAGTATATAGAGAAAGGATTGCCTTGCCGGAAGGGAATCCGGAAAATGAAATCCGTGCCAAATAAAATCCAGCACATTATTTGAAAAACTGACAAGGAAAATTACAACTGCCAGTATCCCTGCTACTTTCTTTTTCACAGTGATTTTCTTATTGAAGATAAATAAAAAGAACAGTAAAAAACTGAAGGCTCCGGCATACAGGTTCGGCCAATACTTTGCACCGGTATAAGCTGCCGCCGTTGTGCATGCCCGGGTGATTTCTTCTAAAAATCCAAAATACCATTCCATGCTTTCCGGGAAATGAATTCCTGATGAACCGCTATAGCTTAAAATCTTCATTTCGGGAATCAGCAGAACTGCGGAGGTTGCTCCACTAAGCAGGGAATAAACTGCAAACCGTCCCGTAGCAATCAGGCTGTTTTTTAAGGTCCGTTTCTGTACTATTCCGTTTCTATTTGCAAAATGCTCTCTTAAAATCAAATATGCCGCAAAATATAGGACAAGGAACATGCAGATCATGAATGCAATATAATAATTGGAAAAAATCGCCAGTGAAAGCGACACATAATATAGCGTCGCAGGCTTTCCGTCTGCAAGTTTTTCCAAACCTAAAATGGCAAGAGGCGCCAGCATTACGCCATCCAGCCACATAATATTCCAACTGTACGCCGTGATATATCCGGAAAACGCATAGGCGGTAGAGAAAATCAAAGCCGGATAAAGTACACGAATGCGGTAATCCTTATTCCACTTGTTGGTATCCAGCACAAAATGTCCCTTTAAAAAGATGAAAAAACTAAGTCCGCATAGTCCAAGCTTGACCCAGGTCAAAAGCGTCATAAACTCAATGACATAATCCTTTGGCCAAAGGATCAAAAGGAAGTTTAAGGGACTTGCCAGATAATACGCATAAAGCGCCACAAAATCAGAACCCAGTCCCAGATTCCAGCTATATTGCAGACTTCCTCCACTTTTCAGTTTATTCATAAATTCCGTAAAAAACGGACAATACTGGTGATACATATCTACATGTAAAATGCACCTGTCACCGAAGGGATACACCCCCTGCCCTGCACAAATCAATACCGAAACCACAAAGGGAATCAAAAAGGCACCTACATGCCATGCATAATTTTTCTTTTTCATTTTTCCTCTTCCCAGTCAAGCAAACGATAGTATTGCAGCTTTTCATAACCTTGCAGCATTTCCTGCGCTGTTTTACTTAGCTTACCATCCGGCAGGTTTTCATTTTCGATTCTATTTACTGCCGAATACACCGGATAATACTGTTTCAGATCCAATAAGAATTGATTGTAATCCGAATTTGGAATCCCCGCAAGTTCAAGAGCGGTTGCCGCCAGATAATTTACACTGGTATCCGCCTGACATTCCTCTTTTATATCATAGTTTGCCCAAATCACATAGGGCACCATATAGCGGTCTTCCTCTTTTGTATCCGTATCTTCAATATATTTTGCCACTGCATTTGCAGGCTGATGATCCCCAAAAAAGACGATCATGGTCTTCTCCTCCTGGTTCTCAAAATAAGAAATCAGGTTCTTGAAGTCTTCATCTGTTCGTTTGATTAATGACAAATACTGGCTGAGTGCAACGCTGTCACAGCCCTCCACCGTAATATCCGGTGTGAAATTGTCATAGGTTTCTGTATAGCTTCCATGATTCTGCATCGTTACATTGAAAATAAAAATCGGAGTTTCCTCCTCCTTTTCCTCGTACAGTTCGATGACCTTCTGGAAATCGTAGGCATCACTTGCATAGGTACGAAGCTTTTCCACATTCGACATGTCCTTTAAAAAGAGAGTATGCTCAAATCCCATCCAGGGATACACTTTGTCTCGATCCCATCCGGTAGAATTGTAGGGATGCATTGCATAGGTCTCATAACCAAGAGAATTTAAATAGCCTGCCACAGAAGGCACTTTCTTTTTTATATACTGCTGGTACGGTATGCTTCCTGCCGGAAGGCTTTCCATCGAATTGCCTGTAAGAAATTCATATTCCGTATTTGCCGTATTACCTCCGCAGACCGATACATGTAAATACCCACTTACCGTATTATCCGCTCCCTCCATCAGGGAATGTACATAGGGCATATAATCCTCAGAAGCCTTCACTTCTCCCAGAACTGCAAGATCCGAAAATGCCTCATCCATAATTACAATAAGGTTTGGGTAAGAATCCGTCTGTGCTTCCTGGGACAGGTAGCCATTTTCCTCTAAAATCTGCGCAGCCTCTGTTTTGTTGTATCCCTTTGGCTTGTCCACTTTTACATACGCCATATCCATAACAAAGGTCACGGCCATACCGTTGACTTTTGTCATATATGCAGGTGTAAACAAGAATGGATACAGACCATTTGATAACTGAAAGCTTTCATTTTGAAGCCTTTCTGAAAAGAATACCAAAACAGCCATGATAGCTGCTGCTGCAATCAGACGGATGGGCAGCTTCTTTTCAAAGCGAAAGGAAAGAAAATGGGAAAGCATCAGGATCACTACAAATCCGATTGTAACAAGTACCACCCTTATCCCCGGTGTAAAATCATAGTTTTCTGCAACACTTGCCGCCGTCCTTATGGAAAAAATATCCCAGGGGACAAAAGGAGTAGACCGAAATTCCATCACATAGTGATTCGTAAGCCCAAACACCATGGAGATTGCAGCAAGTATACGAATCGCAGCCCTTGCGCTCTTAGTCAAAGCAAAAAATATCCATGCCAAAAGCTCGAAAAGAAGGATATTAAAAAACTGAGCCATTTTTCGTACTTCAGAAAATGGATTATGTTCATAGCTTTCCATCAAATAAAACAACACGATGGGAAGAAGCACAAAAACAATTCCATGTAAAAGTGTCTTTTTCTTCAGCGATTTTCTACTTAACTGCATGCCAATCACCTTCTGTTTCCAAATCCTTGTTCATAGCGTTTTCATTATAATAAAAAATGCACCAACAAACAACGTTTTTCAAATGCTATCTTTCTCTAATGTAAAAAATGTGGTATGGTATTTATAGTATTAAAACTCCCATTTCGGAAATGTGTTTCCGGAGAATGATTATAAAAAATCACCTTATAAATCAAAATGTGGGGATTCTGAGAAAGTGTGATATGTATGGGGAACGCGAAAGAAAAACAAACTGCCGGCGAAAAAGACACTTTGCTTCGATCCATGAGCGATCGTGATTTCGAACTTTATATCTATTCGCTCCGAAAAATGGCTGAAAACAACATGGAAAGCAACCGCACCTTTATGACAGGCTTATATAACCTTAGGGCCTTCCAATACAAAACAGCAGAAATTATGCTGGAAAATCCAGAAAAGAAGTTTGCCATGATCGTGTTGGATTTCGCAAATTTCAAATCCATCAATGAATTTTGCGGACGCAGCGTGGGGGACGATCTTCTAAAATGTACGGCAGATGCGCTCCGTGAGCAATCACAAATGCATGATTTTGTGGTGCTTTCCCATTTTCGGGCGGATATTTTCGCAATGTTCACTTCTTTTGAGACAGAGGATGAGCTGGTTACAATTGTAAAGCAGATCGACCAGCGGATTTGCGACTTTCAAATACCATACAAAGTGCTCCCTGCCTTCGGCATCTGTGTTGCGGAAAGTCCTACCATGTCAGTAAGTCTTATGCGGGATTATGCCACAATGGCCCTAAACACCATCAAGGGAAAGTTTTACGCCAAGTACGCTTTCTTTGATGAAAAGATGCGCAGTCAGATGCTACTTAATAAAATGATTGAAAATGATATTGTTGATGCCTTAAAATGCGACCATCTGCAGGTATATATCCAGCCTAAGGTGGATATGTCAACCCAAAAGCTTATCGGAGGTGAGGCTCTTATGCGATGGATGCATCCAAAGCGCGGTGTGGTTACCCCCGGAGAATTTGTTCCGGTACTTGAAAAAAACGGGCTGATTATTAATGTAGATATATACATATGGGCGACGGTATTTCAGTTTATCAGTCAGCGACTGAAAAAGGGTAAGCCGGTTGTTCCTATTTCCATCAACATCTCCAGATCACATGTATTTGACAAGACCTTCCGGGAATGTCTGATTCAATTATCTAAGGATTACCAGGTTCCGCCGGACTATATTATTTTGGAGCTTACAGAAAGCGGCTTCTTGGAAAATGAAGCCGCAATGTATGAAAACTTAAAGGTATTAAAGCAATATGGTTTTACACTTTCCATGGATGACTTTGGAACCGGCTATTCTTCTATGACGATGTTAAAAAATCAGCCGGTAGACGAAATCAAAATTGACCGGGGCTTTATCATCGATATCGAAAATCCAAAGAGCCAGAGTATTGTAAGCCATACAGTTGCCATGCTGCATGAATTAAATATGAAAATTATTGTAGAAGGTGTGGAAACCGAGGCTCAGGAAAAATTTTTGCTGCAATGTGGATGCCACCGGGCACAGGGCTTCTTATACTATAAACCAATGCCTCTACAGGAATTTGAAACTCTTCTGGATGTTTCTCATCAATAAAAATGAGCTGACGCACAATTTACCTAGTGCGGCAGCCCATTTTTTTCATACAAATCAATAATTGCTAAGTACCATATTCTTACGGCAAAAAACATCAAGCGTATCCAATGCTCTTCTCGCCTGTCCATAGCGGTGCGGATTGATGCTGATCACCCAGATCTGACTCGCTCCATTATACTTATCTCTATTGAAAAAAGGTATTTTTTTACAATTTTTACTAAAAGGAATTCTCTCTTCCATTAACAGTTCTGCTGTCTTATTGCTGACTTTTGCACTCGTTGTTCTGCAAAGCTCCACATCATTACCCACGTAATTTCCCAGTTTTTTCAATCCTGCCATCTTCTTGTACTTCCCTGTTTTTTATTTCACTTTCATCTGAATCTGCTTTCCAAGTCCATCTGCTACCTTAATCAGAAAATCCAAACTCGGATTATATCTTCCGCTTTCCAGTCTGGATATATTTGACTTCTTCGTTCCTACAAGCTCTGCAAGCTCCTGCTGGGTCATACCCTTTCCCTTGCGAACCTCCTTCAGCTGCCTCACAACCGATTCTCTTGGTGATTCCATTTTCCCAGATCCTTTATCATCGTTCATAAAATACTCCTCTTTTAAGTTATCATATATGATAACTTTTGTCAATAAAAGAGCGCCCTCATTTTCCTGTTTTTTTAGAAAAGGGCGCCCTCATTCTGTCTTAATTTTTAGCATCTAATGCTCTTTTCACTTTCAATACTTCTTCTCTATCGCAGTCACATACCTCTGCTATCTCCTCTATCGGATTTCCAAGTCTGAGCATACGCTCTACAAACTCTTTTTTAGCCTCGGTTTTTCCCTCAGCTATTCCCTCGGCTCTTCCTTCAGCTTTTCCTTCCGCTCTTCCTTCCGCTCTTCCTTCCGCTCTTCCTTCCGCTCTTCCTTCCGCTCTTCCGGCTTCCCGCCCCTCATCAAAACGAATCTGTTCTAATTCCCAGCTTTGCATATAACGCTCTCCTATCCCAGCATCACGCTTGATTCGATCCATCATATCCGATATCTGTCTCAAGTCACAATTCACAACATTGCTGCTTTTGCTATCTGCCATATATTTTAACATATCCGATAATTCTTGACTAGGAATATCTTTTTTGCCGTTTGTGTATAAGTATAGCGTCTGCACACCATCGTCATAAGGCATATCCGGTTCTTCCACGCAACAATTTTTGATGGTATACAGCATCCGGTCATATCCAAAGGGATCATAATTTGAAATCATAATCATGGTTACATTCTTCATGTCTGCATAGCGAACACCGGACTTTAATATGCGGGCGTCAATCAATGCTCGATAAAAGCGCAGTCTTCGCAGCTTCCCGATCTTCCTGCATGGTCAATTCATTAAACATAAAATTATCTAATACATTCAGTTCTTCAATACTTCTTCTTTCCATACAAACCCCCGTTGTTTTTATTGGTATACTACATCACGAAATCAGCGCTGTCAAAGGCCAAAAAGCCCTCTCTTTTCAGGTTTGTATGTTTCTAAAAATATAAAATAAAATCCACTCCAAATAAAGCTATTTACATGGATTCCTTATGTGCATCATGCACAATTTACCCCATTAAAATTTCTACATGCAAAAGTTTTCTCCCATTTCGGAAAAGTGTTCCTGAGAATGAATTTTGCCATTTGAATCAGAACGTTTAAAAAGCGTCGGCACTTAATGAGCAATTCATTGCGAATTTAGTACCGCTACGCTTTTTACAAACGAGAGTGTGTTCTGATTCAAATATGCAAATTCATTCGGAAACACTTTTCCGAAATGAACAAAGATTTTAATGTTCTTCCCATTCCGCCTCCGCTTTCGTACGGTGTACAGTACCTTTTGGATGGTGTGGTGGAGCATAGATGGAAGAAACTTTTAAAGGATTCCGTTCCACATTTACAATATTATGCCAGGTTCCTGCCGGCACAAAAACAGCGTCTCCCTTACACACGTTCCGTTGAAAATCCAAATGATTTTTACATTTTCCCATTCGCACGATTGCCCTGCCCTGTTCTATTCGAATGAATTGGTCCGTATCCTCATGGTTCTCCAACCCGATTTCTCCGAAGGAAGGAATGCACATCAGTGTCATCTGCAAATGTTCTCCTGTCCAAATTGCAGTCCGAAAATTCGTATTCTTTTGTTCAAGCTGTTCCATATTCGCCACATAGGGATTTGGTCCATGATCTGTCAGTTCTGTAAAACAACCATAATTCATAAAATGTCACAACATTCTTTTTTATACTTATCATATGCATTCAGCGTTTTCTGTGCACTTCCCTTACTAAAAAATTCAATCATCTCAAAATTCACATTTTCCTTTCATTTGTCATATTTTAAAAGAAAAAAGGAGTTCTTATTATGTATAATAAATACAACGATCAGAAGCATGTCCATGAATTAACCGGAAGCACAAGAATCTTCAACGAATGTGACGACTGCCATAATCACAGATTTTGCACTGTTACCGGAGAGGCGATGTATTTCCCTGGGAAAAAGGATCATTTCCACGAAGTGAAGTTCCACACAGACTTTTCTGACGGACATTTTCATGAATTTTGTGGAAAGACCGGTGGAGCTATTGATGTAGGCAATGGAAAACATGTACACTTCATCAAAGACTTTACCGAAGAAGAAGATAATCACAAGCACGAATTTCAGGCTGCAACTCTCATTGATAGCCCTATTGATTTTGAATGTAAATAATTTCGTATTACCCCGGGAGAAATCCCGGGATATTTGCACAAAAAAAATAAATCGGCTTACAGTCGATTTATTCTTTGAAATACTGCCGGCAATGGGACTTGAACCCATACGTGGTTGCCCACAACAGATTTTGAGTCTGCCTCGTCTGCCATTCCGACACGCCGGCATCTATTCGTTTTCCGAACAAATGATATATTATCATACCCCCAAACAGTTTGCAACTAAAAAATCGAAAAAAGCAAAAAGACCGTTCCTTCCATTTCCCAAGTGCAATTACAAAAACTTTCGAAAATTGTGGCAAGCTTTCTTTCTATGCTTTATAATAATAAATAAATATATTTTGATTTTGTCATATTGGGGGATTTTTATGAAGAAGGTGGCAATCATTGCGGATGGTTGGAAAAAATATATTAACTATGCTTGGATTGGCGGTTGTCGTAACTATATAAAGGAGCACCAGCTCGACGTCTGCCTGCATGTCTTTCACAGCTATGCCAGTTTTAGTATGGATGAAAAATACAATGCCGGAGAATACAACATCATTCAGCTCCCTGACTTTTCCGATTACGACGGCATCATTTTAGAATTTACCAACATCACAAACCCGGAAGTCAAAGGTGAAATATTAAGAAAAGTGCGCGAGTCCGGCGTACCAACGGTTTCTCTTCTTGAGGACATTCCCGGACTCTATTTTGCCGGCACCAACAATTTCGCTGCAATGGGACAGATGGTAGAGCATATTATCAGAGACCACGGTTGCCGGGTCCTCAATTTTGTAGGCGGTCCGACGAATAACACGGAAAACATGCTTCGATATGAAGCATATAAGGCCCTTTTGGAAAAATACGACATTCCTTTTGACGGAAGCCGCGTTTTCTTTAAAAATTTTGAGATTGAAACCGGTTTGGAAGGATTTGATTACTTTCAAAGCAATGACAGGATTCCCGAAGCGTTCATCTGTGCCAATGATAACATTGCAGTGGGCATCTGTTACCGCGCCAAGGAAGCCGGATATCAGGTTCCAAAAGATTTTCTTGTTACCGGTTTTGATAATTTTGACAAAGCGTCTTACTACGATCCAAGAATCAGTACCATCGGTTTTGTCCGGGAGGATATCGCCTATGGTGCGCTTGCCATCCTTGATCAGGTTTGGCAGGGGCAAAAAAATCAGCCAAAATTTTACACCCGAACCAAATGTGTATTTCAGGATAGCTGCGGCTGTATGACCCAGACTCCATTAAACCGTGGTCAATACATTGTGGACCGCATCATGGCAGAAGACAATGAAGGAAAGCTTCAAAATGAAATGCTTTCTTTAAAAAGAGAACTTATGGATTGCAACAGCTTCGAGGAGATGGCCGCCTGCATTCCAAAGCATCTTACATCGTTAAAATATGATGAACTGTATATTTTAATCAATCATGAGATTGCTCAGTTTACCAATCTGTCTCTTGTGGAAAGCGAAGTTGACCAGACTTACCCTACAAAAGGATATCCCGAAAGCATGCGTGTCCTGCTGGCCAGCATAGGAGATTTTTTCACAAGCAGTCTGAAAAGAGACCATGGGGAACTCATTCCGGGTCCTGCCACTTCTGAGAAGGGTGGAGATGTATTCCTCTTCTGCCCTCTTCATTTCCGAGACCGTGAAGTGGGTTATGTGATTTTGAAAAACAGTGACTATCTTATGGACACACAGATGTTGTTTGAGGTTCTTACTGTCATTCAGGAAACCATGGAACACATGTATCAGCGGATTATTCTGCGCAAAATAAACGATGAGCTTTCTACGCTCTATATCATGGATTCTCTGACCGGCTTGTACAACCGAATGGCATATACAAAGCTTGCTGTGCCGCTTTTTGAAAAGTGTAAATATCAGAAGCTTCCTCTCATGATTATGTTTGTGGACTTAGACCGACTGAAATACATCAATGACACCTTCGGTCACGATATGGGAAATCTTGCAATCAAAGTAATTTCCGAAAGCGTGCAAAAATGCTGCCCCAATGAGGGAATTGCCATGCGCTATGGCGGAGATGAATTTGTGGTTCTGATTCCAAACTACACCAAAGAATCCGCGGAAAAACTGCTTGCAGAAATTCAAAAAGAAATTGCCCTGCAGCAGGATAAGCTAACCGCAGGATTCCCGATAGATGCAAGCATCGGTTATGTAATTACATCATCCGAAAGCTCTATGAACCTAAATGACTACATCAATCTTGCCGACGAGCAGATGTATGCCATTAAAAAGGCAAAAAAGGCGGAACGTATATAGGCTGGCACTTATCTGTGCCAGCCTTCTAATTTCCCGTTTTTGATTGCGGTCATCATTCTTTTTTTCACATCCGGTGCATGTCTGTTTATATCGGATAAAAGCTCCCTTACATAGGTTCTCTCTGTGGTTTTGTCATAGGGACATGGGTTCTTTGTTATGGGAAGCTCATACTTATTTCCAAAACCGATTACCTCTGCAAGAGGAACATAGATAAGGGGCCGAATCACATCTAAGTTCTTATCTTCAAAATGTGTCACCGGCCAGAAGGTAGAAAACCGTCCTTCATAGATCAGCGAAAGCATCAGAGTTTCCACCACATCATCCATATTGTGGGCATAGGCAATTTTGTTGCAATTTAAGCTTAGTGCCATATCGCCTAATGCTCCCTTTCGAAGCCTCGCACATAAAGAACATTCTCCATTCTTTACCATATCCTTAATTTGTGTATGTACAACATGATATTCCACATCCAGTTCTTCACATAGCTTTCGGATTTTCGATAGTTCAAAACCTTCATATCCCAAATCTACCGTGATTGCTGTGATATCAAATTTTTTGGGATAAAAATTGCGCAGACCTGCCAAAGCATATAAAAGAGTGAGGGAGTCCTTTCCTCCGGAGATTCCGATGGCGATTTTATCTCCCTCCGATACCATATCGTACTCTTCCATTGCCTGACGCACATAACTGTACAGCCGTTGTAGTTTCATAAGAGCTTCGTGGTCCACTTAGAGCAGTCCCACACCTCCGTCGCAAGTCCCTGATAAAATTCAGGCTCATGACATACCATAAGAATACTTCCCTTGTAATCTATAAGTGCCCGCTTTAATTCATCCTTTGCATCCACATCCAGATGGTTGGTGGGCTCGTCTAAGACAAGGAGATTGCTTTCTCTGTTAATCAGCTTGCATAGGCGGACCTTTGCCTGCTCGCCTCCACTTAAAACCCGCACCTGACTTTCAATATGCTTTGTAGTAAGTCCGCATTTTGCCAGCGCACTTCTTACTTCATATTGGGAAAAGGCGGGAAATTCCTTCCAGATTTCTTCGATGCAGGTTTTCGTAATGGATTGATCCATCTCCTGCTCGAAATATCCGATTTCCAGATAATCCCCCAACTGTACCTTTCCGTCAAGGGAAGGAATCAGTCCCAGAATACTCTTCAGTAAAGTCGTCTTTCCGATTCCATTCGCTCCGGTAAGAACAATCTTCTGACCTCTTTCCATGGAAAGATCAAGAGGTGTGGATAAGGGTTCCTCATACCCAATCACAAGGCCCTCTGTCTGGAAAATATATCTGCTTGGAGTTCTTGCAGTCTTAAAAGAAAATTCCGGCTTTGGCTTTTCCCCGGCAAGCTCAATGAGTTCCATGTTATCCAGCTTCTTTTGTCTGGACATTGCCATATTTCGGGTGGCAACACGGGCTTTGTTTCTGGCCACAAAATCTTTAAGATCCGCAATCTCCTTCTGCTGCCTATTATAGGCAGCCTCAAGCTGAGCCTTTTTCATCTCATAGACTTCCATGAATTTATCGTAATCGCCCACATATCGGTTCAACTGCTTATTATCCATGTGGTAGATTAAATTCACAACGCTATTCAAAAATGGCACATCATGGGAAATCAGAATAAAGGCATTCTCATAATCATTCAGATATCGCTTCAGCCACTCAATATGCTCCATATCCAGATAGTTTGTCGGCTCATCCAAAAGCAGGATATCCGGCTTCTCCAGCAGAAGCTTTCCAAGCAGGACTTTGGTTCTCTGTCCTCCGCTTAGATCTGTTACATCCTTATCCAGGCCAAGCTCCAATAATCCCAAAGCCCTTGCAACCTCCTCCACCTTTGCATCAATCATATAAAAATCATGCATGGTAAGAAGATCCTGAAGTGTTCCCGCTTCCGCCAGCAGTTCCTCCATTTTGTTCTCCTCTACCTCCGTCAGTTTTGCATAAATGTCATTCATCTCATTTTCCATTTCATACAAAAAGTCAAAGGCAGAAGCAAGAACGCTTTGTATGGTCATTCCCTTTTCCAGTACCGTATGCTGATCCAGATAGCCGACACGAACCTTCTTTGCCCATTCGATTTTTCCCTCATCCGGCATCAATTTTCCGGTAATGATATTCATGAATGTGGATTTTCCTTCTCCATTTGCTCCCACCAGACCGATATGCTCGCCTTTTAACAAACGAAAGGAAACATCCTCAAAAATAGCTCGGTCTCCAAACCCGTGGCTCAAATGCTCCACATTTAAAATACTCATAATTTCTAAACTCCTTCGTTCTTCTATTCCAGTAATACTTTCTAATCCAGTAACCGCTTCCAGTCCGCAATAATTCCTGCGCAGGCGTCAACATCCAGTTCTTCTACCGCAGTTACCAAAGCCTCCAGCAATGGCTGCTGCTCCTTTGGATAGGCGTAGTTTGAAAGTTCCTTCGCTGTCTGCTCCATTCCATCCATATCAAGTTCATCCATTGCAGAGGAAAGCTTTGTCAGCAGACGTAAGAATTCCTCTTCGGAAATCTGTGTCTTTACTATTGTATCCGCTTCCGGTTCGGCAAAAAATGGAGCCAGCTGCTGTCCCAGCTCGGAATACATTCGAAGCATCCCTTCCGTATCCTCAATAATTGGTCCGAGATTTTTCTCATTTCCAGCTTTTTCAAGTCTTTCAGCAAGCTCGGAAAGCTCCATGGCCCCAATTTGTCTGGAAGCGCTCTTAAGTGCATGGACTTCCACAATATAATTCTTCCAATCCCGGGCATTAAAATATCCCGCAATCAGACGCGCCTTTTTCTCAACGGCAACATAGTAATCTTTCAGGACATCCCAGAATAAAGCTTCTCCTCCCAAAAGCTTTAACGCCATCTGTACATCCAGGATAGCCAGCTCTTTTAATTGTTTCAGCTTGGAATCGCCATTCTGGTCTTCCATCACCATAAGTGCAGCATCCCGTTCTTCTGCGGAAATCTTATGTATCTTTTCTTTCGGAAGCCATTGACGCAGCTTTGCTGTAATTACACTCATTTCAATAGGCTTTGCGACAAAATCATTCATTCCCTCCACCAAAAACATGGCGCGGACCTCTTCCACTGCATTGGCGGTAAGTGCAATAATCGGCACATCATTATATTCCTCATGAAACCTTCGGATAATATGGGTCGTCTCTACCCCATCCAGCTCCGGCATCATATGATCCATGAAAATAAGATCGTAATGCTTAACCGAAATTTTTTCAATTGCTTCCTGCCCGCTTAATGCCGTATCAATTCTCATCTGAAGCGGTTTGATCAGGCCCTCCGCAACGGTAAGATTAATTTCATTGTCATCAACAATCAAAATCTCTGCTTCCGGCGCAACAAAATCAAAAATCTCCTGGCGATCCGGGTCTAAATCCCTGTAAAACTCCTCATGATTAAAAATAACGCCAAGATTTACAGAGTATAACGGCTTCTTCATGACAATCAGATTCGGACTGTGATACTCCACATTTGACTTAAAACCGGTCATGAGCACACAGGTTATCTGCGAATGCTCCTCCACGAAGTCCCTCACCGGCTTTCCGAACATGGGCTGATCAATAAAGAAAAATTCAGCTCCCTTGTCCAGAAGCTCCTGTAGCTGCTCCACCATAAGAACCGTGATGCACTCTCCGCCGAATCTCTCGATATCTCTCTGGAGAGACGAAAGTATATGCGGATTGTCCGTAAATACTCCGGCAACAATCTTCTTTTCTTCCTTCAGGTTTACGGACCTTCCTTCTGTTAAAACAAGCTGCGGTACTTCAAAAGAAAAGGTGCTTCCCTTCCCATACTCGCTCTCCACTGAAATTTTACCATTCATGAGGGACACCAGCTGTTTCGAAATTGCAAGACCAAGACCGGTTCCTTCAATATTGCGGTTTCGTTTGCTGTCGAGCTGGGAGAAGGACTGAAACAGTTTTCCCATATCCTCTTTTTTGATTCCAATACCGGTATCGGAAACAGAAACCTTTAAAAGAATTTCATGCTCGTTTATCCGGTTGTAAGCAAACCGGATTTCCACACGTCCTTCCTTTGTGAATTTGACTGCGTTCGTGGCAAGATTCATGATAATCTGTTTGATTCGAACGGAGTCTCCCATAATGTGCAAAGGAATATCCGGTGCATAATCAATCAGAAGCTCTAAGTTTTTCTCTCCGATTCTGGTGGAGATAATATTTGCAATATCATTGATAATGGAAGGCGCCTGATACTCCACCATATTGATATCCATTTTCCCGGACTCAATCTTAGAAAAATCAAGAATATCATTGATAATGGTAAGAAGAGAATTGCCGGCGGATTTAATCTGATTTATATATTCTCTTGCGGCCGGCGGAAGTTCCTCCCTCAAAGCCATCTCTGCCATACCGATCACCGCATTCATAGGTGTACGGATTTCATGGCTCATATTGGCAAGAAAGTCCGATTTCATATTTGCTTCACGTTCGATTGCTGAGCTTTCTTTTTCCATACGATAGCGACTGTATGCCATCTGGGACATAATATGCGCCATCTGCAGGATCATTTCTGCCTGATTTTGAATTTCCTCCCGAGACATGATTGGAATTTTCCTGGAAGCCTCCACATATTCATCCTCATCTATGCCCAGCTCCCTTGCTTTTTGACGAACTTCCTCCTCGGTAAATGCATGGTCCAACACCTGTCCACCGTGGAAGCTTCCCAGCATCTTCCCATTTACGCAAATCGGTGCCACAAAATCAATGAGTCCGTTGTGGCATCTTGACACATAAAGTCCGCCCTTTTTTGCCGCTTCTAAGGATGCCGCTTCATCACACTCCCGGCACCTGCGTGCTCCCTCCGCAGATCCTTTCGTATACTTCGCACAGAAATCATGCTTTGTGGCATGTCTTGTAAGTCCCACACCCTTCTCATCGGAAAAACCCATTGCCATAGGTGTCATCTTATAAAAAGAATCCTGCAGTTGTTGCAGATTCTCCAGTCCGAAAATATCAGCTAACTGCAGGTTTTCATCCATTATATGTTCTCCCATACCCTTTTATCCTCTTCGGAAAATACATTTATTTATTCAGCACAGATTCTATCTTTTCAATCAGCTTCTCTCTGTCGATTGGCTTTAACAAATATCCCTGTGGTTTTAATGACAATGCCTTTTGTATCTTGCTCTTCTCCGCCGCCCCTGTAAGGAACAGAACCGGTACGTCTGCCATGGCCGGATTCTTTCGAATCTCCGCAAGGACCTGCGGCCCATCCATCTCCGGCATCACGTAATCAAGCAAAATCAAATCTGTACTCTTCGTCTCAAGATATCGAAGAGCTACTTTTCCGCTAACCGCAGTCGCCACCTGATAGTTATCCTCCAGGTGCCGTTTTAACACCTTAATCATTCTCACGTCATCATCAATAATCAGGATACGCAGCTTTTCTCCCGGCAGAAGATCTGATTTCTTCCTTGGATTAAAGCCTATCGGCGGCACCGCAGCCACTGTCTTCATTTCCGATACCGGTGAAGTCCCAAACAGTTGGTCTAAATCCTCGAGTACTGCATCCAGATTCTGCGTTACCGGCTTTTGTTCCGGGATAGAAGCGATTTTCTCTGCCTCTTTTACCCGTTCTTCCTTTCGGTTTCTGCTTCTAAGGTAATCCATCAATTGATCGGAAATTACCGAGGCAGTAAGGGGCTTTACAAGCTTAAGATCCACCACATTTACCGCAATTTTCATACATTCATCGCAGTCCTCCTGATCGCCGATGATGACAAATGGTATATTCATACTGTTTGTCTTCTGTTTGATGGAAATCAGGTTTGTAATGCTTTTTCTCGGCTCCCGGTGCATACAATAGACAATTGCATCCGGCTGAAAATATTTTACATGTCCCTTAATGTCTTCAAAGTGCATAGATGAGGTCAGAATTTCAAAATTGTTCTCCATCCTGCGGAAAAAATCATCAATTGCCGCCATATTGGTTCCGAGTAGTAACAGCTTATATCTCATTTCCTCACTCCCTTTTTTCTTTATCTCCCCTTATTATGTGTTGATTCAGACAAGCTTTTATTCTCCTGCCTTACAGGTAATCAGCCATGGAGCAGGCTGTGTATTGTAGGTATTCTTGCTGGTAAGCTTAGCCACAGAAACTTGTATGATTTCCGGGTCCCGGATTCCAAGCTCCTTGCAAAGCGCCGGCATGGATCCTGCCACCACAAAATCCAAAGTATAAATCACGAACTCCATGTTCGGATTGAGCTTAAGCAGACATCTCATTTCCTGCTCCATGCTTGCTGACGCAACAAGCATCGTCACATCCGGAATCGGAAGCTCCTCAAAATGCTTCTCATCTACATGATCGATGATTTTTACATTGTTCAGTCCAAACTGTCCCACATTATCCTCTAGGGTACTTCTGTCATTTGCATTATACTCTACTGCAACTACCGTTCCCTCGCCATCGAGAATTGCCGCCTCAACCGCAATGGATTCGCCGGAAATCACACAGATATTTTTTCCCTCATTGATCTGCATCTTGGAAAGAATGATTGCACGGATTTCAGAGCCCACATACCGCACGGAACCCGATGCAAAAACGCTGTTGTCCATGCCAAACTTAATGGTACTTCTTGCATTTGGATTAAAGATCAGCATTCCTGCGGAAGCATTGATTCCCCGGTCAATCATATTTGAAACCTTACTCTGCTTGATTGGTCCTGTCGGCTCACTTCCCTCATTATAGACCACCGTACAGTCTCCGAGTCCTGCATTGTACATGCGGTAAAAAATATCCGGATGACCGGCTTCGGTAAATACAAGTACGCTCCGGTGCGCTTCCACCGTCGGAATCAGGTTCTTGTTCTTTCTTGTAATATCTAAAATCTTGACATGCTCCAGATCCACTTCCGTATTATCCGAAAAGTACTCCAGCCATGCCAGCACATGTGAATTACTAAACATTTGATTTTCCATAAAATAAACCGCCCTCTCTGTGTAAAACACCACATTTATAGTAAAATTGTATCATATGAAAAAAGGAGATTCAACGAATCTCCTTTAAAAATACAATATTATTCCGTAATTTTCATATCCTCAAAACAATCAAAGGTTGCAAAATAATCCGCAGGTGTCTCTGCGCGGCGAATCAGCTTCACGCTGCCATCTTCCTTTAACAACAGTTCCGCAGAGCGAAGCCTTCCGTTATAGTTGTACCCCATGGAAAAGCCATGCGCTCCGGTATCATGAATCACAAGGTAGTCCCCCTTGTCAATCTTTGGAAGCTTTCGATCAACGGCAAACTTATCGCAGTTCTCACATAAAGACCCGGTCACGTCATAGGTCTGGTCGCATACCGCATCTTCCTTTCCAAGAACCGTAATGTGATGATATGCCCCATAAATTGCCGGGCGCATCAGATTGGCTGCACAGGCATCCACACCGATGTACTCTTTGTAGGTGTGCTTCTCATGAATTGCCTTTGTCACGAGGCAGCCATAAGGTCCTAACATAAAACGTCCCATCTCGCTGTAAATAGCTACATCCGAAAGTCCCGCCGGAACAAGAACCTCTTCAAAGGCTTCCTTTACTCCCTGTCCAATGGCATAAATATCATTCGGCTCCTTATCCGGAGTATATGGAATTCCAACTCCACCGGAAAGATTGACGAAGCTCATTTCTACCCCGGTCTTTTCCTTAATGTCCACAATCAGCTCAAACAACTGCTTTGCAAGCTTTGGATAATATTCATTGGTCACTGTATTGCTTGCAAGGAAAGCATGAATACCAAAGCGCTTTGCGCCTTTTTCCTTTAAAATCTTATAAGCCTCAATAATCTGCTCATAGGTCATACCATACTTGGCATCTCCCGGGTTGTCCATAATTCCGTTGGACAGTTCGAACACCCCACCGGGATTAAATCTGCAGCTGATGGTTTCCGGAATATATCCAATGGTCTTCTCCAAAAAATCAATATGGGTAAAATCATCCAGATTAATAATTCCGCCAAGCTTATTTGCATATGCAAATTCTTCCGCAGGAACATCATTGGCAGAAAACATGATATGCTCTCCATCAAAACCACAGGACTTTGCCAGCATCAGCTCTGTATAGGAAGAGCAGTCACAACCACAGTCGTATTCCTTTAATATGTTAAGGATAAATGGATTTGGAGTTGCCTTTACAGCAAAATATTCCCGGAATCCCTTATTCCATGCAAATGCCTCTTTTACCGCCTTCGCATTATTTCTGATCCCCTTTTCATCATATAAATGAAATGGTGTCGGATAGCTTTTTACGATTTCCTCTACCTGTTCCTTCGTCACAAATGGCGTCTTTTTCATCGTCGTATTACTCCTTACTTTTGGGCATTAACGTATTACATTGGATATGCTACAACAAGTTTGCTTCAAATTCAAGTATTGTTGTAAAGTTTTTCATCCAAGTGTACGATATATATGAAAAGGTTTTTTGTACATTTTTACAAAAGAATGAGGTACTTATGGATATAAAAGTTTATTCCTATATTGATTCGTCAAATGTTACATCTGCCACAAATTTTCAGGAAGAACAGGCGTCCTCCGAAGAAAACAGCTTTCAAAATGCACTCTCTGCCGCTCAAAAAGCCATGGAGCTGGACGCAGCAATTGCAGAAGCAAAACAGGCCGGTGAAATCGGATTATCGGTATACTCTGCAAAGGCCTGGGAGCTCGGTGTCGGAAGAACCCTTCCCACCACTACCACCTCCGAGTCTGCTACTGAATCTGTTTCTGCTTCATCTTCCGCCTCTTGTAACAATTCGAATGGATTGGAATGTTCCGAGGAATTGAACAGCTTCTTTGACGAGGCCGCAAGCACCTATCAGGTGGATGCCAAGCTCTTAAAATCCATTGCCAAAGCAGAGTCTAATTTCCGGGCAGATGCCGTAAGTTCTGCCGGTGCCGTCGGTATCATGCAGCTAATGCCTCAGACTGCTGCCGGATTGGGTGTTAGCGATTCCTACAACGCCTATGAAAATATTATGGGTGGCGCCAAATACATTTCCCAGCTGCTTGAAAAGTACAATGGTGATGTTTCCCTTGCCCTTGCAGCCTACAACGCAGGAGGTGGGAATGTGGATAAATATGGCGGTATCCCTCCTTTTGAAGAAACACAAAATTATGTAACAAAAGTATTGGGATATTATTCATCGTAAAAAGGGGTTATATTTTTGAAAGACTCCTCCGATAATATTAGCACAGGTAATTCTGTCGGCCACAGAATACTATAAAATTTCGGACAAGCCAGGGACGGTAATGCAAAAAGAAATGGATGTTCTCTTTTGCACTACCGTTTTTTTATTTCTTTTTACACGGACGCATCTAGAGATAATCGGTCTCGTCCCAGAACGGGGTGAAAGAATGATTATTCAATCTGACAGTATGTTTCTTGGTTCTTCAAGAAGCTACCAGACCAAAACGTATCAGGCACAGGCTGTAGAATCCATCTCAAGCTCTAATGGCACTGCTGCCACATCTTCCGACAGCTTTAGCGGCTTCGGAAATTCATTAAGAAATGTTGCTTTACAGTATCAGGAAGTGCAGCCGCAAAAAGTCTCCACCATCATGGACCGACTGGAAACTGTGCGGCAAATGAGAAATCAATCCTTAAACTACTTATTGGAGATTCTCTTTGGCAAAAAAACCGCATCCGTCACCACGCCGGAGCTTTCCTCTTCGCCTACGCGCTATGCGACTTACTTTACCTATAATGAGAATGAAACCATGTCCTTCTCGGCTTGCGGCAAAGTCCAGACCTCAGATGGTCGAACCATTGACTTTTCCATGGACCTTACCTTGTCCCGCAGCTTCACAGAGGAAACAGCAGCCTTCATCGACTATACACAGCCCGTATTCTGCGATCCTCTTGTCATCAATCTGGACACTGCTTCCGCCAATGTAACCGATCAAAAATTCTTTTTTGATTTGGACTGCGACGGGGAAGATGAGGAAATTTCCATGCTCGACTCCGGCAGTGGCTATCTGGCTCTTGACAAAAACGGAGATGGCATCATTAACAACGGAAGCGAGCTTTTCGGAACCAAAAGCGGGAATGGCTTTGCAGATCTTGCCCTCTATGATATTGACAAAAACGGCTGGATTGATGAGGCTGATGAAATTTTCGACAAGCTTAAAATATGGACAATGGATAAGGATGGCACCCAAAAGCTTATCGGCTTAAAAGAGGCCGGAGTCGGCGCACTCTATCTTGGAAGCTCCGCCGCAGACTTTTCGCTAAAGGATGCAAATAATGCCACCCAGGCCATGATTCGTTCCACCGGCATGTTCCTCTATGAGGATGGTCGCACCGGAACCCTGCAACAGCTGGATCTTGCAACCTGAAAAAGATACTTTTCATTCCCATACAGGTAGTGTAGAATAAACATTAGAATTCATATCACACTAAGAGGTATACAAATGGGAAAAAAGTCAATCAAAGAAAACAAAAATATCTACCAGCTCTCTCGTGAAAAATTAGATCTGACCAGAGAAAAGGCCAGTGAGCAGATGACTTATATTTCTGCCGATCGTATCGAAAAAATTGAAAGTGAAAAATCACTTCCGCATCCGGATGAAATTCTTGCGATGGCACAATGCTACAAAGCCCCGGATCTTTGCAATTACTATTGCTCCCACGAATGCCCAATCGGGCAGGAGAAAGTGCCGGAGCTCAAGCTAAAGGATCTCTCCCAGATCGTACTGGAAATGCTGGCTTCCTTAAACGCGGTAGATCATGAGAAAAACCGTCTGATTGAAATCACTGTCGACGGAGAGATCTCCAACGACGAAATGCAGGATTTTATTGCAATTAAAAATCAATTGGACAAGATTTCCCTATCTGTAAATACTCTTCAGCTTTGGATAGACAAAACAATTGCAGACGGGAAAATTGATCCGAAATTACTGGAATACTTTAACAAATAAATATTATTAAAATACAAAACTCCCTTTTTACTTTTGTGCATCTGAATGAATTTGCGTATTTGAATCAGAACCCACTCTCGTTCGTAAAAAGCGTAGCGGTACTAAATTCGCAATACATTGCTCATTAAGTACCGACGCTTTTTAAACGTTCTGCTTCAAATAGCAAAATTCATTCATTGACACTCAAAAATAGAAAGGGAGTTTTCTATTACATTTGCTCACTTTTGCATATGATTTTTCATATGCTTTTTATTTCATATGTTCTTTTAGGAATTCGATGTATTCTAATTTTGGAACCGGCTTTGAGAAGTAGTAGCCCTGAATGTAATCGCATCCTGCTGCCTTCAAAAGCTCATATTGCTCTTCGGTTTCCACTCCTTCCGCCACAACCTTCGCATCCATGGAGTGAATCATGGACTGCATCTTTGTAAACGGAATTCGAAGCCGCTCCTCGGCACAGGTCTGCTGAATCATATCTTTATCAAATTTGATAATTCCAAATGAGGATGTAACAAGCCTCTGGAGATTTCCATATCCGGTTCCGAAATCATCCAGTGCAAGCACATGTCCCCGTTTCGTTAGTGCATCCAGATTCTCTGTAAAAATTGCCGGGGCACAATTCGAAGCCGTCTCCGTTATCTCAAAGCAGATATACCTGCTTTCGATGTGATGACGCTGTAATATCTCATCTACATGTTCCATAAAATCTCTTTGCAGGCATTGAATTGCCGAAAGGTTCAATTCGATATATTCAATACCCAAAGCTTCCATATCATGTTCTGCAATGAATTTACATACCTCTTCAAGAACAAAATATCCAATCTGAATGATGGTTCCATTTTTTTCGGAAATCGGAATAAATTCCGCCGGTGATATCGGCCCAAGCTCCGGATCCGTCAAACGAATCAGGGCTTCCGCCGAAACAAACCTTTGATCCCTGGTGGTGCAGATTGGCTGATAATACACATCAAAGCTATGATTCTCCAGACCAAGCTGAATGGCTCGCTCCACCTGCTGTTGTCTGATTTTATCCTTAACCACAAGCTCCTCCGGTGCAACTACGCCAAAACGCATCCGGTGCATCTTTTGGAAATAGGTAAGATGGGCATTAAACTCATCTAAGGTATGTACTCGCTGCGGATAATCCACTCTCGTCACAAAAACAGAGCATACAATCTGCGCACCGTTGATCTTCCAGGATTTTGACAATCCTTCGTAAATCTCGTCCTCCATCGGTTCAATATCGTTATTGGACTTTGGAATCAGAACAAAGCTTCTGTCACTAACCTGAAATGTTTTTCCAAGAGGAGCAAAATTCTGCAGGTATAATGCCATTTCCTTGATCATTTCTTCCGAATTGTTTACACCATAGGTGGTTGTAATCAAATCGAAATCCGCAATTCGAATCAGAATTGCAGAAAACTCATATTTGTTAAAGATCATTTTGGAAACCACATGGGAAAGATAGCTCTTATTCGCCATTCCGGTTTCCGGGTCTAATACAGCCTCCTGATCCTGTCCGGAGATTAATAGTAGCATTATACTGACAGCAAAGCCAAAACTGAGTAAAAGATACTCTTTAAAAACAGCCTGAAACAATACCGGCACCAAATTCATAACGATAATACCCAAAATCGTAAAGCGCAACACCGGATTGTATTCCTTCCGGTGTATGATTACATAAACTGCTCCACCTACCACATAGATGAATGCGACTACATAAGACAAAAATAAAAGTGGTCCCGTTGTATACCCATTCTCATCAATTCGAAAAACAAATCCGGTAAAGTAATTTGTCAAAATAAGAATTGCCATGATAAAAACCGGAAAGAATAAATGTATCTTCAACTTTCTTGTGTACATCTCCTGCATCACGAGGCAGTCCACCAGATACAAAACAAAGGCAAAAATCGCAGCCTGAAGACTCAGATAATATAGGGTTGTAATAATAAAAAGCCCCGTATTATAGATCTGACATTCAATCATAACCCCTGAGGCAATGTCCCAGATTGCCATAAAAAGAGCGGTAAAAATCAGTATTGAAAAGGAATAATACTGGCTGTTTTTTATGTGCCTTTTCTTGAAATAGATAAGAAAGACCACGATATATATGATAATTGCTGCAATATCAAAGTCATAATTATAGGTAATCAAGCGTTTTCTCCTTAGGTGTTTTTTCTCAGATCTTTGTTCTTTACAAGAATTTTACTTTATTTTATCACAGGAATTTTCTCTCGACAATATATGTCGACACTTAATTTTACAATTTTTTCCATTCTATTCTTAAATTGACAGAAAACTTCTTTTTTCGACAAAAAGGCCCCCGAAATTCTTGGAAATCAAGCACTTTCGAGGGCAATAAAAAAGAGCTGATAACGGGAGTCGGACCCGTGACCTCTACATTACCAATGTAGCGCTCTACCACCTGAGCTATATCAGCATCTTGACTGACGCTTACCGCGTCAACTATTGCATAATACAATATAAAAAAGAAAATGTCAATAGTAAAATGATGGATCTTTTTTAAAAAACCATCGGGAATTTCTCTCCCCGATGGTCTTTCATTTTTTGTAATATGTAATTACTTCTTTGTAACAGTCTTCTTAGGTGCAGCAGCCTTTGGAGCCTCTGCCTTCTTTGGTGCTTCTGCCTTTGGAGCCTCAACCTTCTTTGGTGCCTCTGCCTTAGGTGCAGCAGCCTTCTTTGGAGCCTCTGCCTTCTTTGCGGCAGCCTTAGGTGCAGCAGCCTTCTTTACTGTTTCCTTCTTTGCGGTTTCTTTCTTTGCCGGAGCTTTTTTTGCAGGTGCCTTCTTAGCAGGTGCCTTCTTTACTGTAATCTTTGCAAGCAAAGCAGCCTTTCCGACATTTCCTTCTACTCTGATCACTCCGGTATTGTACGCCTCAACAACGTCTACCTTACCGGCTGCAATATCTACAAGAGTATTTGCTCCTGTAACAACAATTGCATCTCTGTCGTAATATTCATATGGCTGGATATCAATCTTGCCATCTGAAACCTCCAAATACAATGCTCCCTCCCCTTCTCCGGTTACATTGAACTGAACAGCAACATGCTCTTCAATTGCGCTTGCATCTGCCTTTGCATATGCGGTTTTAAGTTTTTTTACCAATTCTTCATAGGTCATAGTATTTTCCTCCTGTTAAACACCATCCACTAAAGCAACTTTTTTCTTTTTCTAACTTATTATGCAAAATTTTACATAAAAATGCAATATCTAATTTTGCGCATCTGTAATAAGTGCGCGAAGTGCGGCTTCTTTTTCGCCCATAATAGAATCCACCCGGCTCTGTTCTTCCTTGCCCAAGATCTTATTCATTCCGTATGCGCCGGAATAAGACCCAGTGGTTTCATTGTAATTGGACTCTTCCATTCTTGCAGCTTCCGCCGCGGCGGCCTGTTCAAATGCCGCATCAATCTGAGCCTGCAAAACAGCATCATCTGCCGCTTTTTCCGCATTCAGTCTCGCAAAGATTTCTTCTGCCAGCTTCATATTTTCATCATCGGCTTCCACAGCCTCTGATGTCTCTGCGACATCTGTGCTTACCGTTTCCGCAACCGGCTCACACTCCTTGGCATCCTTTTCTTTGTAATTTACCTGCCACCATTTTATAATTGCATTATGCAATTTATCTTTTGAATCGCGTTCTGCAATAAGATCGCGGTCATACCATACACCCATCCCAAAACCTTCTCAAAAAAATGTATCCTACGTGTTAGTACTATATTACCACCATTTGGGAAAATACTCAATCGTACAAACCATTTTTTTAATTACTTTCTACCGACAAAAAGCGATCCCATTCTTCGATATCCATACTGCCCTCTACCACAAGCTCATAGGTACACTCATCCTTGGAGTCCATTGTAAAAATGTAAGTGCTCTTTTCCCCCTGCTCTTTTTTTGCTTCAACCACATATCCATCTGCAAAATTTTGAAAACAATCCGAATAATCCGCCTGATCTATCAAAATATCCGGGTCCTTTTTCATAAATTCACCATCTGCGTTGTAGAAGGTATATCCCTCCTTCGTAAGCGAAATAATCTTTCTATCAACGATGCGAAAAAGTAGTCCGTTTGCTCTCATTTTCCGAATATCTCTGTTACAACTGTTCTCCGGAAGTATCCCCACATCATCCAGATACAGATGAAACATATCGCTTGTACACTCTAGGCGCTCAATATGTGCATCGCTAAGCACAAAGTGCTCAAACTCGTTCTCCGTTCTATACTTCATAGCTGTCAATTCCTTTCAATCCTATTATGCCTTCTGAAAGGAATTTAGTCAATCGACATTATAATCACATTGTCTATTATAACATCCTCCGGCAGTTCAAAGGACAACGTTGCCTGTGCTTCTTTTCCTTCGAAGGTATAAGCATATATGTATCCCTGCTCTGCTTTTACCGCCACCATCTCATCCAGCAGAACGGTTCCGTCTGTTGTAACAACAGACACGTTTATTTCGCCCTCCTTTTCCGAAGACAAGTCAAACCGAATTCCATATGTATGGTCGTCTTCGAAAACGATGCCATTCTGCTCTAGGATACCATCATTTTTATGCCAGTAGGCAAGTTGATTTGTTCCCTCATCAAAGGTTCCGTTGTAAACACGATTCTTATTTGGCAGTGGTTCCTTTATGCAGTCATAATCTGCGATTCCATCCGGCTTGCTTCTCTGCGCCTCTTCCTTTTCCTGATACCCTTCCATCCGATGATACACACGCACATAATCCACATTCATCTCTGCAGGAAAGCTCTTTGAGGTCACAACCGCCTCCGGGTCGAAGGTTCCACCCACCGCAAGATTTAGCACAATATAAAACGGCACATCAAAGGGAGCCGGAGCGGTATAATTTGCCGTTCCATAAGGAGATTTTGCATACCAATTTTCCAGCGTCGAATAACACTCATCATCCACGTACCAGCGGATTGCATCCGGGTCCCACTCGATGGCATATACATGGAAATCCGATGCGTCTGTTCCTTCCGGGAAAAAGTAATCCTTTGTGCGATAGGTATTGTTGGGCCATTGTTCTCCAAAGTGCGCCGTTCCTCCAATCTGACCGGGAAGCCGTCCTTTTTCCTCCATGATATCAAGCTCTCCCGATGCCGCCCATTTTCCATAGACAGAGCTGTCAACCGGAAGCATCCAAAATGCCGGCCAGATACCATTTCCGCCGATCATCTGTATCCGTGCTTCCACGCGACCGTATGTTGTTGCAAAAAGCACCTCATTTTCATCTGTCACGGTTCGGATTCTTCCGGAAGTAAAAGAATATTTTTCGTAGCGGTTCTCCTCTTTCTGCGCCGTAATTTTTAATACTCCATCGGAAACCGATACATTTTCTTCCCGATCCGTATAATACTGCAGCTCCGCATTTCCCCAATTATTCAGCCCATAAAAAAGTCCGTCCCCAATCTGATAGCTCCATTTTGTAAGATCAAGGGCGTCACCGTCAAATTCATCATTCCACACCAGGATATATCCCTCTTTTTCCATAGAATCTTCCTGTCCTTTTTCTGTATTTACTCCGCATGCACAAGCTCCTATCATAACAGCCAGAACCGCTCCAAAAACACCGATACTTTTTCTCATAGTTTTTCCCTTTCCAGTTTTCCAATGCATATTCATTCTCCCATTTTGCAATTGTGTGTCTGAATGAATTTGCATATTTCTCCATATACAGGATAAAAAAAGAATCCTCAGGAAATAAGGATTCTTTTATCATTTTGGTATCTATTTTTTAGCTTCTTATCAATAAACTGATACTTAATATTCCTTTGCTATTTCTTCATCTATTTCATACATTGCCTTAAACCTCTCAAGATCGGCCTGATTTTTAATCAACATTACCTCTTCCATCTTACCTGTATGAATGTCTTTAAAGCCAGCCACCTGTTCTCCATTGCAAATGCTTGCTTTAATTACAGGCTTCTTATTCTCCTTGTCGTAAGTCTGCACTATTGCCTTCTTCTTAAATAATCCCATGATGTTCCCCTTCTTGTGTACGATCCACAGGACATGCGTCTGCATCTACAAAAATCTGCATATTACCATTCCTTTAATTAGCACGATAAACCTGTACCATTAAAACGGTTAGTTTGCGGGCTTGATTAAATATTCACATTTACTTTCATCGGCATAAGCAAAGATGATTTGACAGTCCCCAATTGTAGTCCAATTAGTACTAATTGGTTCTTGTCCATTAGGAGCGGTAAATGTACTCTCAAAAAGTGCTGCCTCTACCTCAGCAGGAGTAGAAGTGATAGCTCCAAGCATTACTTGATGTGCGGCACGGCTAGAAGTTCCACCGTCAGTAGAATCTGTAATGTCGCCTGCATACACAAACACATAGTAACCACTTTCTGGTTTTCTTGAGATATGAGCATCAAGATAACTAAGATAAGTATTAGTTGCACTAATAGCAGTAAAATCGCTTGGATAACCAAGTGCATTACTAAGACTTCTATTTGCTTGACCCATAGCTACCGCAAATTCACTTGACATACCATCAGATGAGAAGAAGTTATCATAATTAATATTAAGTCCTAACTTGTTAAACTCGCTCACGATTGGGTAAGTTGTTCCAAGAAAAGTTGTTCCCGTACTTCCTTGCACTATTTCAGTCGCACTCGAAGTAACAATTTGCGTTTGTTCTGCGGGCTGACTATTGTTTTCCACAGGCGGTGCTGTTTCGGTTTGTGGTGCTGCAGTAGTACTATCCGAAGCACTTGCAGTCTCCTTTGTTGTATTGTTTGTTTCCTTGGAGGCATCTGTCTGCTTTTCTTCGGTTGACACATCGGTTTCAGCTTCTTCTGTTGGCTCCTGGGTTTCCGTTTCTTGTGTTTCTGTTTCTTCTGTCGCCTCGGTTTCCGTATCTTCTGTCTCAGTGACCTCTGTTTCTTCTGTCGCAGTTACTTCCGTTGCTTCCGAAACAATCTCGGTCGGTTCAATAGCTGCTTCATTTTTCCCACATCCTGCGACCATGGTTGCTAAGACAAGTAATGGCAACAGGCTTTGTAATACCTTCTTTTCCATAACTATATAGTCCTTCTCCTTTGTGTAGTATACCCTTTTCTATTACTTTATCTTGCTTTCTAAGAATTTGCAAATTTTTCCCGCTTCCTACATATGTCCCTCATTCCATATCGCCTTGGTTGCAGCATACACATCTGCACCTTTTTCCTGCCCCAAAGCTTTTCGAAGAGATGTATCATATGCATTCTTATTCTTTGCTGTAGCATATGCCCGGTAAATCGAAGTATAGTTGCTTCCGGCAAGCTTCTGATTCTGTAAAGCAGCTCGTATTTTCTTTCGTGTTGCCTCTGGCACATCGTTCTCCGGTGTTGCCTTCTTTTCGTTTTTCTTCTGTGAGGATTTGTTTTGATTCTGCTGCTTCGTTACCGCTTTCTTCTGTGCGGGCTCTTTTTCGTTTGCAGCACTTAAAACTGCCTTCTTTGAATCAACTGCAGGCTGGATTTTTTCCGGCATAACAATCGCCGGCCTACGCTCAATTGTAATATTTCTGGCATTCCAAAAATCTACAACACTGTCAAAACCGGAATCCTTACTTACGATATATACCGCCTTATAATTTCCGGTGCCGAGCAGATATCCCAGATAAGTGACCAGTTGAAAATCCAGATAATTTTTCGCACTTTTTCCAAGCTGTAGGTTTTCGATCTTCGCTTTTGACTGCAATACCGAAAGGTGTGTATCCAGTGAAATCATTTTGTTTAGATTTCCATAAAAAACAACTACCTTATCCTTCGGTGACAGTGTTTCAATTCCCCGAAGCCCCTCATCATGCACATTCTCAAAATCAATCAGATATATATCACCGATCGTATCTGCCAAATGCGCCGTCTCCAAGCTCTCCGTTATAATATTGTCTGCATGTGTCTGTCCATCCTTTTCATAGGACACAACCTGTACTTCTTCTTTTCTGTTTCCAAATAATCCCATCTTTTTTCCTCTTATGTAAAAAATGCTTAATACTCTTTTAATTCTACCAAGAAAATTCTTATTTTGATAGAAAAAAATTTGAAATTTCTATTGACTGAAAATTATATTTCCTATTTCAGGAATTACTTGAAAAAGATATCCTTTTACCATATAATTTTACAATAAACCGGAAACAATTTTCCGACAATTACATGACAAATCATCCTATTATGAGGGGAGATACTATGAACAAAATATTCAAACGTTTTTCTGTACTGTTTTGTTTTTTACTGGTCCTTGCTGTCTTACTATCGGGTTGTTCAAAAGAGGAAAATACCGATACTACACAAACACCACCAGACACAGAGACAGAATCCGTAAACAATACAGAAACGGAAGTCGCTGACAATTTGGAAACAGAAATACCTTCAAATACGAAGACCAAAGCCATTACAATTTCCGTTCTGAATCTAAGTGATGTGCAAATCGGCATGTTTTCAACCATAGATCCGGCTACCGGAGAGCAGATTAATCTGGACAGTCTGGAGCCCGGACAGAGTGTTTCCATGGAATGTAACTGGCCGAATGACGTTTCACTATTCCAATGGGCACTATATAATGTAGATGGTGAGCTCTGTATGGATGCTTCTACAGATATTTCGGAGGCAGAAAAATCTGTTATACTGGTTCTTACCGGAGAAGGTAATATTGATGACATAACAGCTCTATTCGACAAGGAAGTATCTGATTTAGACCAATAATTTTATAAAAAAGGCTGTACAGAATATTCTGTACAGCCTTTCCTATTTCATTTCTTATTTTACTTCTCGCTCTTTGTCTCAACTGCAGCTTTCTTCTTTTCCTGATGTTTCCTGTACATTTCATAACCGGTTGCACCAAGGATTGCAACGATAAGCAGCCACCACCAGGACATCTTCTCCTGCTGTGCCTTTTCTTCCATTGCTTCTGCAGCCAATGGAGTTTCCTCATCGGAAATCACTGTTGTATCTTCTTCGTTGTTCTCTTCCGTATTAACTGCAAGCGGTGTCTGCTCATCAGCAATTGTTACTTCTTCCTGATTTCCTGCTGCTGCAACTACTGCTCCTCCGGCAGGTACTCCTGTCTGAGCTACCGCGCCTGTACCAACCGTTGTCGTTGCAACTGTCGCAGTAACGCCTGTGCTTTGCACTGCTGCTGTTGTAACCGGAGTTCCTGTTACTGTTGTTGTACCTGAAGGAGCACCTCCAGTTTCTCCTCCATCTCCACCGGTCGGTGAAGGAGGTGTCAGTCTGTCTATAACTTGATCACGTGTAATGCCGGCACCTTCAAGCTTTTGAAGAATCTCATTCAGAGTTTCCTCAGCTGCATCTCTGTTATCCTTTGCAGTTTTAAGTTTTTCAGCCAATTCTGTAAGAGCAGCTACATTATTGCTCTTTCCTTTAAGTGCTTTAATTTCTTCCTGAAGTGCATTTACCTGTTCCTGAGCTGCCAGCACGTCTGCGTTAGCCTGCTGTGCTTCACCCAGTAAACGAACATATTTATCGGTGATAGCCTTTGCATCATCAACAAATGCACGATAATCCGTATCTTTTTGGGTTAGAAGAATATTGCCGGCAATATAATTCTTATTCTGAATAATCTGACCTTCAAGTACATCTGCATTTCCATAGGTCTCGGTTGCAATAGCCTTATTCTCGGTGTTTTCTGAAGATTTCTGAAGGTAACCTACAGTGTAGGAATAGGTGGTATGTCCGATTTGATTTGCAGTATCATTTGTCTTAACATTCCATACACCGGTTGCACCATTTGCCTCTGCCTGTGCAAGTGCAGCATCTTCTATAGCACCAAGCGCAGCATTTTCTGTCTGCTTCTCGTCAGTTTCAACCTTAACACCTGCTACATATCGGATGGTTGCTTTATTAAATTTCCAATCATCCCAATTTGCACTAAGGAAAATGCCTCCGTCAGCTTCCACTGCCGCCTTTGCAGCCGCCTCAAGCTTCTCATTAGTCGCTTGACCACTTCCAAATAATGCCTTGATGTCATCCCAGAGGGAGCCGAAGGTGCTCTGACTGACTGTTTGCTTAGTCACCTTAGCATAGGTTGCAGTTACCGTACCGGATATGAGGAAATCAGAGTCGTCATACCAGTGATCTTTTGTAGTTCCTGTTTGCTTCAAATCATAATTTGTATCTATTATGTACCAATCATTATGATCATCCTTAAGATCATCAACTACATCATTCTTAACTTCTTCATAAGCTTCTTCCTTAGTTCTTACACCATCATCAAGCAGACTATCAGAATGCTTCCACTCAACCTCTTGATTTTTTACAGTAACAGTCTTTGTAAATGTCGGAATATAAGTTCCGCTTGCCGTATATGTGTACGTTGTCTCCTCTGTCTCGTTGATTGTTGCATCCTTGCCGGTAGCTTCTTCCAATTCTGCCTTCTTTGATAACGCAGCCGCATCTCTCTCTTCATCGGTGGCATAAGACTCATCAGAAGTAAAGGTTTTATCCGTATAGGTTACTGTCGTGACATTTGCTGTTACAGTCTTTACCAGATTACCATTCTCGTCAAGAGACCAAGACTCCTGCTTCGTATCCTCATCAATTGTAACATCTTCTTTGCTGGTACCGGTTATTTCATCAGGTACAAGTGTGTCACTGCCAGTAAGGTCATTCTTTACAACATATTCATCCCCTACTTTTACAACCGTTCCTTTTTCTTCGCCTTCTAACGTATCAACAACATTGCCATCATTGTCAACATACTGGTCAAATTCACCACCAAAGATTTCAACTTCTCTCTTCTCAAAAATTACAATGTTATCTTTTGATTTACCCTCATCATCCATCTTATAGTTAAAATATTTAACCTGTGGATTACCGTCTGCATCCTTATACTCTACTTTAAAGTAGTTATACTCATTATTATCTATGCCCTGTACACGTGTTACTGTTGCACCTTCAATACCTAATTTTTCAGGCAGATAATAATTTACCATGATTGCGCTAAACAGTGCATCTTCATTTCTCCAGTTTAAGCCGCCATCTGTCTGTGTCAAATCTTCTGCTTTTGCAATTTCCATTGCTTCTGTTGCAGATTTGTCTACAGCATCTTTTGCTGCTGCAACTGCTGCTTCCAAATCAGCCGCATTTTTCTTAGCTAATGCTAATTTTTCCTCGGCCTCTTCAGCATTTGTTGCTGCATTTGCAATTGCATCATTATATGCTGCTTCGTACTCGGCAACCTTAGCAGCTGCTTCATCATACGCTTTCTTAGCTGCATTATACTCTTCCAGTTTTGTATTGAACTCTTCCTGAGCTGCACTTGCAGTTGCTGCCAATTCATCATAAGCTGCATTTGCATCAGCGATTGTTGTTGCATTCTGGATATCGTCAAGTTGTTCATCAACCTTTGCATTTGCTTCATCCATTGCATTATTCAAATCTTCTGCAATCGTTCCTGCATTTGTTGCTGCATCGGCAGCCTTGCCAAGAGCTGTATCTGACAATCCATCATTTGCTTCTGCTACATCTAGCTGGTCATTGGTATTTGTAATTGCGTCATTTGCTTCTGCAAGGGAAGATCCGCCCTCTACAGTTGTATCTTCTACCTTTCCTGCTGCATCAATGACTCCCTGTGCCAAATCATTGCCTTCGCCATCCACACCTGCTTCGCCAGTTTTAACGCTCGCATCCACATCGTCTTTAACTGTTCCAGCACTTCCTTGAGCTGTATCTACTGCATCCTGTGCCGCATCTGCTGCACTCTGTGCTTTATCGCATACATCTGAAGCAGGCTTTGTAGTCTGTCCGGCTTCATTTGGGTTGCCGCCTTCTGTATTATCGTCTACACCATCTGCAGCCATTACTGACATAGGTGTAGCCGTGGCAAGCATTGCAGAAATTCCGATTGCCATAGCACGAATTACTTTGTCATTCAAAATATTCTTTTTCATCTTTTTCCTCCATTATATTTTCATAATACACTATTGTGATATCACAGGTTCGTCACCTGCAATATGGTTAAACAAATATTCAAGTACTTCTGACGAGAACTTTCTTGCCTTAATTCCAGCCTCAAAGCTACCGTCCTCTCTCTTTTCCTGCCGCGTTACATCTGCATACATAATTAATGTCTCTGCCACGATAATGATATCCTTACCTACCAGATCAGGACAGTCCTTTGGCAAATGTAATCCCATTCCCAGTGGGCTTACATTTTCCGTTTCGACATAGTACTGCTGTCCGGTCTCACATACCACAATGACACTTTGAGTCGGATATGCAACCCTGTGTATTTTTCTTCGTTCTTCCATTTTACATCCTTTCTCCCCTTCCCATTTTAGGCGGAAACTATCTGCTTTTATAGAAATCCAAAAACTAATATATCCAAAGTACTAGTTTTTAATATTATAATCCTACACATTTTGAATTGCAAGTCGATAATTCGCCAATTTTTCAAGAAATACGCCAATTTTTCAAAAAATCCTGGAAAACAGTTCTAAGTTTATATCAAACCAACCACTCGCGCTTTAACCATAAAATTATCAATATTTTTCATTCCATTAAAAAGAGTTCTGCATCTATCGTTATACCGATTACAAAGCTCTCCTATTTCTTCATCTGTAAGTGCTTTGTCCTCTCGGTTGTCAAAAAGGTATTTCGATAAATCATATGTTTTGCCACCAAATTTGCCTTCTTTTACGGATAAATAATACCCATTCTTCCTATTATATTCAATGACGGCTTTACGGAACTCTATCCTATAAGAATCACATTCAGATAACAGACAGGGAATATTCTTCAGGAAAAAATTCCATCTGTCACTCTTATTCTTTCTCATCATTTGGTCCAACGTTTTGATAGTCGCCACTACGAAAGATGTATCTCTCAGTTCAATCGAAACCAGTTCATTTTCATCGTCAACATCATGGATACTCACTCCTATAAAGCTCATAACACCGTCCATCGTTTCGTCGGAATGCGAAAGAGTTCCTTTGCACATTCCATCTTCCCAAAATTCGGTAACTACTAAATCGCTCATTCTTTTTTCTCCAAACTCAGCAAAATGAATTATATCCTTCTTTTCCGACTTGATGTAAGCCAACTACCAAATCAAGCCAAGCATCCTTGCTTTTATCTCTATATTCTTACAGTCTTCCAGTGATTTAGATTTCATAATGGCAAATGTAAATTCCCCCCACTTATCTATATCATCAGAAAATCTTTCAATTTTTCTTCTGAAGCTATACTCTCCGTCTTCAAAAGTTCTTTCCACTCTAAACTCGCCACCATAACATTCTTCAAAAACAACGACACCGTTTGCTGTTTTTATGACTCCACTGTTACTTTTTGCTATACTCTCAAAAAAAACCAGAAAAACATCCTGATCCCAGCTCTTCTTTTCCATAGTCAAAGCTCTGATAGGCTCAACCAATTTCTCCCCAAAAGAGGAATAAGCAATGTATACCATATCATTTTCTCCGATTTTGTATGTATTGGGGAAAAAGCTTGCTCTTGCGTTAAATACATCAATATCTAACCAGGTATGACTCCCTTCAAAAATGCCATATGAGTTTATTTCGTGCTCACTGACTATATATTTCTTTCTATTCTTTTCTCTGGCATAAGATTTGGAATCCAGTTGAGCATATGTATAGTCTTTAGAGAGAAGATAACCTTCAATATCAATCTTTTCCATCTGTGAAACATCATCTTTTATAAGTTCCACTTTATCAAATGCAATCAGCACATTATCCTTTTGAACCAGCATGTATACATCATCACAAGTATTGAATTGTATGTGGATTTTTCTTTTTTCTCCTATTACAATCGCAAAATCTTTTATGTCATCATTGTCCATATTTTTGTGAAAAACAAGACCCATTTCAACTTCTAAGTCTGCATAAAAACGGCTCAATTTATAAAAATAGCAATTTTTTCTGCTTAAATCCCTCATACTATTTATCTCCTTTTCCAGCTCAGTAGGCGCAAGCATAATTCGGCAAAATAGAAACCATGACTGTGGTGCTGCCGAAAATGAATTGATCCGATTACTTTACGTATCTTCGCGATTTCTGTTTCTGTATTTTATTGCGCTACGAAATGCTTTTTCCATGTCCGGAGAAAGCTCTGGGCAGTCTTCATCAAATATGATTGGCATTTTTAAAGCAGCTTCTACTTCTTGCAACTGTTCTTTTGAAAGTTTTTCGCCCTTGTTAATTGTTAGCGTCTTGATCATATTTTTGGCTTCCTTCTTCTTTACACATTATACCATACTTCCACTTATAATTAGGCTCATTTTATGTGATTTCGTAAAAAAAGAGCCACACGATTTGTGTGACTCTAATTTTATGAGGAGATGATTGAGGTAGGTGATGATTTTATTTATAGAAGGTTCTTGTACTAAAGTAGTCAGAAATAATATCTACGTCTCCACGTCTAGGATCATATAACATTTCAATTAAATAAGTTTCAGTTCCAGGAACAGTAATTGCAAAACCAGTATCTTCATTGTGCTCCGTGTCGATCACAGACAACCCATAGGCAGCTGCAAAATTTTCAAAATAATCTCTTGCGTCGTCACGAGGTTTATTGAAAAGTTTTGCAGCTGTTATGCCGTCTAAAACACGGACTGCTACATAGTTAATTTTAGCTAATCCAAAATTTTCATAAGCATACAGCTCTCTGTCTTCCATCTTGCTTATATCTTTTGTGGTTATTTTGAACCAGATTTTATTTTACTCGGTCTGGGCTTGAAGCCCATTTTTAATACCATAAACTATCTTCTAAAAGTCCTCGGATATTATTTACTTTTGTATACACTTGAGCCAGTAATGCGTTTGTCACCTGCGAAATATTGATCTTCCTTTCTCGGAGCGCTCCGGCATCAGCAAGATTTAATGCCTCCTTTAAATTGTCTGCCTTTCCACATTCATAAAAATTAATGACGCTGTATAAAGATGCAGAAGTGATGCAGGCTTTGGGCACTAATTGAAGATTTGCTTCATTTTCATTAACATATTTTTGCAGCGCCAGGACCGCGTCATCTATTTCCTTCTGTTTTTTCGGAACATACACCGCTAAATGCGTCTTTTTGTGCATATACGCAATAATACTATACAGAATTATCAGCGTAACTATAAGAATCAACCACCCCTTGGTAGAAGTAATAAAGGCAATAACCGGAAAGACTTCATACTTATATTTGTCAAATATATCATACATTCCGCTATCTGTTCTAAATGAACCATGTACGAAGTATGGCCTATTTTCCACCCAGGATTTTTCCGCTGGTGTTCCATTCTCGAGAACATACTCATACATAATTTGTACTATTTTGTTCGAATTTGTGTATGCATTGACAACATTACATAGAATAGTTAGCACAACAACAATTATTACAGCAGCTCTTCCTATCCTCAGCTTTTTCTCCTTTTCCGCTGCCATCTCTCGCTCCATCCCATTGATAACGGCAACCCTTTCTTCCATCCCCTTCAAGGCATCCGCGCCCTTCTTTAATAGGAAGAAAAGCTTCTTATTCATCGTGATGTCTTTCGTTGACGAAATGCGCTCTTCCTTTTTCTCTGCCAACTCAATGAGGTCGTTGTATTCCTTTTTTACTAATTCATCTCCCATTTTCATCTTCTCCATCGTATCTTCGTATTTCTTCTTGATTAATTTCCAAATTGCTGAAGGCCTTCTGAGATTTCATATGTATATTTTTCTCTATATGCAGTCACTAAGTCGTTGTACATCTGGTAACCATCAAGATAACCATCCGTAGCATAATAACTATCCGGGAAATAAAAATGTCCCTTGATTCCATCCGCTTCAGTCACGACGAACTCGTCTCCCGGCAGTTTCACTATTCCGCGATATTGTACCGGGAAATAAACTGTTGCAGTTTCAAATCCACCTTTTGAATTGGATACTGTTGCAGAAAAGACAACTATATATTTGTTTTTATCAGCAACACTTACATCATCACTTTTTGCGGTTAGCAGATACTCCCCTACATACATTAAATCTGTTGCCTGCGAGGATTCACTATAAGAACCTGCAATGTAATTCTCAATATCCGTCTTCGCAGTTTCCTGAACCAGATTCTTAAAGGAGTCTGTAAACCCATTTAGTTCTGTTACGACTTCGTAATTTGAATATACTTCGAATCCATCTCCGCACTCTGTTCTATACGCATTACCATAAGATTCAATTACATCCAGATAACAATTAAGCGGACTTATATATCCCCTTGTACTATAATTCCATGAACCATTAAAATATGAGATTCCCACAATTCCACGGTTCTCGTCAAAAGACATTGAACCATTTGACCTCATAATATTTGTAAAACGAACCGGATAATATACAGTTGTTGTTGCAAAATCATTGTTTGCATTTGAAACCGTGCCTGAATAAATCACATACAGATCATTAAATATGCTTCCATAACTGCTTCCATCTATAATCTCATTCATGATATATCCGGCATATGACAGGTTTGACATAGACATACTTGAACTGTATGTATTTGCAACATACGCATAAATGGAATCTTCAGACTCGTTCCTTAACGTAGCAATAAAATCTTCCGGCAAATCAGAATATGACTCAATATACTCATCCAGTCCTTCTACTGTATATTCCTTTTCCAAAGAGCTTGGAACTTTACCAAGATTTTCTGCAAAGTATTCTACATAATTTTCATTAATGTAAATCTTTACAACATCTCCATTTCTTAGTCCGCTATAGGAGTCACAATTAAAATCATAAGTACTTAGTTCTTCTCCGGAATACTCATACTGCACTCTTCCGTTTGGTGCAAATCCATCAAAGGATACTGTCAAATCTGCAAAAGGATCGAACGTTCCAACAGGCTGTAATTCTGATATTTCATATGTACTATCTTTATATTTGACTTTGCATTTTAAATATTTGGATAACTCCTCGTCAATATCCCAAGAGTAAGTAATCTCGTCTCCATTCGACAAATTATCTCTATTGTCTAATGAAACACTCACATATCCCTCAAGGGCCTCCACGGGGGACAAATATTTGATCCATTCCCCATACTCTTCCACGGCTTTGTTCGTAAAGGATATTTTGTCACCATACTTCTCTTCTATGGCATCCCAATCAATCTCAACATCGGCCCTGCCATATCCATCATATCCTGTTGCCTCTACTGTAATATACTTGTTCAAATTGATTGTCGACCTTATATTTACTGCTAAGCAAATAATCACAATCAGCGCAATCAAACCACATCCACATGCAATTAGCACCTTGGCAGGAATAGCTTTTAGCTTGTTTGTAAACTGACTGGTATCTACTTTTGCAGCCGCCAGAACCGGTGCACTGCCGTCCTGTTTCGTTTCTTTTTGAATAGTCGGTGCATTTCCTAATGGTTTCCCACAGCTCTTACAAAACTTAGCACCATTTGCATTTTCTGTTCCACAATTACCACAAAACATTTGCTTTTTCCTCCTAATGTTTACTTCTCCGTTTCTTTTGTTTCGGGCTGAACATTTTCCTCTGGCTGCTGCGCCTCGGCTTTCTGTTGTGCCTCGGCTTCCTTCTGTTCCTCAGCGTCCTGCCTTGCTTGTTCCTCAGCCTTTCTCTTCTCTTCCGCCTCAGCTATCAAGTCTTCCGGTACAGGTGCTCCGCAGGATGTGCAGAACTTTACTCCATACTCAATCGGACTACCACACCTTGTACAGTATCCAATAGCATCAATTAGTTTCTTCTTGTTTGATACACTTGACGCAGCGTTGCTTACCATTGCAGACATTTGTCCGGACACCTGATTTACCACATTCGTAACCTGCTCCAGCTTGCCTTGCACATTTTCATTTGACACATGTTCTAATAAATCCGCATCCAGCCTTACTTTTTTCATTATCCCCAGTACTGACAATATGATAATAAGGATCAGTGCAATCAGGTTAATAAAATACCATGCGGTAGTCTCAAAGGATAAGTAGTTTTCTTCAGCGATATTTTTTACCGTTGCCCTAAAGATAAGCCATACCACTACGTCTGCTGCACAGATACCACTAATAATAGCAGCCGTTTTTTTCTCTGAAAGTTTATTTAGAAATAGTAAAACTAAAACTGCTATTGGAATTAGTATGCACACAATCATGATTGGATGTGGTTTAACCACTTTTTCCCCGTACATACTTACCCCTTCAACAGCCGTCATTACCGTTACATTCATTTTCTCTCCTGCGCAGGATACTAAAAATGCTGGGCAAAATGCAAATATAATGCACAGTAATCCCAATACTCTCAGAATATTCTTTACAGTAAATACTGCTTTACGACTATTGCTGTTTGTTTGTCCTTCGTTCACAAATTCTTCCATTGTTATTCCCTTTCTCATTTTCTTATTGTACTATTTCTTTATCATGCTGCTTAAAAGATCGTAAGCAGCATTAATTTTTTGAGAGTATGCTTCATTCTGCTCGTTATTATCTGGATGGAATGCCTTAATAAGTGCATTTCTCTGTTTCTTCAGCTGCTCTTCACTTACTTCATCTATCGTATCAAACATAAACAAGGCTAGCGCTTTCTCTACTTCCCCAATGTTTATTGCCTCCTCCTGCATAGCACCATTTCTTCTTTCATCCTCAATATAAGCGCAAATGGTAAATGCGCGAATTACTTCCATAAAGCCGTCAGAAAGTTCATATTCATATTTGGTGTTGAGAAAGCCTTTTATTCTCAGTTTTAGTTTTACATCATATTTCATTACTCTTGTAAAAAAAATGTTAGGCGCCGCCATTTTTACCGTAACATACTCATTTCCCTTAACTTTGTCACCAAAAACACCTTCTTTAATCTCTTCCGGCGCAAAATCCAATTGATAATCCACTAAATCAGCGAATCGGAAAACCAGTCCTTCTACAATACCTGAATCCAGGCTGAATAATCCTCTTTCCGTATCAACCTTAAGCTTCCAGACATCTCCATACTCGGCATCCGGGGCAAACTGGGATCTTTCCTCTTTCGTCTCTTTTTCCCAAGTCAAATAGTCTGTATAGTCGGAATATGACCAATTACTCTTTGCATACTCTAAAAGATCAGAATGAATTCTATTAGCACATTCTCCACATAGAATAAATGGCACACTTTTAAACACCTGTTGTTCTGTTCCTTTTAATGTCTTTCCACAATGCTGACACTCACCCTGTTTTCGAAATACCCCCTTCTTGAACAACACAATCAATACAATGACTGCAATTACAACAACCCAAAACATATCTGTCTCTCCTTTCGACTTGGTGACACGCTGAGAGCAAATCTATTTTTTGAAAACATCCCCATGATTTTTCCTCAACTCCAATTATTCAGCCGGCTTATATGCCTCTAAGAAGAGTTCTGCGTCCTTCTGTTCTTTCCAAATTTTATATCTTTCGAAAAGTACAAAGACAATTGGGAACATTACAAACATTAATCCCATAAAGCCGAATACAACCCAGGCTACAATCAGGTCAATTGGGAAAATAGGAATAGCATAATAACCAATCTTTACTAAAGTCCACAAGGTTTTCAGCGCGCTCTTTAATGCTCCACCAATCAGTAGTGCAATAACTCCTATACCAATCATGATGAGGAATCCCATTTCTACTGATACAGCGTCTCCAAATTGAAGACTAACAAAATCAAATATAGTAACAATTGCACAGGCTATCAAACCTATTACATTTCGTTTCTTTTTCTGTTCGCACATACTAATAATTGCCTGTGCATATGCTGCATCCTCAAAATGCATTTCTTCAAATAACGATACTTTCTTTCCTTCTTTTTTACTCATCTTTTCTTTTCCCTTTCTCATTTTCACATTTGTATTACTTCACGTTTTTTTCTGATAGTGTATCAAAGCCTCCTTCTTATCTAGTAGACAATCCTAAACTGCATTAGGTTTTATATTTTTTCATTTTTTTATTTATGCTCTTATAATTTGTAATTTATTGCGTATTACTTTCTAAGTTAAGAAAGGATTCCAATGCCCTGCACGATTCCATCCTCAACATAAATGGATATTGTTAATCCAGAATCTTGAACTTTCTCTAGATACTCTCCAAAATCATCTATATCAACCGGATCTGTCTGCCCACCGGAAGAATAGAAATATACATCTTCATTAAGCGGAATTTCATATGTACCCATGGGAATTATAACCGGATCATTTAATTCAAAATTATCATATGCAGTAAAACTTCCGGTTATCGTTAAATAATCTCCATTAACTGAAGCACTTGTGATATATGACATTCCTTGTTCTTCTAACATATTTTTATATGAGCTGTTATTCTCACCAATCAGACTACTTTCATATATAATGTATGGTCCCAAAATCGCGCTTATATCATAATTAATGGTGTTCTCTTTTTCGGACTGTCCAGCTATTTCTTGCTCAGATTCTGTTTCATATTCTGTTTCTGATTCAGTTTGTGCTTCCGTTTCCAACTCTGTTTCTTTTGGTACATCTTCTACAATTTCATCATTAATTTCTGATGTAATGTTTTCTTTGTTCTCTATCAGATCAAAACGAGACGCATAGATTTTTTCTTTTTCTTCCTCTCCATCTTCAAGCCATGCATAATATGCGTCTTCTGCTGTTTTATAAAGATCGTCTAAAGTAAGGCAGTATAGATTATCCACCGAGCATCTTTGAGAAGAGAGCATTGAAGAAACAGCTTTTTCTATATCTGATTGTTGAATATATAGGTCCAAAAGATCTGCATCCTCTATCACCTGCGCATACTGTTCTGCAGTAAGAAGTTCCTCAGACTCCCAATAATTATCACTATACCAAGCCATAAGAATACTGCCTTCGTACTCACCCAGGTAAAAATTATTGTCATCCATTACTACACCATAGCCCATATATAATCCTTCTTCATCAAAATAAAGTATAAATGCATGATTAGATTCATCAAATTCCTCTATGGCTATAAACAATGGTCTTTCATACCCTTCCAGACTGATAAACTTTCCACATACGATTTCTTCATGCTCAAAGCATCTGGTAGCCCATATTGGAATTTCATCATTTACTTCATCTTTCTGCGCATCTTTTTGCGAATGGATTACCGCAGCTGCTCCACCTCCAACCAGCAACGTTCCGGCAATTACTCCTGCAACAATTTTGGTTGTCAGTCCTTTTGCTCCAGCTACCAAGGTTCCACCAAGTATGGTTTTCCCCGCTGATGCTGCTTCTGCGCACGAGGCTGCTGAAAAAGCAGGAACTGCAATTTCTGCCGCACTTGCCTCTTCCCTGCACAGTAATAAGAAAAATGGAATAGGAGCCAGACCATACAACTTGGTACCTTTCTTCTCAAGTTCAAGAACCTTGTCCTTAATCTTCTGTCTTCCATAGTTGAGGCGGCTCTTTACCGTATTCTCGGATACCTGCAAAATCTCTGCGATTTCCTTTACCGGCATATCATCCAGATAAAACATCGTGATGCAGACACGCTGTTCTTCCGATAGTGCCTCAATAATTTCCCTTATCAACCTCTGTGTTTCTTTTTGATCAATGGATAATTCCGGCTGTGTATCCACCCGATCATCTTCAAAGGTTTCACTAATATCCTGTCCCTCTTCATTTTCCGTTTCTGAAAAAAGCATAGGATTTTTCTTCTTCAGCTCATTCAGGGAGCGTGTTGCCACGATTCTTGACAGCCATGCCGGAAACTTTTCCGGATCATCCAATTGCTCCAGGCTCTTAAATGCGGCAACATATGCCTCCTGTAGGACATCCTGGGCAACAGTTTCATTCTTTAAGTATTTCAGCGCAATGTAATATGCCTTCTGATAGGTCTGCTCATATAAAAAAGTAAAGGCATCATTCTCTCCTTGTTTTGCCTTATCAACTGCTTCCGTGTAATTCATTTGTTCCCCCTATTTTTTCATCATGCAAAGTATCTGTTTTAGTATCTTAGTTGCTTTTTCCAATGGTAATAATTCTGTTTTCATGTCCTTCTGAATCAACCTTTGGAAGATATTCATAGGATTCTGCTTTCGATTCTCCTCTTCCGCCTGCATACTCTTTCACTCCTTTCCGCATCTTATATCTATAAGACATCGGAAATTGGCGCCAGGTTTTATCTTTTATAATTTTTGATACTTTCGTACTATTATAGTCTTTTTAATGACTATGGTCAAGTTGAAAACCATAACGTACCTTTATATCAAAGAGGATAAAATAGATGATTGATTACACTCCATTTTGGGACAGTTTGCACGCCTCGAAAGAGACGACCTATACGTTGATCAACAAGTATCGCATATCAAGTGCGACAATCGATAAACTTCGCAAAAATAAGCCACTAAACACCACAACCATTAACGATCTCTGCCGTATTCTTAATGTACCGGTAGAGCGTATTCTAAGATATGTAGAAAGCGACGAGGATCAACCATTATAAAAAAGGAACATGTGCTAGACATGCTCCTTTTTTGTTTACTTCATTATTAAATTCAATATTTCTTCGCTTTCTTTTCCGCTACGGAGAAGTTGGATCAACCGATCATAATTTGCCTCGTCCTCTGCTTCATTTTGGCTGTACGTATAGCTGCTGTTTGCATATCTACGTATTACATCCACGACCAGGTTCATCCCGTTGAGTAAATCTGGTCTGCATTTGCAAATCGATTCCAACAACATATTAAACTTCTCAATGTCCTTTGCGGCAATTACTAGATCAAGCATATCATTTTTTGTCAACTTTATGATTTCGAAATTTTTGGTTTCTTTGTTAAACATTTCTTTGGCCTCCTAATTTAAATTTCAATTATAATAAGGCCCAAACTGGTTGGATTCGTAAAAAAATTTTCAAGTTTATTGATGAAAGAGGAAAAAATTTTTTTCTCTTTGGTAGACGCGCGTCCCATAGACCATCGTTCTATCTTTCTTCTCCTTTTTTGAAAAATGTTCCTAATGTAATATAGCTTCCCATTGTTTTACTAACTGCTCTATCGTATACTCATAATCATTTGACTTACTAAATAGTTCATATGGTGAGTATCTCAACTTTTTATTTCCTTCTCTCAATTCCATAACAACGTCTTTTATGAAGTCACCGCTATATATTATGTATCTTGTTGTATTCGGAAAGCGCTCATCAACAATGTCATTTAAGCATTTGATAAAATCATGTATATCTGCCATAAAACCAACTCCAACCTCCTTATATTTATCTTTCTCAGAGCGTCCCTTTCACCACTTTTTCCATCCGCCTGATTCTCATATTACTATTCCATTACAATGATCAATTTCATGTTGAATAATCTGTGCAGTCCATCCGGAATACTTTCCATGCTGTTTCTTAAAGTTCTGATCAAGATAATCCACTTCGATTTCCTGATATCTCGTGCATGGTCTTACTCCTTCCAAAGAAAGGCAGCCTTCCTCAGTCTGATATGCTCCGGATTTCTTTGTAATTACCGGATTTATCATTGCAAACTGGAATGGTCCGGCTGCTACTACAATGATATTCTTTTTTACACCAATCATATTTGCAGCCATGCCAACACAGTGTTTTAAATTTGCCCGAAGTGTATCCAGCAAATCTATCACAACCTGCCTGTCTGCCTCTGTTGCATCCACTGACTTCTGTGCAAGAAAAAGTGGATCACGCATTATCTTCTTTACCATTAGTTCCATCCCTTCCATACATCCGGTTGATATCCCAGTGTAGACAGCTTTCCATTTCTTACTACTGGAGTTTTAATTACCTGCGGATTCTCCAGTACCTTTTCCAATTTATCTTCATCTGCGATATACTTAATAAGAGCAAGTGTATCCTGATCTTTAGCTTCCCAGTTAATCATATTATCAAGACCGCCATTAGCCTGTGCAACAGATGTAAACTCTCCTTTACTCATGCCTTTTTCTTTCATATCAATAAACTGATACTTTATGCCTCGCTCCTTGAAGAAGCGCTCTGCTTTCTTTGTCTCATTACATTTTTTAGTTCCAAAAATCTGTATATTCATCTACTTCACCTACCACAAATCATATAGTTTCATTACCTCTGTATTTCTATATTCATGCTTCTCATAGTACCCAATCAGCTTTCCTTCTTCTCTAAGAGCAACCATATATACATCCTTGTTTTGCTTTTCATTGTGAAAAGTATATACAATATTGTGGTTATCATCTGCCATAAACCAATCAACCACTTGCTGTATCCTTTCTCCAGACTCTCGGTTGTGACATTCCATAAGACTTCTTCCAATCAACTTCTCTCCGCCCCATTTATCATAGTTAAGTACAGCCGCAGGATTCATATAAATAATTTCATGTTCCAAATTGCATATTACTACTGCGCATCTATCCTGATCCACGATACTCTTATAAAAGCTCGCATACGACTTGAACTTTATGTTTTTCTCATTATCCAGTCGTTTCTGCAAATATGGTTTCTTTCTGTGATAATAACAGGCAATTTCTCCCGACGGTATCCATATCTGTGCCTCATTAATCTTATCAAGAACAGCATCAATAATATGCTCATCTGCTTCTGAATCGGGAGCTTTTTCATTCTCAGTTACATACTTTTTGTATTCTTCATATACCCATGCAGTAATCTTGTCTTTCTGTTTCATCTTAAGATTGTTGAAAGACTTGTTTATCTGCAAAAGCTGTCCATCTATTTTCATATGCTTTTTGGTTTTTTTGCTCTTTGCCATTGATTCCGTTTCTCCATATATTTTTTAATTAAATAGCCATTCTGCAATATCTATTTTTCTTCTTCCAAGGAATGCATATCTAAAAGAATGATCACATAAGTAATATTTATCATGCGAAGTTAAATACTTTTTTCCTCGAATATCATATTTGCGAA
>JBJFCD010000095.1:0-3455 GCA_051888795.1 Lachnospiraceae bacterium | reverse complement strand
TAATATTTATCATGCGAAGTTAAATACTTTTTTCCTCGAATATCATATTTGCGAACTTTATAGAATGCATACGCATTGCATAAATACTTCATATATGATGTTATTGTTGCATTGGAAGCAGGTGTATCTCCATTAGAAATAGACGTTGTAATACTTCTTGCCGATGTAATATTGGATATATTATCCATAAGAAAATCTGAAACCTTTTCTATTAGAACCTTTTTCCTTATTCCAAATTTCTGAACAATATCTCGCAGAATCAATGTACTATAAATATCTTTTAAACACTTATCTTTCCCAGCATCATTTTTGTAGACATAAGATCCTGCCATACCTCCTTCTACTAAATATCTGTCCAGCGCTGACTGAACATCTGTCAAATTGTAATACTCACAAAACTCCTTGAAAGAAAATGGATATACTTCTATCCAAAAAGTTCTACCCGTAAATAAAGTTGCCAAGTCACTGCTAAGTAAAAATGCATTTGATCCAGTAATATAAATATCATACTTTTCGGAAGTATGAAAACCAATAATAGCTTTCTCAAAGCCCTCACACATCTGTACTTCATCAATTAAAAGAATATTTTCTTGTCCAGCAGTGTATTTTTTTATTTTTGTTTAACAAGTTTTATTTTACTTCCTAATTAAACAAAAATAAATAGTCCATCCCCGACTTAATTGATATCAATTTTAGTTGTTTATTACATATTAAAACAAATTGGGAAGAACTAATACTATTCTTCCCAATCCTCTTAAGTTGACCAAATAATCCTCTATCGTTTTCTGTCCATAATATTCTACTGGATTAACAGCCGGTTGGGCATAAACTCGTGATTCCATCCATCCGCTTTGAATCAACTATTTGAATAACTTTTTTCCACTCCTTTGCTTGTAACTTAACACCTTTTTTTGAATTAACAATCTTACTTCCATCATCCTTATATTCATCATTGTCATAAGCTTTACATCTATTCAAAATACCCTGTGCTCCAGGATGGCAAACTGGAATTGTTGCAATATAAAGATCTGTGTCATATCTCAATTTGCAATTATTATCAGTTCCATCAAACTCTATTACATATTTGACATATCCCTCTTTAATAGTAGGTAGACCTGCCATTTCCCTCATGGAATTGTAAACAGTTTGGCTTAGACAAACAATCACCTTAGGTTTAATGATTTTTACAAGGTTCAAAAAAGGCTCTTTACTTGCATCCGTCCAAGCTTTTCGATATCCCTTACTCGCATTTCCTTTTCTATATCCCATGACAAAGTTTGTAAAGAAGACATTTTTTGCTTCTTTATCAATTGTCAAATAATCACTATCTACACTGTTATAACCTATTGTCTTAAAAATAGCTCTGAGGTTGTCATCTGTAGGATACTTTTCCTCTCCCATCATGTCCTTGTAAGAAAACTGTTTGCCTATTCTCTTTGTTTCTTCTAAGCATTCAATGAATTTAGTTTTACCAGGAATTGTTCCCCAATCCTGTCCTACAACCAGAATGTCTGCATCCAGTCTGTCTCTACCACCTTCCCAATAAGTCCAAAGGTTCACTTCGTCACAAAATGGACAAGCCTGCAGTTCTAATCCAGCTTCTTTCTCGTTATCAGTAATTTCTGAATTACATAAATCAATATATTCCTGAGAATTTACATATTCAACCAAAGCCTCATAATCTTTGATTTTATCCATGTTTGATTTTACAGTATGATTCAGCTCCTGTATTTCTTCTCTTTTTGAAACAATCATGCCGTACCTCCAACACCAAAAATCAATAATATCATCAAATCCATTCTTTTGTCTTAGCTTATATACCCACAACATTTTTATACATAATAAAAGAGCCACACATTTCTGTATGTTGGCATAGACATAATTTTATCAATTAGTTTGTTCTGTTCATCTTTGCGTATCAAATTTCTGCTGCCACTGCTCTGCTTTTCCGGTTAATTCAATTCTAACAGTAATATTATCATTATCCTTTTGTAAAAGCTTTCTTGCTTTTTCCTCAGTAATTCATCCACTTTCAGCTAAACGTAACACAACCGCTTTATAGGGAAGTGCAAACAAGTCCATAAGAATAAGCACATCATCAATGCTCATATCGTCCTTTGAAATCCCAAACATCTTAAACTGCTCAATCAAACTTGAATCCGGCATCAACAGTAAACCAGCAAAGGCATTTGCTTCTAGATCTTCTTGAGATGCGGCTGCCTCGTCAAATGTCTTTGAGTCCAACAAAGAACCTGCCGTAATTGTGCTGGTATTAATATCTTCCGCGTAGCAATGAATATGATACAATTCATGTGCTGTTGCAAATATCTGCTTACACATTGGAAGCTCTGTATTCACACACAAGAAAATAGTGCCCTTCTTTACGAATGTGAATGCCCACAATTCATCATCTTTAAATGGATAACGAAGCACTTCAAGCGGAAGTTCTCTTTTTCGTGCATAATTCGAAACAATACCAAATATGGATTCTCTAATGATAGTGTTCCCACGGTAGTTCGCTGCTGTAGTCAAGCATTTGAGTCCTAACATTTTCATCCAAGTATGCCTCTTCCGCTTTGCATTCTATTTGCCTTTTGTAGAAACAATTTATATTTTATATTGCTCAATAAGCAAACTATTACCAAATGTGATAACCGGTCTAACCCATATGCCATCACTTATGAGTGGTGCATCATTATATATCTCGCCATCATCAAATACATACTTGCCCTCTATGTCTTTGATATCACAAGTTGGTCGTAGCCACCAAATAATAGGCCTATCCCCGTTATCGATTCCTTTTAACAATCGATCTTGTGAAGTTGGAAAATGATCTCGCACTTCCCCTTCTGTCATCAATGTAACAACTTGAATATTTTGTCTGTCCTTTTCAGATACCGATATAAGATTGGCAAATTCGGTATCTAGCCAGTGATTTAAATCAGTGTCCATCCATTTGATTTTACCCTTTGGAAGCATTTCCTCATGTAATTTCTTTACAAATAACCCTTGGTCACTAACATATCTTTGTAAATCATTCATTCTGGTCCATGTAATATCTACACCGTTAATTTTGCCAAATTTAATTTTTGTTTCCATATGCTCTTTCGTACCTCCTTATATAATCACTATTGCAATTAAATTTCTTATTCAAAATTATATTTTATTCCATTCGTAATGTAAACCTATTATGGACGGAGGATAGTTTGGAAGTGTTGTAAATATGAAAATTTGCAAAATCGAACGAATTTGTTGATAGAATCATTCGATTTGATAATATATAAAAGAGATATTTTCTTTTTAATACAATAATTATTTATTCTTCAAGAAAGGGGATGAGCGGCTCCGCTTTGCTCCTTACAACAAAAAAGGATACCCTTACGGATATCCTTTTCGATCTGAGAGCGATAGACGGGGCTCGAACCCGCGGTCTCGACCTTGGCAAGGTCGCGCGT
>JBJFCD010000094.1:0-15052 GCA_051888795.1 Lachnospiraceae bacterium | reverse complement strand
ATCAGCTTGTAAATGTAGAAATTGAGAGCCATTTGCAAATAATACGTTGAATTTTGGATGGCTTTGGGTTAGAATAAGAATGAAATATTTTTGGAGGACGTGAGTATATGAAAGATTTAAGTAACACTCAGTTTTTTCAGGTAGAAAGCGGTCCACAGATTCAAGCAAAAGATATTCTTGAGATTGTGTACAGAGCTCTGAGTGAAAAAGGTTATAATCCGGTCAATCAGATCGTTGGATATATTATGTCAGGGGATCCGACTTATATTACAAGCCATAACAGTGCGCGAAGCCTGATTATGAAGATGGAGCGTGATGAATTAGTGGAAGAAATGCTTAAGACGTATATTGAGCATAATGGCTGGGTATAATATTTATGAGAATCATGGGATTGGATTATGGATCCAAAACAGTAGGAGTGGCGATCAGTGATGCTCTGGGTATAACAGCCCAGGGCATTGAAACCATTACGCGAAAAGAGGAAAACAAACTTCGGAAAACCTGTGCGCGAATTGAGGCACTGATTGAAGAATATGAAGTGGGGCGTATCGTGCTCGGATTTCCGAAGCATATGAATAATGATATTGGAGATCGGGCAGAAAAATCAATGGAATTCGGGGAGATGCTAAAGAGACGTACCGGCCTTGAGGTCGTGATGTGGGATGAGCGTCTTACCACAGTAGAAGCAGAACGGACTTTAATTGAAAATAAAGTAAGAAGAGAAGACCGCAAAAAATATATAGATAAAATTGCGGCAGTTTTTATATTGCAGGGATATCTGGATTCGATTTCCATGGATCTGAAAGGAAAGTAATATGGAGAAAATTAAATTTATGTCTGAAGAAATGCAGGAGACAGTAGAATTCTTTGTACTTGAACAGACAAGGATCAATGGGATTTCCTATATTCTGGTTACAGATTCTGAAAAAGGAGATGCAGATTGCCTGATCTTAAGAGATGTATCGGCAGTAGATTCTAAAGACAGTATCTATGAAATCGTAGATGATGACAATGAACTTTGTGCTATTTCCAAGGTTTTTGAGGAACTTCTGGAAGATGTGGATATAGAAAGATAAGTTTGCTTACATATACAAAAGCAAAGATACTGGGAAGGTAGTAAGAATGTCTATCAGTCAGAAAAAATTCAAAGAATTGCTGAAAGAAAAAGGGCTTAAAGTGACCAATCAGAGGTTGCTTGTATTAGAGGTACTTGCAAGTCATAGGGATAGCCATATGACTGCGGAGGATATTTATGATCTGGTAAAGGAAGATTACCCGGATATCGGGCTGGCGACTATTTACCGGACCATGCAGTTGTTACTGGAAATGCAATTGGTGGATCGTATCAATTTAGATGATGGATGTGTCCGTTATGAGATAGGAGAAGTTTATGACGGCGAGGGAAAGCATCATCATCATCATTTGATATGTAAAACTTGTGGAAAGGTCCAGCCATTTAAGGATGATCTGCTGGATGAACTCGAACGGCATATCGAAGAGAAGACGGGATTCCATGTGTTAGACCACGAATTAAAGTTCTATGGACAATGCAAAGAGTGTCGTGAAAAGACAGAGTAAAACATATGGAGGTAAAATGTTGAAAAGAGAGAACAATGGAAAATTGCGTATCATTCCTCTCGGTGGATTAGAGAAGATTGGAATGAATATTACTGCCTTTGAATATGAAGACAGTATTATTGTTGTAGACTGCGGTCTTGCGTTTCCTGAAAATGATATGCTCGGAATTGATCTGGTTATTCCGGATATTGCTTATTTGAAAGAAAATGCAGAGAAAGTAAAAGGCTTTGTGATTACGCATGGGCATGAGGATCATATCGGAGCATTGTCTTATGTGCTTAGAGAAATGAATTTGCCGATTTATGCTACGAAGCTTACAATGGGTATTATTGAGAAAAAGCTTGCGGAACATAATTTACTTCGCAGTACAAGAAGAAAAGTTGTAAAACACGGACAGTCTATCAATCTTGGACAGTTCAGAATTGAATTTATCAAGACGAATCACAGTATTCAGGATGCAGCAGCACTTGCAATCTATTCACCGGCCGGAATCGTTGTTCACACCGGTGACTTCAAAGTAGACTATACACCTGTATTTGGTGATGCCATTGATCTGCAGAGATTTGCAGAGATTGGAAAGAAAGGCGTTCTTGCGCTTATGTCCGACAGCACGAATGCAGAGAGACCTGGATTTACCCAGTCGGAGCGCACAGTGGGATATACCTTTGACCATATTTTTGCAGAGCATCAGAATACAAGAATTATTATTGCCACATTTGCGTCTAATGTGGACCGCGTTCAGCAGATTATTAATTCTGCATGTAAGTATAACCGTAAGGTTGTAGTGGAAGGAAGGAGCATGGTCAGTATCATTCAGGTTGCACAGGAGCTGGGCTATTTGAGTGTCCCGGAGAATACTCTTGTTGAGATTGATCAGCTTAAGAATTACCCGCCGGAAAAAACGGTACTTATCACTACAGGAAGTCAGGGAGAATCGATGGCTGCTCTGTCAAGAATGGCGGCTGATGTGCATAAGAAAGTAACGATCATGCCGGGAGATACAGTTATTTTCAGCTCCAATCCTATTCCGGGCAATGAGAAGTCTGTATCAAAGGTTATTAATGAACTTTCAGAAAAAGGTGCCAATGTTATTTTTCAGGATGCACATGTTTCCGGGCATGCCTGTCAGGAAGAACTGAAATTGATCTATTCGCTTGTAAAACCCAAATATGCCATTCCGGTTCACGGGGAATTTCGTCATAGAAATGCAAATGCATCAATTGCAAAAAATCTTGGTATTCCGAAGGAAAATGTATTTCTCATTCATTCCGGGGATGTACTTGAGATGGATTCTGAAAAAGCAGAAGTTGTAGATAAAGTACAGACAGGTGAAATCCTTGTAGATGGACTTGGCGTCGGAGACGTTGGGAATATCGTGTTACGTGACAGACAGCATCTGGCGGAAGATGGTATTCTGATTGTTGTGCTGACACTGGAAAAAGGAAGCAACCAGCTTCTTGCAGGTCCGGATATTGTGTCAAGAGGTTTTGTCTATGTGCGTGAGTCGGAAGGACTTATGGAAGAGGCGAGACAGGTTCTTACTGAAGCAGTGGAGGATTGTCTGAATCATCAGAGAAACGCGGACTGGAGCAAAATTAAGCTTGTGATCCGTGATAAGATGAATGATTTTATCTGGAGAAAGACTAAACGTAAACCGATGATATTGCCAATCATCATGGATGTATAAAATAATAGACAGGACGCAGCTTTTGCTGCGTCCTTACATGCTTAGTATACTGGAAACTATTGTGACAGGTTTCTATGGATTGTGAATGGGAGAAAAGGATAAAAATGATAGTTGATGAGAGGCTGGTTACCTATATACGTTCATTGGAAGTTTCAGAAAATGAATTGATTGAAAAGATTGAAAAAGAGGCGTTGGATAATTATGTGCCTATAATCAGAAAAGAGACACAGAGTTTTTTGAAAGTATTGCTTGGAATAAAAAAACCTCATCACATACTTGAGGTAGGAACTGCTGTGGGTTTTTCAGCTTTGCTAATGAGTGAATATATGCCGGAAGACGGTCATATAACGACGATTGAAAATTATGAAAAAAGAATTCCTGTTGCAAGAGAGAATTTTAAGAGAGCGGGAAAGGAAAAAATGATCACACTTCTTGAAGGTGATGCATTGGAGATCATGAAAACACTGGATGGATCGTATGATTTCATTTTTATGGATGCAGCGAAAGGACAATATATTTATTATATGCCGGAAGCAATCCGTCTGCTTTCTCCGGGAGGAGTGCTGATGTCGGACAATGTGCTCCAGGATGGGGAAGTTATAGAATCACGTTTTGCAGTGGAGAGAAGAAACCGTACGATCCACAGCAGAATGAGAGAATACCTGTATGAACTGAAGCACGATGAAAGACTGATGACAACTATCCTTCCGTTGGGAGATGGTGTGGCACTCAGTGTAAAGAAATAAAACACAAATAGAAGGAGAGAATCATGGGTAACAGAAAACGTCCGGAGCTTTTGATTCCGGCCAGCAGCCTGGAAGTATTAAAAACGGCAGTAATATTTGGAGCTGATGCAGTATATATTGGCGGAGAGGCATTTGGACTTCGTGCAAAAGCAAAAAATTTTTCAATGGAGGATATGCGGGAAGGAATTTCATTTGCCCATGAGCATGGTGTCAGAGTGCATGTAACAGTGAATATTCTGGCTCACAATGAGGATCTTGAAGGGGTAAAGCAGTATCTTTACGAATTAAAAGAGCTGAAACCGGATGCTCTTATAATTGCTGATCCGGCTATTTTTATGATGGCAAAGGAGATATGTCCGGAGATTGAGCGCCATGTAAGTACACAGGCAAATAATACGAACTACGGAACTTATCAGTTCTGGTGGAATCTGGGCGCAAAAAGAGTAGTATCTGCAAGGGAATTATCCCTGAAAGAAATCAGAGAGATCAGAGAAAAAATACCGGAAGAGATGGAAATTGAAAGTTTTATTCATGGTGCGATGTGTATTTCCTATTCGGGAAGATGTCTTCTCAGTAATTATTTTACCGGTCGTGATGCAAATCAGGGTGCATGTACGCATCCCTGCCGGTGGAAATATGCTGTGGTAGAAGAAACGAGACCCGGTGAATATATGCCGGTTTATGAAAATGAGAGGGGAACTTATATCTTTAATTCTAAAGATCTTTGTATGATCGAACATATACCGGAAATGATTGATGCCGGAATTGACAGCTTTAAGATAGAGGGACGTATGAAAACGGCATTGTATGTAGCAACAGTTGCAAGGACATATCGGAAAGCAATTGATGATTATCTGGAATCTCCGGAAAAATACAAAGAGAATATGCCATGGTATCTTGATCAGATTTCAAACTGTACTTACCGTCAGTTTACGACAGGTTTTTATTTTGGAAAGCCGGGAGATGAGAGCCAGATTTACGACAGTAATACTTATGTGAAAGAATACACATATCTTGGTATTGTCGGAGAAGTGAAAGAAGGAATGTGCCGGATTGAACAGCGTAATAAATTCTCGGCAGGTGAAAAGATTGAGATAATGAAGCCTGATGGTCAAAATATAGAGGCGACGGTGAGAAGAATTGTCAATGAAGATGGAATTGAACAGGAAAGCGCACCTCATCCGAAGCAGCTCCTTTATGTGGAACTTGACAGACAGGCAGAAAAATATGACATTTTAAGAAGAGAAGAAGCAGTAAAATAACTTCATGTGAGAAGGTAGAAAATTTAAAAAGAATGGAAAAGCACAAAAAGTGCCTCTTGGTCATACATTGTTATTAAGTATGCCAAGAGGTGCTTTTTTTGAAATCATTTCCGCAACCTCTCACCGCAGCCGAAGAAAGGTATTATATGCAAAAATATACGGAGGGGGATTTAGAGGCAAAGCACATTCTCATTGAAAGGAATCTGCGCCTTGTGGCCCATATTGTAAAAAAATACCAGACTTTGGAGGAAGATAATGAGGATCTCCTGTCTATTGGGACAATAGGTCTTATTAAAGCTGTTGTTACTTTTAATCCTGAGAAAAGTGTACGGCTTGGAACATACGCAGCACGATGTATAGAAAATGAGATTCTGATGTATCTTCGTGCAAAAAAGAAATCATCGAAGGAGGTATCGCTGTATGAGCCGATAGGAACAGACAGGGAAGGAAATGAAATACAGCTTTTTGATATTATTGAAACAGATGGAAACGATGCGCATAAAAAAACAGAACTTAAGGAAGATATCAAAACATTGTATCAAAAAGTAGAGTCAGAACTTTCACCGAGGGAACGGCTGGTTCTTAAGATGAGATACGGACTGTATGATGAAGAAGAGTATACACAGAGGGAGATTGCCAGACAGCTTGGAATATCTCGCTCTTATGTTTCAAGAATTGAAAAGAGTGCAATTGAAAAATTGCGGGAGTTTTTTTAAAGCGGACGGGGAATTTAAAAATACCCGTCTTGACTTTTTTCATTGATTCCTATAAGATAATTCTATGTTTCCGTAAAAAGGAGTTTCTTTCCGTTCATTTTACGGTAATTTCATCAGACCATTTCGGTCGTTATCACATTTTGTACAAATTTATATTGTAACATAAGAAAGGAGTGTGCAAATGGCATTTAGCACAGTATTGTCTGCAGTCATTGAAGGACTCAATGTAGAACCGGTTTATGTTGAGGCTGATATCAGTAATGGACTGCCGGTATTTCATATGGTAGGCTATCTGGCGTCAGAAGTGAAAGAAGCGGCTGAACGGGTAAGGACAGCTGTCAGAAATTCAGGGATATCAATTCCTGCAAAAAGAATTGTAATGAATCTGGCGCCTGCAACTGTTAGAAAAAGGGGGGCTTCTTTTGATCTTCCAATCTCGCTGTCTCTGCTTGCGGCGCTTGGAGAGATTCCAATGCAAAAACTTGAAAAGACTATGGTGATAGGAGAACTCAGTCTGGATGGAAGGGTAAGAGCTGTGTCGGGAATTCTCCCTATTGTACTCGAAGCCAAAAAACTGGGATGTCATACCTGTATCGTTCCAAAAGAAAATGCGTTGGAAGGTGCATTAGTGGATGATATGGTAATATTAGGAGCAGAAAATCTGAAACAGATATGTGCTCATCTTGCCGGACAGGAAGAAATCTGTCCAGAGAAAAAAAGAGACTGGAAGATGCTTGGAAATTCATTTTCGGAAAACGCAGTAGATTTCAGTGATATCAAAGGTCAGGCTGCAGTAAAACGTGCGGCAGAGGTTGCGGTAGCGGGTGGACATAATATCCTTTTGATTGGGCCTCCGGGCAGCGGGAAATCGATGATCGCGCAGAGGATTCCTACTATCCTGCCACCGCCTGAACTGGAAGAAAGCATGGAGATTACGAAGATATACAGCGTTGCCGGGCAAGTGGATAAAGAGCATCCCCTTATTACCGGAAGACCATTTCGCAGTGTACATCATACAGTGACGAAGGCTGCGCTGATTGGCGGAGGTATTGTCCCGGCGCCGGGTGAGATCAGTCTGGCACATGGAGGTGTCTTGTTTTTAGATGAATTGGCAGAGTTTAAAAAGCCGGTATTGGAAGTTTTAAGACAACCACTGGAAGAACGTATGATCCGGATCAACAGGACATACGGAAGCTATGAGTTCCCTTCTGACTTTATTTTGGCGGCAGCAATGAACCCATGCCCATGCGGAAACTATCCTGATTTTTCAAAATGCACCTGTCTTCCATGGCAGATTCAAAAGTACCTTGGACATATCAGCCAGCCTTTTCTTGACAGAATTGATATATGCATTGAAGCGCCAAGAATTGAATATACAGATCTGAATGGGAAAAGAGAGGAAGAAACTTCTGAAATCATAAGAAGTCGTGTCATAAATGCCAGACAGATACAGAAACAGCGGTTTAAGGATAAGGATTATCTGACAAATGCTTCGCTTAATGTGAAAGATGTGCAGGAGTACTGTCGCTTAAAAGAGAATGAGGAACAGCTGATGAATCAGGCATTTACGGCTATGAATCTGACAGCAAGAACTTATCATAAGATTCTCAAGGTGGCAAGAACAATAGCAGATTTAGATGGGGCAGAAGACATCAGAGAAAATCATCTGAAAGAAGCAATTGGTTACCGTACAATGGATAAGAAATATTGGGGGAGGTAACAGCATATGATGTATGAGTACTGGCTGGCAAAGGCAAATGGCATTTCTACACAGAAAAAAAGAATGCTCCGGGAAAAATTCGGAAGTGCAAAAGATATATATAATAATATAGAAGAAACAAAATTATTACCGTTATCTTTTATCGGAGAAAAAGAATTACATGCATTGCTGGATGCAAAAAACAGCCCTTTTGAAGAAGAGTTTGAAGAAATGGAACGCAAGGGAATCAGATTTATTCCCTGTTTTTCAGAGGAGTATCCAAAGCGTTTGAAAGAGATATCGGGATTCCCTTATGCAATATATGTAAAGGGAGAGCTTCCGGAAGAAGGAAAGGTTACTGCTGCGATTGTCGGTTCCAGACAATGTACTCCCTATGGAGAGCAAATGGCACTGGAGTACGGAAAAGCATTGGCAAAGGCTGGGGTTGGAGTAGTGAGTGGGATGGCAAGAGGGATTGATGGTGCGGGACAGAGAGGAGCTCTGGAAGGAAAGGGAAAAACATTCGGAGTATTAGGCTGCGGTGTTGACATTTGTTATCCAAGAGAAAACATAGGCCTTTATATGGATTTGCAAAAACAGGGAGGAGTTATCTCCGAGCAGATACCGGGAACAAAACCCCTGCCCTATCATTTTCCGGCAAGAAATCGTATTATCAGTGCGTTGTCAGATTATGTACTGGTTATGGAAGCAAGGGAACAAAGCGGATCGCTTATTACGGCAGATATGGCATTGGAGCAGGGAAAGGATGTCTATGCACTTCCGGGGCCTGTCACAAGTCCATTTAGCCAGGGATGTCACCGGTTGATCAGTCAGGGTGCAGGAATACTCATCTCACCGGAAGATTTGTTAGACGAAATACATATCTTTCATGCAAAAGACTCACAAATTATTAGCAAAAATGAAAAAGTGCTTGAAACTCCTGATAATTTAGTGTATAGTTGTCTCGGTTTCTCACCAAAAGGTATTAACCAATTGGCTGAAGAAACAGGTTTTCCTGCAAGAGAAGTTCTTCAGCAGCTCATCACGCTGCAGATGCAGGGAATCGTAAAAGAAATATCTAAAAATTATTATGTAAGAATCCAATGATAACAGGATGATAGAATAGAGCGGAGGATTCTTAGTGGAGGCAATGTTTTTATGGCTCGATATCTTGTGATTGTGGAATCACCGGCAAAGGTGAAAACAATTAAAAAATTTCTGGGGAGTAATTATGTCGTTACGGCATCCAACGGACATGTACGGGATTTACCGAAAAGTCAGCTGGGAATCGATGTGGAACATGATTTCGAACCGAAATATATAACTATTAGAGGAAAAGGAGATATTCTGGCAAATCTCCGGAAAGAAGTAAAGAAAGCAGACAAAGTTTATCTCGCAACTGACCCGGACCGCGAAGGAGAAGCAATATCCTGGCACCTGTGTAAGGCATTGAAACTGGAAGATAAAAAGACTTATCGCATCAGTTTTAATGAGATTACGAAAAATGCTGTTAAAGCCTCACTGAAAAATGCGAGAGAAATAGATATGGATCTGGTGGATGCCCAACAGGCAAGACGCGTCCTTGACCGAATTGTAGGTTATAAGATCAGTCCACTTTTGTGGGCAAAGGTAAAGAGAGGCTTAAGTGCAGGACGTGTGCAGTCTGTTGCGCTTAGGATCATTGCAGACCGGGAAGATGAAATAAATATGTTTATACCGGAGGAATACTGGACATTAGATGCAAATCTTAAGGTTGAAGGTGAGAAGAAGCTGCTGACAGCTAAATTTTACGGGACAGATGAGCAGAAAATTACAATTCGTTCCAGGGAAGAACTTGATCAGATCACAAAAGAAATTGAGAATGAAAACTATTCTGTAACAGATATAAAAAAAGGAGAGAGAACAAAAAAGGCACCGGTTCCTTTTACGACCAGTACGTTGCAGCAGGAAGCATCCAAGGTACTTAATTTTGCAACTTCAAAGACGATGCGTATTGCGCAGCAGCTATACGAGGGAATCGATATAAAAGGAAACGGAACAGTCGGTCTGATTACTTATCTGCGTACAGATTCAACGAGAGTATCAGAAGAGGCAGATGCCAATGTCCGGAAGTATATTTCTGAAAAATATGGTTCTGAATTTGTGGCTGACGGTGAAGCAAAGGCTGGTGACGGAAAAAAAATCCAGGATGCCCACGAAGCAATCCGCCCTACAGATGTGGCAAGAACCCCTGCTGCTGTAAAGGAATCTCTTACAAGAGATCAGTTCCGGCTCTATCAGCTGATATGGAAACGGTTTGTTGCTAGCAGAATGCGTCCGGCAAGATATGAGACCACGTCTGTAAAAATCGGAGCGGGAAAATACCGATTTACTGTGGCGGCATCTAAGATTGCGTTTGAAGGTTTCCGAACTGTTTATACAGAAGCAGGAGAAGAGAAGGAAGAGAATAATGTTTTGCTGAAGAGTCTCGATAAGACCAGTATACTTACGAAAGTAAGCTTTGAGAGTAAACAGCATTTTACTCAACCCCCGGCACACTATACAGAAGCTTCACTTGTAAAAACACTGGAGGAGCTTGGAATCGGACGTCCGAGTACTTATGCACCTACGATTTCTACGATCATTGCAAGAAGATATGTTGCAAAGGAGAATAAGAATCTGTATATTACTGAAATCGGAGAAGTAGTAAACAGTATGATGAAACAGTCTTTTCCAAGTATTGTAGATGTGAATTTTACTGCAAATATGGAAAGCCTTCTGGATGGGGTTGCAGAGGGAAAGGTGAACTGGAAAACAATCATTGAGAATTTTTATCCGGACATCGAAGAGGCGGTTAAAAAAGCAGAAAAAGAGCTTGAGACTGTAAAAATTGAAGATGAAGTCACGGATGTTATCTGCGAGCAATGTGGAAGAAATATGGTCATTAAATACGGACCTCATGGAAAATTTCTTGCATGCCCGGGATTCCCGGAATGCCGTAATACTAAGCCATATCTTGAAAAAATCGGAGTGCCCTGTCCGGTTTGCGGAAAAGAAGTTGTCTTGAGAAAGACGAAAAAAGGAAGAAAATATTACGGATGTGAAGATAATCCAAATTGTGAATTTATGTCATGGCAAAGACCTTCTACAAAAAAATGTCCGCGCTGTGGCAGTTATATGGTTGAAAAAGGCAATAAACTGTGCTGTAGTGATGAACAATGCGGATTTGTGGAAGACAAAGTTGATAAATAAAAAACAAAAGAAAAAAGTAAAATAATACATGAAATTCATTGAATAAAGTTGAATTGTATGATAATATTACCTCATAGGACGGAGGATTACAAATGAGTGTACAATTATTAGACAAAACCAGAAAAATTAATAAATTGCTGCATAATAACAACACAAGTAAAGTTGTTTTTAATGATATCTGTGATGTCTTGACAGATATTTTGAATTCCAATGTTCTGGTGGTCAGTAAAAAAGGAAAAGTGCTTGGTGGAAGCAAATGCGAAGGCGTTCCATACATTGAAGAGCTGATTGAAAAAGAAGTTGGAAAGCATATTGACCATATGCTGAATGAGCGTTTTCTCATTATTCTTTCGACAAAAGAAAATGTGAACCTTCAGACATTAGGATTTTCAGAGGCGGCAGTAGAAGGATATCAGGCGATTATCAGCCCGATCGATATTGCAGGAGAGCGTCTTGGAACGCTGTTCATTTATAAAAAAGATCAGGCATATGAAATTGATGATATTATCCTGAGCGAATACGGTACAACAGTTGTAGGTCTTGAGATGCTTCGGTCTGTAAACGAAGAAAGTGCAGAAGAAACGAGAAAAGAGCATATTGTACAGTCAGCAATCAGTACACTTTCTTACTCCGAATTGGAAGCAATCATTCATATTTTTGAGGAGCTTGACGGAAAAGAAGGAATTCTGGTAGCCAGCAAAATTGCAGACAGAGTAGGGATTACCCGTTCCGTGATTGTAAATGCCCTGCGTAAATTTGAAAGTGCCGGGGTGATTGAGTCCAGATCCTCAGGAATGAAAGGAACCTACATCAAAGTTGTAAATGATTATGTATTCACAGAACTTGACAGAATTAAATCTGAACGAGGAAAATAAGAAAAAAGGATATCGGGCAACTGATATCCTTATTTTACATTTATAAGCTTTATGTGCCTGGAGGGAGAAAAGATCATGTATGAAGGATGTTCGGCCAGTCTCAGAATGCTCAGAATGATTCTTGAGAATGGCTCTTTTGATGAAACAACTCATGAATGTCATGTTATTACGTATAATCCGGAGAATGAATGCATATATTTATTAGCAGAGAAAGAAGATCTTACGATATTTTCGCTCGATGGAATCTATGAATGTATTCTGAGGACGGAAAAAGAAAAGATCCTGTGTAAAGGGATGATCAGAGAGAGGTATTATAATAAGCTTGGAAAAGTAATTGTAATGCGAGTAAGGAATGGATTTTATAAAAATACTGTAAACTAAAATAAAGGATGTTGACAAACGAAAAAGAGAGTGCTATTTTATATCTAGAGTCTTTCAGCACTCTCTTTTTGTGAGTGCTAATAAAATAGATATTATTAAGGAGGCATTTATATGAAATTAGTACCATTAGGCGACAGAGTCGTTTTAAAACAATTGGTTGCAGAAGAAACTACAAAATCAGGGATTGTGATCCCGGGACAGTCTAAAGAAAAACCACAGCAGGCAGAAGTAGTAGCCGTTGGTCCTGGCGGATCTGTTGACGGAAAAGAAATTGAGATGAATGTTTCAGTAGGACAGACAGTTATTTATTCTAAATACTCAGGAACAACTGTAGAGTTAGATGATGAAGAATATATCATTGTAAAACAGGATGATATTCTTGCAATTGTAGAGTAATCTATTAATTTTAGTTGAACATAAAAACAGGAGGAATGAAATCATGGCTAAAGAAATTAAATATGGAGCAGATGCCAGAGCAGCACTGGAAACAGGAGTGAATAAGCTGGCTGATACAGTAAGAGTTACACTTGGACCAAAAGGACGTAATGTTGTTCTTGATAAATCTTTCGGAGCACCACTTATTACAAATGACGGTGTTACGATTGCAAAGGAAATTGAACTGGAAGATGCTTTTGAAAATATGGGAGCACAGCTTATTAAAGAAGTTGCTTCTAAGACAAATGATGTAGCTGGTGACGGAACTACAACAGCTACAGTACTTGCACAGTCTATGGTACATGAAGGAATGAAGAATCTGGCAGCAGGCGCAAATCCGATTATTCTCCGTAAAGGTATGAAAAAGGCAACGGATAAAGCCGTTGAAGCAATCGCAAGTATGTCAAGCAAAGTAAAAGATAAAGATCAGATTGCAAAGGTTGCAGCTATTTCTGCAGGTGATGAAGAAGTAGGAGAGATGGTAGCTGATGCTATGGAAAAAGTTTCTAACGATGGCGTCATTACCATTGAAGAATCCAAGACTATGAAAACAGAACTTGACCTTGTAGAAGGTATGCAGTTCGACCGCGGATACATTTCCGCATACATGGCTACAGATATGGATAAGATGGAAGCAAATCTTGATGAGCCATATATTCTGATCACAGACAAGAAGATTTCCAATATTCAGGAAATCCTTCCACTGTTAGAGCAGATTGTTCAGTCCGGCGCAAGACTTCTTATTATTGCTGAGGATATTGAAGGCGAAGCCCTTACAACATTGATCGTTAATAAACTGCGTGGTACATTTAATGTAGTTGCAGTTAAAGCTCCGGGATACGGCGACAGAAGAAAAGAAATGCTGAAGGATATTGCAATTTTGACAGGTGGTCAGGTTGTATCTGATGAACTTGGCATGGATCTTAAAGAGACAACATTAGATCAGCTCGGACGTGCAAAATCTGTAAAGGTTCAGAAAGAAAATACAGTTATTGTAGATGGCATGGGAGACAAGAAAGAAATTGCTGACCGTGTTGCACAGATTAAAGCACAGATTGAAGAGACAACATCTGATTTCGATCGTGAAAAACTTCAGGAAAGACTTGCAAAACTGGCAGGTGGCGTTGCAGTTATCCGTGTTGGTGCAGCAACTGAGACTGAGATGAAAGAAGCAAAACTTCGTATGGAAGATGCACTTGCAGCTACAAGAGCAGCAGTGGAAGAAGGTATTATCGCAGGAGGCGGTTCCGCATATATCCACGCAGCAAAAGAAGTTGCCAAACTTGCTGCTGAACTGGAAGGTGATGAAAAGACAGGAGCAAATGTAGTATTAAAAGCTCTGGAAGCACCACTTTATCATATCGCAGCAAATGCAGGTCTGGAAGGTTCAGTAATCATTAATAAAGTATCTGAGTCCGAGGTTGGAACAGGATTTGATGCATTAAGTGAGACATATGTAGACATGGTAGCTCACGGAATTCTTGATCCTGCAAAGGTTACAAGAAGTGCACTTCAGAATGCAACAAGCGTAGCTTCTACACTTCTTACAACAGAATCTGTAGTAGCAAATATTAAGGAAGATGCTCCGGCAATGCCGGCAGGAGCAGGTGCTGGAATGGGCATGATGTAATCCTTATAAAAAAATTCAGGAACTCTCTTGAGAGAGTTCCTTTTTTTGTACAAAATGTGCTATAATGAATCTGTCTTCATTGACAGAAAGTATATCTCTGTCAAGAAGAGTGAGATAATCAGCGCTTATACAAGCTGACAAAATTGAAAAACGGAGGAAATTAAAATGAGTGATTTCTATACAGAGCAGTTGATAAAAAAACAGCCCAATATGAAAGATACATTAAAGAAGCTGGGACTTATCATACTTGCAATTGTTTCAGTACTAGTGGTATTTGTATTCCCGATTGGAATTATTTTTTCAATTATTATTATCGTACTTGTGTGTTTTTTATTTACCCGATTGGATATAGAATATGAGTATCTTTATGTAAACGGAGATTTGGATATAGATAAGATTATGCATAAATCTAAGAGAAAGCGTGTATTTTCTGCAAATGTAAAAGAGATGGAACTTCTTGCACCGGCAGGGGATCATCATCTTGACCAGTACAGGAATACAAAAGTGATAGATTTGAGTTCCTCCTCAGAGTCAGCGAACTTATATGCAATGATAGTTCCACAAAATGGAGTGATGACAAAATTAATCTTTGAACCAAATGAAACAATCATCGAAGGGATGTTTTTGATGGCGCCGAGAAAAGTTGTTCGAAAATAATCATATTATAAAAAAGGTGTCAAAAAAGAAAAGAATGTGTTGACAAATATATCATTTATTCGTTATTATAGCATTTAATAATCCTGATAAATCAGGTTGGGTTCATTATTTTTACTAATAAACGGAAAGAGAGGTATAATCAATCATGGGAAAGA
>JBJFCD010000093.1:0-15078 GCA_051888795.1 Lachnospiraceae bacterium | reverse complement strand
AGTTCAGGCATTATCTGAAGTTTATGTCAAAACTCGCGTCCGAAGTCAATTAATGATGGTTGTTTTAAATGGACTCAAATTGGTCATTTCTTCTGGACTCCCAGTGGTCGATTCTTCCGGCCTCTAACACATGGAGAAAATAACACATAATATCAACAAACAACAATAAACAAAATAAAATATTGAAAAACAACGTTGACATGATATAATATTATTGTTTTGTAGACTATTCTTTAAGAGGTGAGAGCATGAACGAAGAAAACAACGAAAAATGGATAGGAATAGAAGAAGCTGCCGAACATTTGGGTGTAAAGCCAGTTACGATTCGCGATTGGATAAAGAAGAATAAAGGTATTCCAGCAAGAAAAATTGGGAAACAATGGAAGTTCTTGCGCTCGGAATTAGATGAATGGGTCAAGAGCGGCGGTAGTGCCATCTAAAACAGACGCAAATATGAAAGAAAGGATGTCCAAAGAATATTATGGATAAAGAATATTATTACATATCACTATTCACCGGTGCTGGTGGACTTGACATTGGATTCAAGGAAGCTGGGTTCAAGGGACTGTTTGCGTCTGATATTATGCCGCAAGCTCAAGAATCACATCAATACAATTATCCTGATGAGCCATACTTGCTTGAGGATATTAGAAAACTTTCCATTGAAACCATCAGATCCTATGTGGGGGACAAGAGAGTTTCCGTTATTATCGGCGGTCCTCCTTGCCAGGGCTTTTCCAATATGGGAAATAAGAATTCTGCAGATCCGCGTAATTTATTATTTGAAAGCTATGTGAAAATCGTAGATGCAATTCAGCCGGAGTGTTTTTTGTTCGAAAATGTAAAAGGTCTTAGAACCATGTTTGAAGGAAGATACTTCAAAAAGGTTGTTGAGGCATTCCTTGGTATTGGATACAACCTTCACTATGCTTTGATTGACACATCGAACTACGGTGTGCCTCAAAAGCGAGAAAGAATAATCATTTTCGGCACTCGTTTAGAACGACAATTCCTTTTCCCTGCATATAGCGATAGTTCTTATGGTTCATTAAAAGCCTATAAAAATGTTGGAGAGGCAATTAATGATTTGATGGATAAGGGAGAGGAATTCCCTAATCAAATTCCGTTGGTGCATTCCGAAAAGGTCGTTCGTAGATATCAGTTGATACCTGAGGGTGGAAAGTTACCTAAACCTGAGGATTTGCCAGAAGATATTCGTCGCAAGAACTTTGGCAACACATATACTCGACTTGATCGCAGTAAAGTATCTTCAACCATTGTTCCTGGAAACAATGCTCTTCCTGTACATCCAGTGCTTGATAGAAGTCTTACTCCGAGGGAAGGTGCAAGAATTCAGACCTTCCCTGATTCGTATATATTCAAGGGAGATAGACGTTCTCAATGCATTCAGGTAGGAAATGCGGTTCCGCCTCTTATGGCAGCAAAGCTTGCAGATGCAGTAAAAAAGTATCTCGAAGGAATTGAATATGAGGGAATTATGCCTGAGAAATCTTTTTATCACGAAGACCACGATAGCACATTATCGGTAGGCACAAAGAAGGCCTCTAGGGCAACTTTGAAATTTGGAGATCTGTTTTCTGGTGCAGGAGGTTTTACCCGTGGGCTTGAGCAAGCGGGATTGGAATGTGTTTTAGGCGCAGAGTACAACGACTATGCGGTCGAGGCCTATCGAAAGAATTTTACACATGAGTGTTTGCAGATTGATCTCTCTACAGAAGAGAACCAAGAGATCGTTGCTCAGCGTCTAAAGGATGCAGGGGTTGACCTTGTTGTTGGAGGACCTCCTTGCCAGGGCTTCTCTATTTTTGGCAAGAGAAGATTTGTAAATACTAAGAATTGGGATGTATCGCAAGATCAGAGAAATAATCTCGTTTTTGCATTTGCCAATATTGTTGTAAAGTCCGAAGCTCCATGGTTCATTATGGAAAACGTTCCAGCAATTCTGTCAGCAAGAAATGGCGATTATGTAAAAGCTGTTGAGGAGTATTTCAACGAGCATGGATATAGAACTGAACATAGAGTCATCAATGCGGCTGATTATGGTGCACCTCAGTTAAGACACCGTTTTATTTTGATTGGAACCAAGACGGATTTGGCATTCCCTTGGCCTAAACCAAAGTATTACGAAAAGCCTGAATCTTGGCAGCTTCCTTACAGAACGGTAGAGGAAGTACTCACTGATTTGATTCCGGTTGAAACACAGGGAAAATATAAAAATCATCAACCACCAAGACATAATCAAGTTGTAACCGAACGCTTCTCATATATCGAGGAAGGCAAGAAAATGGATGTCGAGTCATTACCTGAGCATTTACGGCTCGGTTCAAAGACAGGAAAGCCGGTTTCCAATTTCAGTCACGTTTTCTATCGTCTAGACAGAAAGAAACCGTCTCCCACAATTGTTCCTGGGCATAATGCACTTCCAGTTCATCCAACATTGAATAGAACACTTACCGTAAGAGAAGCGGCTCGCATTCAGACCTTCCCTGATGAATTTGAGTTTGTTGGTCCGATTATCAATCAGTGCTTACAGGTCGGGAATGCATTCCCTTGCATAGTCGGTCAAACGTTTGGAGAGCGACTTCGCACGGTAGTTAACAAAGAATGGGACGCAGATTCAACTACACGATTAGCTAAGAAGTCCATGCTGGAGGAATAATTATGTCATTAAACCATCACATTTTAGCAAAAACCACTACAGATGCGGTTTTGAGCAAGTTCAAAACTTCAGAATGGAGCTATGGTGATGGAAACGGAAAAGACTTTTATCGAGTGGGTACAAGTGCTGAGTTTCCATCTCCTGATGCGGCTTTTTATGATCCAAGTAAGAAAGTCATAGCATCATTCGAATTTAAGCCTCCAACAGAAACCAAGAGAGGTATTCTCACTGGTGTCGGACAGAGTATAGCTTACCTTCAAAGTAGTAATATATCTTTTTTGGTCGCTCCAAGATATCTTGAAGATTATAATCTGGCAGAGTTTTTAAAGGATTTATATGCAAAACAGATTTCAGGAAAAATCCCTGCTGGATTAATTTTGTATGATAACAATAAGCCATCTGATGTTGAGCTTGCTTTTAATGTAGATGTACTTGAGGACGCAAACGCTAAAGCAAAAGCTCCTGAGAGTGATCGTTTCTGGGCTAAGCATCAGGATCTGCCAATACCGCTCTTTCATCTAATTCTGCACTACTATTATCTTAAGCGGGTGCGAGTTATTGATGGAGAGCCATTTGCAGAATGCTTTAAGAGGGAGTTTATCACTCCTAGTATTCAAGATGATTTTGAGTGTAGAGAATACATTCTTGACCTTTCCGGAAGTCCAATTAAAACAGTCGCAGGGACCAAAAATATTGTATTTCTTGAAAAAACAGCTGCAAAAGCAAAAAAGATGGATCACTTGGCTGCGTATGCATTAATGACAAAAGCTATTGATACTTCGTTTGTTGGGGATAATTATTACAACTCGATTAGGAAGAATTATCTTTCTTTTATGAAGCATATTCAGGTAATTGATTCCGAGAACACTTTAACAGAAAGTGGTTTTGCATTATATCATCTTGGTTTGGTAAATGGTCCAAATAGCAAAGTATTTGTTGATTACTTTATTAAAGAGATTTTGACCACAGGACATCATCTTGACTTGATTCTTGATATTGACACGTTAAAACAAGCTCATCCGGATTGGACTATTGAGCATATTCTTATTCAGATGGAATCAGATTACGAAAACAGAGGATTGATTAAGCGTAATCCCAATAGACAACAGGCAGATGAGAGCAAGGTCAAGTTCTTGAAGTACGAGCGTATTTTATGGAATGCACTTGGTCTTGTAGACAACGATAATACTATTCAGTGGAAGAAAATCACAGAGATTTGTTCCTTGCCAGATTTACACTAAATCAAAGGAGTCATAATAATGAGTGAACCGAGAAGAGCCGGGCTGCTTGATCTCTTACGTTCAAGCCTCGGTTGCCAATTCGTGATTCCTGTGTACCAGAGAAACTACACATGGAATGCAGAGCGAGAAGTTAAGCAATACTTGTCTGATTTATCGCATGTTCTTGCAGGCGATTATAAAAATCACTTTTTAGGTATTTTAATTTATCTGGAAAAGTCGATTGATTTCAGTACCAGAGAGTTTTCGATAATAGATGGCCAGCAGAGATTGACCACCACATTTCTGACTATCTATGCTATAAAATCCATACTTCAGGCAGAGGGAAATGCAGATGCTGTCCAGCAGTTAGAAGGGCAGTATCTGACCAATCCTTTCCATACCGATAAAATTAAATATAAGCTGAAACCGCTAGTCTCTGATGACGATGTGTATCGGTGTATTGTTGAGGATAGAATTGCTGACATCGAAAATCCTAATTCAACAGTTCTGAAGAATTACAACTATATTAAAGCGTATCTCGATGGTCTGATTATCAGAGGTTACACTGCAAACGACATTCTTCTTGCGCTAGATAAATTGTATGTTGTCTGCGTTCCAATTTCAGAAGAGGACAATGCCCAGAAAATATTCGAAAGCATCAATGCTACGGGTGTAAAATTAACGGGTGCGGATCTTATCCGAAATTTCCTGTTGATGAATCTGAAAAGCGATATTCAGGATCAGTATTATGCTAACTATTGGAAAAAGATTGAGGATAATGTTTCAACAGATTCCAAAGATCTTGAAATGTTTTTCCGTATGTATTTGGCGATAAAAACATATTCGCTCGTTCCTAAAAATGGAGTTTATAGAAGCTTCGTTGACTGGGTAGATACGGAAGAAATTGCAACGCTTGATCTGCTTAAGAACCTCTTGGAATATGCAAAGATCTTTAATGCTATCAATAACTTAGCGATTTCTTCATTGAAAAAAGAGCTTCAAAAGCCTCTTACTGATTTTAGAAAAGTCAACTCTGACATTCCTCTTTCGATGGTGATGGAATTATTTCGCCTGTATTCGATAGGTATGATTAGTGCTGATGCCTTGGGACAAGCTATTGATGCCGTAAATGCTTTTATGATCCGTAGAAGTATTTGCGATATGGATTCACAGAATATTTCTAAGTTGTTCCCTACCACATTGAAGAAAGTTATCGAGGTTTGTGCCGGTAGCTTTGATAATATCGTTTCCGTTTTGAACCAGGAACTGGTTGGAAACAATGCAGGGACAAGTGGCAGTTATATGCCGACTGATACCCAGATGCATGATTTCTTGTTTAATGCAAATGTATATAAACGTCCGGCCCTTAGAATAATTTTTGATAGATTGGAACTGAATGATAATGCTGCACCGGTTGACTTGTCAAAACTTAGCATTGAACACTTGATGCCCCAGACAGCAACAGAGGAATGGCTTGAAGAGTTGGATACAGATGAAGAAACCTATTTGACGAACCTTCATCGTCTTGGAAATCTTACTCTTGCAGCCAAATCAGATAATAGTAGGATGAGCAATCTTCAATGGGAGTATAAGAATGCTATTCTCGCCAGCACAGCACATCTCAAAATGAACATGGAATTGATTCCTATTGAGAAGTGGACACTTGCACATATCGAGGATAGAACTGAGCAGTTGATCAGAAAGATTTGTGAGGTATTCCCTTATCCTGATGTGAAGGTTGCGCCAAAGACAAGCGAAGAGATTATCGATGATATCGTGGCTCGTGAAGCGGTAGTGAAAGATCTTTTCTCCACCGATGAATATGAAGTTGTAAAGAAAAATAATACATATTGTTCCGTTGGTAAAGAAAGGGGATATGTGATCGTATCTTCTAAAATGTATCCAGAGGGCGAAAATGAAAAGTATTGGTTTGGATATCGAGCGAGCCGCTTCGAAAAGATAGCTGACTGCACGGATCAGCGTTTTATCTTCATATGCAGAAATAAAAGGACCACAGTCTTCGATATCCCGAAAAGTTTTATTGATGAAATGAAACCCTTCTTCAATTACTCATTGGATGATGATGGAAATATTAAGCATTATCACATTGTTATTCATAAAACACCTGATGGTAAGGTAACGATGCTACTTTCGAAGCCTACACTCAAAAGAATTGATATATCTGAGTACTTGATTGAGTGAAAATGTTGACATTGGAACAATGGAAGTAACAGACATTTGAAACTGGTAGTTTTACACCCGGCTTGTACTGAAGTGCAGCCGGGTTTTTGAAAAATCACCTTTTTAGTAGGTAAAGATTTATGATGATGTCATCTGTTGAGACTGAAAACTTTAGTGGTATTCAATCTGCAAAGTTTACTTTTCCTTTAGAACAACGAGTAATCTGCATTCTTGGAGCTGGTGCCAGTGGAAAATCAACACTGTTAACTGTTATTGAGTGGGTTCTTTTTACCGTTGCTTGCATTGTCAATGCGTTGATGGAACAAGGGATCTCTGTTCTGATGCGAAATATGGGAGATTTCCTGAACATGAGCTGGGAAAACAGAAAGGAACTTTGTGGGGACATCGCAAGGTATGAGCTGGTCATCTTTGATGATCTTGGCATGGAGCGTAGTTCAGAGTTTGGACTGGAAACGGTGTTCCGAGTGATCAATGCCCGATACGAAAGCGGTAAGCCAACGATTGTCACCACAAACCTTTCACTGTAGGAATTGAAGTTCCCTCTGGATCTGGTCCACAAACGTATCTATGTCAGAGTATTGGAGATGTGTATACCGGTTCAGTTCACAGGATCAAATGTTTGTCTCGTGATTCATCAGAAGAAGATGAATGTGTTCAAAAGAATATTCAAGGGAGGAAAGTAATTGGAGAGAGAAGCAACCAATAAATTGGACATATACACATTTAGGATTGGAAGATGCACAGGACGAGTTAAAGAGAAGGAAAAAGAATAAAAAGGTTGTTAATTTATAAAGAACTCAATAAAATAAAGGGAAAGCAAATCTCTTGTGACAAGAAAAAACAGTAGATATTATGGTGTCTCAAAATAATTTGGTTTGTGCCAAATATTGTGTCAAACGGTTAAAAAGATATAAGATTTTATGATAGTATATAAGAGGTAAGGGTTTTCTTGAATATCCGATAAAGCTTGATTTTAAAGGGGTTTAAGAAAATATAAGAGGTTATAAGAATATGATCAAGGTATTATTCATCTGCCACGGCAACATCTGCCGTAGCACTATGAGTCAGTTTGTCTTACAAGACAAAGTTAATAAATTAGGAATTTCGGATTCTTTTTGCATTGATTCCCGTGCTACCAGCACCGAGGAGATCGGGAATCCTCCGCACCGGGGGACGATAAGAAAGATGCAGGAAGTAGGAATTCCGGTAATCCCTCATAGAGCTTCACAGATTACATGGAGTGATTATAAGAATTTTGATTATATCATTGGCATGGATACGTGGAATATTAGAAATCTTAACAGGATGCTAAAAGGAGATCCGGACAAGAAAGTATATAAACTGTTAAGTTTTGCTGGTTCTGACAGAGATATTGCGGATCCTTGGTATACGGGGAATTTTGACCAGACTTATGAGGATGTCCTGGAAGGATGTGAAGGATTTCTTGCATGGCTTTTTGAAAATGAATCAGAACTTTCTTTCTAAGTCTTTCTTTTTAAGTTCAAAGTTTTTGAATAAAATGATAGTATTCTTTTCGAGTTAATGTTATAATATACCAAATGATGAACATGCTATATGCATGGGAAAGGACGTGGAAACATGAGCAGAGTAGAAGAGATTATTGCTACAACAAGACTGAATGACCTGTTAAATAAGAAAGAAGAAGAAAAACAGGCAAAGACAGTTCTCTGGATACTGGCTATTATCGGAGCTGTGGCTGCTGTAGCTGCAATCGCATACGCAGTATACTGTTTCTTTACACCTGATTATTTGGAGGATTTCGAAGAGGATTTTGAGGACGATTTCGATGATGACTTCTTTAATGAGGAAGATCAGGTATAGTATGTAGTAGTAATAACACATGATAAATAAGCAGGCTTCTGGCCTGCTTTTATCATGATAAGGAGTAGGAAAATGGACGGACAATGTTTTGCTTTGCTGATTGATGCGGATAATGTTTCAGCAAAATATATTAAACCGATATTGACGGAGTTATCGAAGTACGGAAATATCACATATAAGAGGATTTACGGGGACTGGACGAATACTCAGAATTCCAGTTGGAAGGACGAGCTTTTGAAAAATTCGATTATGCCGATTCAGCAGTTCAGTTACACTTATGGAAAGAACGCCACGGATTCGGCGATGATCATAGATGCCATGGATATTTTGTATGCGCATGATGTGGATGGATTTTGCATCGTATCCAGTGACAGCGATTTTACAAGGCTAGTGAGTCGGCTTAGAGAAAGTGGCAAGATGGTGATCGGTATGGGGGAAAATAAGACGCCGGAGCCATTTCGAAAAGCATGCGATAAATTTACGATTCTGGAAAACCTGTTAAATGAGCAGGCGCCGGGTGAGGCGGAGGAATCTCAGAATACACTCAGCAAAGAAAAGATTGAGGATGAAGTTGTGCAGATGATTCTGGAAAATCAGGACGATAACCGCCAGACCGGACTTGGCGAGGTGGGAAGTCGACTGGTAAGTTTACATCCAGATTTTGACGTGCGAAGCTATGGCTACAATATGCTTTCCAAATTTCTGGAGGAATTTCCAAGAATCGCTTTGGTGAAGAAGGGAAATTTTGTCTCTGTCACCTTGAAGGAGGACAGAGGCCGCAAGGAAGATGTGGATAAATATGTCTTGAAGCTTGTGAAAGAAGCCGGGAAAAATGGGATTGAGCTTAGTATTCTGGGAAACAAAGTGTATGAGAAATACAAGGATTTTAAGATAGGAAGCTATGGATATTCCCAGTTCAATCAGTATGTGAAAAGCATTATACACATGAAGATTGAAAAAGATGGAACTATATTAAAGGCAAAATACGTAGAATAGAAAGGATTCAATGATTATGAAAAAAGGACAGGTATACGAGGGAATCATCGAATCAGTGGATTTCCCGAATAAAGGGAAGGTATTCCTACCTGAAGAAGATAAATGTGTGATTGTAAAAAACGGAGTGCCGGGGCAGAAGGTAAAATTTTCCGTAAATAAAGTGCGCCAGGGCAAAGCAGAAGGTCGTATTGTTGAAGTGACGGAAAGTTCAACTCTGGAAATAGAGCCGGCATGTCCTCATTTCGGACAGTGTGGCGGGTGTACTTATCAGAATCTTCCGTATGAAGAACAGGTGAAGATGAAAGAGGCACAGATCAAAAAGATGATGGATGAGGCTGTGAACGGAGATTATCTTTGGCAGGGTGTGAAAGAAAGCCCGGTGAAGGAAGCTTACCGCAACAAGATGGAGTTTTCCTTTGGGGATGAGTATAAAGACGGCCCACTGGCACTTGGAATGCACAAGAGAGGGAGCTTTCATGACATTGTAAATGTGACAGACTGCCGGATTGTGGATGAAGATTATCGGAAGATTCTTTCTGCGACTTTAGAGTTTGCAAGAGAGACGGGGCTCCCTTATTATCACCGCATGAGACATACCGGCATTTTCCGTCATCTGTTAGTGAGAAAAGCAGTGAAGACGGAAGAGATTCTTGTGGATCTTGTAACCACAAGTGAGATTTCTGAAAATGTTCTGGAGGGATGGAAAGAGAGACTTCTATCCCTTACACTGGATGGAAAGTTAGCAGGTATTCTCCATACAAAAAATGACAGTGTGGCGGATGTGGTAAAAGATGAAGGAACAACGGTTCTTTACGGACAGAACTATTTCTACGAGGAACTCCTTGGACTGAAATTTAAGATTACACCGTTTTCCTTTTTCCAGACAAATTCTCTTGGAGCTGAGGTGCTTTATCAGATTGCCAGAGATTACATGGGTTCCACAAAAGATAAGGTCGTTTTTGATCTGTACAGCGGAACCGGAACCATTGCCCAGATTCTTGCGCCTGTAGCGAAAAAAGTTGTGGGTGTGGAAATCGTTGAAGAGGCGGTGGAAGCGGCAAGAGAGAATGCGAAGTTGAATGGACTGGATAACTGTACCTTCTGGGCAGGAGACGTATTGAAGGTGATTGATGAGCTTGGAGAAGTGCCGGATCTTATTATGCTTGATCCACCGAGAGACGGTGTGAATCCGAAAGCGCTTGAGAAGATTATCCGATTTGGAGTAGATAAGATGGTGTATATTGCATGTAAACCGACCAGTTTAGCCAGAGATCTTGAGATGCTGCAGGGACGTGGATATAAGGTGGAAAAGATAGCATGCGTGGATTTATTCCCTGGAACTTACCATATTGAGACAGTCGCGTTGCTGTCTCGAGTTCACAGTTAAAACAGAACCCCGGTATAAGCTGCAAATGCAGTATGTGGCAACATATGCGTGCAGATTGGCAACTTACGTTAATCTATATTGTTTATCATGATTTTGTTTGCTAATCTTTGTTCATCAAGTAACAGGGAGGCGCATAAAGCATGATAAAGTGCAAAAATGTTCATAAGACTTTTGGTGATAAAAAAGTACTAAACGGTATAGATTTTGAGATACCTGATGGGCAGATTTTTGGATTGCTTGGACCATCGGGAGCAGGAAAAACAACGCTGATTAAAATCCTTACGGATCAATTATCATTTGACAGTGGTGAAATAGAGATTCTTAATAAAAGTGTTCATAAGCTTACCGGTGATGACAAGAAAAAAATCGGAATTATGATGGATCAATTTGGTGTATATGAAAGGCTGTCATGTTCTGATAATTTAAAAATATTTGCAGACATTTATGGAATTGGGCATAGCAGAGTGAAAGAGATTTTGAAATATGTAGGTCTTGAAGACGCAGAAAAAAGGTCTGCATCTAATCTATCAAAAGGAATGGAAGCAAGACTAAGACTTGCAAGAGTATTTATGCATTCTCCAAAAGTAATTTTCTTAGATGAGCCTACCAGTGGTTTAGATCCGAAGTCTATGAATATGATTCATAAACTGATTATTGAAAAGAAAATGGAAGGCTGCACTATTTTTCTCACAACACATAATATGGGGGAGGCTGCGAAGCTTTGTGATACGGTAGCTTTATTAAACGATGGCGAGATTGTTGAGGTTGGCAGACCCTCTGACATATGTTTAAAATATAATCATAAGAAAAAAGTTCTATTGCATTTAATAACAGGTGAAGATGTGGAATTGCAACATGGTTCTGATTCGGCTGAGAAGATTTATGAGCTGATGAAGGAAAATAAGATTGAGGCGATTCATTCATCGGAACCAAACCTTGAAACAGTATTTTTGGAATTAACAGGAAGAAAACTTCAGGAGGAAGAATAAATGCGAAATAGTATGATTATCATAAAGAAACAATTAAAAGATACAATAAAGAATAAAACGATTTTGATACAGTTTATATTATTACCGATTTTGACGATTATTATGGAAAATGCAATTCATGTGGAGGGAATGCCTGAACTGTATTTTACAAAATTGTTTTCTGTCATGTATATAGGAATGGCGCCTCTTACAGCAGTTACTGCGATTATTGCTGAGGAAAAAGAAAAGAATACTCTCAGGGTCTTACTAATGGCCAATGTAAAGCCATGGCAGTATTTATTTGGTGTTGGGGTGTATGTCTGGTTCATATGTATGATTGGTGCAGGAGTCATGGCAATCGGATTTCGAGGACAGGACAGAGTGGTGTACATGCTGATTATGGGAATTGGTTTTGTGATATCTATTGTTGCAGGTGCATGTATCGGTATTTTTGCTGAAAATCAGATGGGATCCACTTCACTTGTTATGCCGGTAATGATGATTCTTTCATTTTTACCAATGCTCGCAACGTTTAATAGTACCATTGAAAAGTTTGCAAAAATTATTTTTACAGAGCAGCTTAAGGTTTGTTTAAATGAAATGCCTATTACAAGTCTTTCACGGGAAACATATCTTGTACTTCTCATTAATGCGGTTATTTTGATTGTACTATTTTGTGTGGCTTTTAAGAAAAAAGGACTTGAATAAATGAAGATAGAGATTGATATTGATGAAAAATATGCTGATATAGCGGTGGAAATAAAAGCGCCAAAGCTTACGCAGGATATTGAGAAAATGATTTCCTTTCTGCGTATGATTAATATGCAGATAGCTGTAAAAAAGGACGATGAAATAGTTCTTCTGGATACGGATCAGATACTGTACATAGAAGCAGTGGAACGAAACACATTTGTCTATACGAGGGATGATTCTTTCGAAATTGACCTTAGGCTTTATGAGGTAGAACAGGAACTTTTAGAACAAGGATTTATTCGGATTAGTAAAACGAGCATTATAAATCTTAAAAAGATACAAAGTTTAAAGGCAGACATTAATAGAAAGATACGAGTAACGCTCATTAATGGTGAACAGATTATAGTATCCCGCATGTATGCAGATGAATTAAGAAAGCGTTTGGGGGTAAAGTGATGGAAGACAATAAAACAATTTTTAATTATCTGGGACAACTTTTTGCGACCTATGGAATTATAGTAACTATTTTTGTAGTTTTTACCCTTTTGATAGGGGAAAATGTAAATGGCGTTTCGTCTCTTTATTCGCTTGGAAATAAAGGGTTGTCAATTCAAACGCTTATTCAAGTGTTTATATTGTCAATCATCATCACAATCTCGCAGGTTGCATTTTTGACGGATAAATGGATCAAAAATATGCAAATGATTATTAGAAATATTATGTTTTTTGGAACAATTTGTGTAACAGTTGCGCTTTTTTCATGGTTCCCAATGGGAAATGTTGGAGCTTGGATTGGATTTTTGATCTCTTTTATCGTTTGCTCGGCAATAAGTGTAGGAATCAAAAAGTTAGCCGAAGATGCTGAAAATAAAAAGCTGGCGCAGGCGTTAAAGAAACTCAAGGAAAAATAACCTATAGTATAGTAAAGAAAAAATTATAACGAAAGAGGAAAAATGTATGAAAAAGAAAACCAGCAGTGTAAATAACATTTACCAGTTAGAGGGCCGGGTTCCGGTCGCAAAGGCAATTCCGTTTGGATTGCAGCATATTTTGGCGATGTTTGTCGCAAATCTGACACCGATTACCATTATTGCAGCGGCAGGAGGACTTTCTCAGGAAGAGATAGCAATCTTGCTTCAGAATGCAATGTTTGTTGCAGGTATTGCTACTTTGATTCAGCTTTATCCGGTCTGGAAAGTTGGTTCGGGGCTTCCGATTGTAATGGGAGTAAGTTTTACTTTTGTAACGGTTTTAAGTACGGTTGCTGTTAATTATGGATATCCGGCGGTAATGGGTGCCGTTCTTGTTGGAGGTATTTTTGAAGGAACGCTGGGACTTCTTGCCAAATACTGGAGAAAGATCATCTCTCCGATTGTAGCGGCTTCTGTAGTAACAGCTATTGGATTTTCTTTATTTTCAGTGGGAGCAAGGTCCTTTGGGGGCGGATATAATGAAGATTTTGGATCACCACAAAATCTATTGTTAGGAACCATTACGTTGGCGGTATGCCTTGTATGGAATTGTTTTGCAAAAGGTTATTTAAAACAACTGTCTGTTTTGGCTGGGTTGATTGTTGGTTATGTGGTTGCAATTTTTATGGGGAAAGTAGATTTGTCAGTAATCTTTTCCGGTGGCTTTATTTCTTTGCCAAGATTACTTCCGTATGCACCGCAATTTCATGCGGGAGCAATCATTTCGGTTTGTATTATTTACCTGGTATCCGCAGCTGAGACAATCGGAGATACATCAGCGATGGTAGCGACAGGATTGGATAGAGAAATTACAGACAGAGAAATCTCAGGTTCTCTTGGATGTGACGGTTTTGCATCAGCCATTTCTTCACTGTTTGGCTGTCCTCCTGTAACATCGTTTTCACAGAATGTCGGGTTGATTGCGATGACAAAGGTTGTGAATCGATTTACGATTATGACGGGTGCTGCCTGCATGATCATTGCAGGTTTGCTTCCTCCGGTTGGAAATTTCTTTGCATCCTTGCCGGATTCAGTATTAGGTGGATGTACGATTATGATGTTCGGTACAATTCTTACATCAGGTATGCAGATGGTTGCCAAAGCAGGATTTACACAGAGAAATATTACAATTGCAGCACTTTCACTGTCTATTGGTATAGGATTTACTGCGGCAAGTGAAATTGATCTTTGGAATGCTTTCCCTGAGATGGTTCAGTCTGTGTTCTCGGCAAATGTAGTTGCAGTTGTATTTGTAGCGGCTATCATACTGAATTTGATTTTACCTCAAAACATGGAAGTAGATAAAATAGAAGCGTAAATGATTTTAATTGAGAAAAATTAAGCAAATGGTATTGACTCCTACATTACGTCATAGTTTATGCTATCATTACACAGGGAGGTAATGAGGATGAAAACAGTACATGAAGTGAGCAGATTATCAGGAGTCAGTATACGGACCTTGCATTATTATGACAGGATTGGCCTTCTTCACCCTGCGCAGGTGACAGGAGCGGGCTACCGTTTGTATGACGATACAAATCTGGAACGTTTGCAGTCAATCCTGTTATTTCGTGAACTTAGATTTTCATTGAAAGAGATTAAAGTAATTCTTGACAGTTCCAGTCATGACAGAAACAATATTTTGGAACAGCAGATAAAATTACTGAAGCTTCAGAAGGAACATCTGGAGAATCTCATTGATCTTGCCTGTGGAATAAAAGCGATAGGAGTGAATAAATTGGATTTTTCAGCATTTGATACATCAAAGATTGATGAGTATGCAAAGCAGGTAAAGGCTACATGGGGGCAGACGGAAGCATATAAGGAATATGAAAAGAAAAGTAAAGACCGCACTCCGGAGGAGGAAAAAGTGCTTGGATCAGGTCTCATGGAGATTTTTGCAGAATTTGGGAAGATGAAGGAAAAGGATCCGGAAGCAGAAGAAGTACAGGCACAGGTACAGAAACTTAAGGATTACATTACGAAGAATTATTATACCTGTACAAATGAGATCCTGAGCGGTCTTGGAAGTATGTACTCCGGCGGAGGAGAATTTACAGAAAATATTGACAAGGCAGCAGGAGAAGGCACGGCGGAATTCGTTGACAGAGCGATACAG
>JBJFCD010000092.1:0-15136 GCA_051888795.1 Lachnospiraceae bacterium | reverse complement strand
AGACGGTTACAGCTATCTTTAATATGCAATCAGTGGGTGAAAATATATGGAACGGCGGCGTTTATGGTATTGAAGCCAGTCTGATTACCACCATTGTATTAGCTTTTGTTGCTACATTGATTTGGTATATGAACAGAAAACGGGTAACCGCAAAATGAAAAAATCCGAGAGGTATTGTCAGTGCGCCCAGATAAGGATGCATCATTTAACAAAACATAGCAAGAATTCTCCTACCTTTTAGGTAGTGAGATGAAGGAAACAGAAATCGAAACCGAGGCGGTTCTTGACTTTTAAAGCATATTTGTTATAATATGCTTAGCAAGACAACTGGAAAAGATAGATGAAGCCTATCCGCTCCGGGAAAGATAATAATTACATGAAGTAATCGCTCATCCTACCAAAGACTGGGCGATTACTTTTTGTTAATCAAAAGCTTTATCAGGCCATTACTGAACTTGCAGGTCAGTCGTTCTCAGCAGAAAAACTTACAGATGTGATTTTTGATTTTTATAAAATGACAGAAGAAATGCCAATTTTCAGGCTGATGGATTCTGAAGAAATCGAATTGCTGGTACGCAAACTACCAAGGGAAGTAGTGGAAGCGCACTTACAGGACGATACGGATACCATTCAAAAAATGCTTGCCCTGCTTCCTGTAAAAAAAGAAGCGGATGTTAAGGTAATAAGTGCCGCATTTCATACTATCTATTATGCCACACTGCACAAAAAGGAAATTGGCGAGGAAGGGTACGACCAGGCGCTTCGTATGTTGATATATGGTGTTGTAATTCAAATTATATAAAAAAGTAAAGTTTCTTAATAGGGCAACACTTGCAATCAGCAATAGAAATGATAATCCTCTTGACAAGTCTCAAAATTGAGATTAGTATAAATATATAACCAATCTCAATTTTAGGAATGGTACAAACAATAGTGTTTGAGCAGGAGGTAGCAATCATGAAACAATACGTCATGTTAACGTTAAAAAAGGCATTACAAACATATCTGGTGATTTTACCATTTGCAGTCATTGGTGGTATTACAGTTGGAATGTACACTTTTGAGCATTCGGCTCCGGAGGTTATTGAAGCGGCCATTGAGCAGTTGGGAAGTTATCAGGCGCTGTTTGTAGTAACTATGATTCAGACTTTGGTATATTCGCTGTTTGGATGGGTCATTGGATACTTCATAGTGGAGCGACTGGGACTTATGAAGCCCTTCCGATTTGAGAAGAGAGTTCTTGTAAAGGTATGTCCTGTCATCGTTGTTCTTGGGCTTGCATTTGCTGCGGATTACTTTGTAATGGGGCGTATGATTCCGGAAGTAGCAGCAGATTATGAAAAAGGTATCAGCGCAGCATACTTTATCAGTTCTTTAACCTATGGTGGTGTAATTGAGGAGATATTGCTCCGCTGGTTTTTCATGGGCATCATTGCACTGATTATGGTGATGATTTTTGCGAGAAAAGCAGATAAAAAGGACATACCGGCCTGGATTTTTATTGCAGCTAATGTGATTGCGGCACTTGTGTTTTCTGCAGGTCATCTGCCTGCAACACAGATGTTTTTTGGAAGAATCACTGGATTAATACTGTTTCGTTGTTTTCTGTTGAATGGTTCATTTGCCCTGTTCTTTGGAAGATGGTTTCGCAAGTATGGTATTCAGTACGCAATGTTAGGGCATTTCGGAATTCATTTTATATCTAAAATTATACTGATTTGTGTGTTATAATTCATTTGGAATAAAAGACATTGGAGAACAGATATGAAAAAAGATTATATGGAAGCCTGTATGAATCCCACACGTCAGCGAATCATACAGGTCATCATGATAAAAAAGGAGGCAACATCTGCCGAAATAGGGGAAGAATTGCCGGATATTCCGAGAGCCAGTCTTTATCGCCATATAAAAGTGCTTCTGGATGCCGCAATCATTACTGTTGTGAAGGAAGAATTCAAACGTGGTTCCATGGAAAAGACCTACGCCATTGCAACGCAGTTGCCTTATGACGATACCAATGAGGAATACAATTCTCTGATTCAGTCGGCACTGATGGGACTGCAGGGAGAATTTTATCGTTATTTTAACGGAGAGAATCCGGATCCGCAAAGAGATCTTCTTACAGTGGGATCTGCTTCGCTTATGATGAGTGATGAGGAAATGATGGAATTTATCAAGGCTTATGGTGATCTGATTCAAAGATATATGCCAAACAAACCGGTTGAAGGCAGGAAGGTAAGAAAGGTTACAATTGTAATCTCACCGAATGAGTAGTGGGTATTGGAAAATTGATACTATAAGTGAAATGAAGGAGGAATCACTGAGTTTTTATTACCGGAGCAGATGCCACGGTTTACGTTAATCGTAGATAAACTCAGTGTATTTATGTAATAATTTAAGACTGACAAATTTGATGAGATGGTAAATTATAATTTCGAGAATAATTCAAACAATAATTGACACCCTACAAAATAGGGTATAATATAATGCTATAAAGATAATGAAAGGCAAAATGCAAATATACAAATGACAAGAACATTTATAGAAGTACCACTATTTACTAAGAGATGGAAAGAAATCGGACTTGGTGATGATGAGCTTCAAGCATTACAGATATTTTTATTAAAAGATCCAGAATCAGGTCCTGTAATGGAAGGTACAGGAGGAATTCGTAAAGTCAGATTTCCACTTGAGCACAGAGGAAAAAGTGGAAGTGTTAGAGTGTGCTATACAGATTTTGCAGAATATGAAGTCACTTATTTGATAACTGCATTTGAGAAAAAAGAGCAAGAAAACCTTACAAAAGAAGAAAAAAATGTACTTAAGAAGTTAGTGAAATCGTTAAAAGAAGAAGCTGCAAAGAATAGGAGATGATTTGTATGAGTTCACTGTTTGATGATTTGAAACAGGGATTAGAGGAAGCTATTGATTTTGAAAGAGGAAATGGCAAGGCGCGAGTAAAAACATATATGATTATGCCAATCAAGAAATACTCAAATAAAGAGATTAGAGAAATTCGAATAAAAGCAGGTATGACTCAAAGTGTGTTTGCATCTTATATGGGAGTTTCAAAAAAGACAGTAGAAGCATGGGAATGCGGAAGAACACATCCTACAGGTCCAGTTTACCGATTGTTGGACATTTTAGCGACTGAGGATTTGGATGAGACTGATTTTGTTGTTGTGAAATAGAATTATCCCTATCCCACTATTTGCAAATGTAGTATCTAAAATCTATAGCTGGAAGGCGTATCATCAGACATGGTGGTACGCTTCTTTTTGTCTGGCAAAAAGTTTCATCTTTATTAAATCTTTATTTTTTCCTGTTATTCTCTTTTTATAGAAACGGGGAAAGAAGGTATAACTATGGAAATGATGCTTCAAACGAAAGATCTTTGCAAGTCATTTAAGAAACAGAAGGCTGTAAATAAAGTTTCACTTAATATTGAAAAGGGGAAAGTCTATGGGTTGCTTGGACCTAATGGGGCAGGAAAATCTACTACTCTGAAAATGATTACTGGTGTGTTAAAACCGACAGCAGGTGAGATTTATTTCAATGGAAAACCTTGGAGCAGGGAGTCGCTTTCTGAGATTGGGGCACTGATCGAGAATCCGCCAATCTATGAAAATTTGTCTGCAAGGGAAAATCTGAAAGTCCGATCATTACTGCTTGGTGTGGATGATAAAAGGATTGATGAGGTACTTAAGATAGTCTCTCTTGCAAATACAGGAAAAAAGAAGGCGGGGCAGTTTTCTCTGGGAATGAAGCAGAGACTTGGCATTGCAATGGCATTACTGGGTGAGCCAAAGCTTTTGATATTAGATGAACCCACGAATGGGTTAGATCCGATGGGAATCGAAGAACTTCGCGAACTGATACGTTCCTTTCCGGCACAGGGAATTACAGTGATACTTTCTAGTCATATTCTCTCGGAAGTACAATTATTAGCAGATTATGTGGGAATTATTTCAGATGGTATATTAGGATATGAAGGACCGCTGGAACAGGGGAAGAATCTGGAAGAACTCTTTATGAATGTTGTGAGAGAAAATAAAAAGGCTGGTGAAAGTTGTGCTTAGTATCGTGAGAGCAGAATATTTGAAAACAAAAAAATCAATGGGGCGGGTACTGATCTGGGCATTTCCCATGATTGTATTTGCTTTGGCATTTGTACTTACGTTAGGAATGACAAATGCATATGCAGAGAGTGTATGGAACTGGTGGTATACACTGTTGCTGCCCGGAATGCTTGCCATTACCTGCTATCTTTCCATAACCAGGGAGAAAAAAACAAGATACTATAATCTAATGACGCTTTCTATCAGTAAAAGAAAATTGATGATGGGTAAAATCATTTATATGGGATGTGTGATTTTGGTGTCTGATATTATCATATTTGTGGGTGCCACATTAGGAGGATTTCTATTGACCACTTCTGTTCCGTTAGGAGGAGCTTTGGCTGCAGTATTGGTTCTTACGATTTCGCAGCTATGGGAGGTACCATTGCTCTTATTTTTGAGTGAATGCTTTGGACTGGTTGTGGAATTACTGGTATGTCTGTTTCTCACGGTTGGAGGTATCATCATTGCACCGACAGGAAAATGGTATTTTTTTGTTTCAGCAATCCCAATGAGGATTCTTTGCCCGCTCCTTCATATATTGCCAAATGGAACCAGAGCAGAAGAAGGCAATCCGCTTTTGGATATGGGAGTAGTTCTCCCTGGCATTTGCATATCCATTATCTGGTTTATCGTTGCAACATTTTTGTTCTTAAATTGGTTTGATAAGAGAGAGGGGAAATAGAAATGCTTAGAAGGAATCTCCATGCAGACTTTCTGAAAATGAAAGGGCTTTCCATTACGCTTGCGCATATTTTAATTCCGATTATAACGAGTGGGTTGTTTTTAGCATATTATTCTTTTTCCGTATGGAGTGAAAATACAAAAATAATTGCTTTCTACCAGGCAGTTGGAGCAGGATTTCCTGTTCTGATCGGGATATTTACTGCAAGTATCATGGAACAGGAGCAAAATGCCGGAGTATACCAGAATTTGCTCACCTTACGAAAAAAAGCGATAGCATTTTTGTCTAAGGTGATACTTTTACTAATATTTAGCCTGATTTCTGTATTTTTAACAGCAGGAATATTCTGCTTTGGGTTTTATAAAATTCTTGGGTGTAGTACAGTAAGCATAGCGACATATATGATGGCTGCATTTATTATGTGGTGTGGTAGTATTCCGATGTATATATGGCAAATGCTTTTGGCTTTCCGGTTCGGAAAAGGAGTGTCCATTGGAGTGGGTATTATTTCCGGACTTGTTAGTGCATTAATGCTTACGAATCTTGGAATGTTTGTCTGGAAGTACATACCTGTTTCATGGACTGGTAGATTACCATACACATATTTACAGATTGCTTTAGAAGAATCGGGAGCAATAAATGAAATGAAGTCTGTAATACCAGTATTTTGCGTATTTACAGTGATTAGTATGGTATATTATTTATTTTGGGCAGCCCATTGGGAAGGAAGTAAAATATCGGAATAGAGGGATAATATGGCGAAAATATTAGTAGTTGATGATGATACAGCAATCCTTGATATGATAGGAACAATTTTAAATAAGGATGGACATCTGGTTACAAAAATAAGCAATCCGCTTGAGATAAATATGGAAAAAGTGAATCTTTATGATCTGATTTTGCTGGATATTATGATGCCCGGAATGGACGGATTCGTATTGTGTTCAAGAATCAGGCAGCTTGTTGACTGTCCTATTTTGTTCCTTACAGCAAAAACAGAAGAAAGCAGTTTGGTAAATGGATTATCATTGGGAGCAGACGACTATATCTGTAAACCATTCGGGGTTATGGAACTTCGTGCGAGAGTTGCTGCGCATCTTAGGCGGGAACATCGGGAACATTCTGTCAGAATGGTTGTTGGACCTGTTTGCTTTTATTTATCTTTAAAACAGATGATCATTGATGATAAGGAAATTCCGCTTACAAAGGCGGAGTATGAAATTTGTGAGTTCCTTGCAAAAAACCGTGGGCAGGTTTTTTCAAAAGAACAGATTTTGGAGCAGGTATTTGGATTTGACAGCGAGAGCAGTGATAGTACAATTACGACTCATATTAAAAATATAAGAACAAAGCTTTCAGATTTTCATTGCATGCCGATAAAAACAGTCTGGGGGATTGGGTATAAATGGGAAGAGTAGAAAAGAGAAGAAGCAGTACACTTAGTGGAATCTTTCTGAGATATGTACTGGTTATGCTTGGACTTTTGTTAATGTTGGGAATAGGTACAGTCCTTGTATTTAATATTCTTGTTAACTCAGGAAGTATTTATCCGGCTAATTATGCAGAAAGAAAGATAAATGAAGCATATGAATTGATTCAGAATTCAGATGAAGTGACGGAGGACATGATACCGGTTCTTTGCCATTATGTCATTTTTTCTACGGACGGCGAGGTACTTAGAGGAAATATGCCGGAAGATTCGGTGGAAATTGCGTGGAATGTTGCGAATCATGGAACTGCATCAGGTGACTATTTTTATAAGGTGATTCCGCGTTCGGACGAATATGTTGTTCTGCAGTACGGCCTGACACCACAGTATCAGTCTGCGTTTCTCAGAGAACATTTCATAGAACCACAAGATTTGATGACGATCATAGTTATTCTGAGTGGAATTATAATTATCCTGTTGCCATCTGTAAGCTTTGGAAAAAAGATGAAGCGAAAAATGAAACCGGTAATGAATGCAGTAGAGAGAATCAAGAATCAGGATCTTGAATATGAGGTATCTTATTCCGGAGTAAAAGAGATTGATGATTGCCTGTCATCCATAGATGAGATGAGAAATGCATTGAAGGATTCTCTGGAACGACAATGGAAGACAGAACAGGAAAAAAACAGACAAATGTCTGCATTGGCACATGACATAAAAACTCCACTTACTGTCATAAGAGGAAATGCAGAACTTCTTTCTGAAATGGAAATGACAGAAGAACAGAAAAAATATATTGATTATATAGCCAGCAGTGCATTGCAGATACAAAGCTATGTACAGACATTAATAGAAGTAACAAAGTCCGTAGATGGTTATCAATATAGATTCGAGAAAATAAGGACAGAAGACGTACTTGGTGACATCAAAAAACAAACATTAGGACTCTCTGAAGTTTTCAATCTGAAAATTAACTGGGAAGAACAATATATCAGTGAGACAGTAAATATCGTTTACGACCAGGTTGTAAGGGCTGTTATGAATATTATAAAAAATGCAGCAGAATATACACCAAAAGGCGGAACAATCAATATCTATATCAAAGAGCAGAGTGGAGAGTTAACACTTACAGTGGAAGATACCGGAAGTGGTTTTACAAAAGAAGCGCTGCTGCACGGAACAGAACAGTTTTTTATGGATGATACAAGCAGAAGCGGCGGTGTGCATTATGGTATTGGACTATTTTCTGCAAAAACAATAGCTGAAAAGCATGGCGGAAGCATATTACTCACAAATTCGAAAAAAACCGGCGGAGCAAAAGTGGAGATTTGTTTTCCTATTTACTGCCCAATTGAAGCATGATATTGTAATTATATACGAATGGGCATATATGCGATAAAATGATGTAAAGCCTTGAACGGATAAAGGAGAATTTGATGAAAAGTATTTTATTACTTGAAGATGATCAAAACTTAAACAGGGGAATCAGTCTGAAACTCAGCAAGGAAGGATATCATGTGTTTTCGGCTTATACTATAGCGGAAGCACAGTCAATATTTTACAAGGAAAATATTGATCTTGTCATTAGTGATATTACTTTGCCGGATGGAAATGGATTGGATTTTGGAAATATGGTAAGGGAAAAAAGTAATGCAATATTGATTTATCTGACAGCAATGGATCAGGAAATAGATATTGTGAACGGATATGATACTGGTGCGGACGACTATATTACAAAGCCTTTTTCTGTAAATATTCTCACATCAAAAGTAAATGCTTTTATGAGAAGGTTAGGTAATCATGAACAAGGAGTGTATGTATCGGGTGATATTGAAGTATTTGTAAATGATATGCAGGTGAAAAAAGCTGGCATACCTGTTACATTAAGCAAAACGGAGTTACAGATTTTGATTTTTCTTTTTGAAAATGCAGGACACATCCTCTCCAGGGAAAGCATTCTTGAAAAAGTATGGGGACTGGATGGGCAGTTTGTAGAGGATAATACCGTAGCAGTAAATATCAGCCGTCTTAAGAATAAGCTTGGAACCGGGTGTATTGAAAATGTAAGAGGACTTGGATATTTATGGACAGAGAAAGTAAACAAAAAGTAAAGTTAATATGCCTTATTATAGGAGTGATAGCTCTGGGCGTAACCGTTTTCTTTTGCAAAGTAATATCTGAGAATAGAATATTTGAAGAACAAAAGAAGGAATTATCCACTATCTATCCGGAGATTGCTGATGAACTGAGCGAGAATATTGACTATTATGCAGATAAGAACATGCGAATAGATATTTTGATCATGGTATCTTTCATATTTCTGACGGTTATAGTCCTGGCAGTTACATATTTTTTAGTAATTTCAACAACAAAACATAGATTAAAACAAGTTGAAAATGAACTGAATTATATTTATGGGCAGCAGATTTCTGATCTGAAGGAACGATTGGAGAAGGAAGAAAACAGCACAAAAGCATTGATCACGGATATTTCACATCAGTTAAAGACACCACTGGCCTCAATTAAAATGAGCCATGAATTGTCATTGACCGCAGATTTTTCGAAGGAAGAAAGGCAGTCATTTGTGGAAACGGAAACACGGGAAATTCTGAGAATGGAAACGCTTTTGGATGAGTTGATGAAGCTTTCCCGTCTTGAGAACTCCATGATTCAGATTCAATGTGAAAAGTGCAGCATTAAGAAGACGATCAGTGAAGCTGTAAGTCAGATATATATGAAAGCAAATTCGAAGCAGATAGATATCTGTGTGGATATGGAAAATGATGTGGAAACTCTACATGACCATAAGTGGACAGTGGAAGCACTGGTAAATATTCTGGATAATGCACTAAAGTATTCTCCATCAGAAACTACGGTAAATATTACTGTGAGCTATTTGGTAAATCATGTCATGATTGAGGTTGAGGATGAAGGAATCGGTATCCCAGAAGGGGAATTACATGAGATATTCAAAAGATTTTACCGAGGCAGTAATACAAAAAAAATCGTAAAAGAAGGGGCAGGCGTAGGACTATACCTTGCAAGAAATATTATCGAGCAGCAAGGTGGTTCCATTGTTGCGAAAAGAAAAAACGGGAGAGGAAGCAGTTTTCAGATTATGCTTCCGTTATGGGATTTTGAAAACTGTAAGACCCTTACAAAACTGTAATAGTTTCTGTAAGGGTTTTGTAATGTCCGGGAGGTAAGATAAGAATATCAAAAATGGAAAGAAGGAAAATATTATGAGTGCAATCGTAAGAATATCAGACTTAGTAAAGTATTATTATGTTGGTGATAATGTTGTAAAAGCAGTTGATCACACGAATCTTGAGATTGAGAGAGGAAAATTTACGACAATTGTTGGACGCTCTGGCTCCGGAAAGTCTACATTACTTCAAATTATAGGAGGCCTGGACAGACCAGATTCCGGAAAAGTAATCATTGATGGAAAGAATCTTTTTGAATTGAAAGGAAATCAGCTGGCTGTCTTCCGAAGAAAAAAGATTGGTTTTATCTTTCAGGATTTTAATCTGATACCATCTCTGAATGTCTGGGAAAATGTTGTTCTTCCGCTTGGACTTGATGGAAGAAAGGTAAAGAAAAATCACGTGATGAACATACTGAAACAGATTGGACTTGAGGATAAGATAGAGGCTATGCCGAATACCTTATCCGGAGGACAGAAGCAGAGAGTTGCCATAGCAAGAGCATTAGTAAGCTCACCGTCAATTATTTTAGCGGATGAGCCGACCGGAAATCTTGATTCCAAAACAGAGATGGAAGTTATGACTTTGCTGAAGAAATGTGTAAAAGATTTCAATCAGACTCTTGTTATGATTACACATGACGAGACGATAGCGCAAATGGCAGATGTTGTGGTAGTGATTGAAGATGGTAAGGTGGTGAGAAATTCATGAGTATGGTGTTTAGAATAGCCTTATCAAATATGAAATATCATAAAAGCAAAAATATTTTAACGGGAATTGCAATCTTTCTTACCACCTTATTATTGTTTCTTGTCCCAACAATGGGAATGGATCTGATCAACGGTCAAAAGGCGGCAGTTAACGAGCTGTATCCTACGTGGCATGCCCTGTTTCGTAATGTCTCGGAAGACACGGCGGCAAAACTGGCTTCCCATCATTCGGTAGAAAAGTATGGACTGAGAAGTGATCTTGGATATCTGGTGGCGGATGATGCAAATATTAATCTGATGTATATGGATGCAGAAGCGATCAATATGCATAAGCTGGGACTTTCAGAAGGAAGATTACCGGAGGCAGAGAATGAGATTGTTGTGTCGAAGGGAATATTAGAGGCACTTTCCCTGTCAGGAGAAATCGGCGATACCGTCACCATTCCATATCAAGTGTATCGAAATGGAAGTCTGGATTACATTCAGGAAAAAGATTTTGTAATTTGTGGATTATTACCCGATACAGAAGAAAACAAGGAACAGAATTTTTATACAGCATTGGTCTCAAAAGCATTTTTGAATAAAGAAATACCGTCAAATCAGATCGATTACCGGTTTTTGTTTCAGATTGATACAGAGTTTGCAAAAGATACAGAGAAGATTGAATCAAGCATCAAACAGTTAGCAGAGCAGTTTGGTATATCTGAACAGGATTACAGGATAAATGAGGATTATCTATGGGCAAATTATGTGGATCCTTCCTTTATGCCGATTATGGTTGGTATTATGCTGATTATTGTGTTGGCAGGGATGATTACAGTTTACAGTATTTACTATATCACCATGGGAGACCGTGTTCAGGAGTTAGGAAAGATAAAAGCGATTGGTGCTACAACAGGGCAGCTGAGAAAAATTGTTTTGCTGGAAGGATTTCTTGTTGCCGCAATTGCAGTTCCGTTTGGACTTTTGGCGGGGACTGTGCTAGTCAGATATGCCTTCTTATGTATTTTCACGCTGTATCAGGAGGAAAATATGCTCATGTCTACGATTCAGGAGTTGATTCAAAGAGGAGAAATAAAGCTGATCGTTCCATGGATTTATCTGCTTGCAATCGGGATTACGATGCTTACAGTTTTCCTGTCATTGCTTCGCCCTATGAGAATCGCTGCAAAGGTTTCTGAAGTTGAAGCTATGCGATATCAGGGAGAGCAGGCGAAGAAAAAGCGCAGAAAAGGTTACTCCGATATTACCGTTACCCGTTTATCTATGATTCATCTTGCAGGAAATAAGAAAAAGAGCATGATTACGATCTGCTCTATGGCAATCACAGGACTCTTTTTTATGGTAGTTGCGACAGTATTGTCATGTGCTAATCCAAATGAAGCGGCAGAGAATTCCATTATGGGAGAATATCAGATTGCTCCGATCATAGATAACAATGATAAAGAGCATCCGGAGCTGGAGTGGAGTCAGGTGCAGAAAAATAATCCGCTTACAAAAGAATTGAAAGAACAAATTTTGCAGATAGACGGGATTGATTCGGTGGAATGCTATCTTGGAAATGACGTGGTATCGGATACATTAGATGGAGATAGTGAGGGAATGCTTGGAGTTCCGGAAAGCGGGAAAGAGTTGCTTCAAAATGGCATCATAGAAGGAAATGTCACTTACGAGGAACTAAAGAGCGGAAAGAAAATAGTCATAGATAAGAATCTGCTTCATTTTTATCCAAACTTGAATGTTGGAGATGTCATTGATGTTGTAACCTGGAACGGAGATGAAGAATGCCGAAAACAGCTTGAAATTGCAGCTATCGGAGACTATGAATTGGGATTTACCAGATATAATTATCTGATCATGGCAGAAGAGGGACTTCGTTCCTTTAGTGAATATAATCTTAATATGTATTACCGTATATTTGCCAATAAAAAATATGATGCAAATGTGGAAGCAAGGTTAAAGGAGATTATTGAAGAAAACGGAAGGATCCAGATGGAAACCTGGAAATCATATCATGACGAGTGGAAGTCTGCGATGACTTTGACAAGAGGTGCCTGCTATGCATTTCTTGGAATCCTGGGTGCAATCTGTATCATGAATATGATCAATACGATGATTCATAGTGTCCATGTTAGAAAAAAAGAAATCGGTATGCTTCAGGCAGTCGGAATGACAGATACGCAGCTTCTGAAAATGCTGCAGTTCGAAGGATTGTTTTATACAGTCGGAACACTGATCGTTGCAGTCGGAGGCGGAAGTATGGCTGGATATCCTATTTTTTTATGGGCAAGAGAGCATGGAATGTTCAGTATCAGGAATTATCATTATCCTCTGGAAGCAACGTTTATTATGGTCGCTCTTCTCGTATTTGTTCAGATTATTATGGTATTTGTAATTGAAAAATCGGTGAAGAAGGAATTGCTGATCGATAGAATACGGTTTGATAATTAGGAAAATGAGATGGAGGGATTTGTTGAAAAAATACAGAACATCAGAAGTTGCACAGATGATGGGAATACATCCCAATACAGTGCGTTTTTATGAGGAATGGGGACTGATTACGAAACCGGTTCGGGAAGAAAATGGATATCGTGTATTCAATGATCTACACATCTATCAAATCCAAGTAGCACGTCTTGGTTTTGAAATTGAGATACTGCAAAATGGCTTGAGAAAGAAAATAGTAGATATGATCAAAACCTGTGCAAAATGTGATTTTGACGGAGCCATCAGGCAGACTAAAGAGTATCTGATTCAGCTTGAGAAGGAGCGTGCGAGTGCGGAGGAGGCAATAAAGATTGTGCAGGATATGCTGCATGGAGAAAAACATGAAAATCAATTGTCCCTGAAGAGAAAAGAAGTATCAAGATATTTAGATATATCGGTAGATGCACTGCGTAATTGGGAAATGAATGGTCTTATGACGATTAAAAGAAAGCAGAATGGGTATCGCATTTACATAGATGCAGATATCAGACAATTAAAAATTATTCGAGTATTACGGTGTGCAAACTATTCCCTTGAAGCAATCAGGCGGATGATGCAAAAGCTCTCAGAGAATCCAGAAGCAAATATTCGTGAAATACTTGATACACCCAAACAAAATGATGATATTATTTCAGCCTGTGACAGACTTCTTTTATCACTATCAAAAGCAGAAATAAATGCAGGAAAAATCATGGCTTTGCTAAAAGAAATGAAAAAATTATTCTGATAAACCCTACAGTATGCCACCAGCCTTTGCGTTGGTGGTATTCTTTTTCGGATAAGAGTGAAAAAGTATGCAGGAAAGTGAGGAATCATTATGAAAAATCAGGATACGATACCATTTCCGGACGAAGTGGAGCATCTTAACCATACTTTGAAAATCATTGACACAGCATTGGAGGAAGCAAAGGAAGATGTCTTGCGGTTAGATCAGGAGTATAGAGATGCGAAGAGATATATGGCAGACTATCGTAATGAGATGGATAGTCATGAAAAACTTCAGAATGAGCGATTATTGGATCAGACAGATCGAACAGGTGCATTTGCCGTAGAAGTGCGTGAAAAGATGGAAAAGCTAAAAGAATCACCCTATTTTGCCAGAATTGATTTTGTTTTGGATGGAGAGGAAGAAGCGGATACATTTTACATAGGACGATTCGGGTTTACACATTGCAATGAAAAACTGATTTTCGACTGGAGAGCACCTATCTCAGGAATGTTTTATGACTTTAGTTTAGGTCGTGCCGGATTTGAGGCACCGGTTGGATGGATAGAAGGAGAGCTTACACGCAAGAGGCAGTTTAAAATACAGAATGGAATTATGGAATATGCGATTGAGAGTTCGACAAATGTGCAGGATGAGATTCTGCAAAAAGAACTGGCTCATACTTCAGATGAAAAGATGAAATCTATTATTTCCACGATCCAACACGAACAGAATGTAATCATTCGTAACGAGAAAGCCAATACTCTCATCATACAGGGGGTTGCTGGTTCCGGAAAAACATCCATTGCACTTCATCGTATTGCATTTTTGTTATATCGCTTCAAAAATCAGATTACCGCAGAGGATGTGACGATTTTATCACCCAATAAGGTGTTTGCTGATTATATTTCGGGAGTCATACCAGAATTAGGAGAAGAGCCAATCTGTGAACTGAGTTTACAGGATGTTGCATGTAATGCTTTGAATGAGATCATTGCATTTGAACCAGAAAAAAATCCATTGGAAAATGAAGATGAAGCATGGAAAAAGCGGGCAAAATTTAAATCCAATCTGGCATTTGTCGGGTTATTAGATGAATATATACACAATATATCAAAAAGGGTTTTTTCGGCGAAGGATTATACTTATCAGGGGCATGTTATAAAGGCTGCATGGATGAAAGAGAGGTTTGACAACTATAAAGAAATGCCTGTTAAAAAACGTCTGGCTTCTGTGGCAGGAGATATACGAGAACTTTTACGCTCTTCGATAGGAATGTGGGGGGAAGTGCCAAAGGCAAATGTTATACTGAAAAGTTTGAATAAAATGCTCGTGATAAAAGACACTTTTGCTCTGTATAAGGACTTCTATCAATATATTGATGAGAAGGATATGTTTGTATTATCTGAAAAGAAAACATTGGAGTGGGAAGATGTATTTCCATTTCTCTATCTGATGGCTGCATTCGAAGGGATAGAAGAAAACAGATTCGTGAAGCACTTGGTCATTGATGAAATGCAGGATTACACACCGATACAATTTATGGTTTTAAATATGATGTATCCCTGTCAGAAAACTATCCTTGGAGATTTTGGTCAGGTCTTAAATCCCTGTCACCTTCACTCGCTGGAGGAAATCAGAAGGATATATAAAGACGCCCAGTTCGTTGCTTTGAATAAAAGCTATCGTTCCACTTATGAGATTATGGAGTTTGCAAAAAGAATCTGTAATCAGCCATCCCTTGAAATGGTGGAACGTCATGGGGAAAAGCCAAAGACCATATATTGTGAAAATG
>JBJFCD010000091.1:0-55927 GCA_051888795.1 Lachnospiraceae bacterium | reverse complement strand
TTCCTTGTTTTAGTTCAAGATTGCGAACGAGCATCGCGAGTTTCGCAATTACCTACTTTTCATGAGTCAAACTAAACCCCTCCACGGTAGTTGAGGGGTTTTAAGTCTATCCTTTATGTTCTGCTTTACTTTGTACGGTCAATTGCCAGGACTTTATATTCCATGACTCCTGCCTGTGTCTCAACTTCTACTACGTCTCCGACCGTTTTTCCCATTAAGGCATGACCTACCGGTGATTCATTGGAAATCTTTCCTGCAAGACTGTTCGCCTCTGTAGAACCGACAATCTTAAATTCCATCTCTTCATCAAATGTGATATCAAATACCTTTACTGTACATCCTACGTTGATCTTGTCGTAATCAACTTCATCTTCATCTACGACTTCTGCATTTTTTAAAATGCCTTCCAGCTCCTCAATACGCGCTTCAATATCACGCTGCTCGTCCTTTGCTGCATCATACTCTGCATTCTCAGATAAATCGCCCTGTTCTCTTGCTTCTTTAATCTTCTGGGCAACTTCTTTACGCTTTACTACTTTTAAATTTTCAAGTTCGTCCTCCAGCGCTTTCAGGCCGGTGTACGTAAGTAATCTCTTCTTTGCTTCCATTTTGTCTAGCTCCTTTTTTTTCGAAACAATTATGTAAATAAAGATATTTTCACAATTCCAATATTATACATAATCATACCTGTAATGTCAAGATTTCATCAATAGAAATCCCTCTTCCTTTCACAACTGACACGGTGAAAGATTCCTGTCTTGGTTTGCTTCGCTTATTGCTGATTAAGTATATGCATTCTCGTTCTATTTTATAAGCACTGTTGAGTTTTTATTTCATCCTATTTCACCGGTCCGGAGGTGCCGATTTTTTCATTCAATAATTCTTCCAGCTCCTCATAAGATTCCACGCGATTAATCTCGTCTCGCAGTTTCGCAGCCCCTTTTAACCCTTTCGTGTACCATGCGACATGCTTTCTCATCTCCCGAATACCAAGATATTCTCCTTTATACTCAATCTGAAGACGTGCATGGCGAAGCATCGTTTCGCGGATAACGGAAATGTCCGGACGCACCGGGAGCACACCTGTTTTTTCGTATTCCAGAAGTTCAGCAAAAATCCATGGATTACCCTGCGCTCCTCTTCCGATCATCACACCGTCACATCCGGTTTGTCTGCGGAGTTCAAGAGCTTTTTCCCCGGAAGTTACATCACCGTTTCCAATAACAGGAATCGACACGGCTTCTTTTACCTGGCGGATAATATCCCAGTCCGCTTTTCCTGAATAATACTGCTCTCTCGTTCTTCCGTGGACCGCCACTGCTGCCGCTCCGGCTTCCTCAATGATCTTCGCAATCTCAACTGCATTTACGTGATCATCATCAAATCCTTTTCTGATCTTGACTGTTACCGGCTTTTTTATAGCTTTTACAGTTTTCGATACAATTTCATATACCAGTCTGGGCTGATTCATAAGTGCAGACCCTTCTCCGTTTTTTACGATTTTAGGCACCGGACATCCCATATTGATATCCAATATCTGAAAAGGAAGCTCCTCAATCTCATGGGCAATCTGACTGATTATTTCCGGATCCGACCCAAATAGCTGCAGCGATACCGGATGTTCATCAGGATGAATGGTTAAAAGCGCTTTCGTATTCTTATTTTTATATTGAAGTGCTTTCGCACTGATCATTTCCATACAAAGAAGACCCGCTCCCTGCTCTTTACAGAGCAGCCGGAACGGGAGATCCGTAACGCCTGCCATAGGCGCCAGAATATATGGGTTGTCTAATTCTACATTTCCGATTATCAAACTCATATTGTTCTAACCTGTTTTCATATTCTTTCTGCTATTTATCTTTTTTATTCTTTTCATATATGATCCGGAGTCCTTTTAATGTAAGCTGAGGATCATATACATCAATTGCTTCGGTCTCTTTCGCAATAATGTTTCCGAGACCGCCGCTTGCTACAACCTTAGCGTCTGTATATCCGGATTCTTTACGGATTCTGTCTACAATATATTCTACCTGCCCGATCTGACCGAACACGATACCCGCCTGCATACTTGACACCGTTTCTTTTGCCAGAATGGTTTCCGGTTTTTTAATCTCAATTGCCGGAAGCATAGCTGCCTGTCCCCACATTGCCTGAGCAGATGTTCGGATTCCGGGTGCAATGACAGCCCCCTCAAAAGTTGCCTCTGGTCCTACGATATCGTATGTAGTTGCTGTTCCGAAGTCAATAACAATCACAGGTCCGCCATACAGCGTATATGCCGCAACTGCATCTACAATGCGGTCCGCTCCTACCTGCTTCGGATTCTCCGTCATAATGCGGATTCCTGTCTTAATTCCGGCAGATACAACAATCGGCTTAATCCCGAAATATTTGATCATAGCACTTCCAAGCGAATGCATAATATCCGGCACAACGGATGCTACAATCGCTGCAGTGATATCAGTACTTAAAATCCCCTGACGTTCCACTAATTCTTTTAACATAATTCCGTATTCATCAGAAGTCCTCGGAAGCTTCGTCGTCATACGGAAAGTTCCAAGTAACTCTTCTCCTCTGAATACACCCAGTGTAATATTGGTATTTCCAACATCAATTACTAATAACATAATTTCCTCCCGGAATTCTCATTCATGTACTTTTATTTTTCACGTCTAAAGATTATCACCTAAAGCGTCATCTAAAATACCATCCAACGCATCCCCTATTTCATCATCCAGAATCTCACCTAAGAAAAACACTTTGTAATACAACTGTAATGACTGCAGTAAATCCTGTTTTTCCTGCTGCATCTGTTTAATCTTAAGTCTGCTTCCTATCTCGTCAAACATTGGGTCAAATTCTTCTGATGTAACCTCAAACTGAAGATCTCCGTCCTCATCAAATACCAGTGTCAGAATTCCACCTACATCATTGACATACAGGACGCACATAATCTTTAACTCATCTTTAATATCATCCGGAAGGGATTCAAAATCCGGATTCAGATAATACTTCTCTTCATAGGAATTCGCGCCACACAGTACAATTTTACCTTCATACATTTTTTAATTCCTCACTTACTTAAATATACCCATATATGCCACGGACAGAAACTTCCCCCGCAAAAACAGTTTTTTCCTGTCCATCAGGCAATCTGACAATCAGCTCTCCTGTCTGATTGATCCCTTCTGCCAGAGCCTCATATTCATTTCCGGGCTCCAGAACCCTCACCTGTTTGTTACAATTTACAAGTATATCATTATACGCTTCCCTGAGTCCAGACAAATCCTGCGTCTTCATAAATATTTCATAGTTCTTTTCAAAACGCTCCATAACCGCCGCAATGATTTCTGCGCGGCGATAAGGCTGTCCGGATTCCAGACAAAGGGATGTCGCTATCTCACTTAAATCTTCCGGGAATTCCTGTTGATTCGTATTGATTCCTACTCCAATGACAACATAGTTTACATACTGGATTTCCGTTGCCATCTCCGTCAGTATTCCACACACTTTTTTCTTATTGACCACAATGTCATTGGGCCACTTGATTCCTGCTTTTTCACCGGTCACCTGCCGGATTCCTTCTGCCACACTCAGCCCCATAACCAGCGTCAGCATAGGCGCCTTTGATGGAGATATCTCCGGTCTTAACAGGAGTGTCATGTAGATACTTGTACCTGACGGAGACACCCAGGTACGCCCTCTTCTGCCTTTTCCGGCAGTCTGTTTATCTGACACAAACAACATCCCGTGCAGCGCACCTTTTTCCCCTGCTTCTTTCGCCCGGTTGTTTGTGGAGTCTGTCTCTTCATAGCAGACCAGTTCACGACCAGCCCAGACAGTGTTAAGCGTACTTTTAATCTCTGTCTCGGACAAAACATCCGGACTCTTTTTCAGACGGTATCCTCGATTTCTGACGGCTTCTATTTCATAGCCATCTTTTTTCAGCTGCTCCATGACCTTCCATACTGCAGTTCTTGACACCTGAAAATAATCACATAGCTGCTGCCCGGAGATATAGCTGTCGTTCGTTTTCAACAAACGTAATATCTCATTTTTCATTGCTAATTTCCTGATTCTTCCAATGTTGCTGTCATAACAGCTTTTATCGTATGCATACGGTTTTCTGCTTCTTCAAACACTTTTGATTTTTCTGATTCAAATACCTCATCTGTTACTTCCATATCATCAATGCCGTATTTGTCATAGATTTCTTTTCCGATCTTTGTTTTCAGATCATGGAATGACGGCAGACAATGTAAGAAGATGGATTTCTCTCCCGCATTGTCCATTACTTCTTTAGTAACCTTGTAAGGTGTCAGCGCACGGATTCTCTCTTCCCATACTTCATCAGGCTCACCCATAGATACCCACACATCTGTGTAAACAACATCTGCATCTTTTGTTCCTGCTTTTACATCTTCTGTCAATGTGATTGTTCCGCCGCTTTCCTTCGCGTAACCTTCACATGTTGCAACAAGCTCTGCATTCGGGAAATAGTCTTTTGTCGTACAAGCCACGAAATCCATACCCATTTTTGAGCAGGCAATCATAAGAGAATTTCCCATGTTATATCTTGCATCACCCATATAGACAAGTTTTAATCCTTCCAGTTTTCCAAAATGTTCGCGGATTGTTAAGAGGTCCGCAAGCATCTGTGTCGGATGATATTCGTTAGTAAGTCCATTCCATACCGGCACTTTTGAATATTTTGCAAGTTCTTCTACGATTTCCTGTCCGAATCCACGATATTCGATTCCATCAAACATTCCCGCAAGAACTCTTGCTGTATCTTCAATACTTTCCTTTTTCCCAATCTGTGATCCTGTCGGGTCAAGATAAGTCGTTCCCATTCCCATATCATGGGCTGCTGTTTCAAATGCGCATCTTGTTCTGGTACTTGTCTTTTCAAAAATCAGCGCAATATTTTGTCCTCTGAAATTATCCACCGGGATTCTCTTTTTCTTTTTTTCCTTTAAATCTGCTGCCAGATCAAGAAGATATGTGATCTCCTCTTTTGTAAAATCCTTCAGTGTCAAAAAATCTCTTCCTTTTAAATTCATAGTATATTTCTCCTTCCACTTTCTCTTATTGTGTTTCTTTCTCTCCAATTTCTACGACAGATTTTACTAATCCGGCAATTCCCTGAATCTCGGACGGAATAATAATCTTTGTCGCTTTTCCGTCTGCAGCTTTTTCAAACGCTTCCAGACTCTTCATCGTAAGGACAGCCTCATCAGCCCCAGCTTCCTTAAGGAAACGGATACCGTCTGCATTCGCCTGCTGTACTTTTAAGATTGCTTCTGCTTCACCTTCTGCCTGACGGATCATCGCTTCTTTCTGCGCCTCAGCCCTGAGAATGGCTGCCTGTTTTTCTGCCTCCGCATCCAGGATTGCAGATTCCTTATGACCTTCTGCCACGAGGATGGTAGATTTCTTCTCACCCTCTGCCCGAAGAATTGCCTCACGTCTCTCACGTTCTGCTTTCATCTGCTTTTCCATCGCATCCTGAATAGCTGCCGGCGGAATGATATTTTTAAGCTCTACACGATTGACCTTAATCCCCCACGGATCTGTTGCCACATCGAGAGATGCTCTCATCTTTGTATTGATCGTTTCTCTGGATGTCAGCGTCTGGTCTAACTCAAGATCACCGATAATGTTACGAAGTGTCGTGGCTGTAAGATTTTCAATTGCCATGATCGGATTAGCAACACCATAACAGAACATCTTTGGGTCTGTAATCTGGTAAAATACAACCGTATCAATCCTCATCGTTACATTATCTTTTGTGATAACCGGCTGTGGTGCAAAATCTACAACCTGCTCTTTCAAATCAACCTTTCTTGCCACCCTGTCAATGATCGGCATCTTGAAATGAAGTCCAGTGCTCCATGTAGCCTGATATGCCCCAAGCCTTTCGATGACCAGTGCCTGCGCCTGCCTTACTATTTTTATACAAGATACGATCAACATAACTATGATCACTAAAATAATTAATCCTACGAGTTTAAAGAAAATACTCATATTTACCCCTCCTCTTCTCTGACAATCAATTTCACTCCCTGAATACCTTCTACAACAACTACTGTGTCTTTTGGAATCTTACCGTCTGGCTCATCTGTCTTTGCTGACCACTCCTGTCCGCGAATCTCAACCCTGCCGACAGCTTTCATCGTATCAATATCTTCCAATACATATGCTCTCTGCCCAATCAGACTTTCCGCATTCGTTTTCTGCCTTTCACGGTTAAAATATTTTACCGCAACCGGTCTCGTCAAGACCAGAAGCAATATCGATACCACCAGAAATACAACCATCTGAACTGTAAGCCCAAAGCCAATCACTCCTATCAGAAAAGCGGCCAATGCTCCACCCGCAAACCAGATTGTCGTAAGTCCCATGGTTAATATCTCAATAACAAGTAATATAATAAAAATAATCAACCAATATCCTGTCTGCATATACCTTCCTCTCTTCACTATAGTAGTATGCCTTTTTTACAGTATAGTATACCTTATCACGCGAAGCGTGCCCGCCCACAGGGCATGTATTACGGTATGCTAATTATAGTATACTTTTTCTGATAGCGCAATGCTTACGAACGCCTTTGCCTTGCCGCCTCGAACATCAGCACAGAGGCCGCAATCGCTGCATTCAGCGACTCCACCTGCCCACACATGGGAATTTTAATATAGCGTTCTGCTGACTGTGCAATTTCTTCTCTTAGACCATTTCCTTCATTTCCAATAAAAAATGCACTTCCCCTTCGGTAATCTTCCTCATCATAGACACATGCGCCTTCCAAATGTGCAGCATAAGTATGAATTCCTTTTTTCTTCAAATCCTCTATTGCTTCTAACAGATTTTCTTCATAAGAAAACGGAACCCGGTAGATCGAACCCATGGTAGAACGGATTGTCTTTGGATTATAAATATCCACGCAATCTTTACTCATGAGGATTCCCGTGACTCCTGCTCCTTCTGCGGTCCTCACTATCGTCCCGAGGTTTCCCGGATCCTGAAGATTATCAAGTACAAGAAGGAGTGGCCTTTCCCCTCCTGCCACTTCGCGGATTGTGTAGTTCATCTGTCTGACTACACACAAAATCCCCTGCGGAGTCTTTGTATCTGATACATACTCAAACACGTTATCCGCCAAAATTTCAACTGGTACACCGGAACCTTCTGATTTCTCCCGGATCAGTTTGTGCTGTTTATTAAAAAATGATTCTGTCACATATATTTCTGCGATTTTTTCTTCCGGAACTTCGCGGAACATCCGGATTCCCTCTACAAGAAACACTTTTTCAGTATCTCTTAATTTCCTTTTCTTTTTTAGATTTACCAGATGTTTTACCTTTGTATTTGACGTACTTGTAATCATATGTCAGTTACCTGCCTTTATATATTTTCCAAAGATTTATCTTCGCCAATCAGAACCAAAATCATATCTTCCCTGAGAGGCATATCAGGATCCGGATTGATCTCCACCTTTTCTCCCTCTTTGAGTCCTGCCACATTAACATTATATTTTTTCCTTACATCCAGCTCCTTCAAAGTCTTGCCTACCCAGGATTTCGGGATAGCGGTTTCAAGGATACTGTAATCCGGAGACAGGGCAATCCAGTCTGTCAGGTTTACAGACACCAGACTTTTTGCCACTTTTTTCCCCATTTCCTCTTCCGGAAATACGATGGCATCCGCGCCAATCTTTTTCAACACCTGCGCGTGCATGTCATCCCGTGCTTTACAAAGCACATAAGGAATATTGATTTCTTTCGCGCTCAGAGTTGCCATAATACTTGCTTCCATATTATCGGCTGCTGCAATAATAATCCCGTCTAAGTTTCTTGGTTCCAGAGAACGTATCACATCCGGATCTCCAATATCTGCCCGCATTGCAAAAGACACATGATCTGCGACATCTTTTACACGTTCTTTGTCATGATCTACCGCAATAACCTCACATCCAAGCTGCTGCAGCGTAATTGCCACACTCATTCCAAAACTGCCGAGTCCAAATACTGCAAATTGTTTTCTCATTTTTATCTTAGTCTCCTTTTTCACTTACATTCTTCTATCCAACCATGATCCGTTCTTCCGGAAGGCTCCTGATATTATCTCTCGGATTTGATTTACCGGCAAACAGAAGTGCCAAAGTAAGCGGTCCAAGCCTTCCCATATACATAAGAAGCATTAAAATCACCTGACTAAATCTTCCGAGATTCGACGTCAGATCTGCTGACAATCCCACAGTTCCCACAGCCGAAGCCGTTTCATAGAGAATATTTATTAATGGAACATTATCCGGCTCTGCCGCAACGATTGCGATCGTTCCTGTGACAAATGCAGAAAAAGCCACCATTACAACACAAAAACCTGTCCTGAAATTTGCGAAAGATATTTTTCGCCCCATACATTCCATGTCATTTCCGCCACGCACAAATGTAAAGCAGGCAATCACAAGCATCGCAATCGTTGTCGTTTTTACACCGCCTGCCGTACCTACCGGAGAACCCCCGATGAACATGAGAATACAACAGAAAAGTTTCGATTCCTCATGCATTGCTCCCTGGGAAAATGTATAAAATCCAGCAGTTCTTGTCGTCACCGACTGAAATAACGAAGCCATTAATTTCTGTCCGACATTCATATTTCCTATTGTCTCAGGATTATGATATTCAGAAATAAATATAAATACAGTGCCTGCTGCCAGTAAAATCAAAGTTGTCATAATTGCCAGCTTTGAATGCAGCTTAAGCCTTGTAAACCACCATCTCTTCGGCACCTCATTATGATACAGCCTTTTTCCGTTTTCAATGATATCAATCCATACAGGAAAACCGATACCACTTACAATGATCAGCAATATTGTTGTAATATTTACTCCCGGATTTACGACATATTCCGAAAAGCTTTTGTCTCCCAGAATGTCAATCCCAGCGTTACAAAATGCTGAAATTGCATGGAACACTGAATATCCAATCCCTTTAAACGGTCCATATTCGGGGATAAATTGAAACATATAAAAAACTGCTCCAATCCCTTCAACAATCAACGTGCCAACAATGATTTTCTTCACCATGTCTACTATTCCGCCGAAAGTATACATTCCGTAAGACTCCTGGATAATCACTCTCTCACGCACTGTGATCTGTCTTCTGGCAATCAGGAAAAAAGCTGTCGCACAGGCAATGATCCCTAACCCACCAATCTGTATCAATATTAAAAGTACAATTTTTCCAAATAAAGTAAACTGTGTCTCTGTTGTAACTGTCATAAGTCCGGTTACACACACCGCACTGACCGAAGAAAACATGGCATCCGCAAATGCTATAGGCTTTTGATTGCTGATAGGCAGATACAAAAGAACCGCTCCCAGCAAAATAATGCAAAAAAAGCCTGCAGCCGTTATGCGCACAGTATTACCTCTTACTGTTTTCTTTTCCTTCATCTAATCTTCCTCTCGTTTGAGATGCTTTCGTTTTCCTATTATATCATAGATTAAATGTGCTGTTAAATTTTTCTTGTGAATGTGTGAATATGTAGATGTGTGGATGTGTGAATATGTGGATATGTGGATATATTGAGAATATAGATATAAAACTCAGAAAAATGGGGGGAGAGTCTTTGATAAATTTCTTGACAGTTTCTCTGACTTGGTTTGGATGTGACGATATAGAACTAAACTCTTTTATATTAATTATATGTGATTTTTTATATCAAAAATTCTTCTATCATTCCCTCTACGATTTTGATATTCAGCGGTCGATTTCTCATTTCATGTGTCAATATTAATTGCTTGCCCGGATATATTCCGTTTCTTTCATAAGTTTCTATTTTCAACATTGCTTTTTCTGCATATGTTTCATCATCCATCATTCCCAAATGTTCCAAATAAAAAATTTTTCTTGTTCTTTTATTCAGAATCGTGAAATCTGGATAAACCGTTCCATAGCCTTGCAATACCAGTGGATACTCATATTTATACGGAATCCCTTTCATATAAAACTTATCTGCTAAAATCTTTTCTGATTTTGAACGAACTCTTTCATTCTTTTCCGTATAGATTTCAGGGTCGTTCGCCGTAAATCCTTTGGAAGAATACTCTTCTTCCTGCCACATTTCTGCATAAATGTCATCTGGCAAAATATGTGCTTTTACTAAAGCCTTACGGTCTTGTGACATTTTTTCATATGCTCTCGTTAACGCATTTACATCATAACTCTGTAAACACTTCTGTATTGCTTTCAATTGCTCTTCAATGTCTTCCAACAAATTTTCTTCATAGCCTTTTTGTGCAAGCCTTTGTGCTAATGCAATGTCCTCTTTCCTGATATATTTCCCGAGAGATTTTGGATCAGACTTTTTGAAACAAGTCCTGTGATAATAAATCGGCTTCCCCCTTTTGTGAGAAATTCTTAATTTCCCTTCCGGTGCATGCTGTAAATGTTCTTGTAACTGTGCGCATAACATGCTTAATTCTTTTTCTTTCTTTTGCAATTCATTGAATAAAGTATCCATATTGAACTTCCTCCTTTTGTTTTCTATGACTCTAAACCCTTTCGGGTAAGATTCCCTGACTTGCTTTTTGATTTGGTGTATGACTTTAATTTACCTCCCGGCAGATTCCTTAACCTGTTTCTCCCCATGGTGTATGACCATCACACCCTTCCCGGCAGACTCCTTATCTTGCTTCTTCTCATGGTGTATGACCACCTCACCCTTCTCGGCAGACTCCCTGACCTGCTTCTCCCCATGGTGTATGACCACCACGCCCTTCCCGGCAGACTCCTTGGCTTGCTTCTTCTCACAGTGTATGACCACCACGCCCTTCTTGGTAGATTCCTTATCTTGTTTATCCCCATGGTGTATGACCACCACAATCTTCCCGGTAGATTCCTTGACTTGCTTTTAGATTTGTTGTATGACTCCGATTTACTCTCGGGTAGATTTCACACGGCAGGGCAAAATGCCCTGCCGCGTATATAGATGAGTTGTGTAATATATAAACTATAATTTCCTAGACTTTAAATCTGTATCCTACTCCCCAGATTGTTTCTATATACTGAGGATTGGATGTATCCATTTCTACTTTTTCACGTATCTTCTTAATGTGTACTGTGACTGTAGCTATGTCTCCAATTGATTCCATGTCCCATATCTCCCGGAATAATTCTTCTTTTGTATAGACATGATTTGGATGGCTTGCGAGGAATGTAAGGAGATCAAATTCTTTTGTTGTAAAGGTCTTTTCTTCTCCGTTGATCCAGACTCTTCTGGCTGTTGTATCAATCTTAAGGCCACGGATTTCAATGACTTTATTTTTCTCTACGACACTTCCTGTCAGACGGTCATATCTTGCCATGTGTGCTTTTACTCTCGCGACAAGCTCGCTGGGACTAAAAGGCTTTGTCATATAATCATCTGCGCCTAATCCCAAGCCTCTGATTTTATCGATATCATCTTTTTTTGCTGACACCATAATGATCGGTGTATTTTTCTGTTCCCGGATCTGTTTGCAGATTTCAAATCCATCTACTCCCGGAAGCATCAGGTCTAGAATAAACAGATCATAATTTTCATTCAATGCCTTTGCAATCCCTGTCTGTCCGTCATTTGCAACTTCAACATTAAAACCACTAAGCTCAAGATAATCTCTCTCAAGATCTGCAATCGCCTCTTCATCTTCAACAATTAATATTTTACTCATTTACTGGTACCTCCTGATATTTTCTAAGGACAAAATACATCGTCGTTCCGGTATTCTCCCGGCTGGTTGCCCAGATCTTTCCACCATGCTCTTCGATAATCTTCTTCACGATAGAAAGCCCTATACCGCTTCCGCCTTTTGACGAATTTCGCGAAGCATCCGTACGATAAAAACGATCAAATATATTCGGCAGATCTTTGGCGGCAATTCCTTTACCGTTGTCTTCAAGTTCTACCTGGATGAAATCTCCCACGTCTTTTACCCGGAGATTAATCTTCGCCTTTGCTTTGTCCATATATTTCACAGAATTGTTGACAATGTTGTGAACAACTCTCTTAATCTGTTCTGCATCTGCAATGACCCTCACTTCGGTATCCACATAATTAAAATATCCAAACTCTACATTTTTTGCCTCAAGTTCAAGAGACAAATCCTCTGCACAATCATTAAAATACTCATTGACAGATAATATGCTGAAATTATATGGGATTCTGTTCGTATCAATTTTTGAATAAAATGTCAACTCATTGATCAGGGTATCCATCTCATTTGCCTTGTTATAGATTGTTCGGATATAGCGCTCCATTTTTTCCGGCGTATCTGCCACGCCATCCATAATACCTTCCGCATATCCTTTGATCGCTGTTACCGGTGTTTTAAGATCATGAGAAATGTTACTGATCAGTTCCTTATTTTCCTTATCAAACACAAGCTTTTCTTCTGCATTATTCTTCAATCGCTTGCGCATATCCTCCAGATCCCCGCAAAGCCTTCCAAGCTCATCATCAGCCTCGGGATGCAATTCGAAATCAAGATTTCCTTCTTTGATATTCTTGGTTGCCTCCCGCATCTTTGCCAGCGGTCTCATAACGCCTCTGTAGATCCAGAGAATCAGAAGGGCTCCTGTTACAAACAGAACTCCCACTATACCGACAAGCATATCTACAATGAATTCCTCTACTTCAGGAATAACACTGCTGACATCCGTGACAATAAATGCACTTCCTTCTTCTCCTCCCGAATACAGAAAATCCACCTGTTTTACCAGAGATTGAACTTCTCCTCCAAGGTAAATTCCATTTTCTGATGTAGAGTCCGACTCGCCATACTCAGGGAGCTGGCTTATTACATGCTCAGCCACATCAGAATCTGTTCCTATGAAAATAATTGTATCATTCTTGCGCACAAGAAGATATGCCTTTTTTTCTTTCAGACTTTCATTAAATTTTTCCAGATATGTTGCGTCTTCCATCTTCTGCGGTTGTGTCTGTGCCAGCTGTTCAAGTTCATAATATGGCTTCTCTGTAAGCCTTGCCAACACCCCTGTTGTATTTGAAAATGATTCTACTGTTGTCCCGCTGATCCCATACGTTTTTTCGATTGAACCAATCTGAAAACGCGCAAAAATACAAACCATTGTTACCGACAGGACAACTGGTATGACTGTAATTGTTAGAAACGCAACCACAAGTCGGTTTTTCAGTTTCATACAAATCTCCTCCGCGCCAGTCAGCCGGTTATTGCTCATATTTCACAGCTTCGACGCTTATCTGATTTACATTTATGAAACTAGTATAGCATGAAAAAGGGCGCCTCACACGAAAGCGCCCATAAACTTTTATTAAAATTTTATAAATAAGATTTCAACACATCAATCTTATCTGTCTTCTCCCAAGGAAGATCAATATCTGTACGTCCAAAATGTCCGTAAGCTGCTGTCTGCTTGTAAATTGGTCTTCTAAGGTCAAGCATCTTAATGATTCCAGCCGGACGAAGATCAAAATTCTCACGGATAATTTCTACCAGCTTTTCGTCAGAAAGCTTTCCGGTTCCGAATGTATCAACCATGATAGATGTTGGATTTGCAACTCCAATTGCATAGGAAAGCTGGATCTCACATTTATCCGCAAGCCCTGCTGCAACAATATTTTTCGCAACATAACGAGCCGCATAAGCCGCAGAACGGTCAACCTTTGTGCAATCTTTTCCGGAAAATGCACCGCCGCCGTGACGAGCCATTCCGCCATAAGTATCAACGATAATCTTTCGTCCTGTAAGTCCGCTGTCACCGTGTGGTCCACCGATTACAAAACGCCCTGTTGGATTGATGAAAAATTTTGTGTTTTCATCTACCATTCCTTCCGGAATGATCGCATCAAAAACATACTTTTTAATATCCTCATGAATCTGCTCCTGTGTCACATCCGGATCATGCTGTGTAGAAAGAACAACCGCATCCAGACGTCTTGGTGTGCCTTCTTCATCATATTCTACAGTAACCTGTGTCTTTCCGTCCGGTCTCAAATACTTGAGTGTTCCGTCTTTTCTGACTTCTGTCAGTCTTCTTGCAAGTTTATGTGCAAGAGAGATTGGATACGGCATAAGCTCCGGAGTCTCATTGGAAGCATATCCAAACATCATTCCCTGATCGCCTGCACCAATCGCTGCAATCTCTGCATCTGACATCTTATTTTCTTTTGCCTCAAGAGCTTTGTCAACTCCCATGGCAATATCACTTGACTGCTCATCAATCGCAACAATTACACCACAGGTCTCTGCGTCAAATCCATATTTTCCGCGGGTATAACCAATCTCAGTTACTGTATCTCTGACAATTTTCTGAATATCTACATACGCACTTGTCGTAATCTCACCCATAACAAGTACAAGACCTGTTGTTGTGCTTGTCTCACACGCAACACGGCTCATTGGATCCTGCTCCATGAGCGCATCCAAAATAGCATCTGAAATCTGGTCACACATTTTATCCGGATGACCTTCTGTTACTGACTCTGAAGTAAATAAACGTTTCTCCATCATCTTTTCTCCTTTCATACTCTGTCCATTTTCATACCGACTAAGTCCACAAAAAAACAGCTCGCACTAAGCGGACTGTTTTATATTCCAATAAACCAATCCTCTTATTGTTCGATTACTCGCTCAGGTTGGCACCTTCCACATCTACCGGGGTTGCCGCAGCTTCACAGATCCTTTGTATCTCCACTGCTCTGAATAAGAGAAAGTTTTAGCTGTTCAATTGTTTACGAGTAAGACTTTACTCGGTTTTATAGTACTTGTCAAGATGCTTTCAAAAAAAGAACGCTAAAAGCGTTCTTTTCATCTCTATTATCCTACTTTCAGTTTGAATTTCTGGATATCTCTCTCGGTCTCAACCTTTTCCATTATCGCGCCAAGACTTCTGAGCTTTTCATCAAACCTCTCATATCCTCTCTGGATATACACGATATCATCAACGATAGTAATACCATCCGTTGCAAGACCTGCAATACAAAGCGCTGCTCCGGCACGAAGATCAGGAGCACTGACTCTTGCTCCGGAAAATTCTTTTACGCCTTCAATCGTTGCAGAATTTCCTTCTACTTTTACATTAGCACCCATTCTTGCAAGCTCGTCTAAATATTTAAAACGGTTCTCAAAAATACTCTCTGTAATCGTACTTGTCCCTTTACACAAAGCAAGAGTAACGCCAATCTGAGGCTGCATATCTGTAGGAAATCCCGGATACGGCAATGTCTTTACATGTGTGCTCTTAAGATCACCTTTAGAAACCACGCGCACCGCATCATCGAACTCTTCCACTTCGCATCCAATCTCTACAAGCTTCGCAATAGTAGCTTCAAGATGTTTCGGGATAACATTCAACACAGTAATGTCGCCTTTTGTTGCTGCTGCCGCAAACATAAATGTTCCCGCTTCTATCTGATCCGGAATAACCGAATACTCTGTTCCGTGCAGGCTCTTTACGCCACGGATCTTAATCACGTCTGTACCGGCACCACGGATATTTGCTCCCATACTGTTCAAAAAGTTCGCAACGTCAACGACATGTGGCTCTTTTGCCACATTCTCCATAATAGTCATACCTTCTGCCATCGTAGCAGCCATCATAACATTGATTGTTGCACCGACACTGACAACATCAAAATAAATATGCTTTCCGACAAGCTGCTCTGCCTCGGCAATAATCTTACCGTGCTCTATATCAACGTCTGCACCAAGTGCCCGAAATCCTTTTAAATGCTGATCAATCGGTCTGCTTCCGATATTACAACCTCCCGGAAGTGCTACTTCGGCATGGTTATACTTACCGAGCATTGCACCTAACAGATAATATGACGCACGAATCTTCTTAATATAATCGTACTCTATACTAAACCCGTTAATTCCTTTTCCATTAATACTTACAGTATGGCGGTCAATACGATGAACCATCGCGCCAATTCCTGCAATTGCATCCAAAAGGACATTGATATCATTCACATCAGGAAGATTATCAATGCGTACTGTGTCATCCGTCATAATTGCTGCTGCGAGAATAGCAAGCGCTGCATTCTTAGCACCACCGATCTCAACTTCTCCAACTAACGGGTGTCCACCTTTAATAATATATTGCTCCATATAATGCACCTCAATACTGTTACTATTTCTAACTTCTATATCAAACATCTTATCCTAAACTAAGGATATGTAATTTCCATTAATATATTTTTAAATTAATATATCTTAATATAAAATAAGTATATCACAAAACCTCAAATTGTAAAATCTTTTTTACATCCGTGTAATTACTTTGTAACAATTGAGTTTTCATGTAATGCATCCAGAACTTTATCAATCGTATCTGCCAATTCTATTTCATCACCGCAAACAGTAATATCTGCATATTTTTCAAAAAGAACTGTTCTCTCACGATACAAATCTTCCAAAGTCTGATTCTCTTTCAAAACAACTCCCCGCTTTTTTGCATCTCCTACACGTTTAAGTATTGTCTCAAAAGACACTTTTAAATACACAACTGTTCCAATTTCCTTGTAATGACGCATAGCGTTTTCACAATATACAACGCTTCCTCCGGGAGAAATCACAGAATTTTCAGCCTCTACCTGAGCGTTGACACGGTCTTCTATCTTTACAAATTCATCCAGACCTTTTTCCGCAATAATCTCACTCAAAAGCTTTCCTTCTGACTGCTGTATGAGCAAATCAGTGTCTATAAAATTATAGCCTAAACGCTTGGCAACAACGACTCCTATCGTACTCTTACCAGCAGCAGGCATTCCGATAAAAATAATATTCTTCATGTCCGCTTCTCCTTATCTGTGATTCAAGTGTCATTCTAGCATAACTTTTAACATTCGTCCAGATACAATCCTTTCCCTATCATGATGAAATGAAAGCGGACTGCACAATTTTTTTCAGCACTTTGTACAACCCGCTCTCTATCAGACATGTATCTTTTCTAATCCTGCCCCATATAAAACTGCTTCCTGTAACGCCTGTGTTCCATCCGCCTTTGGCACAGTTCCTGAAACACTATGACCTGTATCAGATCCATCAGCCATTTTCCAGGGTTTTCCTCCTCTTTCTCAACTTTTTTGTAAATCCTGTTGCACATTAACCGAAGCTGAAGAATATCCGGATATTCATCATACATCATACTTCCTTCATACTCCATCCGGTCACATTCTTCTTCGACAAAAGGAAGCAGGCGTTTCGCTGTGGCCGGATACGCACTTTTCATATAATCATAGTCTCTGCGGATCATTCGTTCATCATCATCAAGGCTGATCATCTGGTATACCATATAGAATGGCAGTTTCTGGCTCATATACACACACTCCCAAGATTGGTATATATCTTATTATATGAAAAAAAGCGTCAGAGTGTTAAGGCTTTTATCCTGTAGTCATGATACAGGCAAATCTACCCTTTTATTTTCCCCACTCTAATCTGTGAAGGTTCCCCTTCAGATTCATATGCGAAAAATCATGCTGCCTGAGCGCTTCATACAACACAATAGCCACTGAATTTCCAAGATTAAGCGAGCGGATATCTCCCACCATAGGAATGCGTATACAATTTTCTTCATTCTGCACAAGGATTTCCTCCGGTATACCGGCACTTTCTTTGCCGAACATAATGTAACAGTCTTCTTCATAGCTGACATCTGTGTAAACTTTTTGTGCCTTTGTCGTTGCCATATAAATCTTAGCGCCCGGATTCTTATCCAGAAAGTCATTGTAATCAATGTATGTGGTTACATCCAGATCATCCCAGTAATCCATACCGGCACGCTTTAAATTCTTTTCATTCAGGCGGAATCCCAGCGGCTCTATCAAATGGAGCCTTGTATTGGTTGCCACACAAGTCCGTCCTATATTTCCGGTATTTGCAGGAATTTCCGGTTCTAACAGTACAATATTTAACATCTCTTTTTCTCCTTCTATTTTTATAAAGACAGCCACTGTACGCAGCTGTCTTTTTATGTCTTATTATTTATGTCTTATTTTTCATTTCTGAGTCTGTCTATAAATCTTCCCAATCTTCCGATTGCCTCTTTCAAATCTTCCAGAGAATACGCATAAGATACCCTGAGGAAACCTTCTCCGCTCCTTCCAAACGCACTGCCCGGAACAACGGCAACCTTTTCCTCTTCCAGAAATCTGGTTGCAAATTCTTCTGAGGTCATACCAAACTCCTGGATATTCGGAAACATATAAAAAGCTCCAAAAGGTTCAAAACAATCCAGACGCATTCTTTTAAATTCATGCATCAGAAAACGTCTTCTCTGATTGTATGATGTCCGCATCTTCTCTACTTCATCTTCACAGTTTCGAAGTCCCTCGATTGCGGCATACTGACTGTTAGTCGGCGCGCACATAATAGCATACTGATGAATCTTTAACATCTGTTCTGCAATCAATTTTGGTGCACAGATATATCCCAGCCTCCATCCTGTCATGGCAAAACCTTTGGAAAATCCATTGATCACCAGTGTGCGTTCCTTCATTCCCGGAAGAGAAGCTATTGAAACATGTTCATATTTGTAAGTCAGCTCAGAATATATCTCGTCTGATACTACATATAAATCATGTTCTTTTACTACTTCCGCGATCGGTTCCAGTTCTTCCTTCGTCATAATCGCTCCTGTAGGATTATTGGGAAACGGAAGTACAAGTATCTTTGTTTTCGGCGTAATTGCTTTTTCTAACTCTTCTTTCGTCAGCTTAAAATCATTTTTCTGCTGCAGATCGATCACTACCGGAACTCCATCTGCCAGTACTACACACGGAAGGTAAGATACATAACTGGGCTGAGGGATCAAAACCTCATCTTCGGCATCCAGCATAGCCCTGAACGCAAGATCAATGCCCTCACTTCCTCCTACCGTTACAATAATTTCTTTATCCGGATCATATGTCACATGAATCTTTCTCTGTAAATACTTACTGATCTCTATCTTCAATTCCTTCAGTCCGGCATTAGATGTATAAAAAGTACGTCCCCGTTCCAGCGTGTAAATTCCCTCTTCTCTGATCCTCCACGGAGTATCAAAATCAGGTTCTCCCACTCCAAGTGATATGGCATCCGGCATATCGCTCACCATATCGAAAAATTTTCGAATGCCTGACGGTTCAATACCGACAACTTTTTGTGATAATGGATTTCTCATTACGGCGTCACCAACATCCTTTCCGTCTTATTTTTCTGGAACATGCTGGTCCCGTGATCCTTATATTTTTTCAGGATAAAATAAGTAGAAGTGCTTACAACTTCATCCATAGATGCCAGTTTTTCCGAAACAAATCTGGATATCTCAAGAAGTGTTTTCCCTTCCAATGTTATTAGCAGATCATATCCTCCCGATATCAGATACACTGCCTCTACTTCCGGATAATTGCAGATTCTCTCTGCAGTCTTGTCAAATCCCCTTTCACGCTGTGGTGTGACTCTAACTTCAATCAACGCAGTCACGAACTCTGCGCCAGTCTTCTCCCAGTTGATCAAAGTATGATATCCACAGATAATCTTTTCTTTCTCCATCGCAGCCATTTCATTTGCTACAGTCACTTCATCTGTTCCAAGCAATACAGCAAGCTCTCCAAGATCCACTCTGCTGTTCTTTTCCAGATATCTTAAAATCTGTCTTCTTAACTCATCCATCTTTATCTTCCTCTATACATTTATCATTAACAGTACAATTTGAATATCTCATCAGGAGCAGGGCGATCAATATAACGCACATCTTCTCCATTTTTTATTACTTTATCGTGACTGTCCGTTAATCTTCCAATAACAGACGCCGGTATACCTTCCTGTAAAAGCGCATCTGCCAATACTTCCCCATTGTCAGTTACCATTAGGAAGCTTCCTACTGAAGTCAGCTGATAAGGATTGATCCGAAAATGCTCACACACTTCTATCGTTTCCTGCAATACAGCAATCTTCTTCATATCTATCGAAAGTCCTTTTTTGCTTTCTTTAGCAAGCTCCCACAATGCGGCAAATATTCCGCCTTCTGTAATCTGACGCATGACAGATACGCCCATGGCTTTTGCAACTTCTATTTCTTTATCTGCAAACAGCGCCTGTCTATGCGATAAAATCTGACGTATAAAAGCCGGGGCAAACCGACCTTTTAACTCATCTTCCTTCTCCTTTGCAATCTGCAGCATACCATCCATGCCTATCCATTTTGTCTGGACAATCTCTGCATCTTCACAATTTTTCTGTGTTTCTTCCAGCTTTTCACAAGCTGCATTTCCCAATCCGTTCACCGTAACTGATACGGTTGGGAGAAATGGATTCTGACTGATTACAGAGTCTAACAACTCAATTTTTCTTTTGCTGCAAATTTTCTTTATATTTTTTTCTATCTGATAAACATTCGATTTCTGAACATGTGAAGGGTACGTAATTTTTACGCCGATACCAAGACATAGCGCACCGGCTGCCGCCAAAGAATTGGCGACAGCCGCAAGTGCATGATTTCCAATATCTTCTGACTGTCCATATACTGTTGATGTCTCACATAAATGCTGTTCTTTTTGTGTTATCAGTTTCATGTCATCTCTTCCCCGTTATCTCACCTGATCTCATTGCATTGCCTTTGCTTTGCTGATAGCCTCATTGATCTTATCTCCATCCTGAGTTGCTATCGCACTTTCCACAAGTCCGGAGGCCTCCGCGTTTTCCGAAGCAGTTCCTACCACAATAATCTGGTCTGATTTCTGATAAGTGCTTTCATTAACCACATCACGGCTCACCTTTTTCCCATCTTTTTTGACGGTTTTCCATAATCTGGCTGTTTTTCCTGTGTGAGGGCTTCCTTCATATTCTATAGAACCAAGCGGCGCCGATGCATCAGATTTATAAGTTTTCCCCGGTTCCTCTGTAGAAAGTGTCTCACTTTCATATTCTACAGTTCTTCCTTTTTCTCTTGTCTCTTTTCCGTATATATTAAACGTAAGCTGATTACTGTCATCAATATATCCCTCAATGTAAACAGGAGTGTCATAATTATTTTTGAATTTCAGATCCTTTACATCTCCGGCAATCGCTGCATCCCTGGACGGATCGATATATGCCACCAGCATGGAATGCGGATAACGTTCTGTCACTTCAAGTTCCGCAAACAGAATTGCATTATACAATGTCGTTGATACCTGACAGATTCCTCCGCCATAAGTCTCAACCACCTGTCCGTTCTCGTAGGAACCTGCTGCCACATAACCATGCTCTTTATCATAAGGTGCTGTCAGAGCATGTACAGAGACCTCCTCTCCGGGAGCCAGAACAGTTCCATCTATCTTTTCCACACCGGTTTTCAGATTCTGCCACCGCTCTCCGCCACCTGCATCGGTAGAATAAGATCCCAGTTTGTCTTTTACTGTTTTGAGATCCTCCTCTTTTACTGTCGGATTCTCTTTTTTCTGTACCATCTTAACTGAAAACTCTTTCTTCTTCCATCCTGCATTCAGCTTCTTTTCAATTGCCGCAACAGACTTTTTAATATTAACTGTCTTTCCTGATTTTTCCGGAATAATGTCAAATCCGTCAGACGTTTTGGTCATTGTCGCATTCACAACATGATTTGCAAGCGGCACTGCTTTCTCTTTCAAAGTCTTTTTGGAGGTTTTCCCGGAAAGCGCATATTTTTCTTTTATAGTCAGCTTTTCTTTTGAAAGTTTTCGAAGCTTAAAATATTTCTGTAATAGATTTCCGTTTTTTCCGTAATTATAAGCTGTATTAATTGTTTCTTTTATATTTTTATATTCAAGTCCAAGTTCTCCCAAAGTCGTTTCCGCTGATTTCTTCCCGACCTTCAGTGTTACTTTAATCTGACTGTTTTTCTCAAGATATTCTTCCATCGCAGCCGAAGCTTCTTTTTTCGTCATTCCTGATACATTCACAGAACTGATATATATGTTCTCGCATATCTTATCTTCCGGATACTTTGACACATACTTATGTAAAACAATATAAGAAATCCCTGTAACTAAAATTACACAAAACAATATGAGACCAAAAAGAGCTTTCATTCTTTTCCGTCTCTGGATCTTGCGTCTTCTGTTACTTTTTCTATGCTTCTTTGCACTTTTCGGACTTTCGGCACCTCTTGTGCTTTTGGCTTCTATCGCACGTTTTGCTTCTTTAATATGCCTTACAGGCTCTGTACTGCCTGCATCTTTCGTCCTTCCCGTGCTCTCCCTTCGCCGTGTCATAACTCTTCATTCCTTTTACAGATGCCTTCTGGTCACTTTTAAAGTGCCGGTATAATTGATGTTGCAACCATCGCAACAATGATAACCATAACAACAATTGCTATAATTCTTCTTGTCTTTTTATCATTAAAGTTCATAATTCTAACCTTCTTCCGAGAAAATATAAACATATTCTATACTGTTTGCTTACTTTTTGCAATACTCATTTCACAATACAATTCCTTGCTTCCTGATTAAGCGGATTTCTCTGCATATAATCAAAAAGAACCGTTTTTCCCAACACCGGAAAGCGCTCCAAATGTGTCATTTTACGCATCTGATTTTTATCATAATCTACATATTCTTTAAGGAACAAATGCTCTTTTGCCTCATTTTCGTAAAAGCATCTGATTTCATCTTTGCTGAGTACATTTTCCCCGGCAAATGCAGGACGCGTCTTTGCATTTTCCCTCAGATAATAATCATATATAAGAAGCTCTCTGAAATACTGTTCTTTTTTCGCCAGCCGCTCAGTACCTGCAATATAGTCAAGCAAAATCTCATACCTTGCACTCCTCTTATGCTGCATGCCAAGAAGATTCTCCGATTTATAATATCCCCACAGTTCTCTGTATAATTGATATGCAGACGAGTATTCCTCCTCTAATGCTGCAAGGGTATGCTCAAACTGCCGACTGTTATAATATACTTCCACCATCTCTTCTATTCCCTTAAGCTCCAGGACGTCTTCATAGGAAAGCCATTTTGTGTATAGCACTTCATAAGGTGGCGCACTTTTACAGACAAGTCCGTAATCGGCACTTTTTTCCTGCATATATGACCCTTTCAGCACTTTCAAAAAACCAAGCTGCAACTGGTGTGGCTTCAGTGCATAGACTTCATCAAAGGATTTTTTAAAACTGTTGAGATTCTCACAGGGAAGACCGGCTATCAGATCCAGATGCTGATGCACATTTTTCATCTCGCGGATACGGCTGACGGTTTCAGAAAGTTTCGCAAAATTCATGGTTCTTTTTATCTCGCGAATAGTACTCTGATTTGTAGACTGTACGCCAATTTCCAATTGTATAAGTCCCGGCCGCATTTTCTCAATCAGTTTGAGTTCTTCTTCGTTTAAAAGGTCTGCGGAAATTTCAAAATGAAAATTCGTCACTCCGTTATCATGTTCCATAATATAACGCCATATAGTCATTGCATGTTCATGCTTACAATTGAACGTCCGGTCAACAAATTTCACCTGCGCCACATGATTATCAAGGAAAAATTGCAATTCTTTTTTTACCAGTTCCAGATTTCTGAACCGGAGCTTTTTATCTATAGAAGAAAGGCAGTAGCTGCAGGAAAAAGGACAACCCCTGCTGGTCTCATAATAAATAATCTTATTTTCGAATTTCTTCGTATCATCATACACAAATGGTACTTTGCTAAGATCCATAGGTTCACGCCACAGATTTTCCTGAACAGTGCCATCCGCTCTTCGAAAAGTAATGCCTGCAATTGTTTCAAATGCGGCATCATCTATCCCTGACTCCTTCAAAGCCTCTGCCCCGAAATCTTCATATTTTTCACATAATTCAGAAAACGTGCGCTCTCCTTCCCCCATCATGACTCCTTTGACAGAAGCAAGACGCTTAAGTACATTTCCGGCATCATAAGACACTTCCGGTCCACCTAGCCAGATATCAGAATCCGCACAGATCTTTCCCAGTTCACACACTAAAGCTTCAACGTACGACAGATTCCATATATAACAGGAAAAACATACTACGTCAGCCTTTTTTTCATAAATATCACGTAAAATGTCATCTTGCTGCTGATTGATCGTATATTCTGCAATTTCAATCTCAGGTTTTTTACCTCGAATATTTTTCTTAGCATAGGCACAAAGGCTGTACACCGCAAGATTTGAATGAATATATTTTGCATTAATTGCCACAAGTAAAATTTTCATAGCTCATAGTCTCCTTTAGGAAGAGTGTAGCACAAAACTCGTGACTTTGTACCAATATTGACAATATTTTTCCAGAATGGTATAAAAGAAATATACGCAGAGGGGAAATCGGTAAGTCGACAAGGAGAATGAATACAAATGAGAAAAAGAATTTTTAAAACTTTAATTATCACTATCACATTATTGGGATTAGTTGGCTGTTCATCAAATAGTCAGAGCGAAACCGCAGCGGATTCAGCTACGTCAAAAATCACTATTCCGGATGTTACAGGAACAACAGAAGAGATTGCACAAAATAAAATTGTAGAGATTGGATTAATTCCGGTAGTTGAAAGAGTAAATTCTGATACTGTGGAAAAAGGTAATGTTGTGAGAATGGTACCGGAAGCAGGCTCTGAAGCAGATGAGAATACAAAAGTAGTTCTTATGGTATCTGACGGAAACGGCAAATCAGATGATGATAATGCTTCTGACAGTGCAGCAAGTCAAAGTGAACCTTCTGTTGTAAATAATTATTACTATTATGGTCAGGATGCAGCCAATGACAACGATTACTACTACAATGTAGCTGATGATGGATATTTATGGCCAACCGATTCTTATTATATCTCTTATAGCGACTTGGATTTTATGGAGAAAGATACGGTCAGAGCAATTTTGAATGAAATCTATGCAAGACACGGATATGTATTTGAGACCGCACGTTGGAGTACATATTTCAACAACAAATCATGGTATGTAAAAAATCCAAACGTTACAAAAGATACAATAAATGGATATCTCAGTTCTGTAGAGAAAAAGAATATCAAGACAATCGCAGCCTATGAAAAGAAGATGGGATGGAGATAAATCGCACAATTTAAAGCAAACTATACGTACCTGATTGACAATTTAAAAAGTGCAGAGTTATACTGTTTCTGTAAAACTTAATATTACCGGGGAGCTGGCGGAAAGCCGGCTGAGAGGAAACTGTCTGTTTCGACCCATAACCTGATTTGGATAATGCCAACGTAGGGAATTTTACCGAGCAATAAATAGATTGACTGAGAGATGCCCTTCGCATCTCTCTTTTTTATTTTTCACACTAAAATACGTATAGTGCTGTCAACTGTTTTATTTGCTTGGGAAGCGGTAGATTGGGGGCACCACCTTCTATCGCTATACAAAAGTCATGTTGTGAAAAGGAGGAACGATCAATGAGAAATTACACAACACAGATGGACGCGGCAAGAAAAGGCATCGTAACACCTGAAATCGAGATTGTTGCGAGAAAAGAAAACATGCCGACCGAGGCGCTAATGAAACTGGTTGCAGAAGGTAAAGTTGCAATATGCGCAAACAAAAACCATACCTGTCTTAATCCAGAAGGCGTCGGCAGCATGCTGCGTACCAAGATCAATGTCAATCTGGGCGTTTCCAGAGACTGCAAAGACTATAACATCGAGATGGAAAAAGTAATGAGCGCTGTAAACATGGGCGCTGAGGCTATTATGGACCTCTCCAGCCACGGGGATACTCAGCCTTTCCGTCAGAAACTGACACATGAATGTCCAGCCATGATTGGAACTGTACCGGTCTATGACAGCGTCATCCATTATCAGAGAGATCTTGCAACACTTTCAGCAAAAGATTTTATCGACGTCATCCGTATGCATGCCGAAGACGGTGTGGATTTTGTCACATTACACTGCGGCATAACCAGAAAGACCATTGAACAGATCAAAAAACATAAACGTAAAATGAATATAGTCAGCCGTGGCGGAAGTCTGGTATTCGCATGGATGAGCATGACAGGCGAAGAAAATCCGTTCTATGAATACTACGATGAAATCCTTGATATCTGCGAAGAATATGATGTGACGATCTCCCTCGGAGATGCCTGCCGCCCAGGATGTCTTGCAGATGCTACAGACGTATGCCAGATCGAGGAACTTGTCCGTCTCGGAGAACTCACAAAACGTGCATGGGATCATAATGTACAGGTAATGGTAGAAGGACCGGGACATGTTCCGCTTGATCAGATTGCGGCAAACATGAAAGTACAGCAGACAATCTGCATGGGCGCTCCATTCTATGTACTTGGACCACTCGTAACAGATATTGCTCCCGGATATGACCATATAACAAGCGCAATTGGAGGCGCAGTTGCAGCAATGAACGGAGCAGCATTCTTATGCTACGTGACACCGGCAGAACACCTGGCACTACCGAATGTAGAAGATGTAAAGCAAGGCATCATCGCCTCAAAGATCGCTGCCCACGCAGCAGACATCGCAAAAGGAATCCCAGGCGCACGAGACATCGACGACCGCATGGCCGACGCCAGAAGAAAACTGGACTGGGATGCACAGTTCGAATGTGCACTGGACCCGGAAACAGCCAAAGCAATCCGCGACAGCAGAAGCCCAGAAGACGATCACAGCGACACATGCAGCATGTGCGGAAAATTCTGCGCAGTGCGAAGCATGAACAAAGCACTGGCAGGAGAATATATCGATATTTTGTAAGCAATTAGGGACGTAGACTTTTTAAAAAAGTCTACGTCCCTAATTGCAATATGTGCTGTACCTTTTTGAAAAACCCCCTGTACCCAATTGACATTTTCACAAAAATAGAGTAAAATAAAGACTCATGCAGCCGGGGTGTTAGCGGTACCTTGTACCTGCAATCCGCTATAGCAGGGGTGATGCCAAGCGGAGGGCTTCTATTTGCAGAGCTGCCCTTGGAAAGTGGCGTAGATGCCTGGGTCTTACGCGACGGAAATCTGTGAACCGTGTCAGGTCGGGAACGAAGCAGCACTAAGCAGAATCTTCCGGGTGCCGTGAGGGTGCCTGAGCTGAGTTAACTGCCAAGGTAACGTCTGTGAATAGGAGTTCGAAGCGCGGCGCATGAAAAAGAGATATTTTAAGGAGTTCTGATAACAGAACTCCTTTTTATTATACTACGCCTTGTTGAAAAATTTCCTGTCTTCTTACAGACATATCAGTACAGAGCGGTGTAACAGAAATAATATTTTCCATATAAACAGCCCATATATCGCTGTCCTTCTCTAATGTATCTTTATTGATACAAATACTTGCCCTCATTCTATATGGCGCACCTAGGTTACGCTTTTGAGGCTTCTCAAAATAATAATAATTCTGCCTACTTTGTGTTGTGACTCGGTAAAGATAAGGCTTTTGCATCGAGGATGGAACATTAATATTCCATATATTTGTTCCTATCGGCATTCCTTCTTCCAGTACTTCTTTTATATATTTTTGAAGAATTGTTTTTGAAGCGTCCCAATCGTTAGCCTCAAAATCCTCCGATCTCTGTTTAGAAAACTCCACAGACAGTGACACTGCAATCCCTGGAATCCCATAACTGTCTGCCTCAAACACCGCTCCTAAAGTCCCACTGCATGTAATAGTTCCTCCTAGATTTTCTCCATAATTAATTCCGCTAATGCAAAGATCGGGTTTTCTTTCCGATAGTTCCATTACCCCATGTGCAACTGCTAACGCCGGAGACCCATGTACTGCATATGCTTTGTGTTTTTCCTTTCCTAAATTCAGCTCCACCGCTTCGATAATTCCAGTTTTTTCATTTCTAGGAAATGCCCTTGCCATTCCTGTCTGCTGCATGTGTGGTGCAACAATCAGCAAATCTCCAAACGGTGCAGCGGCTTCCGCTGCCGCATAAAGTCCCGGACTTTGAATGCCATCATCATTTGTAATCATGATAATCGGTCTTTCCGCATTCATATTATTCTCTGTTTTCATAAACAGCACCTCGCATTTTCAAAAATCCCTGTGGGAAGTCTGAAATACCGACAACCTACAGGGATTCCTTCTATAATATATTGTATTTAATTGAATAACTCATAAGACTGTTTCAACACTTCGTCTGTATGTTCTGTAATTCCGAGATAAATCGGAAGCATTCTCTCATACAGTGCTGCATGTTCAGGATCTGGAACAAATGTATCTTTGATTCGTACCATATTATTAACCGCCTCATCAAAGCTTCCGTAAACTCCTGTCGCCACTGCAGCACAGATAGCTGAGCCCAGTCCTGCAGCACCGTTCACTTCATTTCTGACAGTAGGGATCTTAAATACATCTGCCAGAATCTGCATGAACAGATCACTGTTAGAGCCACCGCCTGTAATAATCATCTTATCCAACGTTACGTCTACTTCATTGCACATATCATCGACATGCTTCTTCATAGTCATTGCCACCGCTTCTAACAGTGAGCGATAAATATGTCCTCTTGTATGCCTTCCATCGAAACCAATCATAATTCCTTTTTTATAACGTGCGTCAACAGGAGCCAGCCAATCAAGCACTGTCATAAGGCCATCACTTCCAGCCGGAACCTTTTCAGCTTCCTCGCTAAGCAGCTCTTCCGCAGACATTCCCATCTCTTTTGCCATCTTAATATAACTATCACCGAGAACCTCTCTGAACCAGCTGATTGTCCACATACCTCTGCGAATTCCATTACTGTCATAAAGGAATTTATTCGGAACACAGGAGAATTTCGGCCATGCATAAGAGGTACCCTTCAAGTTTTCTTTTCCTTCCATCATAGCGGTTGTATAGGTTCCAAGCGAAAGACATGCTGTCGTATCTCCCATACATCCTGTTCCAAGACCTTCAACCGCTTTATCATTGGATGTTGCCACTACCGGAACTCCTTTTGGAAGCCCTGTAAGTTCTGCAGCTTCCTCCGTCACATATCCGAGTATATCTCCTGGCATTACCAGGTCAAACAACATTTCTCTCGGCATTCCTGTAGCTTTGTAGCTCTCCGGATCATCCGACCATTTCCAGTTATCAACATCAACTGGCCACCCATATTCATAGTTGGCAATTGTATCTTTAAATTCGCCTGTCAGGCGATTTGTAATATATCCTGAAGATGCACAGATCCATCTGACATCCGGATTTGCATGGTCGTATGGCTGGGATACTCTTATATCCATCCAGCTGAGTGCCGGCTGCGCAAGAGATCCATCCTCTTTCAGATATGCGCGGCAGCAGCGGATAGTACAAAGACCGATTCCCACAATATCTTCAACATTTCCTGTAAATTTTGCCATACATTTTTTACTTGCCGCACAGATTGCATCCCACCAGTCATCATCCGGATGCTCTACATATCCCGGCTCTGGCAGGTCATACGGTCTAAGGGGTTCTTTATCTTCACACACGATATTACCCTTTACATCAAAGATTGTAATCTTGGCGCTCTGTGAACCTTCATCAATACCAATGATATATTTCTCACTCATCTTTTTTATCCTTCCTTGCCAGTTCTTCTGACATCATTTTTATCTTACGAGATATCCACCATCTACTACTAACAGAGTACCGTTTACGTAAGCTGCTGCCTGGCTTGCAAGGAATACAGTTGCTCCCATAAGATCCTGTCTCTCGCCCCAACGGTCTGCCGGAATGTGATCTTTGATCTTGATGTACTTTGGATCTTCTTCGTTTCCGCTTCCTGTACCGGCTGTCATTGCTGTCTGGAAGTAACCTGGTGCAATACCATTAACTGTGATTCCATATTTTCCTAATTCATCAGCATATGCTTTTGTTAATCCCATAAGACCTGCTTTCATAGCTGCATATGCCGGTGAGCCAAGTCCTCCAAGGAATGAAAACAGTGAGCAGATGTTGATGATTCTTCCGCTTCTCTGTGGAATCATGTATTTTGCAACTGCATGGCTCAGATCAAATGCTCCTGTCAGGTTGATTGCGATCATCGGATCCCACTCTGCTCTTCCGAAATCAAGAACATCTGCGATTTTACAGATACCTGCACAGTTCACAAGGATATCAATCTGTCCATATGTTTCTACACATTTCTCAGCAATTTTGTCACACATACCATCTTCTGTCAAATCACCCTGCATAAATGTATATTTAACACCACAATCCTCAATCAACTTCTTTGTTGTTCCATCATCATCAACATAGGCAAATGCGAAAATATCTGCTCCTGCCTTTGCAAGTGCCAATGCAAAAGCCTGTCCAAGTCCGCTGTTTCCTCCGGTTACAATTGCCTTTTTACCTTTCAGTGAAAAGAAATCCATAGAAAAATCATTAATATTCAAACTCATCTTTCATACCTCCATATATGATACATTTTTGCCAAAAGCGAATTTCCTATCTGCGCACTATAGGAAATATTTTATTCTGCACAACTCTCGGAGAATAAAAAAAGAGCAACTTCTATCCACACTTGTAGATAAAAGTTACTCTCTCTTTCGCTCTTTTAGTAACTACGGTCATTATAAATCTGACTATAGCATTTGTCAATATCGTGATAATACCAAAAACACCGCATCGGCTTTTATGCATATTGCACAATTCTCTTTTCGTTACTTAACACAGGCGTAAATCGCTCAACCCCAAACTTCTTAACAAACAACTCACATTTACACAGGAACAAATAGTAAATATTTTTACCGCACCCTCTGAGTGTCTCAAAGTTTCCCTGTCCCTTTGCAATGCAAAGATCTGCACTCTCTATCCATTCTTTCGCTTCTCGAGATATCTCACCTAATGGAGTTCCAGGTACATCAGAACCGTTCGGAATTACAGTCACAGACTCAGTAAGCTCTACCTCTTTCGCATCGTCACAAGTAGCATCATTAAGCACTGGAAATCCCCGAACAATAACACCGATTTCAAGCTCCGGATACAGTTCTTTCATTACACCAATAAACACTTTATCAAGTACAATCTCCCCGGCATTGTCTGTAATGTATGCCAGTCTCTTCGCCTGACGGAGTTCGTTCTGAAGATTTCCAAGTTCTGTCTTATCAAGCCTGATTGCTTTTCGATTATTTAATAGCTCATTAAGTTTATCTTCATTCACATCCGACATTGCTCCAAAATCAATATAATTTCCTGTAATAGCATACTGAATTCCTGCAAGAAAAATATCTGCTTCTTTCGCAATTTCTTCTCGGATTGCACTTTCTTTTTCCATCAGGATATGATTATATTTTTTCTTCGGAATATCATAGGCATCTGAAATATCAAGACTTTTTTCCACTATGGAAATAACTTCCGCCATAAGAACAGGTGCTGATTTTTCTTTTGCATCCGCCAAAACTTTCTCTATATCTATGGTAACCCTGTCCCTAACCGACTCACTGGCCTGATACTGCTCTAATAAACCAGACACCTTATTTCGACAGCATTCAAAACATTCCTTATCTGCTTTCATCTTCGTATTACCTCTCTAACAATCCCATAATCCACGATTCGTTGTAGCAACTGCTACGGCACCCGCCTTAAGTGCACCTATGATATCTTCTCGATCTTGCGTAAGCCCACTTGCCACTACAGGTTTGTCAATTGTTTCTACAAGATATCTCATTACCTTATGAAGTCCTGCCGGAAGAAACTCCACAACATCTGGATTACAAGTCTTCACATGTTTTTCTATATTAGCATATGTAAATCCGTCCATCATATAAAAGCGCTGAATCGTAAACATGTCAAGATCATTCGCACGTTTGATCATTCCCGGCTTCATACTGATAATCCCATCTGCTCTCGTATATTTTTTTATAAAATCAACACTGATTTCCTTCGAAGAAAGCCCTACGATAAGGTCAACGTGAACGATTGACATTTTGCCGGCTGCCTTTACCTTCTCCACAATATCGGCAATACTACAAATATCGCCATAAAGAATATATGCAATATTACAGTCTGACTCGTTTATAGACTCCAACCACTCATCGTTTTTAATTTCAGGGATTACCGGACAACTTTCTGTTGCCTCCATAAAATATTCTTTTGTTAAAGACGCCATTCATTACTCCTTTTCTACTGGTAATCGCGGACTCTCAATGGGTCTGCCTGCGCTGTCATAATCCTCTTTGTATAAGTCATATTTCTGTGGGTTCCTGCAGATTTTCAGCAATCCAACTATCATAATAATCATCAGGAACATATTCGGAAATCCGCCCAGATTTGATGCTGCTTTAATACCATCTATTCCTGCAAAGCTAATAAGAAGCCATGTCATCAGCGCAATCGAAACGCCCCAGACAACTTTCAACCATGCCGGTGCTTCCTGATCATCCTGTGTTACTCCGTTAGTACAGAGTCCAGCCATCGCATTTGTATTAGAATCTGATGCAGTAACAAAGGAAATAAAAACAATAAACAAATAAAACGGTATTATAATTGCAGATAATGGAAGCTGTTCAAATACTGCATATACTGCAGATTCTGTACCTTTACTTAACATCGTATCATAAAGCCCCAGACCGTTCAACTCATAATAAATGGATGCTGTTGCAAAAAGTCCCATCCATATTGTACTGAAAATTGCTGGAATAACAAAATTACATTTAATTGCATCTTTAATGGTATAGCCTTTTAAAATCTTTCCAAGAAAAACTGCTGTAATCGGTGTCCATGCCAGCCAGTTACACCAGTAGAAAATCGGCCATCCTTTCGACCAACCATCCTGAAAAATATCCCCTGTCATCAGACTCAGACTGAAGAAGTCTCTTATATAAGCTCCCCATGATTCAGCAGTAAAATTCAACATGAAAGCCGTAGGTCCGAACACAAACAGGAACACTAGAAGAAGCATGTAGACTTTCGCATTAATAGAAGACAACAACCTGATTCCTTTCATGATACCAGAAATACTGGAGATAATAAATGTAGTTACAATAACGATAATAATAATTCCCCATGATGCCGGTCCACTTGGAATTCCGAATACTTTTTCAATTCCTCCGGCAATTGTCATCGTTCCGGTTCCAAGGGATGCCGCCATACCGGCAACAAGAGCAAACAGACAGATAACATCTACAACACCATTATATTTTTTTACTTTTTCCCCAAATACCGGTACTAAAGCCGAGCCCATGGAATATGGCTGTTTCATATTATAAAATACAAAAGCAAACACAAGAGTTGCTACAGTATAAATTGCATAAGGAGACCATGTCCACTCCAAAAACATTGTTTTCATAGCAAACATTGCAGCTCCCGCCGAACCCGGTTCCACACCTTCCGCTACTGCCGGAGTGTACAAATGATATAATGGTTCTGCACAAGCCCAGAAAAGAATGCCTGCTGCAATTGTTGTACATAATGTAATCCAGACTAGATCCAAGTATTTCATAATTGGTCTTGCCTTGCTTCCACCGATTCGTACCTTTCCCAATGGTGAAAAATACACTATAATAACCGTTGCAACACACGCTAATGTTGTCAGATTAAATGCCCATGCAAAGTTATTGAGAATCCAACTTGTCACAGTATTAAGTCCACTTAAAAATACTTCTCCGTTTGTAAGACTTACTACTACCATCGCCACGAGAAGCAACCACGGTGGGAAAAAAACTCCTTTGCGCAGTGTCAGATTTACGGTTTTTTCCTTCATTGTTTCCTGCATAAAATCACTCCTTTTTTATCACTACGTTAATTATTTTTATCTGATACTTTCTTGTAACCTTCAATAACTCCATTTGCTCTTTCTCGCTCAATATCCTCTTTGGAATCGCAAAAAACTCTCTATCTGTTTTTAAAGTAAACATTTGATTTGAGATAAATAGAGTAAATTTATTATTTTCCCACTCCCGTCTTTCATTCTTTTCACCAAACCGTATCCCAGACTCAGAGATACTAATTCTATATTCGCCTCCTTTTTCCTCTAGTTTCTTTGCTTGTCTTTTCCTTCTCCATTGCGGTACATACCACATATAAAAAAGCAAAAATACTATAATCGCCAGCAGAAGAAATGCAGGAAAATGTCCTGGTCTCTTCATATAAACCACAAGAATCATCATTCCCAACATACACATAATTCCAAGATTTACACTTTTTAATTTCCCCTCTTTTTTCCATTCCAGGCATAATAACGATTCTTCAATCTCATCTTTTGTAAGATGATACTTAAGCTTTAGCACATTCATCTTCCTTCCTTTGCTTTAACATGCTAATCAACTCAGGTACTATTTCATACAAATCGCCACATATCGGGTAATGGGCAATTTCAAATATACGTGCGTTAGGGTCTGTATTAATGGCAATAATATTTTTTGCATTTTTCATACCTGCCATAAACTGGACTGTTCCTGATACTCCACAGGCAATCAGATACTTAGGGGCAACCGTATGACCAGACAGACCAATCTGTTCCCTCGGAGACATCCACCCCTTTTCTACCAGTGCTCTGCTAGACGCAAGCTTACCTCCAAGAAGTTCCGCCAATTCCCGAAGCATAGAAAGATCTTCTTTTTTTCTGACTCCTCTGCCCGCAACCACTAAAATGTCCTGTTCCGTAATATCATCCTGCACTTTTGCTTCAACAATTGATAACACTTTCGTGTCGTTTTCTTTCTTGCAGGAAATTCTCATCTCAAATTCTGTTCCTCTAAAATCTTCCGGTAAAATCGTTTTCATTACACCCGGACGAACTGTTGCGAACTGCGGTCTGCACTGCGGGGTCACGATACTTGCCATTACATTGCCGCCGAATGCCGGTCGGGTCTGTATCAGACCTCCGTCTTCATCAATTCCAAGCTCTGTACAATCTGCGGTCAACCCTGTTTCAAACGCGACAGACAGCCTCGGCGCAAGCGCCCGACCCTCATTCGTTCCTCCGATTAACACAATGGAAGGTTTCAATTCCTCTATACAAGATACAGCTATCTGTTCATAAAGAGACGGAGTATACTCATCCTCAGTTTCATAAAGATATGCTCTTCTGATCGGATAACCTTCTAACACCTTCTTCACAGCATTCATATTTTTACCGATTGCCAGGACATACAATTCATCTCCTGACTGTACTTGCAGCCTTACTGCCTCTCCGATCAGTTCAAACCCCGCTTTGTGGATACTCCCCTCATAACACTCCAGATACACAAGAATGCCGGACCATTTTGATACATCTGTACCTCTCATCTTATTTCCTCCTGCATATGTTTTTCTAATAGTGTTACAATATATTCTGCTGCTTCTTCTTTCCCCATAGTCATAACCGATCTTTTTACAGTCTGTTCCGGCGGGAAAATTCGTTTTACTTTTGTTGCAGATCCCGACAGTCCATAATTTTCAGCATTTTTATCTTCCAAATCTGCAATTGTAATTTTGTGTATCGGTTTTTTCTTCCCGTTGATCTTAAGCTTTAGAGAGGGCATCCTTGGTACAAATGAATCCCTCTCCACTGCCACAAGGCAAGGAAGTTTTATCATTGCCTTTACGTCTCTTCGTTCCATGCCATATACAATTTCCAGACTTCCATCCTTCGACACGTCCATCGTTTTCACCCAGTTTACATGCAGAAGTTTCATCCATCTGGCGAGAGCTCCACTCACTTGAGCAGTATCTCCGTCTGTTGTCTGCCTGCCACATACAATCAGATCAAATGAGCCTGCACTTTTGATTGCCTGCATCAATGTGTAGGATGTAGCAAGCACATCTGCTCCCGCAAACTCTCGCCCACAAATCAGATATCCTTCATCTGCCCCCATGGCAAATGCCTCTCTGAGCACTGCTTCTGCCTTTTCCGGTCCCATGGTAAACACATGCACGCTCCCGCCATGTTTCTCCTTCATCCTAAGAGCCGCCTCCAGCGCTGCAAGATCATATATATTAGCTATTGCTTCCAAACCAGCCCTTCTGAGCATTCCGGTTTCCTTATCCATATCTCCTTCAGATGTTGCAGGAACCTGCTTCATACATACCGCTATCTTCATATGCTACCTGCTTTCTGCTTTTTCCTTTTCTACAAAATCCGAACTATGCCAGATCAGATGTAAAATCAGCAATATTTCCCCGGTTTATCATATTTTTCTCATCCGTCTCTTTCTTGAGCTTTTTACACAGAGTGATATACTCTTTTGGAATAGCACCCTGCAGCATGACACGTTTTAATTTTCCAATTCCATGCTCTCCGACTGTCTTTCCATGTTCTTTTGCTGCCTTTTGCGCCCATTTCCGCGAAAGCTCGATTCCCTGACAGTACTGTTCATAGTTTTCCGGAAGAAGATTTACATGAAGATGATTTTCCAGAGCATGTCCGAAAATGCAGCCGGTGATTCCGGCATTGCCCAATTCCTCCTCATACTCTTCCAGCACTTTTGAAAAAGGCTGATCTCCAATCACCAGATCCATGCCGATCTTTGTAATTCTCTCATCTTCTCTGTGCTTTTCTTCTATGAACAGATTTACTGTCTCAGCCGCTGCGTGACGGAACACATGAAGTTTTTCCACTTCTGACTCCCCGGATACGGCCCATGCCTCATCCGGATCACTTTCGAACTCCATGGCAGCCTCCATCAGGCATTCTGCCAGTTCTTCAATTCCCTCCTCTGTTCCGTGAAGCTCAAGATAGACCATAGCGCAAAGTTCCTGACGAATATCCGGAAGCTCCTTGATTTTCGTCATGGAAGCTTTTCTTCCTTCTATCATATCCAGACTCTTTCTGTCAATATACTCCACTGCCGCTACCGCAGCTCCTTCTGCTTCCGGCAGTTCTTTCTTCAGCCTGTCGACAAATGCAGCCGCATCCTCGGTCTGTTCAAAGAAAAATGCGATGCCCCACAACGCTTCCGGTTTTTTTATAAGTTTCAATGTCAACTCTGTAATGATGCCTGTGATTCCTTCTTTCCCGAGAACCATTTCCAGTGCATCAACCTTCGTTTCATCTACCAGAGTTATCTGCTGTCCGCTCTTGTATTCTCTAAGCTCCCCCTGATAATCCATCACCTTCACGGATTCTATATACTGCCCACTGGCACCGTAAAGTACTCGGCTGATTCCCTGTGCCATTGATGCTGCAATTCCTCCAATACTTGCCGAAGTCTCTGTCGGATCCACCGGCCAGAACATCTGCGGGTTGCGAAATACACCTGCGATTTCTTTACGTAGATCTATCAGGTTGATTCCCGGTTCTGCCACAATTCTCCCGGTTCCATCCTCGCACATCCATGTGCTCCTGACACGGTTCATATGTGAAAGGTTCATAATATGACCGCCTTGCGCAATGGCACCTCCGACAATCCCTGTCTTTGCTCCCTGCACAGTCACCGGAATATGCTCTTTACCAAGTTCAGCTAAAATCTGTCTGATCTCGTCTTCTGACTCCGGGAAAGAGATGCTCTGGGCATACCCTTTATATTTTGATTCATCTGTCAGATATTCCTCATACTGACCTTCCATCGGAAATAGCTTTTGTGTCATATTTCTCACCTGCCTGTTTATGCTTTCATATTTTTTAATGCTTCCATGACTGGAAGAAAATCATCTACAATGGCAACATCGGCCATTTTCATAATCGGTGCCTTGTCATCTGTATTGATTGCCACGATAAATTTGCTCTTTTCAATTCCCGCATAAAATGCTGCAGCCCCAGATATCCCAGCTGTAATGCAAATATCCGGACTCACCATCGCGCCAGATACCCCAATCAGTCGATTCATAGGCATCCATGCATTCATGGCTGCCGGACGGCTAACTGCTGCCTCTGCCCCAAAGACCTTTGCTGTGCTTTCAATTACGGAAATATTCTCTTTATTTTTTACGCCACGTCCTGCCGCAAAAATAATCTTTGCATTCTCCAGATTTTTCTCAGACTCTTCGGGGCAGAAACGACTTGATATAATATGTGCTGCCTGTCCATTACACACCATATGACATCCTTCGGAGTAATCTCCTTCTGTCAGCGGAAGTCTCTTTCCTCCCTTTGCCAAAGACAGACAGTATGGTCCTTTTTTCATGGAAAAGACTGCCTCCATGTGATTTGAATATACCATCTTGTGTGCGGTAACTTCCTCTGAGTCAAATGCTGTTGCCTCTGTCACAGAACTGCCTCCTCTTCTGGCTGCAAGCCTCACTGCAAGCTCTGTGCTTATATCATCACTTCCGAAAACATACAAATCTTCGGAAGAGACAATGCAAGCAAGTTCTGATAATATCGTCTCCGGAACACATATATACAAATCCTCGGAAGGCTCAAGAAAAATCGTCTCACTCTGCTCAAGTTCCGACAAATATTGTGCCGCAAATCCTTTCTGCTCTTCTGCTTTTTTTTCAAAATCCTGAGTATTTTTATTGATTATGAGATGATATTTCATTGTCTTTCACTCCTGTCTTTCAGATAGACTTCATAAAGATACTTCGCCTTCTCCTGCGGTGTATCTCCCCTGATAACAACCGTATTTCTTTTCCGGTCTATATACTTTAATGCCACCAGCTCTGAAGTTTCACAATGACCTTTTACTGTATACTCTGAAAGCTCAATCTGCTCAATCGGGCGCTTTCCAAACTTCATTTTTGCTTTCAGTGTCGGAATCCGAAGATATGCACATGGAGCGTTTCCCACTGCAAGCACACAAGGTATCTTTACAACCTGCTCCAATCTTCCTCCCGGAACCTGACTGATCACTTTCAATGTATTTTCATTCAAAGGTTCCATTCCAATAACCTGTGTAATACACGGCCAACCTAATTTCTCTGCAATCAGATACGGAGTCTTACTGTTTGATCCATCCGAACTCTGTACTCCGGTAACAATCACATCCTGTAAGGCTGTCTCTTTCACATACTGCGCAATCTGCTCTGCCACAAATTCCGGACTGAACGCAACATCTTCCTCCGTGCATATCCTCGTACCGTGAACGAATCCCAACGCATAAAGAGTCTTTAAAAAACTTTCCTGTTTTTGTTTTCCTATAATCAGTGCATTTAATTCATATACGACATCAAGACTTTCTGATAAATCAGAAAGCCTTAACATCATCTCCAATGCACCTTCATCGAAGCAGTTCCAGATTAGTTTTGCATAACTTGTGTCTACAGAAAGACTGCCATCTGCTCTCCAGTCTTCATCCATAATGAGATCCAAATCAGGAACCGCCTTAACGCATCCGAGAATCTTCATATGCTATTTTCTCAACGGAATCAGTGTTCCCATGTTCATGATACCGTTCGGATCGAATGCCTGTTTTAATGTTTTAAGCATATAGTAGGATGAGCCGTATTCCTGTGTCACATATTTTGCTCTTGCCTTACCAAGTCCATGATGATGAACAATAGAACCGCCATATTTGATAACCTGTTCGCAGATGATCTGATTAATTCTATCATGATATTTGTTAATTTCTTCTTCCGGAGCACAATCTACGATATTGTAGTAATATACGAAATACATATTTGTTCCGTTAATATAACTGTGAGAAGAATGTCCTCCCATTAATGTCATATCTGGTACTTCTTCCAGAATTCTGTCACATGCTGTCTTATAAATATCGTAAATATTATCCCAGCTTCCAGATACCTCTGTCGTAATACCGATATTCTGCGTTGCTTTGATTTCTTCTTTCTCCTCTGCAATCTGCTCCGGTCCCCAGTTCAGTCCACTATACCATTTCTCAATAAGAGCCGGATCAACCTCTTCAAGCTCAGGATGTGCTGACATCAGCTCCTTGATACCCGCCTCGATTGCCGGAGTAATATTTGCCGGACCTTCTGCCATCCAGATTAAGATTGCCTTTCCTTCTTCAAGCCATGAACTGAAATGCTGCTGAGCATCTGCTGCATCATAAAGTCTTGCGAAAGATGGTCTGTAGCCTGCAACCATAACTTCTCTCAGGCAATCAAATCCAAGTTTCATGTTCTCGTCATCTAACTTATATCCAATGTAGCGATTGTTTTCAGGCATCCATTTGAAAAGCTTTAATGTTACTTCTGTAATAAAGCATATTGCTCCTTCATTTCCGCAGATAATATGTCTGATATCCGGTCCTGCAGCACGTCTTGGAATATTTTTGATTCTGCAGATCTTTCCATTCGGAAATACTGCTTCCATACCAACGATCATATCTTCAATTCCACCATACAATGTGGAGAACTGACCGATACTTCTTGTTGCAACAAGTCCCCCAATCTGAGCCAGAGGTTTGGACTGCGGAGAATGTCCTGTTGTATATCCTCTCTCTCTTAACATATCATCCAGCTCCTGAAGCGGAACACCACACTGACATGTTACCTGCATGTTGTACTCATCAACTTTCAGAACTTTATTCATTGTTGATCCATCAATAACTACGGAATCTTTTAATGCTGTCTCAAGTCCTCCCTCGATTGCGGAATGTCCTGTTCTCGGAACTACGTTGATTTCATTATCATTTGCAAATGAAAGTACCTGAGCTACCTCTTCTGTACTTTTTACATATACAACTGCTGCAGGAATCGGCTGTGTGTATACTTCACACACCTGCTCGTATTTTCTGTATCTGTCGATACTGCTCTCTTTTAATACCTGCTCATCTGTAATTACCTGATCCTCGCCAAGGATTTTCACTAATCCTTCTACAATTTGTTCTCTTGAAATAATTGCCATTCTACTGGACTCCTTTCACTTTGTAATTATTTTGTTTCAGTCGTTACTTCTCCAAAAGAGCATTTTGCATAAAAAAAGAGAAAAGCAACAAACAATAAGGCATTCTCTGCCTCATTGGTTACTTTTCTCTAAAAATCTCTTTCGGTAACTGCCCTTAGTATAAAACTACACTCTTGTTTTTGTCAATTGTCTATATTTCATATTTTATCCCTTAATATTTTGTGCTTTTTATCCAAAACATTTTACAAATTCTTTTGTTGACATTCTATTTTTTCACGAATAAAATATTGTCGAAAATTACAGGAGGTTATATTTACGATGGCAACTTACAAAAAACGACACACTATAATAATTCTCACCGTTGCTTCTTCATACAACGCAATTTACAGTATTGCATTTATGAAAAGCCTGTACTATACATTAATGCAATCAGGACTTCACCTAACACATTTTCAATTGGGTCAGCTTTACAGTGCATTTGGGTTGTTTTCCATGTTCTCCTATCTATGCGGTGCATTTTTTTTGAATCGTTTTTCTAAACTGAAACTTCTTTCAGGAACATCCATGATCGTTGGTGTACTTACATTCTCACTTGCCTTTGTGCAGTCTTACACCTTATATCTGATTATGTTTGGTATTATCGGGTTCCTGATTGGCTCAACCTTTTATCCCGCTCATCTGGAAGTACTTCACCATCTCGGAAGTACCGCGAATCAGGGAGCCGTATTCAGTCTCTTTTTCGTGTGCAATAATGCTTTTGGAATATTATTTGCAGCAATCGGATTTGGAATTTCCTCTCTTCCGATTTCCAGTGAACAGATTATCCGATATCTCTTAATTTTTTTCGCACTTCTAAATATCCTGACAGCATTTTTAATCTCCATATTTTTAAGGAGTTTTCCTGAAAATGAACAACACAGAGTTCCTATCTCTTTTTCTTCCGTGAAAGAGCTTTTTAATAACAAGCGTCTATGGTATGTAATTCTAATTGTAATGTCCAACTATGTCATCTTTTCACAAATGAATTACATCATGCCCTACCTTGGCAGCCGCTTTGCGCTTCCTCATAGCCTTTACAATATTCTCTCTATCATCAGAGTATATTGTATCGGAATCTTTGCTGCTCCAATCGCAGGAAAAATTACAGACTGCTTCCACAAAGCTTCCCGACTTATGCAGTACTCCTTTCTGATGCACAGCTTTGTAATTATCATAATGCTTTTATTTTTCCGACAAAATATACTTGGAACTATCATTTGTCTTATGCTCATATGTCTTTCTGCAAATATGGGAAAAAGCATGGCACTTGTCACGATTGATGAAGCCAGGATTGCTTCACACCTTTATGGCATGGCAATCAGCTTTATTTCATTCTGTGCCTACTCTCCAGATGCTTTTTATTATTCCGTAAGTGGATGCATTCTAGATATCTGCCCTTTTTTTGGATATGAATATGTATTTTTGATAGCCGCAATCATTTCGTTTATAGGAGCAATTACCTCCCACAAATTACAAAGAATAAAATAACAGTCCATTTCTCTGTTATTTCAGACAATAATTTATTTGTATTTTTATGCATATTTTACATATTTTCAATTTTACAATTTTTTCAATTGACTTTTTTTAACAATTATTTTATGATTGTCACAGTTACAAGAGTGAAGAGAGAAGTAACGCCCCTTGGCATTACTTTTCTCTTTTTTTGTTACCCGTAAACGGTTGCAGTGACTGCAGCACTGCAACACCACACAGACAATATAGTTATTCTGGAGGCTAATTTATGAACAAAGCATTTATTAAAAAATATGGTACCCTGCTTCTTTTAGCAGCCGGTGCTGGAATTATTTTCCAACTTCCATATATCCGTGAAACATTCTATGTTCCGATTCAGAATGCCATGAATCTTACAAATGCCCAGATGGGTATGCTTTCTTCCGGATATGCAACAATGGCAACATTTTCTTATTTTATTGGTGGCGCTATTGCTGACAAGTTTTCAGCAAGAAAGCTTCTTACATTCTCATTTTTAGCAACAGGTGTTCTGGGGCTCTGGTTTTCCACATTCCCTGGTTACAACATAAGCCGCCTTATCTTTGTACTGATGGGTATTTCTACAATCATTACATATTGGTCAGCATGTATTAAAGCGACTCGTATGCTAGGTACCGATGAAGAGCAGGGGCGTCTTTTCGGTCTGCAGGAAGGTCTGCGTGGTATCTTAAATGCATTGCTTGTATTTGCGATGACTGCTGCATTTACACGCTATGCAAATGAGGTTGCCGGTGCTGCCGCAGCGATCCGTGTATGTTCCATCACAGTAATTGTTATTGGTATCTTGAATTTTATCTTTATCGAAGATACAAAAAAAGAAGAAAATTCCGAATCCGTTGTTGAAGTTACAAAAGGATTATTTAAAATGCTCCTAATCCCAAGAGTATGGTTACTCGTTGGAATCATCTTTACTGCATACAGCGTTTACGGATTGATTGGTTATGTTACTACTTATGCACAGCAATTTTATGGTTTGACTGCAGCAAGTGCTGCTACCCTCGGCGGTATACGTTACCTCCTTCAGGGTCTTGGCGGTATTGCAGGTGGATTCCTTGCTGATAAACTTCATTCCCGTATGAAAGTTATCATGGGCGGATGTGTAGGATTAATCATTTCATTCGGTTTATACATCCTTCTTCCTGGCAATGCTTCTCTTTGTTCAGCAGTTATTGTTAACTTCTTCTTTGGACTTGTATTTATTTATGCTGTAAGAAGTCAGTACTTTGCTGTACACGATGATGCCGGAATCCCGCTTCACTTAAGCGGACGTGTATCTGGTATCGCATCTGCAATTGGTTATATGCCTGACATGTTCATGTATACACTTGTTGGTAGCTGGATGGATAGCTATGGAAGAACAGGTTTCAACATGACATGGATTTACGCAATGGTAGCCGCTGCCCTTTGTATTGTGCTTACATTTATTCTTAGTAAAGTAGTAAAAAAAGGCGGCGTTGTAGAAGAAGCTAAATAATCCCTCTCATTCCTTAAAAATAAAACAGTTCCGGTATCATTCCTTCATAAAATGATACCGGAACACTTTTTATCTTTGTTATGATCCCTGTCGCTTCTTTTCTTCTTTCCGCTTTTCCCGTAGTTCTCTAAAAAATGATTTCATCAGTTGGCTGCATTCTTCTTCGAGAACTCCTGTGGTAAGTTCCACCTGGTGATTGAATTCCGGAACCTGTAAAAGATTGAAAATAGATCCTGCGCATCCCGCTTTGGGATTCATACAACCGACTACTACTCTGGTCATGCGTGACTGCACAATCGCTCCTGAACACATCTGACATGGTTCCAGTGTCACATACATCGTACACTCCTCCAGACGCCAGTCATTCATTTTTTTGCTGGCTTTTCGGATTGCAATAAGTTCTGCGTGAGCCAGAGTATTTTTATCAATTGTCCTGCGGTTATATCCCCGCCCGATAATCTTATTCTGATACACTATTACGCAACCAATTGGCACTTCGCCGATGGCATATGCTTTTTTTGCCTGTTTGATTGCTTCTTTCATGTATTTTTCATCTACATTCAGCATTTCATCACATCTATACATCTACGCAAGATATTTCTGAACGGTTGCTCTTACTGCACCCGGTCCTGCAATCTCTTCCCTGAAAATGTCTTCGATCAGCTCACCGATTCCTGCTTCATAAAGATTGATATAGAATACATTTTCATTAGAAAGAATCCACTTCAGCTGGTCTTTGAAACTGGAAGGATCTCCAATCACGATTCCTGCGAGCTGTTCTTTCATCTCTTCTACCATCGGGTCCGGTGCGAGCTCATATGTATTTCCTTCATCATCTACACCAAGCAGATAGCGGAGCCATCCTGCGATTGCAAGCGGTATTCCGACAAGTTTTTTAGCATCTCCATATTTCTCTACGTAGGATCTTACAGTAACTCCGAAACGAACTCCCAATCCCTGCGAAGAATCTGTACACAGACGAAGACATGTGTCACCGAGATATGGATTCGGGAATCTTTCATTCATACATTCGTCAAGAAATGCTTTTGGTGAAAGAATTACCGGATCCGGAACTACATCCATTCCTTCCCCGTAACCTACAAGTTTTCCAAGTTTTAACATATCCGGATCTTTCATTTCATCTGAGAACAGGTCATATCCAAGCAGACATCCGTATGGTCCCAATGCTGTGTGAATCGGATTCAGACATACTGTTACTTTCATTCTTTCAGATTTGTTGACAGTATCTCTGTCTGTCATATAAACCCCTGCTTTCTCAAGCGGAGGACGTCCGTTCGGGAAGGAATCCTCAATAACCAGATACTGTGGACCTTCTGCATTAATAAATGGTGCAATATATGTTCTCTTAGAAGTGATAACCGGCTGCATATTTTCCACTCCGGCCGCCTCTAACTCGTCTGCAATTTTTTCACTTGGTCTTGGAGTAATCTTATCAATCATTGACCATGGGAAAGATACTTTGCTTTCATCACTTACATAAGCCAGGAATGCATCATCTACAAATCCGCATTTTTTCCATTCCTCTGCCATAGTAAGAACTGACTCACGCAATTTTGCTCCATTCTGTGAGCAGTTATCCATAGATACCAGCGCAAGCGGAGTTGCACCGTTTTTGAAACGCTCCAAAAGCATAGCAGTAACGATTGCCATTGCACTTGTTGCTTTCTCCGGACCATTTTCTATATCTTTCATAATAAATTCAAAGAAAGTTCCGTCAGCTTTTTTCAGTGCGTATCCTTTTTCTGTAATCGTGAAAGATACCATCTGAAGACTCGGTGCACAAAAGATTTCTTTTAATCTCTTCCATGCAGCTTCATCACAGCTCTGTGCTTTGATTGCTTCCGTAAGCGAACCCAGTACCTTCTTTTCCTGTGTTCCGTCGCCATTAAGAATAACACTCAGCGCAAGATTATCGAAAGGATCATAAATCTTATCTACTACATCGAAGTCAAATGATTCCACACAGGCGATGCCTCGATCCATCTCACCTTTTTCGAGGAGAGTATCTGCGATCCCTCCAATGAAAATACGGAAAATATTGCCAATTCCAAAATGAACCCACTGTGGATTCTCTTTGCTTGCTTTTACTACGGCCTCAATATCGTAGCTCGGAAGCGCAATATTCGCCTTTTCCCATTCCTCGCGATTTTTCACGCCATTTAATGTTAGTTCCATAATCTTACTCCTCCTTCGTCTGATTAATTTTAACGCCCGCAAAATGGTATTGCTTCGCAATACCATTTCTTTGTATTTAAACTACCACAGAGTTAAATAATTGTCAATCATTTTTCTCTACGTGGATTTAGCGCTCTTACTCCCATCGAAGACTGCGTTTTACCGGTCTGCACCAGTATCCGAAAACTTCGTCTTCATTTTTTTCTTCAGGATCCAATGTAAGATCCAGCTCATCTAGTGAAATAAACTTTGGAAATCCGAAAACTTCCGCTGCACTTTTCTCTTTTTCATGGTAAATTCCCGGAACCCCCAGCATAAACTGAGAATCATTTTCCAAAAGCACAAGATGATGGTAATTATAATACCCATGCATCAGAAAATTATTATTAGCAAGCTTCCACTCACACCGCGCCAGTTTTGAAATCTCCATACGCTGGATCTTCCTGATCCGAAATTCTGACTTTTTCGACGGAACGCTGATTGTCATTCCCGGAAACGCTTCACTTCTCACTGTAAAAGATTCCTCGGGCAGTGTTTCGCACGGACTTTCTTCCAGCTTCTCCTCTATTTCACATGGCATTTCTTCCGGTTTCTCTTCCTCTGCTTCGCACGGACTTTCTTCCGGCTTTTCTTCGCTCTGCTCATGTCTGAATGTGTTTTCAAACAGCCTCATCTGAGAGATATCAACCTGCGTATCATCCCACACTGATGCATAGCGGATACCATGTTCATTTTCCAGAATCACACCGTTGATTTTATCAAAATTTTCTGTAAAATCTTCATCTTTCTTTGTATATTTCCAGGATTCATTCAGGGCTGGCCCTGAACATGAAATTTCTCCAAGGCGTATGCCAATACACTGTTCATTCTGCATGAAAAAGAGATAAAGGACGAGTTCTTTTCCATTACCCGAAAGGAGCCCCTTCCCATGTACATGGATCACACATTCCTCATTATCCTGCTCTACCTTCACAAAGCCCACATTTCTCATGCGCTTTCCCTGATCATACTCGTACAAATAGCGAATAAATCGTTTCAAAATCACACTTCCATTTTGCTCCGTTCACCACAGTTTATTCACTGTTTGCCAAATTCATTCCTACTATAATATTTCAGGGATTTTTTTCTATATTCATTATATCATTGCATTCAATTCCTGATACAGGCGTTTTGCATAGCTGTCAGTCATACCACAGATATAATCTGTCACCAGAAGAAGCCTGAGATACAATTTTTCTTCTTCAGATTTTCCTTTTGCCTGGCGATGATATGCATTTTTATAATTATCAGAAATAAACCAGATCATGCGGGATTCAATTGTTCCCAGCTTCTCAGTGCTGTCATCATATTTGATCGCTGCCGAAACAAATTTCTCCATCAAAAAATCAATCATTGCTGATTCTGAGACTTCCATCCTGTAAATCGCGTCTGATGTAAAGACCTCCCGGAACGCAAAATCCCCCAGAAGATCCATAAGCTTTTCCGCAAATGTATGATAAAATAAATCGTGTTTATACTCTCCGTTCATGATCGCTGTATAATTCGATGTAAATCCATAAGTTGCGCAGTTAAGCAAAAATCCCTGAACTCTAACAATCCAGTTCTTGATCGCATACTCCTCAGGATTATCTACATGGCGATCCTTCCCCAGCAGGTAAATCTCTTCCAGCTTGTCGGCCGGATAAAACGCCCCCGGACCATCCTGCCGATATAACATCTGAAGCTCCCGAAGCTCTTCCAAAAGCCGGTTATAACTTATAAATCCTTTCACAAACGCATCTTCAATATCTGCTGTCTTATACGCAATATCATCAGCTGCCTCCAGAATGAACGTAAGAGGATGCCGTTTCCCATTTGTTCCCGTCTCTCTCTGGATATCCTCAAAGATTTCTCTATCTGCGTAATAATAACCCATTTTTTTATCTTTGATATCACCGGATCGCTTATTAATTTCTATAGATGAAACCGGGTATTTAATAATGGTTCCAAGCAACGCATATGTCAGATTCATCCCACTGTCGTCTACCAGAAAATGCAGCTTTGTCACAAGCCGGAGCGCCTGAGCATTTCCCTCAAAATGATACAGATCCTGCTTCATCTGCTCAGTCAATACATCAGAAATCGGAACTCCCCGGAATTTAAGCACCGGAAGTTTCCTTTCAAACCATTCCCGGATCTCCACCTCTCCAAAGTGTCCGAACGGAGGATTCCCTATGTCATGAATCAACCCTGCACACTGGAGAATACTGCAGATATCCTCTTTCATGCGAGGAGTAAAACTGGGATCTCTTCTGTATGCCAGCAGATTCTCCCCGATATTCTGTCCCAGTGATTTTGCAAACGAAGAAACCTCCAGAGAATGTGTCAGTCTGGTACGGATGAAGTCACTTTTATCCAGAGGAAATACCTGAGTTTTATCCTGCAGTCTACGAAAAGATGCACTTCCTATTATCCTGTGATAATCCTTTTCAAACTCGCTTCTCAGATCACTGTTTCTTGAATATTTGTTTGTACTTCCTCTGCTTCTCTTTGTCGATAATAACTGATTCCAATTCATTTTTTTCTCTCTTAATCAAGATAGACCGGTGGCTCATAATCTTTTCCGAGAAGTACCTTTTTTCTCTCCTGATATCCAAGGAAAGCCCACTCTGTCATATCTGTCCATTTATGAGTCTTTCTGTCATAAACCTGCACATAACCTATACGCTTTGGATGCATGCGCACACTATTTGTTGCATACTCTCTTCCGGTATAAGGATTGATATCGCCGATTTCCCGATTCTCTTCTTCTGCCTCTTCCCGTACTTCCTCTTTCATTGTTTCGGTTTCTTTCACTGGCATCTGTCGCGGAAGCTCCTCCGGGATTTTCTCATCTGAATCAAATTCACCGGTATCAATAATTCCTTCTTCATCAATATTTGAGGATTCCTCCTCATCATCAAAATAGGATGTATTGTCCTCTTCCTTTTCTTCTCTCCTTCTGAATTTGAGATGCGACATCCAGCCGGACTTTTTCTTTTCAGGCTCCTCTGACTCGTAGCGGTGTCTGGGCGCTTTTTCCCTTTCTTTATTCTCACGTTCAATCGCATCCATCTCCGCCAGCACTTCTTTCAGAAGTATATCTGAAGAAGACTCATCCATCTCTTCCTGTCTCTCAAGAAATTCCCCAACCGTCATTCCTCTCTCCGAAGGCATCTTATTTTCTTCGATGCTTTCCTCCTCCGGTTCCTTTCCAGTTGGATCTTCTGTTTCTTTCAAAATTATACGTTCCGCCGGTGTGTCTTCTATAATTTCATCCCCCAGAATACTGAGCTGAAACGGACACTTAAGAATCGATGCGATCATCCGCATATCCTGCTCCTGAAAATTATCTCTTCCAAGTCTCTGCGTCAGGTTCTGACGGGACATCTTCTTCCCTGTACGTTCTTCAATCTCTTCCGCAAGTTCTTTGATCGTCATACCCTTGCGGCTAAGTACAATCTTTACCTGTTCTCCAAACGTTAAATCCGGCATATTATTACCTCCTTATTTAATTATAAATATACTCACCCTCAAATTTATCGTCTGTAAACTAATAAGTTTCTTGATAAACCTTATTTTTTCCCTTTTTTTATTTTATCAAATAGCAAAAACCTCGTCAACTGTAAGCGGAAAGGTTCATAAAACCATTCTTTTGTAAACAGATCAATATACAACATGCCGGGAGCCCCAAAACTCTGGGCTTTCCCGGCATGCCACTTTAATATTTAATAATCATAAGGTATATAAATAAAGATAAATATTATTTATGCATCATTTATATATTATTTAACCTTTACAGATTTCTTAGCGCTCCATGATGTGTAAACTTTCTTACCATCAATGGTCTTATATGCTCTTACGCGAACATAATATTTCTTTTTAGCTGTCAGCTTCTTAATAGTTGTTGTTGTCTTAGAAGCGCTTTTAACGGTCAATGTCTTTGCGCTCTTGAAATTACTCTTCTTAGAATACTGAATCTGATAACCTTCTGCACCACTTACAGCTTTCCATGTAACTTTTGCAGTTTTCTTGCTTGCGCTCTTTACAGATTTTACACTTGCTTTCTTTGCCTGGAACTGATATTTTGCAGCCTGTAATTTTGCAGCTTCTGCTTCTTTCTTTGCAGCCTCTGCCTCTTCTTTAGCTGCCTGTGCTTCTTTCAGAGCTTCCTCTGCTGCAGCCTTATCTTCTTCACTCTTCTTCTGTGCCTCAGCTGCTTCCTCTTCTGCCTTCTTCAAAGCTTCTTCTGCTTTCTTAAGCTCTTCTTCCGCCTGCTCAATTGCTGCATCCAGTTCTTCTGTTGTCAGAATTGTAAAGGATGTCCATACTCTTGCTTTCGGGATATTATAGGTAGTTCCATCCAGCTCAACTGCCATTCTTCGTCCGTTACCCTTCATATCTGTTTCAGCAAATGCATGATAAGTTCCTGCTTTTGAAGGAGCCTCGTCAAGTTTCTCTCCAACTGCTCCATTGTCATCTGCATAGTAAGTAATATTATAATCTATTCCTTCTACTTCTTTTCCAAGGATATAAGTATGGAAATAAGATGATAAGTCAACTGGTTTCATACTTCTGTAAATGGTTGATCTGTATGCATCTGATGTAAGAACACCGTAATCTGTTCCATACCATGTGTAGTAAAGAGCTTTAAGGAACTGTGTTCTCTGTTCAGCCTTTTCTTCTGCTGAAACTGCTCTGTATCCTTCTTCTTTTCCTGTGAAGTAATTCAGGAGTTCGTTCGCAGCATACTCCATACCATTCTCATCTGGACTTGCAAAGATTGTGAATCTCTTATTTGTAAATGTATTGCCTGCTTTTACATTCTCATCATTTACAATAACAATCGTTGATTTGTAGTAAGATGTAATTACATTATTTCCAAGATACATTGCACCCTGAACTGCATCTCCGCCATCTTCGTCCAGAACAATCTTTCCATTATCATCATAAGTAAGCTTGAAGTATGTATTTTTTGCTTCTTTTCCGATTCCTGAATCATCAGATACTGCCTCAACTGTACTGTAGTTAAAGTAAATATCCGCTTCTTTATATGGCTCCATAGATCTGAAGTATTCTACATATTTTGCAGCGATTTCTTCAAATTTATCCTGCTCATCTGCTGTAAATCCTTCACCGGTAAATACGATAGACTTATTGTTGTAATAAGACTGAGCACCCATATAATCATTGTTGTTGTTATTTGTAATATGTGTTGCCTTAAAGGAAATCTCATAATCTTTTGATTTCTTACTGATCTTCTTTCCGGTTTCTTTATCAAATGCAGATACTTCCACTGTATAGCGTCCCGGTTTGATTGGAGCTTCCTCGCTGTCATACTCATAAGTAATCTCTGCAGCATACGGAACAGTTCCTGTGTAGTGATACTTTAAGTCAACTTCTCCCGCGTAAGCAACATTGATGTCAAGAGCTGCCGGCTCGCCATCATAAACCTTGTTGTCTACATTTAAAGTAATCAGATCCGGAAGTTCAATTGTATACTCAGCAGATAATTCACATGCTGCGTATGTATCATTTCCGTCAAATTTTGCTTCGACAGTATAGTTGCCTGCTTTTGAAGGTGTTTCATCCATAACATTTCCTTCAGAATCTTTATAGGTTAAATGGAATGCATCGCCAAGCTCTGCACCGTTTGTTTCATTTTTGCCACAGCGAATAATAAAATACTCGCTCATATCTTTTCCTGTTTCAGCTTCATAGAAAATGTCTGCGTATGTCTGGAAGAATATCTTTGTTGCAGTAGAACCTGCACAAAATGCTCTTCTCAACTCCTCTTTACATACTTCACAGTATGCATACTGTTTTCCAAGGAAACGCATCTTACAATTCTGATGTGGTCTATACCATCCGTCACCACCGTTATCATACTCGTACACACCTACACCATTTTTCCCGATATATCTGGACCATCTTACTTTTGCCGGGTCAGACTCTGCTGTCATGTTTGCATATTCACCTGCGTAGCTTGCACCTGCAAAATACTCATCTGAAAGATCTGCAACTGTATGTCCAAGTTCATGAAGCATCATTTCCAAAGACTCTGTATTAAGAGAAGCCAGACAAATGGAACCGCCGCTTCCTCCATATGTTTCAGAGTTAACAATAATAACTTCAAAATCTGCCTCTGGAAGGAATCTGGCTGTCAAATCTTTTACTTTCTGCCTTCCCGCACTTCCGACAGAAACAAGTCTCTGCATACCGCCTGACCAGAAAGAAGTTCCAAAATATGTATCACGTGTATCAGCATCTGCTTCTTCCTGATTAATTGCTTTGTCTGCTCTTGCACCGGATTCATTTGAAATAACACCTTTCGCATAAATCTTTATAATGTCTTTACATTCATCCCACGGTGAAGTATCCATTACATACTTAGCAACTTTTCTGGATTCTTCATAGAATTTGTCCTGTTCTTCTGCTGTGAATCCATCACCAAACATTAAAAGAATAAACGCATCCTCATCTGCAAGGTTTTCATCTCCAAAAACCAGCACGGGATCTGTATCCGGTACCGCTTCGTCAACATCTTCTTCTGTCTCTGCAGATTCCTCAGCTTCCGTCTCTGCCTTAGTCTCGATCTCAGCTTCAACTTCTGCTTCAGCTTCATGAAATTCCATAACATCTTCTTCAAGCTGTTCTTCAGTCACTGCCGCCTCTGTTGTCCCTGTTGCCTCAATTTGTTCCGGAGCTTTTGTCTCTTCTTCTGCTTTTACCACTGCACTCTGTAGCGGTGATAAACACATACATAAAGTCAGAGCCAATGCCCAGAACGCTTTCCCGCGCTGCTTTTTACTGTGTTTCTTCATAGTCCTCTTCCTCCTTATATTTTTTCGTTTTTTGGTGATTTTGTACATTTTAATCACCAAATCCCGTCTTCAGTGAGCATATTATACAATAGTTTTTGTCGGAATTCAATATTATTTTCAGAATTTTCTTGTTTATTTTTTATCTAAACCCTTTATTTTCAAACTATTCTGTCATTAATTGATTATATATTGTCGATTGTATACATTTGTTTTTTACTTCTTAATTCTGCCTTTTGTTTTTTCAATATACTTTTATAAATATCATTTCAAAAAGGTTGGATTTTATAGCTCTGTAATGATATAATATCTTCATAAAAATACTAATACACTATAAAAGGAGGATGACTCATGAAACACGGAATTTACTATGCTTACTGGGAAAAAGAATGGGCAGCCAGCTATGAATATTATGTTGACAAAGTTGCCCGCCTCGGATTTGATATTCTCGAAATTGGTGCCACACCTCTTCCGGAATATACTCCAGAGCAGATCCGTTCACTGAAAAAATGTGCCAAAAGCAATGGAATCCAGCTCACAGCAGGTTATGGCCCTTCCTACGAACACAATATGGGTGCTGCTGAACCGGAAATCGTAAACGGCGCTATTGAATGGTACAAACGCCTTTTTGATGTGATGGCACAGCTTGATATTCATTTAATCGGTGGTGCACTTTACTCCTATTGGCCGGTAAATTTTGACACTGCCGACAAAACTGAAGACTGGAAACGAAGTGTAGCAGGTATGCAGACTCTTGCTCCAATCGCAAAACAATACGACATTACTCTTGGAATGGAAGTTTTAAATCGTTTCGAAAATCATATCCTCAATACTGCTGAAGAGGGTGTTGCATTTGTAAAAGAAGTAGGACAGGATAATGTAAAAGTTATGCTTGATACTTTCCACATGAACATTGAAGAAACAAGTATTGCTGATGCTATCCGTACTGCCGGAAGTCTTCTCGGACATTTCCATACAGGTGAATGCAACCGTATGGTTCCTGGAAAAGGCCGTACTCCATGGCGTGAAATCGGAGAAGCTCTCCGCGATGTAAAATATGACGGAGCTGTTGTTATGGAGCCATTCGTTAACGTGGGTGGTCAGGTCGGAAAAGATATTCATGTATGGCGTGATATCAGCCGTGGTGCATCAGAAGAACAGCTTGACAAAGATGCTCACGATGCTGTTGTATTCCAGCGTTACATGCTTGATTGGAAGTAATCAGTAAAAGATATTATTTTTTCCTAACATATTTGGTGATATTGTATTGACTTTTTTATACTTTCGGTTGATAATATAATTACTTTAGTAAACAGTTTAAAAAAGTATGGTCGAAATCAGGAGGTATCATTATTATGGACGGAAAAATGAAAGTTGCTGTAATGACTGGCATCGGTAAGATGGGCTTTGAAGAAAGAGATATTCCAAAGCCTGCAGCGAATGAAGTTCTTGTAAAGTTAGAGTATGTAGGAATCTGTGGTTCCGACATGCACTATTATGAGTCCGGTGCAATCGGCGATTACGTAGTAGAGCCACCATTCGTTCTTGGACATGAACCAGGCGGAGTTGTTGTTGAAGTCGGCGAAGACGTAAAACATTTACAAGTTGGTGATCGTGTGGCACTTGAACCTGGAAAAACATGTGGACACTGCAAATTCTGTCGTGAAGGAAAATACAACCTTTGTCCTGATGTTATCTTCTTTGCTACACCACCGGTTGATGGTGTTTTCCAGGAATATGTTGCACATGAAGCAGATCTTTGCTTCAAACTTCCGGACAATGTAAGCACACTGGAAGGTGCTTTGATCGAACCACTGGCAGTTGGTTTCCACGCAGCAATCCAGGGAGATGCACATCTCGGACAGAAAGCAGTTGTAATGGGCGCAGGATGTATCGGTCTTGTATCTATGATGGCACTGAAAGCAAGAGGTGTATCAGAAGTTTACGTTGTGGATATCATGGAAAAACGTCTTGAAAAAGCTATGGAATTAGGAGCAACCGGCGTTATTAACGGAGCAAAAGAAGACGTAATCGCAAAAGTAAATGAAATTACAAACGGCGAAGGTGCCGATCTTGTTATTGAGACAGCCGGAACACAGATTACAACAGTGCAGGCTATCAAGATTGCAAGAAAAGGTTCTAACATCGTTTTAGTTGGATACAGCAAGAGTGGCGAGATGACATTGCCAATGAGCCTTGTTCTTGACAAAGAGCTTACATTCAAGACTGTATTCCGCTATCGTCACATTTATCCAATAGCTATCGATGCTGTTGCAAGCGGAAAAGTTAACGTAAAAGGAATCGTAACAGATATCTTCCCACTTTCCGAAGCACAGAAGGCTATGGATTACAGCATGAACAACAAAGCAGATATTGTCAAAGCTGTTATAAAGATTACAGAAGATTAATATTACATAGAACTAATTATTCTAAAAAAAGTATGCTAATCACACTCTCAGCTTTACCCGCCTCTCAAAAATGAGGGGCGGGTTTTTCTGTTGTTTTATTGTAAAATAAATATATGCGTAATATAATTACAAACTTTTTGTTGCTGACACTCCGGACACCTTCTGATCTGAGCCATTTTATGGAATAATAACCGCCTTTAATGTCATCTTCTTTCCCGTAAGAAGTGTCTTCGCCTAACCTGTAATCTTTACTTTTCTTACTTTCACATTAGCAACAACAGGGGTAGAGGAATCAGCGGTTGAATTATCTTAAAGCTTAAAGATGCACCTGATGTAACGGTTTCCGTCTATGTTCCTGTTTTGATCTCGAGTTTAAAAATTCCCTTTCCAAGCACAATACGATAACTATAATTACCTAAATAATTTACACAATTGAAAAAATGTGCTAAGCACTCTCTCAGCCTTCTGCTCTTTTATATATTATCTTAAGAATAGTGATAAAAATTTTACATGATATACATCGAAATATACAACTCAGGATTTATAAAAAGGAGAAGGAAAGTCAGTAAATAAATCAAAGGCTTTTGACTTATATGCAACTTGTATTGCATCCCATAGAAATAATGAAGCTCAAATAATAAATTATCATCACAGAAAAGACCTGTAAAAGTAACACTTCTACAGGTCTTAAAGCTCCCCGAGTTGGGCTCGAACCAACAACCCCACGGTTAACAGCCGTGTGCTCTACCATTGAGCTATCGAGGATTATTTAATTATTACTTGAATAGTATAAACCCCTGCAGGAAATTTTGCAAGGGTTTTTTATATACTTTCAAAACTGCATACAAGAATCATTCATCCATTTACCTATCACCTTGCTTGGTCA
>JBJFCD010000090.1:2130-3545 GCA_051888795.1 Lachnospiraceae bacterium | reverse complement strand
CAGTTGGTAGAAAGCTTTCAGAATTCCTATTATAATAACGATACGAAGAATTATTAGGAGAATCCTCACATGATGAAGAATTATATTATATTGACGTAAATGGAGATGATTTCATCTGGTTTATTGAAAATGTGATTGGGAAAATAGTTTCGCATATCTTGATACTTATCAGCCTTTACACGAATATGTTTCTTCAGAACAGACTGAATGCAGGCCTGCTTTTTATCTGCGGCACTGTTATTGGGGGCAGTTATTTATGAAAAAATCTATGCCGGGAATTGCAAATTATGCTCAGAAATACAGTGAAAAACATCCGGGAGAAGAAGTGAAGATTTTCTTTCTTCCGAAGAGCATTACCTGTGTATTTCACTATGTAAATCAGTATGATATGTTGTATGGTGAGCATTTTTATGATCTGTCATGGAATCATGGTCTGACGCAGGAAGAAATATTGTCTGATATTGAAATTCCTTGTGTTTATCTTCACGCGAAAGAAAATGTTGCCGAAACAGGCGTTTATTTGTGTGCTGCGTCAAAAGAGCAGGCTGGCAGAGCTGTGGCTCTGATAGGGAAGAACTGTAGATTAGTGGAAACGGATACTAGCGATCATTTAATGGAGGTCAATTATGAGAAAGTGTATTAGATGTGGTTCTGATATGAAAGTGCGAGGATTATCATATGGAAATAAGTAAAGAACTCTATGAAATGATCTTTAAGAGGAAGTCGTTTCATCTGTTTAGGAATATCGGGGATTCAGATATTTCTTCCGCTGAAATTGAAAGTATTCAAGAAAAATACAAAACATTTCTTCCGCTCTATCCCGATATAAAAACGGCAATCAGGATTGTACCTGCTGATGAAACTACTTGCAAACGCGGACAACAATACTGTATTTTACTGTACAGCGAGAAAAAAGATAATTATTTGCATAATATTGGATATTTAGGTGAGCAATTGGATTTGTATCTTGTATCACAGAATATCGGAACGCTTTGGTTTGGTATTGGGAAAACAGATGAGCCGTCATTTGAAGGACTTGATTTCGTTATCATGATTGCAATATCTAAAGTTGATGATGAGAAAAAATTCCGCAAAGATATGTTCAAGAGTAAAAGAAAGCAAATCAATGAAATATGGGTCGGTGAGCAGATGCCGGGTGTAACGGAAATAGTTCGATTTGCTCCAAGCGCCTGTAATACACAGCCGTGGATAGTAGAAAATATAGATTCCTGTATGAATGTTTATAGATATAAAAAGCAAGGGAAAAGGGGAATTATGCCTGCTGACAAGGTGTCTTTTTATAACCAGATTGATGTGGGGATTTTTCTTTGTTTTCTTGATCTGTGCCTTCAGCATAACAGTATGAAATATACGGTTGAATTGCATAAAGATAATGGGACAGATGCAGAGAAAAC
>JBJFCD010000090.1:0-2030 GCA_051888795.1 Lachnospiraceae bacterium | reverse complement strand
GATTAACAATTTAGAAACATTTCTCAAATAAAACTTAAACAAAAGAAACATATAATATAAAACCTATTATGATTGGTGTGATTCGACATTATTTATGAGAGGTGTGGAATGTTTTTTCGGGAGATGATGAAAAAAGTAAAAAAGATATTTATTTTACCACCAGTTCCCACTTTGTTGATAGCAGTTCCCTCTTTTATATTCGTTACATGGGTGCTTATAAATGAAAATGTTAATCCGGTTATTTCTTATACTTCATATCTTGTGTCTGCGTATGCTATGATTATTACGGTTACAGGCATAGTGGGTGTTGTAAAGTGGATTCGCGCGGGTATTTCTGCGCATCCTCTGGTAAAGAAACTGCTTAATATTTCCTGGATCAACCGCTATCTCAAGGAAACAATGTTTCGGGCTGAGATTTCTTTATATCCTGGGCTGATGATTAATTTGTTTTATGTAGGAATAAAGTTATTTTCCGGAATCTGTTATCGGTCTGTCTGGTTTGGGACGCTGGCTGTATATTATATTTTGCTGGCAGTGATGCGTTTTTCATTATTGCATCATGTAAGGACAAAAGGGATTGGCAAGGAGCAAAAGATAGACGAACTAAAGAAAAGTCGTCTGTGTGGAATTATTCTAATGGTTCTTAACTGGGCACTGGTAGGAATTGTTATTCTTGTAGTAAGGAAAAACAGTGGTTTTACATACCCTGGAACGCTGATCTATGCCATGGTGTTGTATACTTTTTATGCGGTGATTACTGCGTTCATGAATGTTATGAAATTCAGAAAATATGGAAGCCCAGTGATGTCGGCCGCAAAGATTATTAATCTGACAGCAGCTCTGGTATCAATGCTTTCGTTAGAAACAGCAATGCTGACACAGTTTGGAACGGCACATGAAGAAACCTTTCGCCAATGGATGATTGCTATTACAGGTACCGGAGTATGTGCGAGCGTTCTCGGGATGGCTGTTTATATGATTGTTCAGACAACAATAAAGATCAGAAAATGTGAAGGAGGTACGATTGAGTGATCAATATACTTGTATTAGAAGATGATGTGAGATTGAATCAGACCGTTTGTACATATTTAAATGACAGTGGTTTCAAAGCTAAGGGATGTCTGAATGCCAATGAGGCATATGAAGAGATGTATAATAACCTTTATGATCTAATCATTTCGGATATCATGATGCCGGAAGTTGACGGGTTTGAATTTGCAGAAGCAGTAAGACGTGTGAATAAGCACATTCCTATTTTATTTATGTCAGCAAAGGATGATCTCCCATCGAAGCAGAAAGGCTTCCAATTAGGAATCGATGATTATATGGTAAAACCAGTGGAGTTAGATGAGCTTTTACTGCGTGTTCGGGCATTGCTCCGCCGTGCTCATATTGAGATGGATCGAAAACTTGTGGTGGGAAACCTGGAATTAGATGCGGATGCTATGACAGCAACTTTAGATGGTGAGGAGATTCCGGTAACAACGAGAGAATTTAATATACTGTATAAATTACTTTCTTATCCGAAAAAAACATTTTCCAGAGCTCAGCTGATGGATGAATTTTGGGGAGTTGACACAGAAACAAGCTTGCGGGCAGTGGACGTTTATATTACAAAACTCTGGGATAAATTTTCCGGCTGCGATGGATTTGAGATTAAAACTGTCAGAGGGCTTGGATATAAGGCGGTGTTGATATGAAAGATGAGAAACAGACGAGAACTGTCAGGCAGAGCCGATTCCCCGTGTCCCTGTTTGCTATACTTTTTGGAATATTGCTTTTAATGTCGGGTATTCATGTTGGGCTTATCGTATGGGAAAATGAAATAGATATGAATTCCTGGATGCAGATTTTTATACCGCTTATTTATTGGGCTCTGGTGGCCGGTGGAATTACATTTTATACCCGGAATCAGATGAAAAAAGCATATGAGGTTCCGATGCAAACACTGGCAAAAGCTACGAGTCAGGTGGCTCATGGGGATTTTTCTGTTTTTGTTCCTACTATTAATACTCCTGATAAGTGGGATT
>JBJFCD010000089.1:0-3546 GCA_051888795.1 Lachnospiraceae bacterium | reverse complement strand
CGCGGTACGAGGGACTGTCCCCTGTACCGCCTGATATACTCTTTCTACTCACTAAAACTTCCTCTTCGCGTCTTCCAAAATCCGTTCCCGGTTCAAGCAGAAGGGCTATACCCGTATCTTTGCCATATATAGAAGAGCTAATCCAGCACTTTCTAAACTCTTCTTCCGTGTATATCAGTCGTTGTGACGCAGGATCAGAAATATAAAAACAATGTTTCCCATTTCTATTTCTCTTGACTTTATAACATACAACGAAATGCTTTTGATTCCAATGGAGGATACAAGGAAACTTAACATCTTTTGCTAACTGATCAACCGTTATTTTCACACCTATAGTATGAAATCCAATATACTCAGCTGCATCACTTATACCAAGCATTGATACGCCATTACGAGTTATGAAGCAATGATGACGCAACATCTCGGCAGAATATTCCTTGCCATAGTATTTAGCAATCATGCGAAGACATGTGGATCCACAATCCATTGCATCATGTTGTAAGTAGTGTGGAAACGATAGAAACATATACACAAATTTCAAAATATTAACTTGAGCTCGATGAATTTAATTGTTTGAAAGTTTGGTGATTTACGTTTTTGTACTTTTATGGCATCCAATTAAAAAGTAAAACAAACTATAATTGCTATGCTCACCGATTAAACATTATTGTATATTTTGTTGTAATTCCGCACTCTTCATTTCCATCATCTGTCCTTTTTCAGCAGAAGTCTTTTTGAGTTTTCCTACATTGAAATTCCAAGTTAAATTTAATTTTAGACGACTACGAGTTGATTCGTCTTTTCGCATCAGTTCATAGTTACTTCCTTTGATTGTAAGCTCTGAGTGACTGCATAATATATTGCCACACATAATATTAAGGTTTAAGTTCCTATTAAATTTGTAATAACAACCTAAATCTACATAATATCCTGCATTATACTTATAGTTCACAATTTCAGACTTTGGGTAGAAACTAAACACCATACTAGCTCCAAATTTTTTGCTAAACCTAAAATTATTTGCAGAGGTAAAAGCACCAATAAAACAATTCGCAACATCACCATTAAGGTTTTCATGATAAAAACACAAATTTATCGTGTTATTTGTATGCCACCATCTTGTAATATCATAATTGAAATAGGTATAAAAATTATAACGCATATTCTTGCCAACATTCTCAGGTTTTGTGTAATATATATCGGCATTTTCTTCTTTATGAGTTAATGTTTGAATAATATTACTTCCCGACCTGAGTTGAAATAAAAAAGTAAAATAGTCATTTGCTGTATATTTCAATTCAATGCGATTGAAAATTTCCATTTTTAGATTTTGGTTACCTATACTATAAAAGTTTCGTGAGCTATAAATCGCCATTGGATTATAGTATCCTATATTAGGAAAAGAATAATAATGTCTGAATGACAATAAAAGTGCTCTCTTATCTTTGATTATCCAATTCAGAAGTCCGCTGTAAAATAAGCCGTTCCTTCCTTTTGCTTTATAATTATTTGAAGGTAACAACAAATCGTTATAATGCAAAGAGCCATCGAGATAAGAAAATGATAATCTTACAAATAGACAGTCAAATAATGATGTCTGAAACTCAGCCGATGACTCAAAATTTCTTTCTTGTGTATTATAATCACGTTGAACAATTTGTTGAAGTATAGAATTTTGCAATCCTTCTTCATAGTTACAATCTTTATTGTAACTCAAAAAGGAAGATAAATTTACAGAGGTATTCTTAGCTATTTCGAATGTATATTGCGGGTTAAATGATATGTTATAATAATACCTTCTTAAGTTTTCGCAATCGCTATCATAATAATCATATTGTTTGGTATTTTCGTTATGCGAATAAGAATGGTTTATTTTTAATTTGAAATCATGCTTATTCCCATTTAGCAAGAAACTATTCTTATAAATAGAGCCGACATTATACCCCCATGGATTATTCTTGTCATGTATGGACAGAGTATGATTATCAGTTATACTTATATTGTCCTTGTCAGATGGATTAAAACTCACTCCACCATATATATTTATATATGTTTTATTGTTAAAATTATGGGTAAAACCTATGTTGTCTGTTATATTGCCAGGACATTTATTACTCATATACATTTTTGTAACTGAGACAGAATCTCCATATATCTCTCTGTGCGAATTGACAGTATGATATTTACCATAAATAAAATATTGAATATTATTGTACAGCGTATTTTTGCCCTTTTGATAGATCGAATAATTAGAGATAGACGCATCTACATAACCATCTTTATCCTCTTGATTTCTAACATCGAAACTAGTTCCAAACCCTTCTGATTTTTTCAATGTAATTTTAACGATTCCACCTCTGACATTACCATAAGAAGCATCTGGGAAACCTATCACTTCTACATTTGAAATCATTGATGTTGGAATAGCATTCACTTCTCTAAGACTACTTTTTCTATCGTCTATGTAAAAAACAGTTCCGTCTAATCCGTTTATAGAAACAATATCGTCTTTGGAAATAACTCCAGGTATATAATTTAATATCTGTGATAATGGTTTCCCTTCTGCAAGAGGGTTCCCTGTTATTTGAAAAATAATATCACCATTATTTTTCATTTTCATGAATTTTGCCTTGACGACAACTTCTTTTAAGGATACACTATTGACTATAATTGTATCATTTTTATTCTCTTGCGCATTAACACATAAAGAAAATACAGAAAAAAAAGCAAATAAAAATTTCATTTCTTTCTCAATCTCGCAACACTACTTTAGTTCAACTTTCTTTGTAAGTATCTAAGCAAAAAGCTACTTAAAATTCTACCATGTTAGATTTTACTTATCTTAGTGTTGCATTTAAAAACAAACAAAATCAATGTGGCAGAGGTACACATATAATCTGAGAAAAACCATATCAGAACCCTTACACACTTGCTGGCGGCTGAGCATCCAACTTCTCGGGTTAAGGATAGAACAAGGTCTCCACAGGAGTGAAATAATCACACCCGGGACATCTACCGTTGCTACGTTCAAGACCAAACATTTCTGTGACTTGCTAGATTACAGACCGTCTCAAACACAGCGTCGAGTAAACGCCTTCATTATGTCTGGACTATCGTTACATAAAGTAGGCGGCACCTCAGCAAAACGCACAAGCAAGCTTGGCGATTTTGCATTCGGTTTGCACTACTTTTCCCACCCAATGCCCGCTTTGTACTGCTTTGTCATCATGTGACTCCGCCATACTCAGCACGGCGTAGGCTGCCTCGCTAATGCCATGAAAGAACACGTCTAACTGCGACAGATAGAGCGAAAGGCTAATAGTCCAAGTGCAAAGGTACGCATAATTTTTGAATTAGATGATAACAACTGAAAAGAAAATCTTCACAAATCTTAAAATTAACGGAAATTAACCAAGAAAATTCTCAAAATACCGATTTTTTATATATACAAATGCGCCAGATAATACCAAATATCGGCTCGATAATCACTATATTCCAAGTTTTAATTCGTTTTGTACTATCAACCCTCTTCGGTGATGATTTTTG
>JBJFCD010000088.1:0-3550 GCA_051888795.1 Lachnospiraceae bacterium | reverse complement strand
TTGGCAACAAAAAAATGCCGTATTTATGCGGCTTTTGGCGTTTCGCAAACGCCTAGATATGTATACTATAGAAAAAGGAGAAAAGAAAAATGTTTGAAAAAGGTTCAGAATGGCGTAGATGGGATCTGCATTTGCATACGCCTGAAACAAAGAAAAATGATAATTATTCGGGAAGAACCATCGAAGAAAAATGGGATAAGTTTTATGACGCTATTAATAAATATATAGGTGATGGAACGGATGAAAGGAAAAGTGTGTCAGTAATAGGTATCACAGATTATTTTTCAATTGATAATTATAAAAAAGTAGTAAGTGATAATAGATTACCAAGTACAATTAAAGGCATTTTTCCTAATGTTGAAATGCGCATAACACCGACGGGAACGAATTCCCCAGTAAATATTCATTTTATTTTTAATCCGGCAATTGTAGATGAATTAGAAGGTCGTTTCTTTTCTAGATTAAAGTTTCAAGGTGGGGATAGAGAATATAGTGGATCTAAGACTGAATTGATATCTTTAGGCAAAGCGTTGGGGGCAGAAACAGATGAAGAAGCCTATTTAAAGGGAATAGATAGCTTTGTTTTATCATATAAAGATGTTTATGAATTATTTCAAAAGGATAATGAATTACGAGACAATACTTTAATTGGCGTATCTAATAAATCAACAGATGGAGCATCAGGAATAGACAGAGGTGAAAATGGAGGTCAATTAACTGCTACTAAGAAGGCTGTATATAGACATTGTGACTTCATTTTTTCGGCAAATCCTAGCGATATAAAGTACTTTTGTGGAAGAGGAGTTGATGGTATTGAGGATGTTATTAATAATTATGGTTCCTTAAAACCATGTTTTCATGGCTCTGATGCGCATTGTCTTGAAAAAATATTTGAACCAGATAATGAAAAGTATTGCTGGATTAAAGCTGACGCTACTTTTAATGGTTTAAAACAAGTTATATATGAACCGGAGGCAAGGGTTAGAATAAGTAGTGTTAAACCAGAAGAAAAATCAGATTATTATGTTATAGATAAGGTAATTATCGATGATGATGATTTCTCTCCAAATCCAATTGATTTTAATGATAAACTTACTTGTATTATAGGAGGAAAATCAACAGGAAAATCATTACTACTTCAAAATATAGCACGAGCAATTGATAATAAGCAAGTAGAGGATAAATTAGAAATATCTCAAATAAGTTCAAAAAAACTTGATAATATAAAAGTTATTTGGAAAGATGGGGATATAAATACTAATGGTAAGTATGATATGACACACAAAATTGTATACATCCCACAAACATATTTAAATCGATTAACTGATGGTGGAGAGAAAACCTCTGAAATTGATAAAATTATACACGATATTATTATGTTAGATGATAGTTGTAAGAGTGCATATGAATCAATGGAACAAGAGGTAAAAAAATATAAACCTGATTTGGATAAAAAAATATATGATTTACTTCAAATCCATAACGAAATTGAGGCGCTAGTTAATTCTAGAAATGAGATTGGAACAGAAGGCGGTATAAAGAAAGAAATAGATAAGCTGAACAAGCAAAAAGAAGTTATTTCTAAAAAATCTGCAATTTCTGATGAGGAACTAAAAAAATATGATTCTTCCATTAAAAAAATAGCAGAGTGCGAGACAATAATTAGTAAGTGCCAAGAGGACATAGCATTAATAAAGGAATTGGAAATACCTTTTGAAATGGCAGAAATAAGCAATTCTCTTTCCTCAGAGTTAGCTGCCGAAGTAAAGAATTTTCAAGAGAATATTTTTAAGGAAATTAATAAGCAATGGATTAGTAAAAAAGGAGAATTGGTAACAAAAGTTATACTAAAAAGGGATGAGGCAGAAAAGGCATTAAGTGAAGCAACCACAATTAAAGAAAGATTAGTAGAACTGGTTCAGGAAAGTGAGGCTCTTTCAAAAATCACTGAACAAATCAAAAGCGAAACAATAAAATATGAAAATGTCAGTTTATATAGCAAAAAAATTTCTGCAAAAAAGAATGATTATGAGTTGAGATTATCGTCAGTTGCAAAATCAATAGTTGATTACAGACAGATGCATCATACATATGCCGATATAGTAAATCAAAATATGGAGATAGATTCAGATGGAATGGATTTTTCTGTCAAAGTAATATTTAAAAGTGAAGCATTTTGTTCAACAATAAAGGAAAGCATAAATAATAATGCACTAAAAAAAGAAGGTTATAATTTCGATGAAGACTTTAGCGAAGTATCGTTTACAGAGGATTTGATGAAAAATCTTATTGATAAGGTGATAAATGGGGAACTTAAGCTTTTGAAAAACCGAAATCTAGAGAGTGTACTTAGGGAAATTCTGAACGATTGGTATTTGATAACATATGATGTTAGAATGGAAAATGATAATATAAATCAAATGTCACCTGGTAAAAAAGCGTTAGTGTTATTAAAATTATTAATAAGTATGGCCGACAGTAAATGCCCTATATTAATAGATCAGCCAGAGGATGACTTGGATAATAGATCAATTTTTGATGAATTAATTCCGTTCATTAGAGAAAAGAAAATAGTAAGACAAATACTAATTGTTACGCATAATGCTAATGTTGTTTTAGGCGCTGATGCTGAAGAAATAATCATTGCAAACCAGAGTGGAAATAATTCACCGAATGAACATTATCGGTTTGAATATAGATCAGGTTCTATAGAAAATGATTATCCTATATACGAATCAACAGGTATTATTAAAGCAGGAATATTGAATGAAAAGGGGATACAGCAACACATCTGTGATATTCTTGAAGGTGGCGAACAAGCATTTGATTTAAGAAAAAATAAGTATAGGATTTAGTTAATTGAGTGTGTGAAGAAATCTCTGTAAATAACGGTTAATCAAACTTTTTGAGGATTTGCCAATTTATTTGGTAATTTGTCGTGAGGGTCTGGCATAAAAAATGGCAAAGTTTTTGAGGGTTCTTCGTGAGGGGCTGGTTTGAGGGGCAAACTTGAGGGTCTGGTAGAAATACCAGACCTTTACTATTATCTGCCTGGATTAATTCTTTATCATAATAAGAAAATCCGTCAAGGATGCGGTTTCGCACTACATATGCAGCATGTCCTTGACGGATTTGTCTATTATGATATTTTGTTGGTCAAGCAGGATAACAGGTGAAAACCCTCACAAAGAATCCTCAGACCAGCCCCTCACGAAAGCACCTCAAAAACTTTGATTACCCACTTTTTGTCAACGTGATTGACCATACTTTTTCGCGATTTTTGAGAAAATTTTGAAGATTTTTTGTAATCAGCTTTTTCGAACCCTAAGTACTTATTGAGAAACGAAAAGAGAACTTATAAAAACTTATGAGTTCATTGGGTTCGAGAAAGGAGACAATTTTTACAGATGAATAAGTATATGTATCAAAATACGAAGCTTCCATCATACTTACCGATGCCACGATTCCTTATGAATCTTCCTATCAGCAATACTGCAAAGCTGCTTTACACACAGTTTCTTGGGAAAGCGCAGTTGTCACAAAAGAATGC
>JBJFCD010000087.1:0-3570 GCA_051888795.1 Lachnospiraceae bacterium | reverse complement strand
TCAAAAAGATTAGGAGGAATTAATATGGCAAAGAACTATAATTCATCTACTCAAAATGCATCCGATAAAAATGCATCAAACAGAAATGCATCTGATAAAAATGCATCTACTAATAGAAATGCATTTGATAAGAATGCATCAAACAGAAATGCGTCTGACAGAAATGCATCTGATAAGAATGCATCAAACAGAAATGCGTCTGACAGAAATGCATCTGACAGAAATGCATCCGGTACAAATAGCAATTACTAATTTGATTCAAAAAATGAAAAGCACTCCGGTGGGGTGCTTTTTCATTTTATCTGTTACAGGTCGGGCTCTTTATCTTGACAAAGCTTATAGAAAGAAAGTAAGATGAAAAAGTAATATATATAAGTATGGAGAAACAGATGAGAAAAATGGAATTGATTGCCCCGTGTCATTTTGGACTTGAGGCAGTTTTAAAAAGAGAGATTATTGAACTTGGGTATGAAATTGCGGAAGTAGAAGACGGAAGAGTAACATTTTACGGTGACGAGGATGCTCTTTGCAGAGCGAATATATTTCTGCGTACTGCAGAGAGGATTTTGTTAAAAGTTGGGAGTTTTCGTGCAACTTCATTTGAGGAATTGTTTGATAGGACAAAAGAACTTCCCTGGGAAGATTATATTCCGAGAGATGGAAAATTCTGGGTGGCAAAAGCTGCATCTGTGAAGAGTAAGCTTTTTAGTCCTTCTGATATACAGTCTATTATGAAAAAAGCGATGGTAAAAAGGCTTCAGGAGCATTATCATATAGAATGGTTCCCGGAGGACGGTGCTTCTTATCCGGTTCGGGTTTTCCTGATGAAAGATGTTGTGACGATAGGAATTGACAGTTCCGGTGTATCTCTCCATAAAAGAGGGTATCGAGAAGTGGCTGGAAAAGCGCCGATTACAGAAACTCTTGCGGCAGCATTGATTATGTTGACTCCGTGGAGAAAGGATAGGATTTTTGTAGATCCGTTTTGCGGAAGCGGAACATTTCCTATTGAGGCGGCTATGATGGCAGCTAACATTGCGCCGGGTATGAATCGTTCATTTACGGCAGAGGAATGGACGAATCTCATACCAAGAAAACTGTGGTATGATGTAGTAAATGAGGCAAATGATGTGATAAATGATGACATCTCTACAGATATACAGGGATATGATATAGATGGATCGGTTATTAAGATTGCCAGAAGAAATGCAGAGGAGGCCGGAGTCGGTCATTTAATACATTTTCAGGAACGATCTGTTGAGTATTTAAGTCATCCGAAAAAATATGGTTTTATTATCACAAATCCACCTTATGGGGAACGTCTGGAAGATAAGAAAGATTTGCCGCAGCTTTATAAAATCTTTGGAGAACGATTTAAGCAATTAGACTCATGGTCAGCGTACATGATTACTTCTTATGAGGAAGCGGAACGCTATTTTGGTCGCAAGGCAGACAAGAACAGGAAAATTTATAATGGTATGCTGAAAACTTATTTTTATCAGTTCTTAGGTCCTAAACCGCCAAAAAGAGTGAAAGGAGAAGTGTAATTTATTATGGAAAAAATTATATTTGCCACAGGGAATGAGCATAAAATGATAGAAATTCGAATGATTTTGAAAGATCTGGGTGTAGAGATCCTTTCTCAAAAAGAGGCGGGAATTATAGCAGATGTTATTGAGGATGGCACAACATTTGAAGAGAATGCATTGATTAAAGCAAAGGCAATTGCCAAGATTGCGTCAGAGATCCCTGAATATAAGAATACCGTGATTCTTGCAGATGACTCTGGGCTGGAGATTGATTATCTTAATAAGGAGCCGGGAATATATTCCTCACGTTATATGGGAGAGGATACTTCTTATGATATTAAGAACCAGTCATTTCTTGACAGACTGGAGGGAGTCCCGGATGAGAAACGTACGGCCAGATTTGTTTGTGCTATAGCGGCAGTTTTCCCAGATGGAAGTACTGAAGTGGTGAGAGGGACAATGGAAGGAATTATTGGTCACAAAATAGCAGGGGACAATGGATTTGGATATGATCCGGTATTTTTCCTGCCTGAATATGGATGTACCAGTGCAGAACTTTCGCCTGAAAAGAAAAATGAATTAAGTCACAGAGGAGAAGGGTTGCGTAAAATGAGAAAAATCCTGGAAGAAAAAAGGGCATAGTGGGGAATATTATGAAGATATTAGTTGTCAGTGATACACATAAGTCTCACAGGAATTTAGAGAAGGTCATCGAAAAGACAGAAAATATTGATATGTTGATACACCTGGGAGATGTAGAAGGCGGAGAAGATTATATCGAAGCATTGGTTGATTGTCCGGTACATATTGTGAGTGGAAATAATGATTTCTTTTCAGATTTGCCAAGGGAAGAAGAATTTGATATTTTAGGGAAACATATTTTTATTACGCATGGGCATTACTATTATGTGTCCATGAATGAAGAACGGCTGAAAGAAGAAGCTAAAAACAGAGGTGCCAGCATTGTGATGTATGGACATACGCATCGCCCTTCATGTGTACGTGAGGAGGGGCTTCTTATTTTGAATCCGGGAAGTATCGCTTATCCTCGTCAGATTGGACGAAAACCCACATATATTATTGTACAAATTGAACAAAATAGTGAGCCAAAAGTTGAATTAATGTATATATAAGCTAAAAAGAAAAAATATGTTAAAAAAAACAAAAAAGTTGTTGACAAGTTTGGGAGCGTCATATATAATGTGTATTGTGTCACGGAGGAAAAGACATAAAACATAATAACGGGGTGTGGCTCAGCTTGGCTAGAGCGCCTGGTTTGGGACCAGGAGGTCGCAGGTTCGAATCCTGTCACCCCGATAGACGATCATGCGGGTGTAGTTCAATGGTAGAACACTAGCCTTCCAAGCTAGATACGTGGGTTCGATTCCCATCACCCGCTTTCTTAAAGCCTTAAACATGGCGGTAAGAAAGATAGTTCTAAAGAGCTAGTCTTATGAGTCTGTAGCTCAGCTGGATAGAGCAACGGCCTTCTAAGCCGTAGGTCGAGGGTTCGAATCCCCCCAGGCTCGTTAGAACCACAAAAATTGAATAATGGTACTTAGTTGGACAAAATAGTTCGATGAGTAATGATATGGTGGGTATGGTGCAGTTGGTTAGCGCGCCAGATTGTGGTTCTGGATATCAAGGGTTCGAGTCCCTTTACCCACCTTTCTTTTTTTTATCTGGACTTTTCCGGAACAATTATTGATTATTGGGCTATCGCCAAGCGGTAAGGCACAGGACTTTGACTCCTGCATTCGTTGGTTCGAATCCAACTAGCCCAGTTTTATGGGCGTGTAGCTCAGGCGGTAGAGCACTTGACTTTTAATCAAGTTGTCCGGGGTTCGAATCCCCGCACGCTCAGTGGAATTAAAGGCGCAAATCCTTATGTTTGGGGTTTGCGCCATTTTTATATTATTTTATTCAAAACAGTCTTCTCAAAAATGGTCAATTGGATATAATAATAATTGACTGGTACGGTTAACGAAGGAGATGAGGGATGTTATGAGCGCGATACATACGATAGGACTTACAAAATATT
>JBJFCD010000086.1:0-3613 GCA_051888795.1 Lachnospiraceae bacterium | reverse complement strand
TCCATGCCATAGCCTGCAAGCTTTTTGTTCACCAGATTGGCTGCAGGAATCACCGGAAATGCCGGCAGATGATACATACTATGTAACACATGGGTAAACACTTCCTTCGGAGAAGTAAAGCCGCAGTCAGATATGATTCCTTTGACCTGTGGTGGCAATTCCAGACCACTGGCCATCAGGACGGTTGCGCCTCCCATGGAGATTCCATGGAGAAAAATTTCCACATCTTGACCGCATTTTTCCAGCGCCCAGTCAATCCATTTTAAGGCATCCTTTCTGTCAAGACAGCCAAATCCGATATACTCTCCTTCGCTGTCCCCGTGGGCTCTGGCATCCGGATGCAGCATAGCATATCCGCGTTTGAAATAGTAATCTGTCAGCCCCGTAAAATCAGCCAGTCCTCTGCTGGTATAGCCATGAAAACAGATTACAATCCTCTTTTTTCCTTCTGTCTCTTTGATTGGCGGAAAATATGCTGCATGAAGCTTTAATCCGTCAAAAGCCGTCTGGTACACATCCTCATGAGGCTGCGCCAGCATAAATTCCTTTCTCTCTGTCAGAATATCCGTATACTGTGACCAGTCCGTTCCTGCCATCTTCATGGTTCGATCCAGATTCACCTGTTGCCGTTTCATGGTTCTACCATAAAAGTATGCAGTCTCTCCGGCTGTTGCTGCCACAAGTGCTCCGGCGCACGCAATTCCTATTCCTAAAATTCCCATACTTCCTCCATGCTGTTATGCATTTGCTTTTTTCGTTTTCTTTGTTTCCTTTGTTTTCTTTTGTTTGAGTTCGATAATTTCTTTTAATCGAAGCGCCTTGTCAATATTTCCTTCCACCTTCAGTTTCCCCGTGGTAAAAGCCCAGATTGGATCAACTTTTCCTTCTGCGATTTTCATAAGCGTATCCGGATCGGAAGTAAACATTGCATCTCTGTCATAATATTCATAGGGTTCTACCAGTAGCTGACCATCCTTTGCTTCTACATAGAAAATTCCACCAGCTTCTTCGTCCTCGATGTTGAACTGATATGCAAGGTGCTCATGAATATCACTGATATCAGCACCCATAAACTTGTTCTTGATTTCATAAAAAAACTCTGCGTAAGTCATTTTTCCCTCCATTTTTCGACTAGCGGTCGATTTGTTCTAAAAAAATACTAGCACAGGTTTCGACCGGCGGTCAATTATCGATTTGGTAAAAAATCTCACAATTTTTCCCGAAATTTCAGCTTCTTTTTGTATCATTGTTCTCTATTGTTTGCAATTTGCCGATATGGTACAATATAGAAACACAAATTTTTGACAATTCGCACAAAGCAGATTGGTTTGCGGTTATTTACTGACAAACATTCTTTACTTTATAGAAGAAAGGCGGCTTGTACTTATGCCAGATTTAGGGAAATCAGAAAAAATACTGGATGCGCTCCAGCAGTTACTGGAAGAAAAAAGTATTCAACATATTTCGGTAAGTGAGATTGCCGAGAAAGCCGGCATTGGAAAAGGAAGCATTTACTATTACTTTCCTTCCAAGGATGCGATTGTAGATGCGCTAATTAAAAGAAGCTATGAGCAGCCGCTGCAGACCGCGAAAACATTGGCAGAGCAGACAACTGTCTCTCCATTTACGCGGATGGCAATGCTTTTTCAGGCATGTCAGAATTCTTCTATTGCTTTTTTAAGGCAAAACAAGAATGCCTCTTCCAGCGCAGAGGATCTGGCTTTTCTGCACCAGAAGTATTTGAATTATGTCATTTCCGAATTAAAGCCTGCCTTAACGGAAATCATTTCCCAGGCAATTGATAATGGAGAAATCCAGTTTGAGCGTCCGGCAGCCCTTGCTGAAATTGCCCTCATCGTCCTTGCCGTAAAGCTGGACAACTCCCTTGTGCCGTCCACGCGGGAAGAGGCAACAGATACCTTGAAGGGACTTATTGCCCTATTAGAAAAGGGCACCGGCGTAGCTGCCGGAACCCTTGATTATTTGTCGATGATATAGGAACGTTCTTGTTATGTATTCTTATTAATCTGACTCTTCAACACTTGCAAAACTACCAGATTTTTCTACTATTTTTTTATCTTGCTTTTTTGCTCTACGTTCCAGCTTTTTTATATCTTCAGCCGGAGGTAGTTCTTCAGGCTTGATTCCTCGTCCCGCAAGCATTTTTCTTATTTCTGTATTATTTTGAATATGTTCACCGGTAATTGCAGGTTCCCCATATAAATCCTTATTTTCTACATTATAATTTGTCATCTCAGTCGCTAAATTTTTTGCAGCTATTGTTAACGTAGGAAGAAAATCTGCCAAAGGTCTATTATCATTTACACCTAATTTTACTTTCATATCCTTTGTAGAATATCCTCCAAACAAAGCTTGATCTCCTCGTGATCTTATTCTCGCAAAACCATCATCATCAACACCACGCTCATATATATTCTGAGATAATCTTTTTTCAGATTCCTTTAACCTATTTCTGGCTTGGGTTCTCTCAATATAGGCTATCCTCTCCTCTATTAACTCTTGTTTACGAGTCTGAACTGCAAAATAACTTTGTGCAAAGGCTATTTCTTCTTTTGTGGTATCACCGTTCATTGCAATAAGATAGCAAGCATAACGTGTAAGCATATAATCTCTAACATTACGTGTAGCCCCTTTCCCTGCAGTTATCATTTTCGTGACCTCACGAAAATGATCCAACGCCTCAATTTGTGCAGTCTCACATGATTCTATGGCTCGTCCAATTGCCTTTTCAAAATTCTCCCATCGACTATATCCTAACAGCATCATTAAATCTCTTGCATACCAAAATTCAATCTGTTCATCTTCTGTAATCTGAATTGCATTATCAAACTGCCCTTTTATCTGTTCGATTCTTCTTGAATCCATGTAATCACACCCCTTCAATGATATATTCCAATACTAGCACCAGAACATATGTTTGTCAAATGATTTAGAACAGATAATCCAATTTTAAAATGGCTGATATAGGAACATTCCTATACCAGCCCTATTATTTTCAGTACCCAGTAAATCAGTCCCAGTACCCAGGAGCTAAAGATTCCGTACAGAATCACAGGTCCTGCGATTCGAAAGATCTGGCACCCTATACCAAAAACCTGTCCCTCCTTCTGGAACTCAATGGCGGAGGAACAGACACCGTTCGCAAATCCGGTAATCGGAACAAGGGCCCCTGCTCCTCCCCAGTCTGCAAAAGAAGGATAAACATTTAAGCTGGTAAGAACCACACTGCAGAGTACCAGTATGATGCTGCACCAGGTTCCCGCATCCTGCTTATTAAGTCCCAGGACATTCGTTCCGACATTCAAGATCACCTGACCTATCGTGCAGATAATCCCACCTAATACAAATGCCTTTAGCATGCTAAGAGGTAAATTGTTTTTCGGCGTAATAGATTCCACATATTCATTGTATGCTTCATTTCTCACCTGCTCGGCCTTTGGCAGTTTTTCGTCTTTTTTCATAATAATGCACCCCATGTTTTTTTCATAGGGTGCGCAAAAATAAAAATAATATTCCCATTTTACAATTGTGTGTCTAAATGAATTTGCGTATTTGAATCAGAACCCACTCTCGTTTGTAAAAAGCGTAGCGG
>JBJFCD010000085.1:0-3628 GCA_051888795.1 Lachnospiraceae bacterium | reverse complement strand
GAAACAGACAGTATTGAGAACCGTTCCATAGGGAGCGGATTTTTTTGTCTGATGGAGGTTTGTATGAGGATAAGAAACAGATCACCCTGTTCCTGGGAAAACAGGAACACCGAAAAAAAAGAAGAAAAGAAAATGATCAAATGAAGGAGGAAAAAATATATGGGATTTTTTACGAGCGCAATTAATATTTTACAGACACTGGTAGTTGCCATTGGGGCCGGCCTTGGGGTCTGGGGTGTGATCAATTTGATGGAAGGTTATGGCAATGACAACCCGGGGGCAAAGTCTCAGGGAATTAAACAGCTGATGAGCGGTGGTGGTGTAATCCTCATCGGTACTCAGTTAATTCCGCTTCTTAGTGGACTGTTTGGTTAAGAGAAAGGAGTAGTTATCCATGTTCGATCAGATTTTTGATGCGATCGAAGAATGGATGAGGGAGCTCCTGACGGGGATGATCAATTCCAACCTGGACCAGATGTTTACTGATGTCAATCAGAAAACAGGTGAGATTGCAAGCCAGGTTGGACAGACTCCTCAGGGATGGAATGGCAGCATATTCAGTATGATCCAGAACCTGTCTAATTCGGTAATTCTGCCGATTGCAGGTATCATCATTACGTTTGTGCTCTGCTATGAACTGATTTCCATGCTTACTGAGCGTAACAACATGCATGATATTGATACATGGATGTTCTTCAAATACTTTGTGAAGATGTGGATCGCAGTGTATCTGGTAAGCAATACTTTTACCATTACAATGGCTGTCTTTGATGTGGGCCAGCATGTGGTAAATGCTGCATCCGGTGTGGTCACAGGAAGTACAGCTATTGATATCAGTTCTGCACTGACTGATCTGGAGGCTACATTGGAAGCCATGGAGATTGGAGAATTAGTAGTGTTGGCATTGGAAACCCTGATCGTCAGCTTCTGTATGAGAATCATGTCCGTATTGATCACAGTAATTCTATATGGACGTATGATTGAGATTTACCTTTATACTTCGGTCGCACCGATCCCGTTCGCCACGATGAGCAACAGAGAGTGGGGACAGATCGGAACCAATTATTTCAGAGGACTCTTTGCCCTGGCATTCCAGGCATTTTTGATGATGGTATGCGTCGCTATCTACGCTGTGCTGGTAGCGGGTATCCAGTATTCAGATAATCTGAGTTCTTCATTATTTGGCGTAATGGCTTATACAGTCATCCTGTGTTTCAGTTTGTTTAAGACAGGATCCCTGAGCAAGTCCATTTTTAATGCCCATTAAATAAATCACAGGAAGGAGAGATAAACCATGGCATATGTCAGTGTTCCAAAAGATTTGACAAAAGTAAAAAATAAAGTGGCTTTTAATCTGACAAAGAGACAGATCATCTGCATCGGGATCGGTGCTGCGATTGGTATTCCGTTTTATTTCCTCACAAGAGGAATACTTGGGATGTCAAATGCGGTTACTGTTATGGTGATTTTGATGTTACCGGCATTTATGTTTGCCATGTATGAAAAAGATGGGATGCATCTGGAGGATGTGATCTTGCACATCCTGAATGTAAAAGTGTTCCGGCCACCGGTCAGAACCTATGAAACAGAGAATTATTATGAATTGAATCCGGAAGCAACCGGTTCGAAAAATGCAGTCAGAGAAAAGAAGGGAGGAAAGACAGGTGTCAAAAAGAAAAAATAACAGCACCAAAAAGTCAAAGAAAAAAGAAGAAAAGCGGCTTTCGGTACAAAAGACGATCCGATACAAAGAGATGGGAAAGGATGGAATCTGCCGGGTACAGGGAAATACATATTCCAAATGTATCCGGTTTTATGATATCAACTATCAGCTGGCACAGAATGAGGATAAGAATGCTATTTTTGAAAACTGGTGTGATTTTCTCAACTATTTTGACAGCAGCATCCATTTCCAGCTGAGCTTTATCAATCACAAAAGCAATATGAAGGAATTTGAGAATGTGATCCGTATCCGTCCTCAGCATGATGAGTTTGATGATGTCCGCATGGAATATGCACAGATGCTGAAGCATCAGCTGGCAAAGGGAAATAACGGTCTGGTAAAGTCAAAATATATCACGTTTTCTATTGAAGCGGAGAATATCAAGCTGGCGAAACCGAAGCTGGAGCGTATTGAGTCGGATATCCTGAATAACTTCAAGGTGCTTGGTGTACCGGCATACCCGCTGAACGGTGTGGAGCGGCTTCAGATTATGTATGAAACATTTAATCCGGATGCCAGTGCCGATTTCCAGTTTGATTATGGATCCATGATCCGGACCGGTCTCAGTACAAAGGACTATGTGGCACCGACCAGCTTTGTATTTAAAGAAGGGAAGATGTTCCAGATGGGGACAACGATTGGCGCAGTCTCCTATCTGCAGATTCTGGCTCCGGAGCTTACCGACAAGATGCTGGCCGAGTTTCTGGATATGGATAAGGATTTGATTGTAAACCTGCATGTGCAGTCGGTAGATCAGATGAAAGCCATCAAGCTTGTAAAAAGCAAGGTGACGGATATCAACCGCATGAAAATTGAAGAACAGAAAAAGGCAGTTCGTTCCGGGTATGATATGGACATCATCCCGTCAGACCTGAACACGTATGGCGGAGAGGCAAAGAGACTTCTGGAAGATCTGCAGTCACGAAATGAGCGTATGTTCCTGGTAACTGCGCTTTTTTTGAATACGGCAAAAAGTAAACAGGATCTGGAAAATGCAGTATTCCAGACTGCCGGTATCGCTCAGAAATATAACTGTGTGTTAAGGCGTCTGGATTATCAGCAGGAGGAAGGACTGATGAGCAGCGTTCCACTTGGTGTCAATCATGTACCGATCAAAAGGGCATTGACGACTACCAGCACTGCTATTTTTGTTCCGTTCACAACACAGGAATTGTTCATGGGCGGAGAATCTCTTTATTACGGATTGAATGCCCTCAGCAACAATATGATCATGGTAGATAGAAAGAAGCTGAAAAACCCGAATGGACTGATCCTCGGAACTCCCGGATCCGGAAAATCCTTTGCTGCCAAGAGAGAAATCACCAATGCATTTTTCGTGACAAATGACGATATTATCATCGGAGATCCGGAGGGAGAATATTATCCACTGGTCCATGCCCTCGGGGGTCAGGTTATCCACATTTCTCCGACCAGTAAGGATTATATCAATCCCATGGATATCAACATGGATTACTCTGATGATGATAATCCGCTGGGAGTGAAGTCAGATTTTGTCCTGTCGCTATGTGAACTGATTATGGGAACCAGAAATGGTATTGAGGCAGAGGAAAAGTCTGTGATCGACCGGTGCCTGCCTCTTGTGTATCAGAAATATTTTGCAGATCCGAAACCGGAAAATATGCCGGTACTGGGAGATCTGTATGACTGCCTGAGAAAGCAGAAAGAACCTCAGGCACAGCGTATCGCAACAGCACTGGAGATCTACGTCAATGGTTCTCTGAAAGTATTTAACCATCAGACAAATGTGGAACTGAATAATCGCATTGTCTGCTTTGATATCAAGGAGCTTGGCAAGCAGCTGAAAAAGCTGGGAATGCTGATCGTTCAGGATCAGGTATGGAACCGCGTTACCATCAACCGGGGCTCCCAGAAATCTACCAGATA
>JBJFCD010000084.1:0-3632 GCA_051888795.1 Lachnospiraceae bacterium | reverse complement strand
ATTTTTAATGCGGCATCAACAAACATAAATATTCCTATACAAAATCCAAGAATATTAACAATATGACCCGTTCGAAAAATCATCAAAGCTCCCAGTATCATGGAAACGATTCCCAATCCAAAATCAAATTGAAAGGCTAACTGAAACAGATCTTTTGTGAAATAGCTTGATATTTTTGCCAGTCCATATACAAGGAAAAAAACACCACATATCTTACACAGGACTTCTAGTCCTAATCCTGGCCAAACCAATAGTATAGCGCCACCGACAATACAGAATACTGTCATTACCACATACACATTCTTCGCTGTTTTTAAGTTTTTCATATGTTCTGCCTCCTTATGTGTATTGATAATAATCTAATTGTCTTTTCCTTCAAATAGACAAAAAAATAACAGTGTCCAATTTTTGGGCACTGTTGTAAATGTGTCTAATTTTTACTTTTATCTTTTTCTATTTGAGCAATTAACGCCTTAATTGTAGCTTGATAGGAAACCGACATTCTATAAATTAATTGTTCCTGTGAATCCTGCATACCATGTTGTAACCATCGAAGTGTATTACCAATCATAGAATTACTATAGAAATATGTTACAAATTTAATATCATCATCCGATAAATTCGTCCCTATAACCTCTTTTCTCACATATTTCTCCACAAAGTCCTCTGTAACATCATAAAAATATTTCAAAATCATATCTCTATTTTTTGAATTATAGAGGTGGAATACTGCCTTCTTATATTCAAGAACAAGGTGATACTTCTGCAAATACTCTTCATAAAAATTTTTATATTCTTGTTTTTCCTTTAGTGATTTTTCTGTTTCAATTCTAAGTAACTCCTCTAATACCTGATAAATATCTCTATAATAATAATAAAAGGTATTTCTATTAATCTCACATAATTCACAGATATCCTTTACGGTTATTTTGTCAATTGGTTTTTCTTGCAACAACTTAAGTAGGCTATACATAATTGCCTGCTGAGTAAATTTAGCCATAATGACACCTCACTCTATTTATTAAGTCTGCTTATAATAAGTTACATCTATAAAATAGAGGATCATCCCCTCTATTTTATATGGTAACATTCAATTTACATATTTTCAAATATATTCTCTCATCATACGTTTTCATATTCTCCCATTTAAAAAAGTACTCCTGCGAATTCATTCACAGGAGCACTTTTCTAAAATAAAGCTACTATTTTCTCTGATAAATTTTCGGATATATGATTCCTATCAATATGGTAGTCACTACTGCGACTATGCAGACCATACCCACAACACCACCGCGGCTTATGGTCTGCCCAAACAAATGGGAGTCGAATACAAAGGTTTCCCGCATTGCTTCCACAAACATTCCCTCGTCCAGACCTCCGATATTTTGATTCATTTTATCCAGCAAAGGATTCAGCAGGCTGTTCCGATAGAGAACCGTGATTCCGCTTCCCGGAAAAACATTACAGAAGGTCTGTACCCCCTCCGAAAACTGCGAAATCGGAATGTAGGCGCCGATGACAAAGCCGCAGGCCGCTGAGAGGATTCCAAGAAAAGCCCCGCTTGCAGAGGCGGTCTTGAAAAACAGCACCACAATCATAAAAAGGGAGGTGGCGGAAATCGCGCCAAGAAAGGTAATGCCATAAAGCGCCGCCACATCTTTTACCCCCAGATAGAGGGTTCCCTGCACACCCATGATACATAACCCACCGGTTAAGATGATGGCTGCCATGATAAATGCGGAAAGGGCAGATGCCGTAAAGTAAGAAAGCACAATTTGGACACGGCGGATCGGGGTTGCGGAAATATCATAATCGATTTTATTTTCCCGGTCTCTTACAATGGTAATCAGACAATTGTAGGGAACCGTAATCATCGTAGTTCCAAGAATACCGGTAAGCAGCAATCCGTTGACAAACATATTGATGTCTTCATCCAAAATCCATTGCTCCAGTCCTATGGTTGCATTCTTGATCGGTGATACAAAGGTATCCTTTAAAAACAAAAGATACAATACAAACACAATAATTGGCGTAATCATTGAAAACAGAATGGACTGATAATCCTTAAAATAGATCAGTAGGTTTCTTTTTGTTAATCCGATATATTTTCTCATGCCTCTACTCTCCTTTAATCCTGCATTTTCTTTCCGGTCAGATTGAGGAACACATCGTCCATGGAACCCTTTAAGATTTCATAATCCGTGATTTTATCCCGGTGTTCATAGATAAACTCCGTCATATTTCCCTCAAAGAAAATGTTGTAGTGATCTGCGTCATAGGAATAATCCAATCCCCTTAAGATTTCCTGATTATTCTGATGGTCTTTTTCATACCACACCAGTCTGCTCTTTGCGTACCGGGATTTTAAGGATGCGGGAGTTCCCTCAGCAACAATTTTTCCTTTATCCAAGATGACAACGCGATCTGCGTCTTTTGTTTCCTCCATATAGTGGGTCGTAAGAAAAATGGTCAGTTTTTTATTCCTGCGAAGATATTCGATATAATCCCACACGATTTTTCTGCTTTTGGGATCAAGCCCTGTGGTTGGCTCATCCAAGAAGAGAATTTTAGGCTGATTAATCAGGGCCCGTACAATATCCACTCTTCTTCTTTGTCCACCGGACAATTTTTCGTACTTTTGATTCCAGATTTCCTTTAATTCAAAGGTCTCCATAAAAGGCGCGATTCTTTCCATCCCCTCCTTTTTGGACAGACCGTAATAGGAAGCTCTGGTCAGAAGATTCTCTTTTACGGTAAGCTTCTGATCCAGCACCGAATTTTGAAAAACAATTCCGATGCAATCCCGGATCTTATCATCCTCTTCTCCCAGCTTATGACCAAATATGTTTACCTCCCCGGAAGTCCTTTTTAAGATGGTGCAAAGGATATTGATGGTGGTTGATTTTCCCGCACCGTTTTCACCAAGAAAAGCAAACAGCTCTCCCTCCTTTACCTCAAAGGATATTTTGTCCACGGCTCTATGTTCCTTGTAATCTTTTACCAGATTATTGACTGTTACTGCGTTCATAGCTACCTCCTGCTTTTTGTTCTAATCGCATTCTAACAGTCTTTTCAAATAAAAAAAGTGCAACCTACCCAAGTTGCATAAACCAAAGGGTAAGTTGCACGATTGTTGTAAACTGCTGAAAGGAAAAATACTCTTACATTGTAGCTAGCCACATTGACAAAGGACACGTTCATAACCGCATCATTTTCTGTGATGCAGATAACATCAAACCAATCATATCTATCATGGCCGGTATCAAAACTCCTGATGCTTACCTGCAAAACCACGAAACAGAATTTCTTCTCCATGACGGTGCAGAGAAATGCATGATATGAAACAAAACCTTGCCAACGCAGTTCGTGAAGCCCGTACAGAACTCAGTCTTTCACAAGAAAAACTAGCAGAAATTCTTAATCTGGATCAGCTCATCATAGCATCTGATAGAATTTTCTATCCAGGAAGCCATTGAACTGTTGCTGTGTAAATTCTTTTTTTCTGTATATTATATTTCCATTTCTCCCTTATGCCTTCCATAAACTATGAAGATTACAATAAGCATATACCGCTTCTACTTCATCACCATCACAAATAGAAAAATATACAACTGGCTTATCTCCTGGGCAAA
>JBJFCD010000083.1:0-3641 GCA_051888795.1 Lachnospiraceae bacterium | reverse complement strand
GAAAAATATGAGATGGTAAAGGAAGCTGTGCCGGGGATGGTCTGTGCGGTTACAGGACTTTCTCATACATATGCAGGAGAAGGACTGGGAATAGAAAAAGAATCGGAGAGGCCAGTGTTAGAGCCGGTGTTGAACTATCAGATTCAACTGCCGGAAGGGTGCGATATCCACAAGATGTTAGGAAACTTGCGCCAACTGGAGGAAGAAGATCCGTTGCTTCATATTGTATGGAATGAGGAATTGGGAGAAATCTATGCACAACTCATGGGGGAAGTGCAGGTTGAGATATTACAGAGCCTTATCAAAGAAAGATTTGGCGTTTCTGTCACTTTCGGCACAGGGAATATCGTATATAAGGAAACCATACGTACAACAGTAGAAGGAGTTGGACATTATGAGCCGTTGAGGCATTATGCAGAGGTTCATCTGATTATGGAACCTGGGGAGCCGGGAAGCGGACTGGTATTTGATTCCTGCTGCAGTGAGGATGTACTGGATCGGAACTGGCAGAGACTGATCTTTACCCATTTGGAGGAGAAGGTACACCGGGGAGTGCTTGTGGGTGCGGCCATCACAGATATGAAGATTACGCTGGCAGCAGGAAGAGCTCATTTGAAACATACAGAGGGCGGTGATTTTCGTCAGTCTACTTATCGTGCATTACGTCAGGGGCTCATGCAGGCTGAAAGCATTCTTTTGGAACCATATTACAATTTTTGCCTTGAAGTTCCATCAGAGATGATAGGAAGAGCTATGACGGATATTCAGAGAATGAGTGGAGAAAGTGATCCGCCACAGACGGAGGGCGAGATGACGCTTCTTTCGGGAAAAGTTCCAGTATCAGAGATCCGGGATTATCAGAGAGAAGTAGCTGGTTATACAAGAGGAATGGGAAGACTGTCGCTGGAGTTTAAAGGATATGAACCTTGTCATAATGCGGATGAAGTGATTGAGGCGAGCGGATATGATCCGGATCGTGATACAGAAAATCCTTCCGGTTCTGTTTTCTGTTCTCATGGTGCAGGATTTTACGTACCATGGGATGAAGTGCCTGATCATATGCATATTGAAAGTCAGATGGTAAAGAGAAATGAGGATGACAGCACAGAGGATGCATTCATAGAATCAAAGAATAAAAAACGTCTCTCTGCTGGAAAGGAAGCGGCGCAGATGCCGATCTGGAATGCCAAGGAAGAAAAAGAGCTGGAAGAAATTTTTATCCGAACTTATGGAAAATATGAGACAAAAACAAGAAGAGATGCAAGAACTGTCTATGCGTCACCAGAGAAGAAACATAAGAAAAAAGAAGAGCAGCTGACAGAATATCTTCTGGTGGATGGATATAACGTAATCTTTGCCTGGGACGATCTAAAAGAACTTGCAAAAGATAATATTGAGTCGGCAAGGGGAAAACTTTTGGATATACTCTGTAATTATCAGGGCTTTAAGAAATGTGTGGTCATTGCAGTGTTTGATGCTTACAAGGTAGAAGGTTATGCATTGGAGATACAGAAATACCACAACATTCATGTTGTTTACACGAAAGAAGCAGAGACTGCCGATCAGTATATAGAAAAAGTCGTCCATGAAATCGGAAGAAAATACCATGTGACAGTAGTTACTTCTGATGGAGTAGAACAGGTAGTGACATTGGGACAGGGTGGTACATTGATCTCCGCAAGAGAATTTAAAGAAGAAGTAGAGATCGTGCGACGTCAAATACAGGAAGAGTACGAGAATAGAAAAGAACGGGGAAAAAACTATCTTTTCGATGCTATGGATGAAAAACTGGCAAAAGAAATGGAAGAAGTCAGACTCGGGAGAAAAAAGATATGAAAAAAATCGTATATTTACTTCCGGTCTTATCCGGAATTTTATGGGGATCTGTAGGGATATTTGTGAGAATCCTTACAGAACTTGGAATGGATAGTTTTACAGTGACATCTTCGAGACTTGTTATGGCAGCAGTTGTAATGGGGATTACAATTTTTATTTACGATAAACGCCTGTTTTACATACGTTTGAAAGATCTGTGGATTTTCGGTGTAGGTGGTCTGTTGGGAATGCTTGGAGTAGTACTTGCCTACAATGAGGCAATCAAGCAGGTGACATTATCACTGGCGGCAGTTCTTCTTAGCATGTCTCCGATTTTTGTACTGTTTTTTGCGGCTATTTTATTCCATGAGAAGATCACTTTGAAAAAGACCGGCTGTATGGTGCTTGCGCTTTGTGGATGTGTTATGGTGAGTGGAATCCTGGAATATTCATCAGGTATGAAGTGGACACCGATGGGAATAGGCTTTGGAATTCTCGCAGCGTTTTGCTATGCACTTTATAGTCTGGTAGGAAAAGCTGCAATGAAAAAAGGTTATCATGCATTTACTATGACCTTTTATTGCATGGCCATTATTGCAGTGTGTATGCTTCCAGTAACAGACTGGGAGTGTATTCGACGAATCACAGTAGATGGAGGTATAAAGATGATTCTCTTTATGCTAATCCATGCGTTGTTTGCATCAGTGTTTCCTTATGTGTTTTATACACTGTCACTTAATTATATTGAAGCTGGAAAAGTTTCGATTCTGGCAGCAGGTGAACCAGTGGCAGCTATGATCTTCGGATTTGTGTTTTTTGCTGAGAAGCCAACGGTGCTGTCAATTCTGGGACTTGTACTCACGACATCATCGCTGGTGCTTTTGAGCTTGCCGGAAAAGAAAAGCATGAGTAAAGAAAACACGAGTAAAGAAGAACAAGAGTAAAGAAAAACGGAAGTAAAGGAGAACAAAATGAGAATCAGAAAAGCAACACTGGACGATTTGAAAATTATTACAGCAGTTGAAGAAGAATGTTTTCCGCCTGCGGAAGCGGCAAAAGAAAAAGATTTTATAGAGCGCCTTACTTATTATCCGGATCATTTCTGGCTGTTATTTGATGATAACAGAGGAAATAAATTAATAGGTTTTATCAATGGTATGGTAACAGATGAAGAAGATCTTACAGATGAAATGTACGAAAATGCAAAAATGCACAATGAAAACGGCCAGTGGCAGATGATCTTCGGAGTCAATACTATTCCAGAATACCGTAATCAGGGCTGCGCCGCAAGAATCATGGAGCAGGTCATTGCGGATGCGAGGCAGCAGGAGCGAAAAGGATTGGTGCTTACCTGCAAAGAAAAGTTACTTCATTACTATGCAAAGTTTGGATTTGAAAATGAAGGAATCTCACAATCGGTTCATGGAAATGTAGTCTGGTATCAGATGAGACTAGTGCTTTAGTCGAAATAGGTTTTTGATTCATTAACTTGAAGAAAGGATATGCAAAAAAATAGGTCCCTATATGGAAAATTATAGAGGGGGAATGAGTGGCGTGGTGTCGTGTTTCTTAACCAACTTATCTCGGGATAGAGAAACCTTAGTGTCCATTACTTAAAAGAAAGAGGATGGAGAAAGTATTTTCTTACCAATAAGATGAAAAGTGAAAAGTGAAAAAGTGAAAAAGATTTTAAAAAGTTGTTGACAAGAACAAACGTGTGTGATATCTTATAGAAGTTCGCTCGAGAGAGCAGAGAACACAGCAAAAAAATAAATAAAAAAAGTTGTTGACAAGCGACGAAAGATGTGATAATCTAATATAGCTGT
>JBJFCD010000082.1:0-15946 GCA_051888795.1 Lachnospiraceae bacterium | reverse complement strand
CCCCCGGGGTATAATTGCATTTTACTACGTCCCTAATTTACATATCCCATTCTTCGTGATAAACTTTCGGCAGCCTGTTTTACCTCTTGTATGACAGATTCGAGATTTTTGTCGGATAGCTGGGTGATGGATCCGCTGGCGCTGATGGCGGCTACAGGTGTTCCGCGGTAATCGTATACTGGAGCGCCGACGCAGCGGTGGCCAAGCTGGTATTCTTCGTTATCCATTGCCCATCCCTGGCGTCTCACGACGCGAAGGTATCGTTTGAATTCACGGATGTCTGTGATTGTGTTTGGGGTGTATCGTTTGAAATCGCATCCGTATAATGCATCTTCTAATTCGTCTCCGGACAGGCAGGAGAGGAGACATTTTCCCATGGAAGAGCAGTAAGCGGGAGAACGGAATCCTACTTGCGTATATAATCTTGTGTTTGGGTAAATGTCGAGTTTTTCGAGATAGACAACGTCACAGCCGTCTAAGATTCCCATATGGGCAGTCAGATGCAGATCACGCATCAGATCGCTTAAAAATGGTTTTGCTTCCGTCAGAAGTTCGAGGCTGTTAATATGGAGACTTACTGTTTCCATTAATTTATAACCGATGGAATAGGTGTTGTCAGAGTTTTTTTCTACATAATGGCGGGCACACATAGAGGAAAGGAGCCGGTGAACGGTACTTTTACTCATATTAGTGGCTTTAGCAATATCGGACAGTCCCATTGGTGAGTTAGAAGCAGCAAGCTGCTCAATGATATCAAATACACGGTCAACAACTCTTACATTTTCTTCCATATTTATTCCCCGTTTCTGTCAAAAAAACATAGATGTTACATTTATTACTTTTATTGTAAAATTCGCATAAATTCATGTCAATAAAAAAGAAAAATTTAATAAACAGGCATTGTAAATATGAATTTGCTAATTTATAATATATTTCATCGGTAAATGTATCGAGTAAGGAAGCATATTATTTTTTGGGAGGAACACAGGTGAAAAGAGAGTTAGTAATTGTCATTGATTTTGGTGGCCAGTACAATCAGCTGGTTGCAAGACGTGTCAGAGAATGTAACGTATACTGTGAAATCTACTCTTATAAGACAGACATTGAGAAGATTAAAGAGATGAATCCAAAAGGAATCATTCTTACAGGCGGACCGAACAGCTGCTATGAGGCAGATTCTCCGACTTACAGAAAAGAACTGTTTGAACTTGGCATTCCGGTTCTGGGACTTTGTTATGGTGCGCAGCTTATGATGCATGTGCTTGGGGGTAAAGTAGAACTGGCAGACGTAAGAGAATACGGAAAGACAGAAGTACTGATTGACAAAACAGATTCTAAAGTATTTGCAAATGTATCACCAAAGACCACATGTTGGATGAGTCATTTTGATTATATTTCAAAAATTGCTCCGGGATTTGAGATTACTGCACACACAGCAGACTGTCCTGTTGCAGCAGCAGAAAATGAAGAGGCCGGATTATATGCAATTCAGTTCCATCCGGAAGTACTTCACACAGCAGAGGGTACAAAGATGTTGTCAAACTTCGTACTTGGTGTGTGCGGATGCGCCGGAGACTGGAGAATGGATTCTTTTGTAGAAGAGTCTATAAAGCAGATCCGTGAAAAAGTCGGAGACGGAAAAGTGCTCTGTGCATTGTCAGGTGGTGTAGATTCTTCAGTGGCAGCAGTACTGTTATCTAAGGCAGTAGGTGAACAGCTCACCTGTGTATTTGTAGATCATGGTCTTCTCCGCAAAAATGAGGGAGATGAAGTAGAAGCTGTATTCGGACCGGAAGGACCTTACGACCTGAATTTTATCCGTGTCAATGCACAGCAGAGATTCTACGACAAACTGGCAGGAGTGGAAGAGCCGGAGAGAAAACGTAAGATCATCGGTGAAGAATTTATTCGTGTTTTTGAAGAAGAAGCGAAAAAAATCGGTGCCGTAGATTTCCTTGTACAGGGAACCATTTATCCGGATGTTGTAGAGAGTGGACTCGGCGGAGAATCCGCAGTGATCAAATCTCATCACAACGTCGGAGGACTTCCGGATTATGTAGATTTTAAAGAAATCATTGAGCCGCTTCGGGATTTATTTAAAGATGAAGTAAGAAAAGCGGGTCTGGAACTTGGCATTCCGGAGAAACTTGTATATCGTCAGCCGTTCCCAGGACCGGGACTCGGTATCCGTATCATCGGTGAAGTAACGGAAGAAAAAGTAAAGATTGTTCAGGAAGCAGATGCCATCTACCGTGAAGAGATGGATGCGGCCGGCATGAATAAGACAGTAGGCCAGTATTTCGCAGCACTTACGAATATGAGAAGTGTAGGTGTAATGGGAGACGAGAGAACTTATGACTACGCAGTGGCGCTCAGAGCAGTCAATACCATTGACTTCATGACAGCTGAAGCAGCGGAAGTTCCGTATGCAGTACTTCAGAAAGTAATGAGCAGAATTATCAATGAAGTGAAGGGTGTAAACAGAGTAATGTATGACTTGACCAGCAAGCCACCGGGAACAATAGAAATGGAATAGAGAAAATGGAGCTCGGAAATCCAGCATTGTGGGTTTCCGAGCTCTTATACACAATTTGATATACAAAAGTTAATAATAAGTGGATGGAGGATGAAAATGTTTCGATATGTTCATACGAATATTATTGCAAAGGATCCAGCAAAACTGATTGATTTTTATAAGAAAGCGCTGCATTGTAAGAGTATCGATGAGACGAGAGATTTATCTGGCGGATGGCTTGATAAAATGACCGGAATAGGAAATGCGCATATTACAGGCGAACATCTGCTGCTTCCGGGATGGGGAGATGACCATCCGACTTTAGAAATATTTTCTTATGATGAAGTTAAGGATCGTCTGCCTGAGGCAATCAATCGGCATGGGCTTGGACATTTGGCTTTTGAAGTTGACGACGTCGAAGAATCTCTTGAAGTTATAAAACAATATGGTGGCAAAGCTTATGGAGAAGTGGTAACAGCTGACTATCCGGGAGGAGTGGAGGCTGTTTTTGTATATGCTATGGATCCGGAAGGCAATATCATAGAACTTCAAAGCTGGAAGAATCTCAAAAAAGAATGTAAGGAAATGAGAGAAGCGAATGCGATACGCGAAACGATCTTAGGAGAGCAAGAGCGGCAGATTGAGATCCTTGCGCAAGAGAATAATGATTTAAGAAACACAAATGAGAAACTTCGAAAATCAAATAATAAATTAAATAAACTCGTGTTAAGTCAAGAAAAATTGATACGTGTTCTTTTGGAAGATTCTTCTGATGAAGATGACTAAAAGAGAGTTGAAGTGTTTTTGGGGAAATAGTTTTGAGTGTGAAAAAATCATTGAGAGGGGAAATTATCAGATGCTTTGTGAAGTACATAAAACTGATGAAGAGATAAAAATAGTGAAAGCCACAGGTGAAGATGTTGCAACAATTATGGATATTATGAATACGGCTCTTTCACTTGTCCCGGATAAATCCTGGTACTGTACGGACGGTGAGGAGTTTATGAGTCACCATATAGAAGAAAAAGGATTTACTTTAAAAGCAATTGTGGATAATGAGATAGCGGGGTTTCTGACTGTGCGTTTTCCGGGAAATGACTCAGATAATCTTGGAGACTATATAAATCTTCCAAAAGAAGAAAAACAATACGTAGCCCACATGGAGTCAGCAGCAGTTTTACCCTCATATCGCGGGATGGGGATTCAAAAAAAGCTGATGGCACAGGGAGAAGAAGTTGTTCGAAAAACAGAATATAAATATTTGATGGGGACAGCTCATCCGGAAAATGTATTCAGTGTCAATAATTTTCTGAAGTTAGGGTATGAGATTGTTGCAGAAGATGAGAAATATGGCGGCTATCCGAGATATGTGTTTTTTAAGAAATGTGTGGCAAAGGATATCTGATATATGGGAATGCAGATTTTTAGAAGATGATTTATTATAGGAAGAAGGGATTATTATGATTAAGATTAATCAGGAAAAATGTGTGGGATGTGGAAGATGTGTGGAAGATTGCATTGCTTTTAATATTGAAATAAAGGAAAAGAAAGCAAATGTGAAGAAGGATTGTATTCAATGTGGTCACTGTGTGGCAGTCTGCCCGGTGAAAGCAGTGTCCATTCCTGAGTATGACATGGATGATGTAGAAGAGTATGACAAAGAAAACTTCCATCTGAATCCGGATGAGGTCCTGCATGCGATTAAATTCCGACGCAGTATCAGAAACTATAAACCGGAGAAGGTTTCAAGAGAGGTGTTAGAGCGGCTTCTTCAGGCAGGTCGTTATACTGCAACAGCAAAAAATAATCAGGGGTGTTGTTTTGTATTTGTACAGGAAGAGCATGAAACGCTGAAAGACATGGTCTGGGGATTTATTGATGAAATGGCAGCAAGAGAAGGCAGACATATTGCAAGAGAGTTACTTCCTTTTGTCGCATTTAACCGTCGGAGAAAAGAAAATCCGGCAGATGATTATCTGTTTAGAAATGCTCCAGTGGTATTATTCATCACTTCTGACTGGCCTCTGGATGCCGGGCTTGCAGCGCAGAATATAGAAACGATGGCAGTTTCTATGGGACTGGGAGCTTTATTCAATGGTTATCTGGCAAGAATTGCAGATGCCAATGAGGAACTGAAAAAATGGCTTGGAATTGAAGGAAAAGAAATCAAAGCCTGCCTGCTTCTTGGTTATCCTGACAGAAAATATGTAAGGACCGTTCCGAGAAAAGAAGCAAATGTAGTCTGGAAATAACAGAAATGAGCATAGGAGAATTAAAGATGTATTACAAACAGTATGGGAATACGGATATGAAGATGTCTGCAGTTGGCTTGGGGACGATGCGTTATGATGAAGAAGATATTAAAGCAGGTCATCTGGAAAAATGTGCAGAGATTCCGCTTTATGCTTATGAAAAAGGAATCAATTACTGGGATACGGCGCCATTTTACTGCAATGACAAGAGTGAGATTGTGACAGGTATTGCATTATCTCAGGTAGACAGAAAAAAAGTCTATGTAACATCAAAGACAAATTTGAATACTTTAGAAACAGAAAAACCGGATAAGGATATCTTTCGCAGACGTCTTGAGCTGTCCCTTGACCGGCTGAAAACAGATTACATAGATTTCTACCATATGTGGTGTATGCTTAGCTTGGATTCGTGGGAAAAGCATATGGAAGCACTATACGGATTTTTTGAGGAAGCGAAAGCGGAAGGATTGATACGGAATATTGTATTTTCTTCTCACATGCAGGGAAGTGATATCGAGCAGGTTGTTGAGACGCAGAAATTTAAAGGGATGCTGATAGGATATAATGCGCTTAACTATCGGTTTCGACAGAGTGGCATAAAAAAGGCATACGAGAATGGAATGGGAATTGTGGTGATGAATCCATTAGGCGGTGGATTGATTCCACAGAACCCAGAAGCATTTTCTTATCTTACAGAAGGAACGGATCTGACAGTGGCACAGGCAGCGCTTCGTTTTGTGGCTTCTCATAAAGAAATTACTGTAACTTTGGCAGGGTGTACGACAAAGGAGCATGTGGATGATGCGGTCAAAGCAGTGGAGAATCTGGTAGAGGAGTCAGCGGAAGATGTTGCAGAGAGATATGATAAAAAAGGAATGGCGTTAAATAATCTCTGCACTGGATGTGCATATTGTAAAGGTTGTCCACAGGGGATTGAGATTCCGAAATTTATGGATGCTTACAATCAGAAGATCTTGACGGGTGATGATAAGGCGATATTAAATCGCTTGGAGAATCATTGGGATTTGTATCAAAGTAAAGCAGGAACATGTATTGCATGTGGAAAATGTGAACGCCAATGTACACAGCATCTTCCGATTATTGAGCGGCTGAAAGCAATAAAAGAGTGTTAACTGTATATAGAGTACATATGTAAACAGTCAGAAGAGAGTAGCAATATTCTCACCTGGCTGTTTTTTTCTTTCTTCAACATCTGTAATATTTACAAAGAATTTACTTTTGCAGGATTTCGAATTTTACACTTCATCCCTAAAATAAAAACTAACATGCATGTAATACTTATGTTCAGTAAAGATGGAGGTAATTATGAAAAGAAACTATTTAAAGACAATGACAGCAATTCTTTCTTTGTCTATGGCATTCGGACTTAGTGTGCCGAATCTTTCAACAAATGTGCAGGCAGCTACAGAACATTGGAATGATGCATCAGCAGATTCCAAAGCATGGGAAAATTGGAAAACAAATTGGGATGCTTATAGCAGCAATTACGAGAATGTTTCTCTGACACCAGGTGTGAATGAGACAGAGCTGAATCTTGCATGGTATAGTAAGACAGAGGAGACTCCTGCAGTTAAAATTGCAAAAAATAAAGATATGTCAGATGCAGTTTCATTTGATGGAACCCAGGAAACAGCAGTTGAAATTGATGGTACGCAATATTATTCTAACAAAGTGACTGTCAAAGGACTGGCTGAAAATACACAGTATTATTATCAGGTATTAAAAAATGGTGAGTGGACAGAGGCAGAAGAATACAGCACAAAATCATTTTCAAGTTTTTCATTTTTGTATGTAGGTGATCCTCAGATTGGTGCTTCCAAGGGACAGACCAGTGAAGAAGGTGACTCTATGAGCAGTGCCAGCAACACAGTCACATCGGAAGCTGAAGCTAATTTAGCAGCAAGAAATGACGGATATAACTGGAATGAAGTTTTAAAGAAAGCAATGAAAGAGCATTCAGATGTAAGTTTCATGGTATCTGCAGGAGATCAGGTGAACTATGCAAAGAATGAACGTGAATATGCAGCTTATCTTGGCGCAGATGCACTGAAATCACTTCCGGTATCAACGACAATCGGAAACCATGATTCTGGTTCAAATCAGTACTCACTTCACTATAATAACCCAAATGCTTCTGTAGTTGAAGCAGCAGGCTATACAGATGGAAAGACAGCAGCAGGAACTGATTATTATTACACATACGGAGACGTATTGTTCATCGTATTGGATACTAACAATTATAACTGTGCAACACATGAAAATGTTATCAAAAAAGCAATCAGTGAGAATGAAGATGCAAAGTGGCGTGTAGTAATGTTCCATCAGGATATTTACGGTTCAGGTCTGGACCACTCAGATTCTGACGGAATTGTCCTTCGTACACAGCTTACACCGATCTTTGATGAGAATGATATTGATGTCGTTCTTCAGGGACATGATCATACATATTCCAGAACTTATCAGTTAACCGGAGATGGCGAAGAGCACAAAGCATATGATTCATCTAATTATAAAGAGGAAGGATTCCTTGACGAAAACAACTGTTATATCGTAAAGAGTGATACAAAGAGCGGAACAATTGTGAACCCGGAGGGAACTGTATACATGGAAGCAAACTCTTCTACAGGTTCCAAATTCTATAACCTGATTGCGACACAGCAGGATTACATCGCTGAGAGAAGTCAGACATGGACACCAAGCTATTCAGTAATCAGCGTAGATGAAGATTCTTTCTCAATTACAACTTATGACGGGGACTCTGGACAGGAGCTTGAAGATTCTTCTACTTATACGATTGTAAAAGATGACAGAACAGCACAGGAAATCACAGGAACAGATTCTTATGAGAAGAAAGTCGGAGATGCAGCATTTACCTTAGATGCAAATGCAGAAGGAAAGCTTTCCTACGAATCTGATAATGAAGATGTTGTAGTTGTATCTAAAACCGGTAAAGTTCATATTATTGGAGAAGGTACAGCAACCATTACAGTAAAAGCAGAGGCAACAGATACAAAGACAGAAGCAACAAAGACTATTACAGTTACAGTATCAAAAGCGGATACAACAACAGTTACGGCTCCTGCAAATCCTAAGAAGGCAACTATATCCAAGGTGACTTCACCGAAGAAAGCACAGATAAAAGTGACATGGAAGAAGGATTCTAAAGTAACAGGATATCAGGTTGTATATGCATCAAATAAATCCTTTACCAAAAATGTGACAACAACTTCTGTAAAGAAGAACACAAAGACTTCTCTGACAATCAAAAAACTGACTAGCAAAAAAAGAGTCTATGTAAAAGTTCGTTCATATAAAGTAGTAAATGGTAAGAAAGTGTACGGAAGTTACAGTACACCAAAATCAGTGAAAGTAAAATAAATAAAACTGCTGATATAAAACATGGATAAAATAAGAGCTGCCGGGGAGGTTATAGTCGCTATAGCTTTCTCGGCAGATTGTGTACCTTAGTGTGCAGGCGAGCTGTATGTGACAGATGATCGATCGTCTGCATGAAAAAAGAGGAGGCTATATGAAATTGAATTTGAAAAAAACAGCCGCCGGAATTATTGCATTTGCAGTGTTTGCGGCAGCTTTAATATATTGCAACAGAATTGAAAAGGCGGAATTGATATCTACGGAAGGACAGAGTTATGAGAAGGCACAGGTAGTAGAAGTTACAAAAGACAATCTGGCAGAGGACGGAAATCGTTACGGAGAGCAAAGAGTTATATTGAAAATAAACAGTGGAATCCTGGAAGGAGAGGAAGTAGAGGCAGTAAGTCCCAGCGGAACTTTGTTTGGTGCGACTTGTAAGCCGGGAATGCCGGTTATCGCCATTGTAAGTGTCACAGAGGATAACAATGTAGTAACTGTATATAGTCAGGACCGAAGTATTGCAATTTATGTATTTGCAGTTCTTTTTGCATTGATTGTCTGCGGGATTGGCGGCAGACAGGGAGTGAAAGCTGTGATCAGCCTTGCGTTTACTTGTATCAGTATTTTTGGACTCCTGTTTCCTTTGATTTATAAAGGCTATTCCCCGATACCTGTTACGATATTGATCTGTGTGGTGGCTACAGTGTTCACAATGCTGATGATCAGTGGCTGGACAAAGAAGACGTTATCAGCTGTTATCGGAACGACGTGTGGTGTGGCGGCTGCAGGAGCAGCAGCAACAATTTTCGGACGCTTTGCAGGAATCAGTGGGTATAATGTTCCAGATATCGAAACTTTGAATTATGTGGCGCAGTATACGCCAATCAGAATTGGTGGGCTCCTTTTTGCCGGAATCATTATATCTTCTCTTGGAGCGGTAATGGATGTGGGAATGTCTATGTCTTCGACCATACAGGAAATTTATGAGGCAAATCCGGAAGTGGGAAAGAAAAAACTTTTTATGTCTGGAATCCAAGTGGGACGGGATATGATGGGAACGATGACAAATACGCTGATTCTGGCATATGTTGGCGGCGCAATAACGACATTGATCATTAATTATGCGTATAATCTTTCGTATAATCAGCTTTTGAACTCTTACAATATAGGAATTGAAATTATGCAGGGACTATCCGGAAGCCTTGGGGTTGTACTGACAGTTCCCATAACAGCTGCGGTGGCTGTAGAATTGATTTACAGAAATTCATCGAGAAAATAAGGTGAAAGAACCCGGGCGGAGGAGAATGCTTTTCCGCCCGGATTTTTTTCACCTTATTTCACTTTTACCTTTTTAACTGTACTGTATGTGCTGTAAATTTTTGTTTTACCCACGGTTTTATATGATCTGATTTTTACATAGTAAGTCTTTTTGGATTTCAGTGATTTTATTTCTTTTTTAATAGTACTGTTTTTACTTATCGTTATATTTTTTACGCCTTTTGTAAACTTACTGTTCTGTGCATAAGTAATCTGGTATCCGGTTACTTTGCTATCCTTTTTCCAGTTGACAGTTAACTTCTTTTTACCGGCTTTTACACTTAATCCTGCTACTTTTTTTGGACTGATCGTGATAGTTATTTGTTTAGTTGCTTCGTTATAGTTTTCCGTTGCGGCTGCAGAGATTGTGATAGTTACTTTCCCTGGACTTTTTAAAGTTACATTTCCTGTATCGGAAACTGTTGCAATGCTGTTATTACTGGAGCGGTAGGAAAGCTTTCCTGTTGCTTTTGCATTTAGGACAAAAGGTTTTGAACCGTATGTTTTGGAATAGGAAGCAGCTGTTATCACTTGATCCTGTTTCAGTATAGTAAATGATTTTTCAACAGTTCCGACATAGGATCCTTTACCTGTGATGATAACAGAAGCTGTTCCTGCGTTTGTATTGTTTTTGTAAATAATGCTGTAATCTTTATCCTCAGATAATAAAAGTGTTCCGTCGCTTACTATGATGGTCGGCCTGATTGCTTCACCTGTATAAGTATAGGTATCTAATTCTGATATGTTACAATCTTTCAGATTTTTTCCAATATTAAAGGTTTTCTCGATATAATCTCTATAATTACCCTTTCCGGAAATTTTTATTGTGGCAGTTCCGATATTCAGATTATTGAGATACTCAACAGTGTAGTCTTTATCCTCTGAAAGAAGTTTTTCACCATCTTTTACTGTTAATTCCTGTGTGATTTCCTGACTTGTATACACTTTATCTTCAATACCGATTATTGTAACCTCATTTATTAGTTTCGGAGCGATAGAGAAAGTTCCTTCAATGCTGCTTGTATAATTTCTTGTTCCGGTTATTATAATCTTCGCTTTACCAGCGTTAATATTATTTTCATAAGAGATTATATAATCTGCATTTTCTGACAATAATGTCGTTCCGTCTTTTACAACAGGATTCTGAGTGATGGCCTCTCCTGTATATGTTTTGTCAGAAATACCCGTTATGTCGGCTCCTTCAAGATTTTTTGGAAGAATAGTGAATTCTTTAGTGCTGGTACCGCCATAGTTTCCTTTACCGGCGATAGTAACAGAAGCTGTACCGGCATTAGTGTTATTACTATATGATACAGTGTAATCAGTATCGGCCCGAAGTGTTGAAGCACCATCTTCTACAGTAACAGAAGGAGTTAGATTGGCTCCGGTGTATGTCTGGTCTGGAATGTCTTTTACAGTTACTTCGCTGATATCTTTTGCAGTAATGGAAAAAGACTTTTCCGCTGTGCTGGTATAATTCCCTTTCCCTGTGATAATAACAGAAGCGGTGCCTGCATTGACATTGTTGTTGTATTCTATCGTATAATCATCTTTTTCAACAAGAATTATGTTACCATTTTTTAACGTGAGGGATTGTGTTATGCTGCTTCCTGTATATACTTTATCCTCAATTTCAGTTATGGTAACTTCGCTTATTGATTTTGGAGTAATAGAAAAAGTATTTTCAACACTGCCAGTATAATTTCTTGTTCCGGTTATTATAATCTTTGCTGTACCAGCGTTAGTATTATTTTCATAAGAGATTGTATAATCTGCATTTTCTGACAATAATGTCGTTCCGTCTTTTACAACAGGATTCTGCTTGATGGCCTCTCCTGTATATGTTTTATCAGAAATACCCGTTATGTCGGCTCCTTCAAGATTTTTTTGAAGAATAGTGAATTCTTTTGTGCTGGTACCGCCATAGTTCCCTTTACCGGTGATAGTAACAGAAGCAGTACCTGCATTGGTATTATTACTATATGATACAGTGTAATCGGTACCAGACTGGAGTGTTATAGAGCCATCTTCTACAGTAACAGAAGGAGTTAGATTGGCTCCGGTGTATGTCTGGTCTGGAATGTCTTTTACAGTTACTTCGCTGATATCTTTTGCAGTAATGGAAAAAGACTTTTCCGCTGTGCCGGTATAATTTCCTGTTCCTGTGATAATAACAGAACCGGTGCCTGCATTAACATTATTGCGGTATGATACGGTGTAGTCTTGATCGTTAACAAGCGTTTTACCATTTAAAGTTACAGTGGTTATGGCAGGCTGATGTTCAGAGCCATCATAAATATAAGAATCAGTTGAGAGATTTATCTGTGCATTACTAATGGAAACTCCTTCTACTGTGACTGGAACAGTTATTGTATAGGTTTGATCCAAAGAAACGGATGTTGTCAGATTTGTAGTACCTACCTTGAGGCCAGTTAGCTTTTCATTAGAAATTTCGGCAATCTGGCTGTCTTCTATTGCCCAGTCGTATGAAAGAATAACAGGGGACAGACTATAAGGCCATGTATCTGTCAATAATATTTTGGAAGTGATGGTCGGAGTATTTACGGATTCGCCGCAGGGGATAGTAAGGGCTTCTACGTCTGCCTGTACGGATGAATTTTCAATAGTCGATTTTGATACCTCTACCTGAACAGTGTCTGATGTATCATTTGCAGGAGTTTCCGTTGTGTTTCCCGTAGGACTGCGAAATTCCTGAACCCAGTAATGAACGCCTTTGTATACTACATGACCGATTCCGATTGCGGTAACACGAGAAGATAACATATTTCTACGATGTCCCTGTCCACTATAATTATCGTTTGTTTCTTTCCATCCTTCAAAAACAGATTCTGCTGTGGTATAGCCTGCGGCAATATTTTCAGCTACTGCGTTGTAGCCTGTTAGCCCTGCTTCAGTATATGCTGTCCAGCAATCAGCTTTATTTGGTCGAGTATGACTGAAAAAAATTGCGATTTCTGCTGCTCGCTTCATGGCTACTTTTTCCAAGTCATAATCATAGGCTAATTCATTTAAATCAGTATGAACAGTTTTTGTTGTGTCATCACTGTTCCATTCCCATGCCTCATCTCCGGTACGAAAGTCGTTCACCAGAGATAGCATGGATCTGGCTTCGGTTTGTCCATATGTAACAGGAACACCGACTGTAATAGTATCTCCTTCAGCATAGACTGTGTTACCAATAATACTTACTAAAAATGCCAGAAGAATGATTGATAGCAAACGACGAGTTTTTCTCCACCTCATAGTGATTCCTCCTTTAGGAAAATGATACATAATATAAGTTTATTATACTTGAAATCTGATAGAATGTCATGAGAAAAGAGGCATTCAAAGGTTTTGAGAAGATAGTGGTTGAAAGTACAATAATCTCTATCTAAAAGAAAATGTGAGTATGGGCCTCCTGCGTTTAGCGGATTTGCAAGGAGCATTATTTTCAATATGAAAAAAACAAAATGCCTCCAACAGGAAAAGAATTGCGGGAAATGTTTCGCAGAATAGGGTGTCTACCGAGAGGAGGGATTTCTCTATATTGAGAAATCCCTCCTCGATTAAAATAAATTATTTTTTTACTTTAATTTTTTTCTTACTGCTCCATGTGGAATAGTAGCTTTTTCCGGATGCTTTTTTATAAGTGCGGATTCTTACATAATATGTTTTTTCTTTTTGTAGTTTGGAAATTATTGTACTAACTGTTTGGTATTTCTTTACAGTAATAGTCTTAAAGGAGCTGAAAGCGGAATTGGTGGAGTATTGAATCTGGTAGCCGTTTACAGCAGAATTTTTCTTCCACTTTACAGTCACTTTTTTTGCGGCACTGTTGGAGATTTTAGAGATTTTTGTGCCTTTTGGATTTACTGTAACAGTGATCTTTTTCACTGCCTTTTTATAGTTTGCAGTCTCAGCCGCGGTAATTGTAATCGTCGCTTGCCCAACATAGTTTTTCTTTATGGTTACTTTGCCACTTGGGTTGACTGTGATAGATTTTGAGTTTGAGGTATAGCTCAGCTTTGTTTTCTCTTTTGCAGAAGCTCCAAGAGAGAGAGACTGTGTTTTGGTAGAAACGGTTTTTGTCTTGTTGGAAGCTGATATGACGTTGTTGGCTTTGGTGATAAAATAGTTCTTTGTTATTGTTCCATTATAATCGCCGATTCCAGTAATGATAACTGATGCAGTTCCAACATTAATATTTTTTTCATAGGTTATGGCATAATTTTCTCCTTCTGCAAGAACAGAATCCTTATAAGTCACCTTAATAGATGGAGTGATGGGTTTCCCAGTGTAGATATAGGATACAGGATTTATGGCTATCTCGCAGTTCGAGATTGGCACTGTGTTCAGGTTTGGAAGTTTTGTGTCATAGTCTCCATTGTTATCGCTGTCTTCGTAGGCAGTCAGTTTTCCATTGTCATCTGTAATAAAGATACAATCTTGTTCAGAGTTAACAGTGATGAGTTGTGTTTTATCCTTATCTGATACAGTAATCGTGGTTTCCCCAGCTTGATCTCCGTTAATTTCAATTCCACTGTCTTTTTGTTTTAACTCAATTGTACCAGATCCTGTTCCTTGCGCTTCTACTGTATTCCAAATAGTGCCATTATAACCGTTATTTGCCGTAATGCTAAGGTGATAATATGTCTCTTCCTCTAAATTGACAGAAATATTGCCTGTGTTGGAAAAATCAATGGTTCCTGGAGAGTTTGCATTTACAGTTAAGAAATAATTCTGACCATATAAAGCAAACTTCATGGAATCTTCCAGACAGGAAATCTGATAGCCATCTTCATTGAAAGGAAGTGTTACAGTAGTCTGGGAGTCAGAAAAATCATCTTCTACTGTTTCGTTCCAGTCGGGGAAAATCCGAATAGAATGATCAGCTTTATCGGAATCTTCTGTTGAGATATTGAAACCTGATATAGTGTAGGTTTTTTCGCCTATTGTAATATTATAGCAGGTATTTTCGGATATCAGTTCAAATAGATTTTTTAATGTTTCCGATGCATATTTGAAATTGATTTTCCCTGTTGTATAATCTATGCTATTTAGTTGTTCCATGTCGTTAGTAACTAAATTTAATTGTGCGTTATCGTGTTTATCTTCATCAGCTGAAATATCATTGGAAGTGCTGATTATATTATATCCAGGAATACACCATATGTTTTTATTGTCATCATAATTTACATCATAATATATGTAATATTCATCTCCGCCATTTGGCCAGTTTGGATCGTAGATCTTTATTCGATATGGGTAAGTATGAGTGTATTTTTCATCCCCAATAGTGATTGTTTTTTGGTAAGAACCACTTTCCATTCCATAGCCGACAATAGCATGTCCGGTTTCATTTCCTTGTGAATTATAAAGACTAAATGTAATGACAAATGGTGTGTTTTGGAGTGCCAGATTGTGTAATTTGGTCAGCTGTATGCCTTGGGAAAATTCCATGAATTCAAGACAATATCCTTTTGTATACAATAAATTTTTCTGTAAATGATAGAAATTTATTGCTGATTTTATTTCTGCGCGATTGTCCCATTCATATAAACAATCTGATGCATCCTGAATATTAGTTACATTTTCGATATCCTTTGATGTTTTTTCACCTGCATAGTTCATACAAACCCATGTAGATAGGCCATAGCAGGAGCCACCCCAGTTATTTGTGGAATGTTTGAGAGCATAGTCGATGCGCTGAAAATCTACTTCTTCTAGGTTGGAAGTAAGCCTTTGATAATCTGAATCTGTCAAAATGTAGCCATCACTGATTGTTCCCATGCCATCAGGGTGAGCGGAAGAAATATAATTATTTGAAAATGACCATATATCTGATTTTAGCCATTGTGTACTGGCTTTTCCACCATATGTATTTTTTGAAATATCTTGCCATTCTGTATCAAATATAAATGAATAGTAGATCCGTGATAATAATGAGCCTGTCAAAGTACTATCAGAAAATGCAGGTGGTTTGCCTTTGAAAAAAATTTTGTGCAAAGATCCTGTATTTGTGAAAATTTCGTCTCCTAAAGAAATTACACTTTCTGGGAAAATGATACTTGACAAAGCGTTACATCCCGTAAAAGCATGAGAAGCAATATTTGTAACGCCGGAAGGAATTTCATATGTCCCGGGGTAGTCTTTTGTTCCTGTTTTACCGCTTGGGCAGATAATCAGAGTTGTTTTATCTTTGCTGAATAAAACCCCATCTATAGTAGTATAGGTCTGGTTCTCGGAAGAAACAGAAAAATCTTTTAGTTTGGAGCAATTTGCAAAAGCCTGATCTCCAATAAAAGTTACTGATTTTGGGAAGATTGTTTTTTCAAGGCTTTCACAAGAAGCAAAAGAAAAGTTACCGATTTCTTCTAAAGAATCAGGAAAAGTTATTGATTTTAAATTTTTATTTTCAAGGAATGCGTCATCAGCAATGGCAACAACAGGATAGCCTTCTAAT
>JBJFCD010000081.1:0-3674 GCA_051888795.1 Lachnospiraceae bacterium | reverse complement strand
TTCGTAAAGATGCAAAGTTTGACAAGCAGTATCTGGAGGGAAAATATGGCGCTGAACCGTGTTTGCAAAAAATAATAGATTGGGATTACTGGCTTGAGTTATGACTAGGAATCAATTAAAATTAGTTCTAGAAAAGCGAAAATAGTCATAGAATTTAGTCATAAAATTTGAAAGTAGGTGTTGATTTGAATTTAGGAATTGAAACGGAAACATTAGAATTTAAAAAATCAACAGGTGAATTAAAAGAAGCAATGCATTCTATTTGTGCGATTTTGAATAAACATCAGTATGGAGAACTCTATTTTGGTGTAAAGAATGATGGTACTGTAATTGGACAAGTTGTAACAGAAGAGTCTTTGCGGGAAGTAAGCCAGAAAATTAAAAATTTCATTGAACCGAGAATATATCCAGAAATCAATAAGGTTGTTTTAGATGGACGAGACTGTATTCATATAAAATTTTCAGGAAATCAAACACCATATTTTGCGTATAATGTGGCGAGAATCAGGGTGGCTGATGAAGATTTGGTTATGTCAAGAGAGGAAATCACGAATCTTCTCCTTCAAAGCGGACGGGAAGGTAATCGATGGGAAAATTTGGTGTCGAATAAAACAATTGATGATGTTGATGAAGAATTGCTTAAAAAATATATGGTTCATGCACATGATGCCGGGAGAATTGCAATTTCTTATACGGATAAGAATACAGTTTTGAATCAATTGGAATTAACTGAAGGGAATAAGCTGTTAAATGCCGGAAAGGTACTTTTTAGTGATGATCTGCTTCAAGATGTTCAGATGGCGATATTTGCTACAAATGAACGACTGACATTTAATGATATTCAACGTTATCACGGACCGGTATTGAAACTTGTGGATATTGCGGAAAACTATATTAAAAGCAATATTCATTGGCGGGTTGAGTTTACCGGAGAATTACAGAGAACAGAAATACCTGAGATTCCGGTTGATGCAATTCGTGAAGCATTGTTAAATTCATTCTGTCATAAGGATTACTCTTCCGGAGAAAGTAATGAAGTGGCAATTTATAAAGATCGTGTTGAAATATATAATCCAGGTACATTTCCAGAAGGATTAGAACCACAGGATTATATTGAACGAGTAGAACGTCCGGTTCGAAGGAATCCGAAAATAGCCAGAATTTTGTATTATTCAAAAGATATTGAAAGTTTTGGAACGGGGTTAAAACGTATTGCGGATGCTTGTGAAAGTGCTGGGGTGCAATATGAATTTCAAAAGAAGAAGACAGGATTTGTTGTTTGTTTTTATCGGTCTGAGGAAAAAGCTGATAAAAAACCGATAGAAGCCGATAAAAAGCCGATAAAAGCTGAAAGACAAGAAAAAATAGTTGAGTATGTGAAAGAACACGGAACTATAAGTAACAAAGAAGCAAGGGAATTGTTAGGGCTTGCTGATTCAACGACTAAGAGATTATTGAAAGAGATGGTTGAAGAAAATATTTTGACTGTGGAAGGTGAACGCAAGGCCAGAAAATATCTGTTAAAAAAATAAGGATGGAGAGAAGAAGATGCTAACAGAGATAGCACCGGGAGCGAAAGTGTACAAGTTGGTGGGAGAACTGGTGAAATATTTGCCGGAGTAAATCTAAGAAGCAATTAATTAAATGAAATTATTTTGGCATGATTACTGAAATTGTAAGAGGAAAGCAAATGAAAAAAACATTAGAGAGGATATTATTAAAAATAAAAACAGGTATAGACTTTCTTGCGATTATTAGTGTTTTTGGAATTTTAATTTATCGAATTGATGCTTTGCGTATGATATGTAAGAGTATTTGTGTATACTTTACTACTTGGTATATAGATATTGATTTGAAGACTATAAAGAACATTTATTTAGGGGCTGAAAAAATATTTAGAATAATTATTGTTGTTTTTTTAGCAACCCAACTCTTAAAATGGATGTTAGGATTCATATGGGAGTATTGGCTGAAAAAGCAGAAAGGCAACAATCGATTTGAAGAAAGTCTTTTTAGATATTTGCATGATTCTAGTATCCCACGCTGTTTTTTAGTTACTGGTGAATGGGGATCTGGAAAAACATATGATGTGCAAAATTTTTTTGACAAATACTTTCGTTATTCGAAAACCAAAGTGTTTAGAATTTCTTGTTTTGGACTTGATTCCCGAAAAGAATTGATAAAAGAAATTAGTAATACTATTGAACAAAATGATAAGTCTTTTTATACACTTGTAATAAAAGTGTTACAGTTTGTACCTATTATTGGTACTCCAATAGAGAAGTTTTTAAAAAAATCATATGGATATGATACTGTTAAACAAGAGTCAATTTTTATTTTTGATGATTTTGAAAGAATAACATCAAGAGCAATAGTAAAGGAGCCTTCATCACATTTATATAGTATAGCACCTTTTTTTCATTCACATGTTACTCGGGGTAATAGCAGGTTATCAGAATTCGAAGAAATAGAAGAAGAGTTTAAATCTGTTGGTAAATCCTTTCAGAAGATAGAGGATTTTGTTACTCAAAGTCTTGAACGTTCAGATATTGATAAATATAATATTGCAATTGGGTTAATTAATGATATTGTAGAAATATACGGTATGAAGGTGGTCATAATATGTAATTCGGAAATTCTTGGTGAAAGATTTGTTCATGATATTTTAAGAAGTAAACTGAACTGTATGGAGTATAGAAAAATTGTGTCACCGGTGGCAAGAATATCTATGATAGATAATTGTTTAAAAAACACAATATTAGGGGATAAGGAAAAGCAAGATGTAATAAAAAATTATTTAGAAGATTATATTAAATGTAATATTGATAATATTACTCTGGATTATCAATTTGATAATTTGCGGTTGTTTGGTGGTTTGTTGGAAGCATTTATTATAACAGCAAATTTATTCAATAAAAAAGATCTTACAGTAGAATTTATGAATTCGCTATTTAATAGTATTATGATTGTCCATTGTGCTTTTTATAGCAAGAAGTTAGACTGTTTAGGGGAGTTTTCAACAGGTGCTAATATAGAGTTCCTTATGCGATTATTTTACGATGATTCTCCTATGTTAGTACGTCTGAAGCAGAAGACAGAAGATATTAAATGGATTGATATTACAATTTCTGGATATTGGATATTGAATTTATCATTTCCACAAGCTATTACGAATACTGTTGAAGCGTGGAAGCGGTATAAATATTATAATGCGGAAGAGGAAATTTGCAAAAATCGTCAAAATCTGATGGAAATGTCAGAATATAACATGCTTCACATTTTCTATTTTCAAAAGACCGTTGATGTTCACAATAAAGAAGGATGGGATTATAAATCGTATATTGATAATGCGTTAAAAGAATATGATTTGACTAAAATAGAAGTTATACAAAGTATTGTAAATGCTATGAGTCAAATATTTCATGGGAGGATATATCAAGATTTTTTGGTATATCTTTTCGGAAAATTAATTCAAGGGCATGAAAATGAGGAAATTAATGGTGATACATATATTCATGAAATGTATAATACATTTCGTTTGAAGGGAACACTACATTAATTAGGAATAAAAAGTTTTTAAACTAGATATAATGCTTAAATTGATAAATAGTTGATGTATTGCATATTCCGCAAGAACTGCGCATCCGTTCCAGAGGAACGGAGCGCCATTCCGC
>JBJFCD010000080.1:0-16090 GCA_051888795.1 Lachnospiraceae bacterium | reverse complement strand
ACAAAAATACAAACATTCCGAAAAAACAGTTCCTGATTCTTTAAACCATTTATAATGAAAAAGAGATTCGTGCAAACGAATCTCTTTTTTAGTAGCGGGAACTGGATTTGAACCAGCGACACCACGGGTATGAACCGTGTGCTCTAGCCAACTGAGCTATCCCGCCATATGGAGTTTTATATGGTATGGGACCAATAGGGCTCGAACCTATGACCCCCTGCTTGTAAGGCAGGTGCTCTCCCAGCTGAGCTATGATCCCATATCTTGTCGTTTCTCTCGAACCGACTTCGTTATTATATAATGAACTCCTTATGAATGTCAACACTTTTTTACAATTTTTTTATTTTATTTTGTCTTTTATTTTTTATCCTTAATTATCGCCCTTATCCCTTCATTCCACTCAGTGTAATACCCTCTTTGAACCTGTTTTGCATAAACACATAGAAAATGAACGGCGGGAGGAAATTCACAACCGCACATGCCATTGTAAGACCCACATCTGTATTAAACTGCGTCTTCATAAGACTAAGTGCCAAAGGTAGCGTTTTCATTTCCTGTTTTGTAGATGCCACTAAAGGCCACAGAAAATTATTCCATGCTCCTACAAAAGTAAAGATGGATAATGCTAATACAGAAGACTTAATAAGAGGAAGAACTACTTTCCAGTATATTTTAAAGTTACTACATCCGTCAATCTTTGCTGCATCAATCAAATCATTAGGAACATCTAAAATTGCCTGACGCATAATAAAAACACCAAATGCTGTTGGAAGAGGAAGAATCAATGCACGATATGTATTCAGCCATCCCAGCCCTTTTGTGATCAAAAAAAGTGGAACAATAATGACCTCCGACGGTACCACAAGCGTCAACACCAAAAACAGGAAAATCTTATCATTCCCTTTAAAATCCATCTTAGCAAACGCATACCCTGCCAGTGAACACACTACAACTGTAAGAACAACACCTGCAACTGCTACAAACACACTATTAAAAATATATCGTTCAAAATGGTCTAAAGCAAAAATTTTCTGATACTGCATCAGAGACAATTTGTCCAGAGAAAAATCAAAATCATATGCATTGATCGTTGATTTAAATGACATCATAAACATATAGACAAATGGAAAGATACTGACAATGATAATCACAAGCAACAGTATATCTGATACAATTGTTTTTATTCCTTTTTTTACTAACTCCATAAGTCCCCCCTCTAAATTTCCGAAGCTTCTCTTCTCATCATTCTTTGTTGTAATAATGCCACAGCCAGAATTACTACAAACAGAACATTTGAAATTGCCATAGCGTATCCAGCCGCACCTGAGCTGAAGCATTTTGAATAAGCATATACTACCAATGTCGTAGATGCATTATTCGGTCCTCCTCCAGTCAGTGTAAAGATAAGATCAAAGCATTGCAGTGAACTTGTAATAGACAAAAAGATACCAAGAATAATCGTAGGCTTTAGCATTGGAAGCGTAATCATAAAGAAACTCTTCACTTTTCCGGCTCCATCAACTTTTGCAGCTTCGTAAAATGTTTCAGAAATACCCAACAGTCCTGAAGAATAAATTACAACATAATATCCCAGAGTTTTCCATACCGCAACCATTGCAACGACTGTCAATGCTGTCTTTGCATCTCCGAGAAGCATTGACGGTTGGATTCCAAACAACCCGAAAAACTTCTCTATCAAAGGAAGTTTCCCATTTAGCAGTTCTCTCCACACAACACCAACAACCGCATTTGAACAAAGTACCGGAATAAAAATAATACTGTTCGCAAGTCTTCCAAGAAATCTATTTCTGTTAGCCACCAGAAACGTCGCCGTCACAATACTCAAAAGTGTTTGAAATGGAACAATCATCACCATTAGCTTTATTGTATTTTTCAGCGCCTTCATAAATTTGCTGTCGGTCATCAGCTTTGTATAATTTTCTACGCCCCGAAAAATCGGTTCTCCCATAATATTGTACTTTGTAAACCCAAGCACAATCGATATAATCACTGACCCAATAACAAAAACAATCAGTATCAATGCAATCGGGGTGATATAACAATAGGGTTCTGCTTTTCGAATTCCTGTCCTATGTTTGCTCATATTATCCCTTTCAAAAAAATGCCCGCTTAAAGCGGGCATTTTTCATATCTTATTCTTTATCTGCCCAATATTCCTCCAGCAGACCATTTGCATAATCTTCTGCTTCCTTAAGTCCATCATCAACAGTCAGCTCTCCTGACATGATTCCCTGGAAATCTGCCGCAAGCTGTGTTAGAATATCAACACCACAAGGTCCAACCTGCAGTCCATGCCATTTGTCAAGATCTTCATTATAGATCTTTGCCATTTTCTCATCACCTACGTATGGTTCACTATTTGTAAGTGCTGCACCTGGACATTTTGCATGATACTGTTCCATAAATTCTGAACCTGTTACATACTTGATAAAGTTCATAGCAAGTTCTTTGTCTTCTGCTGCAGACATCAAAGTCAAACTGTCAGTTGCACCAAAAGTACCAAAATCTACATTTTTCAGTGATGTTACAAAATTCCAGTTCAGTTCCGGATATGTCTCGGCAAAAACAGTTCCATCTGTCTGAGAAGAACGATATACACCGAATGCTGCTTTTCCTTCTCCAAACACTTTTGTAAATGCGTCAGACCATGAATATGACATAAAGTCAGGATTCATATACTGAGTCATATCTTTCAGCCATGTCATAGCCTCTTTTCCGATCTCATTTGCAAAAGCAACAGATTTCAGATCATCTTCATAAATCTGTCCACCATTCTGCCAAAGAGCACTGTAATAATAGGCATTCAAGATCTGCATTGCTCCTACATCACTGGTATTCATACCACATGCATATCCATACTGATCAATCTCACCATCACCATCAGTATCTTTTGTTGCAGCTTTACAGATTCTCTCGAAATCTTCCCATGTTTCAGGTGCGCTCTCGCCAAGATCTGCAAGAATATCTTCATTATAATACAATACAAAAGGAACTCCTGTAACCAGTGGCCATCCATACTGTCCACCCATCATATATCCATTGTCCAGATATTTATACTCAGCCTTGTCCTCATCTGTAATATACTCTGACATATCTTCCACCGCGCCTGCATCAATGTAATTCGGGAACATCTCAACATACATATATCCAACATCAGGACCTTCTCCTGAATTTAATGCAGTCGTATAAGTCTCTTCATATTTCTCCCATGGAACAACTGTAATATTAACTGTACAGTTATTTTCTTTCTCCCAGTCATCCATCAATCCGCCCCAATTGTTGACAGTGTCATCATCAAGCGGCGGCACCCATACTTCTAATATTTTCCCTCCATCACCGGATCCATCTGATTCTGCCTTTTCTTCCCCATTGTTTCCACAAGCTGCGCAAAGTGCAACGACCATAGAAACCATGAGAAGTATACTTACAAGTTTCTTTTTCATCGATTCATCCTCCCTGTTAGATTTATTAATGATTCTATTCAAATTCTAACATTTAAAACAATCACAGACAAATCGTTAGTTTCTATATAATTGCATAATTATAGATACCATCTATAATTACAGATATTCCCGCGCCGCTTCCATAAACCATTCCACCTGTTCCGGCTTTGTGCGCTCCGGAATATCACATCCTGTTGCCAGATGATATCCTTTTTTTGCTTTCTTTCCAGTATTGGCACAGTATTCTACTGCACGGAAAATATCTTCTCTGCTTCCATTCATGACGACATCCACCGGATCTACATTTCCAGCAATGGGAATAAACTCTCCCAGCTCCTGTACCGCACGTTCCAGATCAACAACATTATCAATACTTAGTTCATTTAATTGATACTGGCTGAGATATTTCCATATATTATAGGTAGATCCACACATATGTAGAGAAACCTTTTGCCCGGTTTTTAACACTGTATAGTCTGTCAATTCCTTCGTATAAGGATAGACAAACTTTTCGTACATCTTTGGTCCGATTAAAGCCGGATTTGCCACGGGATCTGCCATGGCAATCCCTATTCCATAATTTGACGCCATATCAATACAGCTCTTCTGAGTATCTGTGATAATCCTCATTAATTGATGAATTTCTTCCGGACACTTTCTACAATCCCTGAGTAAGTATTCAACTCCCCGCAGATTTGAAGCTATAGTAAACGGACCGCCGATACTCACCTCAATAGGAACAACACCATCTGCTACATCACACAAAATCTCTGCCGCATGGGCAAATGTCTGAAGTCTCGGATGCGTGATAGCATCCACAGGCTCCATCAGTTGGAGCTGATCATAATCTTTTAAAAAAGGACTCTCTATATAAGGAATACCGTTTTCCGAATATATAAACTTTCCACCGAGAGACTCTGTAATACCTCTTGTATTCGGACCAATCACAATTCGGTCATAACCATATCGGTTAAATGAAGTCACCTCTGCCTCGATCATCTTTTCCGGGTCATGCCAGAAATCCCAGATACTGACACCTGTCAGAAAACATTTAAATTCTTCCATAAAAGGAATACACGGGAGACGGTCATAATCTTTCCCCTCATCTATGGCTTTTTTTCTCTCCATCGGAGTCATTTCATCCGCGCAATGCTTCTTGAGTGTTCCAACCTTTTCCATCTCGTATTCTCCCTTTTTTACATATATTTTAAAACTAACATCGTATTCTCGCAATCGTTTTTGATTGCATTTTAACTTTGCAATCATTTTTAATTGCATTTGCCAAATATTTATACCATAAAGAAAAGTCCCATAAACACTTGGTTTACAGGACTTCTCCGTATCATCTTATCTTAAAATTCAGCTATTAAACAATTCCCTGAGCCATCATTGCATCTGCAACTTTCTCAAATCCCGCAATATTAGCTCCGACTACATAATTGCCTTCAAAGCCGTAACGTTTTGCAGCATCATCCATGTTATGGCAAATATTTACCATGATGTCTTTCAGTTTTGCATCCACTTCCTCAAATGTCCAGCTAAGGCGCTCGCTGTTCTGTGACATCTCAAGAGCAGATGTGGCAACACCACCGGCATTTGCAGCTTTACCAGGAGCAAAAATCACTCCATTCTGCTGTAAGTATTCTGTAGCTTCAAGTGTTGTAGGCATGTTTGCACCTTCACATACTGCAATACATCCATTAGCGACAAGCTGTTTTGCATCTTCCAGATGAAGCTCATTCTGTGTTGCACAAGGAAGTGCGATATCAACTTTCACTGACCATACGCCACGGCCCTCATGATATTCTGAATTCGGACGATATTTTTTGTATTCTGTAAGTCTTGCACGATTTACTTCCTTAATTTCTTTTAAAGCTTCAACATCTATGCCATCCGGATCATATACCCAACCTGTAGAATCACTGACTGTGACAACTTTCGCACCCAACTGATGTGCTTTTTCTGTTGCATAGATTGCAACGTTACCGGAACCGGAAACTGCAACTGTCTTACCGGAAAGTTCAATTCCGTTGATCTTAAGGAGTTCTTCTGTCAGATAAAGAAGACCATATCCTGTAGCTTCTGTTCTTGCCAAAGATCCGCCGTAGCTTAATCCTTTTCCTGTAAGAACACCTTCGTATACTCCACACATTCTCTTGTACTGTCCGAACATATAGCCAATCTCTCTTGCGCCTGTACCGATATCACCAGCCGGAACGTCTGTGTCAGCACCGATATATTTGCAAAGTTCTGTCATAAAGCTCTGGCAGAATGCCATAACTTCTCTGTCTGATTTTCCCTTCGGATCAAAGTCAGAACCACCTTTACCTCCACCAATCGGAAGACCGGTCAGCGAATTTTTGAAAATCTGCTCAAATCCAAGGAATTTAATAATACCAAGGTTTACTGATGGGTGAAGACGAAGTCCCCCTTTGTATGGTCCGATTGCGCTGTTGAACTGTACACGGTAACCTGTGTTTACCTGAACCTGCCCCTTATCATCTACCCACGGAACACGGAATTTAATCTGTCTTTCCGGTTCAACCAATCTCTCCAAAAGAGCCTCTTTTCTATACTTCTCTTCGTTTGCCTCCACTACAACTCTAAGTGATTCCAATACTTCTTTCACTGCCTGGTGGAATTCTGGTTCTGCAGGGTTCTTTGCCACTACCTTTTCCAGTACTTCATCTACATATGACATATCTTTTTACCTCCTGGAACATGTTTTCCTTCAAAGCGCCTTAACACTGCTCATTGCAGATTATCATGATATTATTGTAAATAAAAAGCGGGTAGACAAAACTACCCGCCCGTGACGCCTTTGTCCTTTACCATTGTAAAGCATAAGTTTGTTAAATTCAAGACATTTTTATAAAAATACATGCTTTTTGCATTTTTTATTTTAAATTCTTGCATTTAAAGCTCTAATTTCAACGTTTTTCCTCGATTTTTGATTTAAAATCGCAAGAAAGGCATTCACTAATTTCAATATAATACAATAGATTATTTATAATATACAATATTTATGCAAATTTCCTATTTAAAGTATGATACGCCTGACTCAAAGATCTTCATATCCTGCTCACCGTAAATGTTCATGGCAACAGATCTTGCACGTCTCTCAGAGTGAGCCATCTTACCAAGCACACGTCCATCAGGACTTGTGATACCTTCAATTGCAAGATAAGAACCGTTTACATTCCACTCTTCATCCATCGTAATGTTTCCTTCCGGATCACAGTACTGTGTTGCTACCTGTCCGTTTGCAAATAATTTATCAAGCCATTCTTTATTTGCAACGAAACGTCCCTCTCCGTGAGATGCAGGATTTGTATAAACACCGCCAAGCTCTGCCTTAGAAAGCCATGGGGATTTGTTTGTAACAACCTTTGTATAAATCATCTTGGAAATATGGCGTCCGATAGTATTGTATGTCAGAGTCGGAGAGTTCTCATTCTGTCCGGTAATCTCTCCACCCGGAACCAGTCCCAGTTTTACAAGTGCCTGGAATCCGTTACAGATACCGAGTACAAGTCCATCTCTCTCATTTAACAGTTTCTCAACAGCCTCTTTGATCTTTGCGTTCTGGAATGCAGTTGCAAAGAATTTTGCAGAACCATCCGGTTCGTCACCTGCACTGAATCCGCCTGGGAACATGATAATCTGTGACTCACCTATTGCTTTCTCAAATACACTCACAGAATCAATAATATCTGCTGCATCCATATTCTTAAATACTTTAGTGATCACCTTAGCGCCTGCACGCTCAAATGCTTTTGCACTGTCGTACTCACAGTTTGTTCCAGGGAATACCGGGATAAATACTGTCGGCTGTGCAATCTTATGTGAGCAGATATGGATATCGGAAGTATTGTAAAGACCTGTCTCAACTTTCGCATCCTGTCCTTCTGCTCCGGAGTTTGTCTTAAATACTTTCTCAAGGGTACTCTTCCATGTATCCTCTGCTTCTTTCTCGGATATTACCATATCTTTGTATGAGAAGGATGCATCATCTGTCACTTCACCGATCACTGTATATTCAAATCCAAGTTCACCAACTTTTCCATCCGAGACTTCAGCAATGATATCACCAAACGCAGGAGCAAAAAGATCTCTCTCATCTACATTATGCTCAATCTTCACACCCATTCTGTTACCAAATGCCATGCGGCTGACTGCTGCCACAATACCATGTCGATCCAGTGCATATGCAGAAACAATATTTCCGGAATGAATGTCTTCTGTAAATTTCGCATACTGATCCATCACTTTTTCATATACCGGAACATCATATTCATCGGTCGGAATGCGAAGCCATACTAATTTATTACCAGCTTTCTTAAGCTCCGGTGTAATAATATCTTTTTCAGTTGCCACATCAACAGCAAAAGAAACCAGTGTCGGCGGTACGTCAATATCTTCAAATGTACCGGACATACTGTCTTTTCCTCCGATAGACGGCAAACCAAATCCAAGCTGTGCATTATATGCACCGAGAAGTGCAGCAAACGGCTGGCTCCATCTGTGCGGATCTTCTGTCATACGACGGAAATACTCCTGGAATGTGAAACGGATCTTCTTAAAATCGCCACCATTTGCAACAATCTTAGCAACGGATTCTGTCACTGCATAGATTGCTCCATGATATGGACTCCATGTAGACAGATACGGATCAAATCCATAACTCATCATCGTTACTGTATCACAATCCCCTTTAAGAACCGGAAGTTTTGCTACCATAGCCTGTGTCTCTGTTGTCTGGTATTTTCCACCGTGAGGCATAAATACAGAACCTGCTCCGATAGAGCCGTCAAACATCTCAACGAGACCCTTCTGGGAACAAACATTTAAATCTGCAAGTGTTGCAAGCCACTTTCCCTTTACATCAGAAACTTCTTCTCTTACAAGAATGCTGTCTTTGCGGTTTGGAATGTCAACTGCAACTGTCGTCTCCTGATGAGCACCATTAGTATCAAGAAATGCTCTGGACAAATTAACGATCTCTTTTCCCCTCCAGGAAAGAACCAGTCTCGGCTCTTCTGTTACAACTGCAACCTGAGTAGCCTCCAGATTCTCTTCTTTTGCATATCCCATAAACTCTTCCACGTCTTTTGGATCTACAACAACTGCCATACGCTCCTGAGATTCGGAAATAGCAATTTCTGTTCCGTCAAGACCTGCGTATTTCTTCGGAACTTTATCAAGATCAACTCTCAGACCGTCAGCCAGCTCTCCGATGGCAACGGAAACACCGCCTGCACCAAAGTCGTTACATTTTTTGATCAGTTTACTTACTTCTTCTCTGCGGAACATACGCTGAATCTTACGCTCTGTCGGTGCATTACCTTTCTGTACCTCAGCGCCGCATGTCTCGATAGACTCTGTTGTGTGAACCTTAGAAGAACCTGTTGCACCGCCACAGCCGTCACGTCCGGTACGTCCACCCAGAAGGATAATGATATCACCCGGATCAGAAGTTTCACGGATTACTGCACGTCTCGGAGCAGCACCCATAACTGCACCGATCTCCATACGTTTTGCAACATAATTCGGATGATAGATCTCTTTTACAGCTCCGGTTGCAAGTCCGATCTGGTTACCATAAGAACTGTAACCGTGAGCAGCCTCACGTACCAGTTTCTTCTGAGGCAATTTTCCTTTTAATGTATCTTTTACGGAAACTGTCGGATCAGCAGCTCCTGTCACACGCATTGCCTGATATACATAAGTACGTCCTGAAAGCGGATCACGAATCGCACCACCAAGACAAGTTGCAGCACCACCGAAAGGCTCAATCTCTGTCGGGTGGTTATGTGTCTCATTCTTAAAGTTTACAAGCCACTCTTCTTCTACACCGTCTACAGTAACCGGCACAACAATACTACATGCATTGATCTCATCAGACTCTTCCTGATCCTCAAGCTTTCCTTCTTTTTTAAGCTTTCTCATCGCCATAAGTGCAAGATCCATCAGGCAGACAAATTTATCTTCTCTTCCTTTGAAAATCTCACTGTGGTCAGCCAAATACTGTTTATAAGTCTCTTCGATCGGAGTCTTGTAGTCTCCATCTCCAAAAGTGACATCTGTAAGTTCTGTCGAAAATGTTGTATGACGGCAATGATCAGACCAGTATGTATCCAAAACACGGATCTCTGTCATGGAAGGATCTCTGTTTTCCTCATTTTTAAAATAGTTCTGAATATGGAGGAAATCCTTAAATGTCATAGCAAGTCCAAGAGAACTGTAAAGCCCCTTTAACGCTCCCTCTTCCATATCCTTAAATCCATCAAAAATAATTACATCTGCCGGATCTTCGAATTTTGTCACAAGCGTTTCCGGTTTATCCATGCCTGTTTCACGGGAATCTACCGGATTGATGCAGTGATTTTTAATTGCTTCAAGTTCTTCATCAGAAATCGCTCCGTTCTCTCCTTTGATTACATATACAACAGCTGTTTTGATTACCGGCTGCTCATCTTCTTTTATAAACTGAATACACTGAACTGCAGAATCTGCTCTCTGGTCAAACTGTCCCGGAAGGAATTCTACAGAAAATACTCTGCTTCCTTCTTCTACCGGAAATTCCTCCCTGTAAAGAATATCAACCGGCGGTTCTGAAAAAATACCATTACATGCTTTTTCAAAAGTTTCATCTGAAACATTTTCTACATCGTAACGAATCAGTACACGGACAGATTCAGCATCTTTAATTCCAAGATATCCCCGGATCTCATGCTTTAAATCTTTTGCCTGAACTGCAAAGTCCGGTTTCTTCTCCACAAACACACGTCTTACGTTACTCATTTGCTTTCCTCCTTAACGCATTACTGCTTATTCATATGCACATTGTACCATATTTATCTCGTATTATACCATAGTTAATATTATTAGTGAAATTAATATAAATAAAGATATTTATAAGTTATTCTCATAAATATCTTTCAAACAATCATTATTATACTTTCTTATTTTTCCTTCCTGGTTTCACAAGAAAAATCAGAATTCCCAACAATACTAAAAGTGCAATAAACACTGCACCAATTCTAAGTGCCATATCAGAAAAGAATCCTTCCGGAAGCATCCTGATCATATAGTCCGTCTCAGGATCAAACATCCAAAGATCATTCGTAAAAAAGATTTCATGGAAAATCGTAAAACATTTTGTAAAATCAATGGCAAATGCCACACCTAAAAAGGCTAAAAGCAATACAAAAACTGCCATAGCAATTCCATACGCCCGCAAAAGAAGCGAACGCATATCTGCTTTTTGGATAAAAAGAACCACTAATAACAAACCTGCCAAAATCACCAGAATATTTCTAAGCTTTAATCCTCCCAAAAACAGGTTTTTTACATCTGCCATATGAAGTCTGTCCTGTTCATTAAAAAAATCCTGCACTCTCCCATCCACATTCGTTTCAATTGAAAGCTCAGGCGTTTTTCCAATCAGGTAATCCATCATATGCTGCGTGACTTCCATCACATCATCGATTTCCATATTTAAAGGATCAGTCACTGCGTATTTTTCATATTCTTTTCTGTAAAATCCATAGTCACTGTCACCGTATATTGCAATCTGGAAACTGCTGAGTAATATAGCAATCACCAGAAAAAACATTGCTGTCACTGCAAGGAAAAGATGAATTCCATTTCCTTTATTACTTATATTATTCTGTCTTTTTTTCATTATACCTTCCCTTCATTTCTTTCCAAATCTCACTGGCCTTTATTTTAAGCGATCCTTCTTGCAAATAATTACCGGTTGTATTCTGCAGCAAATTAATTTATACTATCATTTATAAGGAGGACTTATTATGGACATCAATTATGAATTATATAAAGTATTTTATCATGTTGCTTCGACTTTAAGCTTCTCAGATGCAGCAAATCATCTGTTCATTTCGCAGTCAGCTGTCAGCCAATCCATCAAAACACTGGAAAAAAAACTTGACCAGACACTTTTTATCCGAAGCACGAAAAAAGTTCAGTTAACCCCTGAGGGTGAAATTCTCCTCCGACACATCGAACCTGCCATGAATCTAATTCAGCGCGGAGAAGCCCAGCTTATGGATGCTTCTGCAAGCGGAGGTCAGATTCGCATCGGGGCCAGCGATACAATCTGCCGGTATTTCCTGGTGCCATATCTGGAACGCTTTCACAAAGAATATCCCGGAGCTCATATAAAAGTAATGAACGCAACTTCCATTCGCTGTGTTGAGCTTTTAGAATCCGGACAGGTAGACCTTGTAGTTGTCAATTTTCCAAATGCTTATCTGGGCAATGTCCCCTCCATCAGGAAGATTGCGTCATTTCAGGATGTATTTATCGCAAATGAATCTTTTTCTGACCTGGAAGGTAAAAAAATCAGTTTAAATGAGCTTTTGGGTTATCCGATTCTCATGCTGGACAACAAAAGCACTACCAGTGAATTTCTGCACAGTTTCTTCCAACAGCATCAGTTAGATCTTGTACCTGAAATTGAATTAAGCAGCAATGATCTTCTTATCGATCTTGCCAGTATCGGTCTTGGAATCGCATGTATCCCTGATTACTGTCTGCCAAGGAAACCGAAAAATCTCTTTATCGTCGAAACAAAAGACCCTCTTCCGAAAAGAGAACTGGCCATCGCATATAACAATCATATTCCTGTATCTAAAGCTGCGCAAGCATTTTTAAGCTACTTTGAATAAATCTCTTTTAAGAGCCATAATCTGGCTCTTTTTTTACACGAAAAAATTATTTTTCTATCTTTCTCTGATATGCAATCCTTGCACTTCCATCTCCTACATGGATAATTCCACACTTTGTAAATCCATTTTTTTCAAGTAAATGCTGCATAATATGATTATCATGATGTGTATCAATCCTCAGATTTGGAATGGTCAAATTGCAGTAATCTACAATCAAATCTACAATTCCTCTTTGCGTACCGTCGCTGGCAACTCTGTGAATGACTCCATGCGGTTCATTATTCAGCCATTCCCCATCCTCTATTACCTGATAAGTTGGCTCTTCGCCAATAAAAAACATAAATGCACCGCATATTCTTCCATCATTTTCAATAGTATATCCAACAGAATCTTCTATATCTTTAACAATATCAGAAACCGGAGGCCACTTTTCACCCCACTGATCTGGATTTCCATTTTTCTTCATCTGCTCCCTGGCATATGCATATATACGCTCCAACTCAGGCAGATCTGACATTACTGATTTTCTTATATTCATTTTCTTTTTCTCCCGTAATCTCTATTTTTTCAAATATTTCCAATACTTCAAAAACTGATATCCTATGTTCAGGAATAAAAGCAGATAGATAACAAACAAAATCATATATGCTCCACCGATTACATGACCGATTTCTCTATCCGAATGACTCTGTACGATTAATTGCGGAATAATCAGACAGAAAAAGATAACCAGAAGTGGAACAACTCTTCCCTTAAACACACGTTTCATCATTTCTATTCTGGATGCATCATCACAGAAAATCTCTTCCTTTCCATTCATCTCAGAAACCGGTTTCCTGAAATAACTGTATCCCACAAAATCAAGAAGATATTCCCAGCCACAATCCTCAAACATCTGAACATATTCATCCTTATGAGCAGTTCCCTCTGGATTATAATCAAGCTGATAAACCATCTCTTCCGGCTCACATTTTTCAAAATGATAAAATCCTATAAAACTTATTCCCGTAAATTTCCATCCCTTTCTGTGCTGCTTTTGAAGATAATCCTGCTCTCTTTCCCACTCTGGTATAGTAAAATATTTAAATTCGGTTTTCCTATTCTTCTCTCTCATTTTGACGTACCTCCATCATATTCTGATATAAACGCGCAATCCTCTTCATCTCCAGATCCAGAACCTGTTTTCCTAAATCTGTGATCACATAAATCTTTCTCTTTTCTTCCTCACGCACAAATCTGATGAGACCATCTTTTTCCATCTTAGAAAGACTTCCATACATCGTGCCGGGACTAATCTTCACTGCCCCTTCAGTCATCGCTTCCACTCTCTGTACAATACTGTATCCGTGGGCTTCTTCCTTCAAACACATCAAAATATAAAATCCTGTCTCTGTCATTGGAACATACACTTTTCTAATGTGCGCATCCATCTTATCCCCTCCATTCCAGTGCGATACATCGTACCTCGATATATTATATATAGCACTGCGATGTATGATTGTCAATATATTTATCAAAAAATATATCAAGGACACAAATTGGGGACGTAGTACTTTTAAAAAAGTCTACGTCCCCAATTTGTGTCCTATCTGTCATTTGTCAACTTAAGTTTGTCCAATACATAAAAAATTAAGCTCATTACCATTCCTACCACGCAGGCAAGAACCATTCCTTTTAACTGTACATTTCCAAGTTTCACTGCGATACCGGAAAGTCCTGTTACGAAGATCACTGATGTAAGGATCAGGTTTCTTGACTGTCCATAGTCTACCTGTGAGTCAACCAGGATACGAATACCGGAGGCGCCGATCATACCGTAAAGCAAGAATGAAATTCCTCCGATTACCGGTCCCGGAATTGTCTGAATAAGCATGGATAGTTTGCCTACGAAGGAGCAAATGATCGAAAGTACTGCTGCCCCTGCGATTACTCTGACGCTGTACACTTTCGTAACTGCCATAACACCGATATTTTCTCCGTATGTTGTTGTCGGTACAGAACCAATCATACCGGAAATCATTGTAGAAAGATTATCTCCTAATAATGAACGGTGAAGTCCAGGGTCTTTCAAAAGATCTCTTCCAACAATCTTACTCGTTACCACCTGATGTCCGATATGTTCCGACGCAATTACAAGTAGCACTGGAAGGATGATCAGGATTGCTTCCATATTAAACTTCGGTGTCTGAAAATTCGGAATTGCAAAAAGAGAAGCCTTCGCTACCTCAGTAAAATCCACCATACCACAGGCCAGTGCCGCAATATATCCGGCAATCACTGCGATTAGAATCGGTATGACAGACAAAAATCCACGAAACATAATGTTACCAAATATTGCAACTCCCAGCGTCACTACGAATACAATCACATTTTTGGGATCAATCACTTCATCCAATAGCCCTGCATTGCTTGCCGCACTGCTAGACAGCTCCAGACCGATCAATGCGACAACCGGACCCATAGCTGCCGGTGGAAGCAGAATGTCTATCCAGTCAGAACCAAATTTATAAATAATCAATGCCAGAATACACCCACAAAAACCAACAACTACAAATCCACCCAGGGCATACTGATATCCCATCTCGCTGATTACTATCCCTGCCGGTGCAAGAAATGCAAAACTTGAGCCAAGATATGCCGGCGCTTTTCCTTTTGTGATAGCGATAAACAAAAGAGTTCCCACACCATTCATAAAAAGAACGATTGCCGGACTGATTCCAAATAAAAACGGTACAAGTACTGATGCTCCAAACATTGCAAACATATGCTGAATACTAAGCGGGATCAGTAATTTTGCAGGCACTTTATCTTCGACCTGTATGATTTTCTGAGTTTCCATCTCATTTTCCTCCTCTGATAAATTGATCGTTTCCCTACACTCTTTGTTTATTCTATCACATTACCTGCTATTCGCAAACAGAAAAACACAAGGACATTACCTGCCCCTGTGTTTTTCTTTTCGTTTTTGCTGTTTCAGTTCAAATTTTCTCTGCTTTTCAGCCTCAAGCCTCTCCCGGCTCTCATGCTTCCGCTCGATTTTCATCTGCTCCTGCTGTAATTTAAGTGCCTGCTGTGATTTCGTTCCAATCCCACATACATCTGTCTGCTTTCTGGCTTCACGCTGCACCCTTTTAGGATTTTTAGAAGCCTCTTTTACAACAGTCGAAACTGCCGGACTAAAATGCAGTCTGTCAAAATATTTTAAGATAAAGTCATTTACTTCAAAGTCTCTTGGCTCAGCTCCAAAAGTCACTTTGCATACACTTAACTTTTCATCTGAGATGGTTTCAAACACTCCCACCCAGAATGGCTCTTCAAAAAACACCGTCAGTTTTCCTGCTACTTTGTCCATAACGAACCCCTCCTTTTAAAGAAATATTACGGACAAAGAACGGACGACCCAAGGAGGGAGGGTTACTTATACTCCATACGGAATACGGTCGGACTACCTACCGGCTCTGTATGAAAACAATATTTCCATACGTTTGTGTTTTTATCTTTGCCCTATATAAAGCGCCTGACGGCGCAATATATCAATATAAGTTACTAACTATCATATTCACAAAAATACAAAATCCGAGAATCCAAATCATAAATTGCAATTGTAAAATTCATAGACTCTCTGTCTAAAACTTTAGAATCATCCTGAGGATTTCCACTCTCATCCTGCCGGTCTTCAAAATAATAGTATCCATTCTCAACAACCGGAAAAAGTGGCTGATCATTCTCTCCACCAGTCACATATGGACCAACCACTTTTACATCCGCTTTAGTTGTATCGTATGCGTTGCCATACAGAATTGCCGTAAGGTTTTCGCTCAAAGGGAGTTTATTCCACCTGGAATCTTTCATTATCTCATTCAGAAAATCTTCATTTTCAAACTTGTATGATTATTTAGAAGCTAGTAATCATACTATCCTTTCATTTTTCTATAT
>JBJFCD010000079.1:0-3690 GCA_051888795.1 Lachnospiraceae bacterium | reverse complement strand
ATAAAATTTACAAATGGATACATTTCTATGCCTTTCTTCTCTTCCACCATCTTACAAATCCATAGATAAGAATCACTGCCGGGATTACAAAGATTACGCACAAACTGATAAGTCCTGCATGCTGCATCGTATTATAGGTCACTTCAAGACTCTTTGGCTCAATCGCCACATTTTCAACATCGTCAAAATTACAGGAAACTGCGTTCATAAACAAATCTAGGTTTTCGAGCGTTGAAAAAGTCTCTGTAATTTCACTGTTTATCAGGCTTTCTGATGCGACTACTGTAAGGCGGCTTTCTATTGTATTGCTTTCTTCACTGTCACTATTTTCAGTTTCTTCGCTATCTTCTTCTGAAAGTTCTGCATCATCCTCGTTTTCATCATCTTCTCCTCCAATTGTTTCTATTGCAACAGCCCCTATCGTATATGTTCCCTGCTTCTGATCTTCTTCTGTCACTGCATAGGCATCTGATGAAGTCATCATAAAATCTGTCGTTGTAATAGTTTCTCTTTGCGGGTCCGTCAAATTAAGCCCCCTGGAATTAATAAGAAGCACCATTCCGGATGATAGCCCTTCCGCCATATCGTCATATGCTGTTATCTCCGGGAAAATGTAATAATAATTCCCCTGATAGCACCTTTGCATATCTGCAATATATCCGTCCTCACGCTGTATTCCGTATTCTTCCATAAGTGTATCAAGGTTTGGTGTTTCCTCGCTCTCTTCTGCGAGAAGAATAAATACTTTTCCACCTTCCTGCATGTAAGAAAGAATGACATTTTTCTCATCCTCTGTAATATCTTTTGTCGGAGCATTGATAAAAAGAAGATCACAGTCATCCGGAATTTTATTATCCATAATCAGGTTAACTTCAGCCTCTGTCATATTATTTTTTTCAAACAATTCTGATACAGAAGTAGAAAATGTATTCTCTCCATGACCTGATGTGTAATATATTTTCTTTGTAGTACTGCTCGTCACATAATTTACTGCGCTTGTAAACTGTCCTTCTCCGTCAAATTCTGTTGCCTCAGTACTTCCGGTCATATAGTAGGAATATTCATCGACCACAAGAATCTCATTGAATGTTATGACTGTACTCTTTCCGGTATCCTCACAAGAAACAAGAATGTTATCCTGTTCCACATTGTTTTCCGTAAGTTCAGACGGATGAAGTACCGGATCCACCCATTTTACTTCTATTTTATCTGAAAGAGCCTCATATTTATTTATAAACGTTTTAATCCTCTCATCAGTTGAACTTTTTTCTGCATAAACAGTAAAAGTTATTTTACTATCAAGTTTCTTCAGCACTTTCCTGCTGACATCTGATATTTCATAAATACGATTATCACTGATATCTATCTTTTTAATACTCTCCGGCAACTGCCCGGCAATCATATTTACAACTATTACAATACACACAACAAGTGCGATCATTCCAACACTGTAACTTCCATTTATCGAAGATGCGCTCTTAAATAGTTTCTTTATCTTATTCAACATCTATACCCTCCTAACTCCAACGCCTTTTCTGTATCATCTGCATTGTCAAAACAATGAACAATACAATAAGTGAAAGATACAGTATGATGCCACTTACATCCAAAAGACTGTCTGATGATATTCCGGTAAATATCTCTGTAAGATTTAACTGTCCGAGAACATCGGCCAACAGGCCTTCATACACACTTGATTTTGTTACATATGCAATGATGTTTCCCACAATAACACCGAGTTCAAGAACCACACTGATCACCCAGTTTTTCGTCATCTCCCATATCAGGAATACAACTACTGAAAAAATTGCTGCCACTCCTACTGCATTTAACATTGCAGAATTTGGTAAAAACTCTAAAATTCCCTCCCACAGATACAAAATCAGCAATATTGCAAATGTTCCAATAGCTGCCAATATCTGACTCTGGGTCAATGCAGACACAAACATTCCGATTGCTATATATACACATCCAAGCAGAAAAAACATCATGATAGAAAGATAATCAGCCAGAATATATGCTGTTCCCTGTGCTTTAATAATCAATGGAAAAATCAGGTAAATCACACATGGTACAGCCAGTATCGTCACCATAGCAAGATATTTTCCCATAACTATTTCAAACAGACTGACCGGAGAAGTTAAAAGGAGCTGGTCTGTTTTGCTTTTCTGCTCCTCAGAAAAACTACGCATAGTTAAAAGTGGTATGGCAATCAGGAAAATAAATGTGATACCGGATAGCACATATGAAAAATAAGGATACCCGTAATTTAAGTTATATGCCATAAAATATATACCGGCAAATGCAGTTAAAAATGCGATAAAAACATACCCTATCATAGAATGGAAACAGGATCTGAGTTCCCTTTTATAAATTGCTCTCATAATTATGTCCCTCGCTTTCTCCTGTATTTTCCTGAGTAAGCGAAAGAAATATTTCTTCCAGAGAAGTTTTTTCCATCGATAATGTGATCAATGGAAGTTTTTTTTCGGCAAAAGCCATAAAAATCTCCTCCCTGATATCACGTCCTCCTTCGCTTTCAATCTTAACTGTTGTAATCTGCTTTTCTATCCTGTACTCTGCTTTCTGAATGTATGGAATAGTTTTTATAACATTACTTACTTCACCCTGCGCTGCCTTTGCCTGAACAGTAATATGACCAAGATTTTTCAATTTATTTTCCAGATTCTCCGGCGTATCTTCGGCTGCCAGTTTCCCATTTGAGATAATAAGAATATAGTCGCATACTTCCCTTACCTCTGCCAGAATATGTGAACTTAGTATAACAGTATGATTTTTTGCAAGTCTTCTGATGAGCTCTCTGATTTCAATAATCTGTTTTGGATCAAGTCCGACCGTTGGTTCATCCAGAATAATGATTTCAGGAAATCCCAAAATAGCCTGCGCGAGCCCGACTCTCTGCTTATACCCTTTAGAGAGATTCCCAATCAGGCGTTTTTTTACATCCTGAAGCTTTGTGAGGTTCATAACCTCCTGTATCTGTCCTTCTCTTTTCTCTTTCGGAATTTTTTTCAATTCTGCCGCAAACTTAAGGTATTCTAAGACAGTCATCTCCATATAAAGCGGAGGCACCTCCGGAAGATATCCGATACATTTTTTAGCCTCCTGTGGTTCCTTCAAAATATCATGACCGTTGATCAGGACTTTTCCTTCTGTCGCTCCCAGATATCCCGTCATGATATTCATCGTGGTAGATTTTCCCGCTCCGTTTGGTCCCAAAAAACCATAAATCTTCCCTTTTTCAATCGTAAAGTTTAAATGATCCACAGCCATATGTTTTCCATACATTTTCACCAGATTTTGCACTTCAACCATATTATTCTTTCCTTTCATCATAGTATCAGGTGAATTTTAATGGAAAAATGTGTTTATTCTTTGTTCTCTTTGTGTTTTCTATCTGAAAAAACTGTGAACAGAATTTCGAAAAACTTTATTCATCTACCAAAAAAAGAGATGCATTTTCAAATTGAAAACACATCTCTTTTTTGAATTCATTAACTAAAAAAACACCCTCTTAATGTCATTAAACATTACAAATACCATTAACAGCATCAATAAAGCCATTCCGGCAAGATGAACATATGCTTCTTTCTCCGGAGGGATCCTTTTTCTCCTTATAGCCTCGACGAACAAGAACAAAAGTCTTCCTCCATCCAATGCCGGTATCGG
>JBJFCD010000078.1:0-3737 GCA_051888795.1 Lachnospiraceae bacterium | reverse complement strand
GAAGTTCCAAAGCGAACTTTACAGTTTGAACACTTTTTTCCTCAGTTTTTCCTAACACCTCTTCCTACCGCTTCCCCTTTGTTCAGTTTTTAGGGTGTAATTACATATGCACCTTTAGCTCAGCTGGTAGAGCACCTGACTCTTAATCAGGGTGTCCAGGGTTCGAGTCCCTGAAGGTGTACCACTGATATCAACATGGCCCGTTGGTCAAGTGGCCTAAGACTCCGGCCTCTCACGCCGGCAACAGCGGTTCGAATCCGCTACGGGTCACCATTGGATATAACGGGGTAACCTGTTTATATATCCCACATTTCAGTGGGGCAAAAGAACAAATAATTTGTGCAGTGCTTGACGCTGTGTAAATTACATAGTCGGTGTTTATGACGATGAGGGTCCACCCGTTCCCATTCCGAACACGGTAGTTAAGCTCATTCGTGCCGAAGATACTTGGCTGGAAGCGGCCCGGGAAAATAGGTCGATGCCGACATCAAAAAACCGATTAAGTCCTACTTAGTCGGTTTCCATATTCCTCCATAGCTCAGTCGGTAGAGCGTTCGGCTGTTAACCGAAATGTCGTTGGTTCGAGTCCAACTGGGGGAGCCAAAGAAAATCCGTTCTCGCAAGAGGGCGGATTTTTCTTTGTACTATTCATTTTTCATTATTCAATATTCACTATTCATTAAAAGAACGGATTTTTGTAATGAATAATGAACATTGAAGCCGCTTCGCTGATGAATAATGAATAATAGCCTTTTATTGATTGCTGCAGTTTGTATATGTATAATATTGTTGTATCAGCACGTATGGAGGCTGTATTTATGCCAAAGGCGCGGAAAAAGTCAGATTAACCAACATAAGACAGGGGGCTGTCCCCTGTCTTTATGAAAGTGATTTAAGAGGACAGTAATGTGGATTTTAAAAGATTATTTCTGGATAAAGTAACAATAGCACGAGGGTCGCCTGCTGATTTTTCAAAGTATTACGAAGATTCAAAGTATATGCGAGCAGGGTTTGAAAAATTAGTCGAGCAAGAAATTTTGATTCCATTTTTTGCACTGTTCGGTGACAAAATGATTGGAAAGATTTACTTTGTCACCAAATTAGAGGACTTGCAAATTGCAGACGGAAAGCAAGTTGGTTACATTTGCAATTTGTATGTCAAAAAACCTTTTAGAAACAACGGCATTGGCACAATGCTTGTGGAGGCGGTAAAGCGGTATGCAATCGCAAACGGGTTTTCCGTATTAACGCTTGGTGTTGAGGAAGATAATTCAAAGAATATGTATCTTTATGATAAACTCGGATTCAGCAACAAGGTTAAAGATATGAACACGGATTTGCTTTTTAAGGACGCAGAAGGGAAAGCAATCATTGTGCATACATATGCTGTTTATAGTTGCGATTTGTAAAGATATGGGACAGTCCCCTGTCTTTCCTAAATGAGTAAATCAGGATTTGCACACAATAAAAAAATCATATAATTTTATGTGAAATTTTTTGGAAGGTTTAAATTAAACCCATTTGGGCATTCTATTAGTGTAAAAATATTACACCAATCAGAGAGTTAGGTGTAAAAGTATTGCACTTATTGCCTTTTTGTGCTATACTATCGACAGTGAAAGGGGCGTAGTAGTATGTTAAAGAGCATCGAAATAAACAATTTTAAATCATTCAAAATGAAAACAAAAATTGATTTTGAAAAAACAAACTATCAGATGTTATCCGCAACCAATGTTGAAAAGCAAGTTGTAAAAGGTGCTATGTTTGTGGGTGCGAATGCTTCAGGAAAATCTAATACAATTTTATCGATGAAATTCTTGTTAGATGTCTTATTAGGAAAAAACGATATGAATATGAAATCGTATATTTGTCTATTTTCTAAGGAACCTAATATGAATTTGGTCTATACATTCGTAATTGACGATGTGGAAATAAAGTATGTTATTGATTTGCACAAAATCAATAACATTATTAAAGAAGAGGTTTTCGTCGCCGGTGAGCGAGTGATGTATAGAGATGGCAAATATGCAGTTGTAGAAATCAATGAAAAATCTATTTACGAAGATGTTCCGGATAATTCATTGTTTTTACGAGAAGTATACTTTAGCACAAAATTCCGCGGGAATATTTATCTGCAGAAATGGTATGAATTTTTAAGCAATTCTATTTATGTTGATCTCTACGAAGGAACTCTAACGAATTATAGGGATATTGACCTTTCAATGAAGACCTATATGGAAAATGACGGAGAAGCAAAAATCAATAAGTTTTTTGATGAATATAATTTCGAACAGAAAATCGAGTACAATAATGATTCAAAAGGTCCGACAATAACGATCCATTCCGATGAGAAAATGATATATTTTAAAAGAAAGGGAATTGATGATCCTATCCCGTTTAATTATGAATCTACCGGTAATAAAAATTTGCTACATTTACTCCCTGCGTTCTTTTCTTGTATTGAAAATGGTGGAATGTTATTGTTAGACGAATTCTCAAGTGGATTCCATAATGACCTTGAAGAATTATTGATTAGATACTTTATGCACAATGCAACAGAATCTCAAATCTTTTTTGTATCGCATTCAACCAATCTTTTAACAAATAGCTTGTTAAGACCTGATCAGTTATATTCAGTAACTTTTGATAGTAACGGAAGTCATTTGAAGAGATTTTCAAGTGAGAAACCACGTGAAGCACAGAATTTAGAAAAAATGTACTTGAGTGGTATTTTCAACGGAGTGCCAAGATATGAATATAAGTCTAAATAAAGACAAAAGCATAGGAAAAGTGCTTTATATTGTCGAAGGCGGGAAGACTGAAAAGTTTCTTTTGTGGAAAATATTTGCTAAAGTATTTAACTATCAAGTTGAAACAATCTTGCGTTCAAAACCGTATCAAATATTCAATAAGAAAGAAAACCCAAATTCTAAAGTCTTTGTAATCAATGCTGCTGAAAGCAATATCAAGAACATACAGAAAAATGACGAGTTCTTAAATAATCTGTATAGACAACTTATTGAAGATTATGATTTTGATATTGATAATGCTGCAATATATTATTTGTTTGACAGAGATGATGAATCCAATACGGATTCTGCATTTATAAGAGGATTATTGGAACATCTAACAAATTCACGCGAGAATGAAAACAACTTCAGACAAGGGTTGCTGCTTTTGAGTTATCCTTCAATTGAAAGCTTTACTTTAAGTTGTTTTGATAAAGATTGTTTTTCAGTTAAAATAAAAACCGGAACGGAATTAAAGCAATATTTAAACGATAAGCGATTTAATCAATCTCACATTAACGATGAAGCGTTAACTTTGTCGGCAGAGGTATTGACGAATGCTTTAATGGATATTAATTCGGGTGAAATGTTTGATGTTGATAATTTCAAAGCGTGCAATATGAAACTATTTGATTTTGAAGAAACGGTTTATTCTAATGAAAAAGTACATAATTGTTTGAGTTTATTATGTATATCACTTGTGGATTTAGGACTGATTGAGATTGAATGAAAGAGAGGGGACATACCCCCGTCTTTCCCGGTCCACCATCTTTACTACGCTGTAACACAAAAAATCACGGGCGACCTGTAAGCGGGTTGCCCGTGATGTGTTTCATATTTAATTCTTATTTGTCATCCTGAGCGAAGCGAAGGATCTCAAAAGAAAAATGCATCGAAAACGAGATTCTTCGCCTATCGGCTCAGAATGACAACGCGTAGGGAACGGTC
>JBJFCD010000077.1:0-16332 GCA_051888795.1 Lachnospiraceae bacterium | reverse complement strand
TTAATACCGGGCATGACGGAAGTCTCAGTACCGGGCATGCGAACAGTCCGGAAGATATGATCTACCGTCTGGAAACGATGGTACTTATGGGAATCGAGATTCCGTTGTTTGCAATTCGCAGACAGATTGCTTCCGGAATAGATCTGATTGTCCATCTCGGAAGACTTAGAGATAAGAGCAGAAAAGTGATATCTGTTATGGAAGTTCTGGAATACAGGGATGGAGAAGTTGTGCTGAATCCGATTTATGTTTACAGAGAAACGGGTGAGAAGAATGGGAAGATTCAGGGAATTTGGGAAAAAACTCATGAAATCAGAAATACGGGAAAGCTACTGGCAGCAGGATATCAGCAGGAAACAGAGACTATGGATGATTAGCAAGTCCATGGGAGTTACGGTTTTAACGGCCTGGCTGTATTATCGTTCTTTGTGGGCCATGTGTATCCTGTGGCCAATGTTTCTCTGGTATTATCGAAATCTGAAAGTGGATAATATACAGAAACGGAAAGCGGAATTTCTGCTTCAGTTTAAGGAGATGATACAAAGCATGGCGTCTTCACTGAATGCGGGATATTCTGTTGAAAATGCCATAAGACAGACGCAAAAGGAATTGCTGATCATGTATCCGGAGAATGAGCGGATATGTATTGAAATGAAACAAATGGTACAGCAGGTATATATTCATATTCCTGTAGAGCAGATTTTTGAGGAGTTTGCAAAGAGAGTAGGACTTGAAGATGTAAGAAATTTCTCGAATATATTTTCCACTGCAAAACGCAGTGGCGGAGACATGATAGCAATCATTAAAAATACAACGAAGCAAATCGGTGACAAAATCGATGTAAAGAGAGAGATTGATACAATACTTGCTTCAAAACAATATGAATTTCGGGTTATGTCAGCAATCCCCTATATCATGATTGGATATATGACAATTAGTTTTCCTGAGTTTATGACTTGCCTTTACTATAATTTAGCAGGAATAGGGGTGATGAGTCTATGCCTATGCATTTATCTGGGCGCATACGCACTTGGTGTAAAGCTGGTAAAAATAGAAGTGTAATGCTTTTAACAGTACTATTTTTAATAATTGTGGGAATCACGGTACTAACAATGGATCTCATACATTCAAAGACAGAGATTACACAGGGACTTGTAAGAAATTCCTATGGAGGAGGCAGCAGACAGGAAGAGCTGGATGTTGTAGTACAGGAAAAAGAAGGGGAGAAACACACGAAGCTGGAAGTGGAAGTTTCGGAGAGAGCATATACAGAGAAAGAATTAAAAAGTATGTTTCAGAGATGCATCACAAGAATCGAAAAAGAGATACTTGGAAGTAATAAAAGTGCAGACCGGATCGAGACAGATATGAATCTGCTCACCGAGCTTTCGGATATGCCGGTTGAGATTTCATGGGAACTTGACAGATATGATGTGATGAATGTATACGGAGAGATTCAGGAAACAGAACTTAATCCGGAAGGAACACTTGTGCAGCTTAGAGGAACCATTACATATCTTGAAAATCCTCAAAAGCAGGCGCTTTATGAGTGCAAAATAATGGTTTTCCCAAAAACATTAAGTAAAGAGGAACAAAAACGCTCTGCGATTCAGAGTCTTATAAAGGAAGAGGATGAAAGAACGCAGACGGAAGAAAGGCTGAATCTCCCAGACAGGGTGAATGGAGAAAAACTCTCATATTATTCTCAGATGGATAGCCGTGGCGGAGTCATTCTGGTAATGGCGATATTGATTGGTATCCTTTTTGTTGCACTGGAAAAGCAGAATCAGGAACAGGAGGCGACAAAGATTAAATTGCAGATGATCTCAGATTATCCTGAAATTATCAGCAAACTTACATTGTTTATCGGCGCGGGTATGACAGTAAAAAGAGCATGGAAGAAAATTGCTGCAGACTATGAAGCACAAAAGCCTGACTGGGGAATACGTTATGCCTATGAAGAAATGAAGCGTACGTGTAATGAAATGGACAGTGGGGTTACGGAAGCAGAGAGTTATGAAAGGTTTGGAAAGAGATGTAATCTTCAGGAATATGTAAAACTGGGAGCTATGCTTTCGCAAAATTTGAGAAAAGGAACAAAGGATCTAAATCAGATTTTAAGAATGGAGGCGATGCAGACTTTTGAAGAAAGGAAGGCAAGAGCAAAAAGGCTGGGAGAAGAAGCGGGGACGAAAATGTTAGTTCCGATGTTTCTTATGCTGGCGGAGGTATTGATAGTTGTTGTGGTGCCGGCTTTTATGTCTGTTCAGATGTGAAAGAAGTACAGCAGATGCAAGGAGGAATCAGAATGTGGAGAGTATGGTATTTGAAAAACAGGGTAAAAAGGATTTTATGTGAGGAACGAGGCGTGGGAGTTGTGGAGGTTATCTTGATCCTGGTCGTATTAATAGGACTTGTGATAATTTTTAAATCTCAGCTTACCAGTCTGGTGCAGAATATTTTCAAAAAAATTGTCAGTGAAAGTTCGGGAATTTAACAGATGAAAAAGGCAGAAGTCACCGCATTTTTAAGTCTTATTTTCATTTTGCTTTTAACGATGACGGGCGCTTTAATGGAAAGTGCATCTATTCAGATGGCGAAAAATTATCGAAGAGCTGATATGAACCGTGCAGTGGAGAGTGTTTTTGCAGAGTATCAAAAAGAGCTGTTAGAAAATTATGATATTTTTGCGCTGGAAGCATCATATGAAAGCGGAGAATATTCCGAAGATCTTATTAAGAATCGTCTTGTATATTTCGGAGCAGGAAATATGGAACAGGAGATACAGAAAATAGAATTTCTTACAGACAATGGTGCAAAGGCGTTTTATGAACAGATTTCGTATTATATGGAGCATAAATATGGGATTGATTTCCTGAAAGATAAAATTTCAATGACTGAATTGTGGAAAAAACAGGAAAAGGATTCTGAAGAATACGGAAAAGAAGAAAATGAAGGGTGGGATAAACTTAAAGGCTTTTTAAAGGATGAGAATATAGAGCTTTCCGAAAATAATAATCCTATTGATCATGTGGAAAATTTGAAACAGACTCCATTTTTAACATTGATCACGCCGAATGAAATGAGTGTATCGGGAAAATCTTTGAATTTAGATGAAAGTCTGGTGAAAAGAGAGAAAAATCAAGGATACGGTGATTTCTCGGATGAGCAAAAAGATGAAGGAACACTATCAAAATTAATGGTTAGTGAATATCTGCTCAGTCATTTTTCGGCGGCAACAGATAAGAAATCAGAAAAGGCAGGCGCGCTTGATTATGAGCTGGAATATATCTGTGCAGGAAAAGAAAGTGACAGAGAAAATCTGGAAGCAGTTGGCAAAAAAATACTGATGATGAGGTTTGGCATCAATTATGTTTTTTTAAAGAGCAGTGCATCAAAATGTGCAGAAGCAGAGGCTCTGGCATTAACCCTCTGTTCAGTTGTGGCACTTCCGGCGCTTACGGAAGCAGCAAAACAGGTAATTCTTCTTGCATGGGCATATGGAGAATCAATAGTAGATTTGCGTACGTTGCTAAAGGGGCAAAAGGTTGCAGCAATAAAAACGGAAGAGAGTTGGCAGTTATCATTGTCCGGACTTCTAAAGCTTAATGAAAACGGAGATATTAATGACGGAAAAGACTGCAAAGATGGAATTTCTTATCGTGAGTATCTTAGGATTTTACTGTTTTTAGAAAAGAAAGATCAGATTGCTATGCGGGCGCTGGACATTATAGAACAAAATCTAAAGAAAATATATGGACTTGATTTTTTCAGAGCGGACTTTTGCGTCAGTAAAATAAAGATAAAAAGTAAATGTAATCTGCGCCGTGGCGTGAGTTATCAGTTTCTTACTTATTATGGGTATCAGTAGCAAAGAAATAATTTCTGGAGAGGAGGTGAAGACAGATGCCCTTTCGGATTTCTAAATCTCTTAATAATCTAAATATCCCCAAAGAAATATATAAAGAAAGGAGCACGATTCGTTCGACATTCAGAGGTATACTCCCCTCAAAACACACTAATCTCATACGTCCGGAAAGGGCATCTGCCTTCACCTCCAAAAAAGGAAGTATTACGGTAGAAGCAGCAATGGCGGTTCCACTGTTTTTCTTTGCAGTTGTCTGTCTCATGTACTTGATGGAAATTATGGCGATACAAACTGCGGTACGTTCTGGGCTTCAATATGCAGGAAAAGAAATTTCCGGTAAAGCTTATCCGAGAGCAGTTGTTTCAACTACTGAGATCAGGACAAAAGTGATCAACGCAATCGGGGCAGAAAGACTGGAGAGAAGCATAATTGAAGGAGGAAGCGCCGGATTAGACTGTAAAGATTCTGTGATTTCTCCGGTTACCGGAATCGGAAAATTATCAGCAAAATATAAGATCAGAATTCCGATACCGGTATTTCATATAGCTGAGATTCCCTATGAAGAAACTATGAGGATAAAGACGTGGACGGGGTATGAGAAATCAGGTTTCCCAGCAGAGGATGATACGATCGTATATGTGACAGAAACTGGTTTGGTTTATCATAAAGATTATCATTGTACGCATTTAGAATTATCTATCCGTATGGTGCAGGCTGAGGATTTGCCTCTGCTTAGGAACGAAAACGGCGGAAAGTACCATGCGTGTGAGCGTTGCGGCGGAGATGGAGGAAATTATATATACATTACTGATAATGGAGACCGTTACCATAATTCATTGACTTGCAGCGGACTAAAAAGAACCATTTATGCGATTACAGTTTCAGAAGCAGTGGGAAAGAAAGCCTGTTCGAAATGCAGCGGAGGAAATAGATGACAGCAGAAATCAGCAGGATCATATGTTTTTGCATTTTGTTGGTGCTTAGCCTGATGGATATCAGATGCCGGGAGATACCTGCAGTAGTTTTAATATTGGGAGATCTATCTGCAGTCATATATCAGATTGTCTTTCAACAGGAGAATATTGTTGTTACAGTGGGAGGAATAGCTGTCGGGGCGATATTTTTCCTCATCAGTAAAGCTACAGAAGAAGGAATAGGATATGGGGACAGCTTTGGAATATTGGGACTTGGAATATATCTGGGACTTTGGAAACTGATGGAAGTGCTTGCTGTGACATTTTTTCTTCTGGCATCGGGAGCAATTTTTGCTTTATGCCTAAACAAAATGTCGAGGAAATATGCGTTACCGTTTTATCCATTTTTAACAGCAGGTTATCTGATCTGGGTATTCATTGGTTAGAAGCAGGAGAGATTCGTATGAAAAAAGGCAGAATGCAGATGTATATGAGAAAAAGAAAGAAATATTGTCGTGGCAGTATGACTGTGGAGATGTCATTTCTTATGCCAATCATACTGCTAATGATTATGGGAAGTATACTGGCAGCATTTTATTTCCATGATAAAAATGTTATTGCAGGTGCAGCATACGAAACAGTTGTTGTCGGAAGCACAAAAATGCGCGAAAAAGATCAGATAACAGAAAATGAAATGGTGAAATTATTTCAGGAAAGAGTGAAGAAAAAAAGCATTTTACTTTCTGATATTAATGCAATAGCGACAATAAGTGAAAACGAAATACAGATAAATGTAATAGCAAGAAATGGAAAGTTCCGACTTTCTGTAATGAAAAAGGCGGCAGTGACTGAGCCGGAAAATCATATCCGAAATATAAGAAGACTGAAGGAGATTACAGATGGAGCGAAAAATAACGATTGAAGAGTCTCAGGTGTACAGAGAAGATTATCAGATGAAAATGTTATATATGAATGAAATCAATGGGATTCTTCCGGTAAAAGGAAGAGGTTTGGATGAAAAATCTTTTTATGATTATAACGTTAGCGGTAAAGTTTCTATGAAGGCAATGTATGAGCGCAATAAGATCAGCGGAGAAGATTTGAAAATTTTTTTGCATCAGTTTCTTGCAGTTGTACAGGAAGTTGAAAAATATTTACTGAACATACATTGTATTTTATTGGAGCCGGAATATATTTTCTATGAAGAGAAAAAATTTTATTTTTGCTATTATCCGCTGGAAAAACAGGATATATGGGAACAATTCCATAAGCTTACAGAATATTTTGTAAAGAAGACTGATTATGAAGATAAAGAGAGTGTAAGGATCACGTTTGTTCTGCATAAAGAAACTCTGGAAGAAAATTATAGCCTGGAAAAGGTTATAAGAGAATGTGTAAGAGAAAAAGAAGAGGAGCCTTTCGTTTCCAAAAATCCTGGCATATGGTCAGGAGAATATGATACATCGCAATATGACTGGATCCATGCTCAGAATCAGGGAAATTTAATAATGGAAGAGACAGATAATATGTGGACACCTGTCAAAAAGTTTTTAAATCGTCATAAAAAACCCAAATGGGGAGACTGGGATGGATTATATATTGAGGAAGAAGAATTATAGTGATTCAGACGGATATGAGAAGGAGAATGTATGAAAATCAAGGATATAGAGGTATCTAAAGCAATTGATACAATCCGGCAGTATTGTGAAGAACATGAAGAATGTGAAAATTGCAAAATGGATTGTTCGATGCTCAAGAGAGGTATTGCTCCATGTTTCTGGATATCAATGCTTCCTGAGCAGATTTAGGAAAATGGAGTTTAGCGATTTGTGAAAAGAAAGGAGGAAGCAGCAAACCTTCAAAATAAGGTCGAAGGTTTCTGCTAAAAGATATGAAATTAAAAAGATTGATAAAAAAAGCAGGTGTTTTTTATATGGCAATTGTAATAGCAGGTAGTTTTGCAATGTCTGTAAACGCGGCATCAGAAGATGTGATTGATTCTTCAAAAACCGGTTCGGTCACTATTTATAAATATGATATTACTGCAGCAGAAAAGGCAGGGGTGAATGTCAATGATATTATTGCCACAGGAGAAAAAAATACTCAGGTAGAAGAAGCGTTGGAAGACTATGCAATCAAAGGCGTGGAGTTTTCCTATATTCGTGTGGGAAATGTTGAGACAATGAGTGAGAATGGCAGCGTTAAATTGATTTATGAAATACCGTCAGATTTGCAGACGATTATCGGATTAGAAACTGCAGATGCTGTAAAAACAGATGATGATAAAAACTATTTTACAAGCCAGCAGATAAATGATGCTATGGCAGATGCATTACTGGATAATACGTCAACAAAAGATAAGCTGGAGGCTTATGCAAAAAATGGAACAGCGATGGATCTGACAAATGCGGATGGTGTAACTTCAAAAAATGCACTGCCTCTGGGATTGTATCTCATTGTTGAGACAAAGGTTCCAGAGGATGTAACATATACAACTAATCCATGGTTTCTTCAGCTTCCGATGACTGATTATACAGGAGAACAATGGTTTTATGATGTCACTTGTTACCCAAAGAATCAGACGGGGGTTCCAACGCTTGATAAGAAAGTCAGAAATAATCCAGATCAGGAAAATGTAGTAACATCATCAGAAGAGGAGTTGCCAGCTTTTACAGCTGCAAGAGGAGAATATACATACGCAGATACCGTCACTGTGACAGAAAGTGAAGTACTGGACTATCAACTTATTTCAAAACTTCCACATATCACAAGTACAAGCACGTATCTGTCCACTTATACATTTAAAGATGTGCTTTCCAAAGGCATTACATATGGGCAGGATGCGGTGATTGCGTTCTACGATGCTCCGGATGCAGCGAATATGACAAACAGGAATAATGTAAATACCAGTGGTGCTATTGATGTATGGACGCCGGATTCCGGTAAATTTACTCAGCATTATTCAGCAGAATCCGGTGGAAATATGCAGATGACAATTGAAATGACAGATACTGGTCTTGACGAGATAAATCAAAATTATTCTGATAAATATATGGTTGTCTACTACACAGCATCAGTAAAATCGGATGAGACAGTGATTACCGGTGACAAAGGTAATCCTAACGATGTTTCTCTGGAATGGAGGAGAACAAGTGAAGATTATTATGACATTTTAAAGGATAAATGTATAGTATATACATATGGACTTGAACTGACAAAGAAATTTTCTGATGATGAAGGCGATCCAACCAAAGTCAGGTTTGTTCTTCAAAATCAGACGGATCATTATTTTGTAACAGCGGAAGGTTCCAATGGCATTTATTATGTGAATGGGAAAACTTCAACAGAAGATGCTGCTGCGAAGTTTAGCCCTGCAGCAGATGGAACGCTTGTTATCAATGGCATTGAAGGTGATACATATGCCCTGACAGAAATTCATTCTGACACAGGATACAGCCTTTTAAAAGAACCTCTGATTATCGTTATCAACTCTGCGACAGCAGAAATTGTACCTACAGAGGCCAATATTACCGGCATTCAGAGTAAACCTGATGAGGAGAGTACGGCAAATGATGGCATTGTGAATGGCAATGCTCTTGAGAAAGAAGTTTCAGTGCAGACAGAGAATTCCTCTGCTAAGGTTGACGGGACGAATGCTTCTATGAATCCATGTAAGGAGGATGCAGATTCTGTTAATGCATTGGTTGTTATGGAAATTTTGAACTCTAAGGGCTTTTTACTCCCACAGACAGGTGGAAATGGTGTATATCTTATTACGATTCTAGGTGTGATCATTGCAGCAGCAGGGGTCTATCTCACATCAAAAAGTAAGAAAAGATCCTGATTGAAAATATCTCTATGAAAAAAATCTTACGAATATTTATGGTTATTGTAGGACTTGGGCTTGTGCTGTATCCGTGGCTTAGTAATTTTCTGCATGAAAAAAATGCAGGTTCGCAGGTAAACGCTTACGAAAAAGTAACAGAAAATTTGTCAGATGACGAATATAAAAAAATCTTAAAGCAAGCACAGTTATATAATCAAAGTCTGGCTGAGTCGCATGTTGTACTGACAGATCCTTTTACGCAAAAGTTAAAAAATTACTCAACAGATCTGAGTTACACAAAAATTCTTAGTCTTGATGAAAGCGGAATTATGGGATATGTGGAAATTCCCTGTATTTCAGTAAGACTTCCGATTTTTCATGGTACATCCGGAAGTGTGCTGGAGAAAGGGATTGGACATTTGGAAGGGACAAGTTTCCCGGTTGGCGGTGATAATACACATGCAGTGTTGACTGGACATACCGGACTTAGTTCGGCAAAACTCTTTACAGATCTTAAAGAGTTGGAGAAAAATGATTTATTTTTTATTCATGTGCTTGGTGAAAATCTGGCATATAAAGTGAATGAAATCAATATAGTTCGGCCGGGGGATACGAGAAAGCTTGCTATTGTGAGCGGAAAAGATATGGTAACTTTAGTTACCTGTACCCCATATGGTATTAATTCGCACAGACTCCTGGTATGTGGCACGAGGACAAAGTACAGCAAGAAAGAATATGACAAATCATTTGAAAATCCTCATAATGATTCGGAATGGATGAAAGCATATAAACAGGCAATTGTAATAGGTACAATCATTGCGTTACAGTTATTTTTTGCAATAAAAATAGTCCATAAATTTCGTAAATCTTTGTAAAAATCCAAAAATGAATGTGATGAAAAGAATATTAGCCATTATTTTTGTGGTAATGGGAGTCGGTTTGTTCTGTTATCCCGATGTTGCCACATGCTGTCAGAATATGCATATAACCAGATATGTTGAAAAATTTGAAAAAGAGAACATAGAAACTACGACAGGTGGGGACGTTCGTTATGAAGCGTCCCTTACTTATAATCGTAAAATATATGAAGAAAAACAAAGTAGTTTTAGAGATGCGTGGACTTATACTCAAAATCCGATTGTATTAGATGGATTTGAAGATCAGCAATTTGGTTATATCAAAATTCCTGCCATGAATTTAATGCTCCCTCTGTATATAGGAGCTTCCGATAAAAATATGGAAAATGGTGCAGCAGTGCTTGGGGGAACTTCCATGCCGATAGGAGGCATTAATACGAACAGCGTAATTGCAGGGCATCGGGGATATAAGGGAATGCCATATTTCAAAGAAATTGAAAAATTGCAAACGGGAGATAGATTATTTATCAGAAATCCGTGGGAAACATTGGTTTATATTGTAGAATCAATTAAAATCATTGATGCATATGACGCAGATTCCGTAAAGATACAGAAAGGAAAAGATATGATCACACTTATTACCTGCCATCCGTACCGGAGCCATGGTAAATACAGATATCTTGTATATTGTGCCCGGGATGAAGGACAGGAGATGAAAGATATCGGTATTGCAGGAGAAGTACCATTCCAGTCATCGGAAGAGGAAATAAGGACGGAAAAGAGATTTCGATTTTTTTGCGGGATCTGCATTTTATTTTTTAGTATATTTACGCTTATGAAAAAGAGGTGAAAAGATGGGAGGAAAGCTTTTAAAAGAAACGATTGCCGTACTTTTGTCAGTTCTTGTGTTTTTTTCTTTTCTTGGTTTTTGTGGAATGGATGCAAAAGCAGCAACGTATAAGCTTACCTATAAGAAACTGAGCAGTTATAAACTGATTCACAATAAATGGAATTCCAAAGCAAAGTTTGGATCTGGAAGTGGAACGACTACAATTAAAAATAATGTCACTGCAAAACTACATTATGTAAATGGCGAATATGCATATTGTATCTATATGCCTGACAGCACTGACGATGGTGAAAGCAAACTGTACAATCCGGACAACGACAGCAGGACGGAATGGGTCAACAAAAAAACCGGAGGCTATCCACGATATGCATATTGTGCGGCAGTAGAATTTTATCTTGTTGATAAAAAAATATCTTTGAACGGAATATCGGGAAGCAGTAAACTGTTAGCTTTATCTAAAAATGAGAGAATGCTTTTATCGCAGGCATTTGTCTGGTATATGGAGTATGCCGGATGGTCCAGAAAAGAAGGGACATACGCTATGGCGATTGATAATATTTCCGGATGGAGTGCAGCAAAACAGTATGTGCTTTTTGATGAACTCTACACGGCAGCAAAGGAAGTATTATCTAAGCTTAAGGTATCCAATCAGTGTTATAAGCTAAAAATTGACGGGAATTCCCATCAGCCGGTTATGGTATTAAATTGTGAAGAGCTTCCCCAGTATGAAAAAGTAACTTATAGCGGTGCAGGAGAAGATTCTGAAAAAGTAACATTAAATATAATAAAAAAAGACAGCAGCACTGATAAAGGTCTTGCAGGAGCAGAATTTTCATTTGCATGTGATGGGGAAGATATTGGTATTGAGGTGACAGATTCAGAAGGAAAAATTTCATATTTATACAGACGAATGCTTAAAACAAATACATATAGTGCGGTGAAATCTTATGTAACAAATTGGAAAAATTTAAGTGCGCAATATCGCGAGATAGTTACAAAAAACGGATATTATCAGGATAAAACAAAAGCGTTGCAGGCGGCGCGAACAGAGGTGAATGCAAAAATATCCGCTGAACTTTTGAATTTAAAAAGCAAGACTCATGAATGGGTCGTTACAGAGATAAAAGCACCTTTTGGTCACAGTAATTCATCCGAATCACCTGTAACAATTGTAGAAGGTGATGAAAAAACATTGGAATATACTTTTTATAATCCGGAGGAAGAGCGGGAAGTTCATTTGGAAAAGACTAGCTCTGTCATTGATTACGGTGTAGATGCAACCCTAAAAGATGCGGTATATTTTCTTTACGCTAAAGAAGATATTTTTAGTTCAGATAATCAGACGGTGATATATAAAAAAGATTCACTGGTAACGACAATCCGTACTGATAAAGAAGGCAAAGCATCTGTCAGTAATCTTTATCCGGGGAAATATTATATAAAGGAGATAGAAGCACCAAAGGGATTTTTATTATCTGATGAAGAAATTCTAATTGATCTGTCAAATGACGATCAGTATATAAAAATAGAAGAGGAACCGATTGTTGGAAGGATAAAAATCATAAAGACATATAGCGGTGATAAATTGCCAGAAGAAAATGCAGAGTTTGAACTTTATAACAGCAAAGGAGTATTAGTAGATACTATTGTGACGGATATATCCGGTGTTGGCGAGTCTAAAGAACTGCCATACGGGACATACAGAATTCATCAGGTAAAGGGAATCAAAGGTTATACGTTTATGGCGGATCAAAACATTGTCATTGATGGAAGTCAGGAAATTTATACAATAGAAGAAAATGATGATCTTTTGTATGCAGGGATTGCAATATTAAAAACGACTTCTATAGAAGACGATGAGACTGAGACCTATGAGAAAAAGCCGGAATATCAGGCTGAATTTGAAATCAGAACAAAAGAAGGAACGCTTGTCGAAACAATTGTTACGGATGAAAAAGGTGTTGCTAAGAGCAGTAATCTTGACCCCGGAACGTATATTATTCATCAGACAAAAGGTAGTGACAATTTTGCTTTTACAGAAGATTTTGAAGTGACTTTTGCTGATAATGAGAAGGTAGTTAAATCTTTTGAATTGTCGAATGAGAGTACAGCGAGAAAGGTCAGGATAAAAAAGACAAAAAGTCGTAACGGAGAGTGTGTGCCAGAGCAAAACGCAGAATTTGTTGTATTGGATGAATCTTTGGCGGAGAGTATCAAGTCAGAGGATCTGTCTACACAGGAGAAACGTACAGACTATGTGAATTCTCTGGATGAAAAGGCGGTAATTACTCGTATTGTTACAGATAAAAATGGAGAAGGTGTTACCCTTCTTGATGAGTTTCCGGAAGAAAAGGATTTTATCGTACTGCAGATTTCAGGAGAAAAAGGATACACTCTGGCAGAGCCTTATTTTTCCCGCGAAAATAGTCCGGAAAGAGAAGGTCTGTTTTCTGTTTATACATTTTCTGCAGACGATATGCTTGATGACTGGGCAAAAATTAAAATTAAAAAGAAGCTGGTTGTGGAAAGGTATAGTAATCAAATATCGACAAGAGCTGAAGACGGTGCAAGATTTGAAATAAGGGATTCAAAAGGAAATTTTGTAGAAGAACTTATTACGGAAAGCGACGGAGAAATAACATCTGGAGAGCTGGATTACGGAGTTTATTTTCTCCATCAGATGGATGGAAAAGAGACTCATGAATTTATCAAGGACCAGAGAATTGTGCTTTCTGAAGAAAATAAACATCAGACGATAGAGTATGAGTTCACTGATGACGAAAAAAATGTCACATTTAGGTTGGTAAAAAGATCTGCGGTTACAGAGAAGTTATTAGATAACGCGGTTTATGAAATCTATAATGAGGATGGGAATAAAGTAGCAACGATTATAACCGGATTGAAAGGTGAGGAGGGTGTGGCGACTTGTACGCTCCCATATGGAAAATATACAATTAAGGAGATTGTTGCACCGGATGGGTTTAAACCGAGTGAAAAAAAGGAATTTATTTTATCTTTTGAAACTGTAGATTATAAAGATGACGCAGGAATATACCAGTATAATGACTGGGATGAGCCGGTATATGGAGAAATTGCGATTACTAAGACCGGAGACGTACTGACAGATTTCTATGATAATAATTTTCAGTATGAATCATCCACTGTAAGTGGAGCAGAATATGCTCTTTATGCGAGAAAAGATATCATTTTGGATGATGGTTCCATCTTATGGAAATCCGGAGATCTCATTGATACTAAGGAAACAGATGAAAATGGAATTGCGCAGTTTACCAGAAAATCAAATAACGGAACAGAAACCAAGAAATTTCCCATTGGTGAATATTATATAAAAGAATTAAAAGCACCATATGGATATGTTCTGGACGAGACAGAGCATGAGATTGTTCTTACTTGGGATTCGAAGGCACAGGATTTAAATATAGAAACAGATGAAAAAGAAGATTCAGAAAATTCCGGTGAAGAGGAGGAAACCCTTGAAGAGGTGTATCCAAAAGAAAGTAAAGAGCAATATATGATTGGCAGTAGTGATTGTAGTATGCTTAATCTATGGTTATATGTAGAAGATGCGACAGTCTTTTGTGATTGGATTTTTACCTGGGAAGAAGCACCGGATGATGTAGAAACAGTAGATGTGTCTTCAATGGAGGACGGCTCTGTAGTCATGTGGTGGGATGAGGAAAAAGGCTGTGTGTATATCTCTACTCAAACTCCCGGTCAAAATGTGATTTTTAATGCTGACAGCGGAGGGATGTTTGGAGAAGCGTATTGGTTAAAAAACATTTCTTTTGAGCATATTGATACATCAGCGGTTATATCAATGCAGGAAATGTTTTACGGATGCAAGAATTTAACGGAATTAGATCTGTCAAATTTTAATACGGATAATGTCTGGTTTACTGAAAATATGTTTTATGGTTGTACAAAACTCGAAAATGTTTATGCACCGGACAATATACTTGCTGAATGGGGTGTAAAAAAGGTTACGTCTGTTTCTGCGATGCCAAAATATGAAATTTTAGCAGGTACAAAATATGAACCGGATGATTTTACTTTTTACTTGAATTATAATGACAATTCTTCGGAAGAAGTTACCTTTAGCAGCGAAGAAATTGAAATCAAACCGGAAATTGCATCAGTGTCGGGCGAGCAGGAGATTGAAATCTTTTTTGACAGTAACAGCGGATATGAAGAGTTTTCTCCTGTAAAAGTAAAATGCCAGGTAGTGGAGCTTCCGGATGTAAAACAGGATGAAGTAAAGGACATACAGTATGGTCTGGAACTGACGGATGAACTGAAAACATATGTTATTAGGTTAAAGAAAATTGATACAGATCAAAATCCGGTAGAGGGTGCAGAATTTACATTATATGCAGCAACAACCATTGTAAATGCAAAGGGTGAGGTTTTGTTTAAAAAAGGTGATGAGATTGCTACTGCGGTTTCCGAAATTCAGGATGGTGATGAGGCAATCGTCAGTTTTTCAGGGCTTCCATCAAATCTCTATAAAGAAAACAGTCATGAGGCAGGGACTATGTTTACTGTTAAAGAGACGAAGCCTCCTCTTGGTTTTAAATCAGAAGGGAATGAAATAATAGATTTTGATGCAGATTTAAAAGAATCTGTCAATGCATCAGTTTTTGTGCATGAATATACTGACGATTCCGGGAAAGCAGGAAGCATTGTAGTGGAGGAAAATACGGCATATATATATGATTCGGCAATTATCGAAAATGAGGCAGAGGAATATGTTGTAATCCATAAAAACTGGCAGGATTATGAAAATGCAGCAGCGATCCGTCCGGTCTCGATTACTGTCACAGTAATATTACCTGACGATACGAAGAAAGAATATATTTTAAGTCAGGAGAATGAATGGACAGTGACCACAGACATCCCTAAAAGTATTGCAAAACAATGTAAATTTGAAGAAGAGACCATAGCAGGATATAGTGGTAGTGGGAACCTGAATTCAGAAACCGGCGTTTATGAATTTACAAATATTCCGGAAAAAGTATATAAGAATATTCCTGTAGTTAAAGTGTGGGACGATAAAAATAATCGGGATGCGATCCGTCCGGAAAGCATTACTGTGCAATTATATCGGGATGATCTTTTATATAAAGAAGTGAAATTAAGTGAAGCAAATGACTGGAAATATACATGGAGTCAGTTGGATGTAGAAAATCCGGATACAAAAGAAGAGTACATATATGAAGTGAAAGAGGCGGAGTTCGATAAACTGACAGGAGATGCGACGACTGGTTATAGAGTGAGATATGAAGAAGTAGAACCTTCAGATGTCAATGAATATGAATATACGACGACGGTAATTACAAACATACACGAACCGTCAAAAGGCAGCATAAAAATCAGGAAGAAGGACGAAGATAACAATCCTCTTAAAGGTGTGGAATTTACTTTGTTTGATAAAGATGATCATGAGGTACAGAGACTAAAATCGGACGAAAATGGTGAATTATTGTTTGAGAATCTTGATATTGGAGAGTATACCATTCAGGAGACAAAAACAGTCGAAGGAAACTCATTATTGTCCGAGCCTATTAAAGTAGCTATCCCGTATGTTATTACAGAAAAAGAAGCAAATGATCAGAACGCAGATGTGAGTAAAGCTGTTAAGGTGGATGGAAAATATTATTTTTATAACCTTACCTTTGATGTGACAAATGAGGCGGCGCTAAGTTTGCCAAAAACAGGAGGAGCACAGAAGTATTGCTGGCTAATATTAGGTATACTGCTAATGGCCGGTGGTGTAGTAATCTGGCATCAAGACTAATCCAAAATGGGTTAGTCTTTTGTTTATTTTAAAAATAAAATTTCAGAAATTATAAAATAATACATTTTGAAATATAATAAATTGAAAATGATATCTCGGAATAATATTGTTAATTTAAAGACCTTAATATACAATTATAGTTAATAGGAAGTGTTATGAGGAGGAAGAAGCTAATGAAAAAGCGGTTAAAATATTTGTCCGT
>JBJFCD010000076.1:0-3768 GCA_051888795.1 Lachnospiraceae bacterium | reverse complement strand
TGTCAACTTCACATTGAGCATAGTATACTTCTGTTCTCCCAGTAAATGTTCAAATGTTTCCTCAGAACATATCAGTATCATATCGTCTGAAAACAGACCATCAGAGATTTCGCATGCAACTTCAACTTCTGTTCCGGCAATTTGAATTGTATCTCCAACATGTAATGGATTATTTTTATTGCAAATCGTCATAACCTTTCCATTATCACCATATATTTCAGAGATATTTCCTTGTACCACATCCTCGGCAGCACAATCAAGCATATAGCTATCATAAGATACCATATTCACACGATCCAGAGGTACTTGTGAAGAGCATGCTGGGATATCACCCAGATACGTATTTCCATAAACTTTAGAGACTCCTGGTATTTTTCTAATCTCGTTCACCAGTGATTTTTCGATTGTACAAGCATTTGCATATCCGTTGATGGTACAATCTGGCTGCCAGGATCGCAGCGATGGAAGAAGCGCACGGGCAAAGTCCATTCCCACTGAAAAACACAAAAACATAATAATACTGAGTGCAAAAGAACCTGTCATAAGTAACCAGTTTTTTCTGGACGACATTGCATGATGAATTCCCAATAATGATTCTATTTTCAAAAGTGATTTTTTTGCCGCATGATGCACGCTTATCTGTTTTTGTGTTCCACCCGAGACTGCCGCTGCCGGTGATACTTTGGCGGCTCGCCTTGCAGGAGACTGGGCAGCCAGAAGAACTGTCACCAGTCCTACAAGTATCCCGCTTGTAATTCCGGCTATGCTTACTGCAAATACCGGCATAGTGGAGAACTCACCACCAATCCCATATCGCAAAATTGCGCACAAACCGCTGCTGGTGACAATTCCAAGAAGCACTCCTGCCGGAATTCCAAGTTTACACCAATTCAATGCCTCCAGACGAACAAACCGCATGATTTGCTGACGACTAGCACCAATACAGCGCATCATTCCAAAAAACTTTGTTCTCTGACTGATATTGCTATTCATGCTTCCCGAAATCATCAGTACACCAGCCAAAAGTACAAGAACAAACAAAACAGCCGCTATACTATACATATTTTTCATAGATTCATTTCTGCTGGCACCTGACATTCCCATCAAACCAGTATTTTCAGAAATCGTATCATCCGACAGATGATACTGTTGCTCTATTTCCATTCTTGCTTTCGCTGCTTCCTTCGCACTTTGAAACTGTACATAAAAATTTGATGGAATACTGTCTATTCCGTTTTGCTCCATAATATGATGAAACGCCTCTCTCGTCATATACACACCGATCAGATACAACTGACCCTGATAATATTCTGGATCATCCTCACCAAAACCAGAGATTGTATACTCTGAATCTCCGGCAGGTGTACGAAGCATAACAGAATCACCGATTTTCATATTCAGATAATCTCTCGCATTTGTCCCAAGCATGACTTCATACTCATTTTCAGGAAATTCCCCCTCTTTTAATCCATTCGAAATCTGTTCGATGTAAGGATCATCCGTGCCACACAGGACAGCCCTTTTTTCCCCGATAAAATAAGGTTGCTCTGCATTTATATTAAATACAGACGACCATCCTGTTGCTGTAACATCCGATCTTTGTCCTATCTCTGAAGCAATCTCATCCGATATATTTTCCAGCTGTATATGCCAGTTTCCATGTTTATTCAACATACGTGATGTTTCTGTCCGCACCATCATGTCTGCCATACTGAAAACTACTGTTACCAGAAATACAGAAATAATAATACAAAGCAAAGTCATACGATTTTGTTTTCTCCGCACTTTTGCAGAAATAGAAATCAGACTTAAATAGCTTTTCATGATTAGCACCTCCCCAGATCCGTCAAAACGCCATCTGACACCTGAAGTACCCGGTCTGCAATCTGTGCAATACTCCGATTATGCGTAATCATAATAATTGTCTGTGCATATTTTTTGGATGCTTCTTTCAATAGAGCAATCACTTCACTGCTGTTTTGTGAATCCAGATTTCCGGTCGGCTCATCCGCAAGAATCAGAGACGGTCTCGTTAAAAGAGCCCTCTTTTGTATGATCCAGTGCATTTTTTACAATATTATCAATTGCTTCCATCATCCAGTCCCGATCACAATAAAGCAAAAGAGAATCATCACCAGTAAAAGTAAGTGTTTTTCGATCATGTTTGGCTCTATATGCAAAATGAAGTTCTACATCTTTCATTAGATCCGCCACATTTTCCATACGTTTTTCAAAGACAATGGAACCGGCATCCAGCTTTGTTATTTTCAAAAGGTTCTGCACCAGAGTCTCCATCCGGTCAAGCTCTTTCTCTGACAATGAAACAAACTCCTGCATGTCAGATATACTTTTTACTTCCTCCTGCATTAACCCATTATAAATATTCAATGCTGCCAACGGTGTTTTCAACTGATGAGAAATATCCGATATGGTATTTTTCAAAAATTCTTTTTCTCTGTTTTCGTTTGACGCCTGGGCACTTAACACGGCTGCCAGAGTATTTACAGAATGAAAAAGTCTGTATATCTCCCCTTCCTCGTCACAGGCAATTCTGGCATCTATATCGCCATCCAGAAATGCATTAATCTGATCCACTGCATTTTCCAACATCCGGTTTTGTCTGCTAAAGTACCGGTAACATAGACACAATACCATTAAAAGCAACAAAAGAAAAAGGATAAAAACCAATATCAAAGCACGAAGATTTCCAGAAAGAAACCAGACTCCTGTCTCCGTTAACAGGCAAAAGCTTCCCACAACGCCTACTATCGCATAAAACAAATACTTAATTTCTCGATTTGCTATTATTTTCATCATAATCCTCAGGAATTCACATTCCATTTATATCCCATCCCGCGAACCGTCACAATCATTTCCGGTTTTCCAGGATCATTTTCCACTTTCATACGAAGCCTGCGAATATATACAGTCAGAGTATTATTATCGACATAGTTACCATCGCAATCCCACAACTGATCAAGAATCTGATCTTTAGAAAGCACTATATTCGCATTCTTCATAAAATAGCAGAGCATCTTATATTCAACCGCAGTCAGTTCTAACAATTCTCCATTTTTATAAGCCAGACCCTGCAATAAAAGCACTTTTATCCCGTTTGACTGAAGTTCTGTATCTGCCTGTCCAAAATTTTTTGTCCGCCTGAGCAGAGCATTTACTCTGGAAATTAAGACACCCAATTTGAATGGTTTTGTAATATAATCGTCACCGCCTATATCAAGCCCCATCATAATATTGGTTTCCTCATCAGAAGCAGTCAGAAATATAATCGGCACTTTGGAACACTGCCGAACTTTCCTACAAAAATCGAAACCAGAACCATCCGGAAGTGAAACATCTAAAATCAGCAAATCATATTTACCATCATCCCAGATTACATCCGCCTCTTTCAAAGTCCTTGCGACATCTACAGAAAAATTCTGCTTTTTCAAAGCATATGTAAGCCCGGTTATGAGACTTAAATCATCTTCAAGAAGTAATATTCTATTCATCGTTCTTCTCATCTCCCAGTAATAAAAAATGAATGTTAAGCGTATATACCCACTTCTATTATACTTCTCAATTATTGAAAGGCAACTTACAGAAATGTAGGAATTGTGTCATCCTATACAGCAATATAATCTTTCATGGAAAATACTGATTAAACCATTTTTTTCTACCTTTTTACTACCTCATACTGTATAATGAAGAAAACTTTAATCAATCTGGTTTGAATATTATAGGGAGATACAATAATATGAAAGAAAAAAT
>JBJFCD010000075.1:0-3795 GCA_051888795.1 Lachnospiraceae bacterium | reverse complement strand
TCTTTTTCTATCTGCTCCATAACATCCTGCAATTCTTCAAAGCATCGTATTTTTTTATAGTACTCCGGCACATCTCCAAATCCATACGCTGCATAGATCATCTCAATGCCTGCCTTTTCACAGGCTTGTGCATCTCCTTTTGTATCGCCGACATATACAGCCGTCTCAATCTGATTTCTTTCCATAATGATACGGATATTCTCGGCTTTCAGTTTTCCTGTATCTCCCGGACAGGTGTAATCCGAAAAATATTTACCAAGTCCTGTATTTTTAAGAAATGCTTCAATATACCCAGCCTGGCAGTTGCTGACAATGAACAGCTTATATTTTTCACTGAGCTTTTGAATTGTTTCCGGCATCTTATCATATATGATACACGGGGCGGTTTCGACCCACTCATTCTCATATAAATACAAATATTTTGCCAATTCATCCTGCTTTTCTTCGTCTAATTCCGGAAACAGGCTTTCCATGATATCTTTGAGAGGCTTTCCAAATTCTCTTTTCAGCATATCGCCGGTAAGACGGGTATCTATTTTTGAATGTTCTTCAAGCGCCTTGTTCCATGAAGCTGCAACCTCGTCCGTAGAATCCCACAATGTTCCATCTACGTCAAAAATAATTGCTTCCATACACCTACTCTCCATATGCAGCATACTCATAATCTTCCATATACTGCACTACTCCGTCTTTAATGATTTCTAACGGAGTCTTTTCGAGTTCGCCGCTCACAATCTTATCATACTGCTTTGGAAGATACTGGTGGAGAATATTCATAGGAATATCAACTTCAGAAAGATTATCAAGCAACTTATCAATTGCGTTCTGCACCTTTTCTTCACCGATATAATATCTGCACCGGTCAGAATAGCTGTATTTTCTCGCAAAAGCAAGTTCCTCTTCTGTGCCATGATAGTGTTTCTTCCAGTTTTTCGGATTTTCCAACATAGCTTCATCTAAGATTTCCACAAAATGCGCTCTTTTCTCTTCAGGTATCAGTTCTTTTTCAATACTGCTTAATGAAAAAAGTGCCTCTCTCAACCCAAATGTAAGTGCCGGTCCTACTTTCAGGATTGCAATTCCGTCTTCCACCATTTTTCTTAAGCATATTTTGCTCTGGTAATCTGTGGAATGTCCCTCAAATGCAATCTCCGGATAATCTTTAAGACTGCCACAAAGTTCTTTTGCTTCATCTCTGTCATAATAGAACACCTGTGCATCACCGAATTCTACACCTGGCTGCACGACAACTGCAATGACATCGTTCCATGCATCCTCAGCGCCTTCTTCTTTAAAAATGCGCTTATATGTGTCCACTGTATCACGGAAATCTTCCGGTCTTGTCACACTGATGCCTTCTTCTGCTTCCTGTGCACCTCCCGGAATCGGTACTTCGCTTCCGATAATAAATACCGGACGCATTGCCTCTGGATCTTCTGCTTTTAATTTTTCATATGCTTCCATGCAAACTTTGTACAGACGCACTCCTCTTCTTGCAATCACCTCTGTCGCAAGCATTTCTGTTTTAAAGTCATCCCCAAGCTTCATACTCGTATCAAGATGTATCTTAGTAAATCCGGCTTCCACGAACTCTCGAACCAAATCTTCTGCCTTCTTCATAGCTTCAGCTTCTGGCTCATCACTCCAAGTCAAAGGCCCAAGGTGATCTCCGGCCAATATCAAAAGATTTTCTGAAACTCCCAGTTCTTTTGCCAATCCGGTCACAAGATTTTTAAAATCTCTTGGGCGCATACCGGTATATCCGCCAAACTGGTTTACCTGGTTAGCTGTCGCCTCAATAAGAGTTGGCCGATTCAATTTTTTTGCGCGCTCAAGTGCTGCTTCCAACACGTATTTATTTGCACTGCAGTAAGAAGGTATTCCTACCTTCTCACCTTTTCTCCTTTGTTCCATCATTTCCTGCAGTGGATGTATCATCGCCATTTTTTCTCTCCTTTATTGCTCACTATCAATCAGAATCTTACCTTTTACTGTCCCCGGTGTTTTATACCACTCAAATGCATCTGCAATCTGACTGAGCGGTACTTTTTTATAGATAAAGGACTCATCAAATTTCAGATCCCCGGTCTTAAAATAATGTGCAACCGCTTTCCACTCCTGTCCCGGGAACGGAGCACTGTAAGACATCCATGAACCTGTCATTGTAAACTCCTTGCGGTTCATATTCTCCCACTCTTTTACAGAAAAAGTAATCTCTTTTGTCGGAGTTCCTACGAAGCAGATATTTGCTTTGTTTGCTGCAAGTTCAAATGCCATTTTCATAGTAATGGTATTTCCCGCTGTCTCAAATACATAATCAAATCCTCTGCCTTCTGTAAGTTCCATTGCCTGCTCCATGAAGTCTTTATCTAATGTGTTGATTCCGGCTGTTGCTCCTAAGCGTTTTCCAAGTTCAAGGCGGGCTGGCTCAATATCAAATACGACTGCTTCTGCAGCGCCAAAAATCTTTGCCCACTGCATTACAAACATACCGACTGTTCCACCACCTAAAATTGCAACCGTCTTTCCACCTTCATAAGGAACTCTTTTAAGTCCGTGAAGAGCAACTGTCGCCGGTTCAAAAAAAGCACCTTGTTCAAATGAAACAGAATCTTCAAATTTCACAACATTGGTTTCCGGCACTACAACATATTCCGCAAAACTTCCAAACTCTCTGGAACCGATAAAACTATAATTTTTGCACAGAGAATAATTTCCCTTCTGGCAATCTTCACATTTCATACATGGTATAAGCGGCACGCCTGCCACACGATCACCTGTTTTAAAAGATGTAACACCCTCTCCCACTTCTTCTACTGTTCCTGAAAATTCGTGTCCCAATACATTTGGATAGAAATGACACGCATCACCGTTTACTCTCGGTATATCAGAACCGCAGATTCCTGTATATTTAACTTTAATCAGCACCTGACCCTCGCTCGGTGTCGGTTTATCAATCTCTTCGAATCTGATATCTTCTCTTGCATGTACAACTCCTGCTTTCATTTTTTATTACCTCTTTCTTTATTGTTATGTTATTTTAACTTCTTTAGCTGTTTCCTGAGAATTATTTCCCTGCCATGACACATTTTAAGTTCTCATATAATTTAAGATATACTTCATATGTCTTATCATATACTTCTTTATTTGCACGATTCGGCTCATGTTCACGTTTTATTACAACCGTCTTCTCCACAGCCTCCTCAAAGCTTTTATACATTCCAATTCCCACTCCTGCTAAAATGACCGCTCCGAGAGTCGTGGCTGTGTCAGAGGACGGAACAATGATCTTCTTTCCTGTCACATCTGCTTTAATCTGCGTCCAGAGAAGCGAATTAGCTGAACCGCCCATTGCGCGAAGTTCACTGGCCGTAGCTCCTGCTGCTTCGGCAACTTCCAGATTATGTCTTAGAGACAATGCCACGCCTTCCATTGCTGCACGCACAAAGTGACCTTTTGTCTTGCTGAAATCCAGACCATAAAATACTCCTTTGGCATTCGGATCCCAGATTGGAGACCGTTCTCCTGACATATACGGTAAAAATACCATTCCATCACTTCCCGGGGCAACTTTTTCTGCTATTTCATTAAAAAGCTGAAGAGAACTTACTCCAAGCTCTTTTCCTTTCACTCTCTCATAGTCTGCGAACTCTTTTTCCAGCCAGCGCATAACTCCGCCACCGCCGACTGTTCCCCCCTGGAGGATCCACTGTCCTGCGACAGCGTGATAGCTTAAAATAAGTCTCGGGTCTGCCTTATATGTATCCAGACAGATACTCATACCTCCAGCCTGCC
>JBJFCD010000074.1:0-3853 GCA_051888795.1 Lachnospiraceae bacterium | reverse complement strand
CAAATTGTTTCCATTTCTTATTCTGCATATCCCTATCTCCTTGTATTTTACAATGTTTTAATCAGCGTACCGCTTTTCTTTGCGCTCATATAAACGTCTTTAAACTGTTCTGCCATATTTTTCCCAATTACAATGTTATATGGTCGGCTTTTTATCGACTTCTATCGGCTTTTTATCGGCTTTTTCCTCAGAACGATAAAAACAAACAACAATTCTGGCTATTTTGGGATTTCTTCGAACCGGACGTTCTACTCGTCTATATAATTCCGTGGTTCTAATCCTTCTGGGAATGTACCTGGGTGATAGATTGCAACACAATCTTTATAAATTGCCACTTCATTACTTTCTCCAGAAAAGTAATCCTTTCACTAATTTTTCTATTGTACGGATTCTACTTTATTTTTCTCTTAATTTCTCCCACCAACTCATGCACCGTCGTACACGGACACATTTCTGATGGTTTCTTCTTACCTTCTCTTTCACACTGTTCCAATTTTTGTTGTGCTATCTGAATCGCTTTTTCTTCATCGCCAGCCATACAAAGTTTTCCGTACATCTTTTCGTCTGCTTTGGAATACTTCTGTCCAGTTTTGATTTCGTACACTCGACCAAAATCTGAACAACAAGTCCAAGACTCTTGAATTGCCGGCATGGAGCCGAAGTATGCATACATCCATATTTCAAAACAAGGATTGGACCATCCCACATGTATGTCTTTACTCACCGCTTCTGCTATAATCTCATCGAATCCCTGTACCTGATCTCTATCAAAAACAATCCATGGAATACGATATTGTGCATCATAAGCAGTCAGTTCCAAACATTTATCAATCATAGCTCTAGTTTTAGTCTCTACAACCTTAATAACAAGTTTCTTTCTAATATCTTCCGGCAATGCCTGATGAAACCCCGTAAAGAAACAACGCTCTGTAGCTTCTGTATCAGTCACAATCAAATAGTAACCTAATTCCGGTCTTTTGAATTGTCTTCTCTGCTGTCTTGTTTTTCTATTACCAGTTCTATCTTTTTTTGCCATACTTAATCCTCCTCTTTTCGAGGTGACAAGCCAGTTCCTTCGGTCACTTGTATAAGTGAATCCTTAAATATATCTAAAGCTTTGAGCATAGGAATTGCGCCATACTTTCCTAATAAATAATTCTTCTCATAGCTTTCATCCTTACGAATACGAGAGCCATCCTCATCCACAAAATCTGCCAAAGAGTATAGTGTTGAAATACCTCTATCATCCTTTTCCACAAACCAAATTTCATCACGGCGCAACAACTGATTAGACAACTGCCATGTATCGTGAGTTGTAAACACAAGTTGTGCATGATTTGTATTGATTTCCGGATTTAAGAATGTAAGTAAAAAATTCCTTACAAGTAATGGATGCAAACGAGCATTTAATTCATCAATGAAAAATACACTTCCCTTTTCCAACACATCCTGCAATTCTGGATATAATGCAAACATCTTCAATGTACCAGCAGACTCAAGGCCTAAAGGTATTTCTGCCATTTCATCTGAATCAATCTTCTTATGAAGTGCGTTGATTTTATAACTCTCTTCCTTTACGTCTCCATCATGAGGAATCTTTTCAATTTTAAAATCCTTAATATGATTATCAAAAGATGCTAAATATTCTACAACTTTTTGCTGAATCCCCTTATCTTCTACGAATCCCTTTGGCAATCTACGAGACATAAAGAAATTAGTAAAAGGATCTCCGAAATCAGCAAATTCATTTGCGAGAAACCAATCTCTGATTGCCTTGCACTTGCCAATTTTTAGTTTTGCCCCCAAAGAGATAATAAGCACCTGCTTTTCAAGTGCAATCTGAATATTATCCCTACTGCGCTTCGGAAATCCAGACAAATCCAATTCAGCATCAGAAGTTCCACGATAGAAAATCGTGCTATATTTCCTGGCAGTTTTAGCTTTAGAATTTAGCCACTCTTCAGTTACTCCTTCCTTATCGATGCAAAAACCATAATTATATGTTTTCTCTGACTTATCTCCGGGTAATGTAAAATACACTTCGAAGCTGGATTCTGCATCAGCAGATGTTGAATCAAACAAGAATGGAGTTGGTCTGAATTCTTCAAACTTCTCATCTTCGTCACCATACTTAAATGAATCTGCAACATAATCAGACATATATTCAAACGCATTATATATATTAGACTTTCCACTAGCGTTCGCTCCATAGATAGCAGCGACTGGTAAAATCTTTTCACTTCCAATAGTTACTACTCTATCCACAAACTCTGTCATCTTTGCTGCAGACAAATCCAAAGCAGCTTCTTCTCTAAACGATTTGAAATTTTTAAAATTAAATTGTATTAACATTTTTTCTACCTCATCTTCTTTTCTACTCTCTATTATATCCAGTTTTTCTAAATAATCAACAACGTAATGTGTTTTTTTCTCATTTAAGTGTATTTTATCTAAGATTTCCGTATATATTAAGGTAAAATAAATGTCGTGACTCATCGTAGATTCCTCCATGATAAAACTCTTACATTTATTAATTGTGTCTTGTATTTTATCCTACACCATACTATAATCTAGTACAGGAAGAAGCGGGTTTCTGACCATCTGACCTTTGTAGTCCAAGATGGGTATCTCGTTTCTTTTTTTGTTCTTACCAAATCATATAAGTATAGTTTTCCATTCTCATCACATCGAACTAGCATCCTTGCAGAATAAATGTTATATTGTTGCAATCCACCTTCCGAATTATATGTTGAAATACCAAAACGTGTATCGTATCAACACCAACCTTGTTGTGCTTTTGATTTATGCTTATTTCCGAAATCTTTAGAAACCACTTTATTAGTTGCAATACGTATTAATTCTCCAATTGCAGTTATCATATTCGCCTTAGCTTTTTCATTTACACCCTTGATTTTGACTTTATCTTGCGAATGACAAAACTCATCTGGAAAATCAGTCCCTATGTACACCTTTTCCGACGTTTCTAATATTTCATGGTATTTTCCAATATATTCTTTCAAACACTCTTCTACATCATCCCCATTTATCGTACGTTGTAATTACCAATGAAGCAGAGCATACTGCACGGTCAAAGAATGCATTCGTTCCGGTATAGAGAGCACAACAGCAAACGCATTTCATATACTCAAAATTCACTCAGTATGCTCTAAACGATCGGTATATACAAAATAAAAACCTCTGCATCCATTAATGAACACAAAGGTTTCAAGAATCATCAATATTAATTTTTTTATCCGGCAAGAGCAAGATCTCCCCGGTAATATACTATCACAATTCATTAATTGTCTCTGTAATTGCCATATTCCGTATATTTTTTGCAGGAGCATAAACGGCAATAAGAGCTGAAGCAATAACAAACAATATAATAATAACAATAAGTATCCCTGGAATATGCCATGCAATTCCAAAATGTCGGGTAATCAAGACATCATACATAAGTCTGCTTAACGGAAGCCCTGCGATGCATCCAACAACAAGACCAGAAATTGCATAAGTAGAAGCTTCTGCAGAGATCATTTTCGCAAGCTGACGATCATCCATTCCAACAGCCCGCATGACCCCATATTGCCGGATTCGTGCAGATACGCTCATAGAAATACTGTTGATAATATAAAACACCGTAATCATTGCAATAATCAACATGAAGCCATATCCAACAATCCTCGTTGCCCAATAAGTGGCTGTGGTTTCCTGATTGGACTTTCGATTATCTGTAAATATCTCTTCGTTGTCTGCAAAAGTACTGATTTGCTTAATGGTTTCTTCTGTTGCGTCTTTTGTCAACTTCACATTGAGCATAGTATACTTCTGTTCTCCCAGTAAATGTTCAAAT
>JBJFCD010000073.1:0-16796 GCA_051888795.1 Lachnospiraceae bacterium | reverse complement strand
ATGATATTCTTAAGATAACGAGTATGTTTAACAATAAGAAAGAGAGGAACAAAAATTATGTTACAAACCATTGAGTCAATTAACACAGCCGTGAATGATTTTGTCTGGGGCGTTCCGGCAATGATTTGTATCATCGGAGTAGGTCTTGTATTAAGCTGTCGTACCAAATTCATCCAATTCCGTAAATTCGGATATGCGCTGAAAAATTCAATTGGACGTATCTTCAGCAAGGAAGAAGCAAAAGAAGGAAGTATCACTCCTTTTCAGGCAGTATGTACTGCGCTGGCCGCAACGGTAGGAACCGGTAATATAGCCGGTGTAGCGGGAGCAATTGCAATCGGAGGACCTGGAGCTGTTTTCTGGATGTGGATATCAGCACTTCTCGGAATGTGTACCAAATTTTCCGAAGTAACCTTAGCCGTACATTTCCGTGAGAAAAACAAAGATGGAGATTACGTTGGCGGACCTATGTACTACATAAAGAACGGTCTCGGAAAAAAATGGTACTGGATGGCTTCTTTATATGCATTACTTGGAAGTTTAACTGTACTTGGAACCGGTAACGCTACTCAGGTTAACACCATTACTACTTCTATTGATTCTGCACTGCTCAACTATGGTGTAATCTCTGATACACAGGTTAGTACAGTAAATCTGGTACTTGGTATTATAATTGCTATTCTGGTAGCCATCGTACTCCTTGGTGGAGTAAAACGTATCGGTGGAGTTACCGAAAAGCTGGTTCCATTCATGGCTGTACTTTACATTGTTTTTGCATTAGGTGTTGTAATTCTGCATATTGGCTCTGTTCCAGCAGTATTCGCTTCTATTTTTGCAGGAGCATTTAACCCTTCCGCTTTTACAGGTGGTGTTGTAGGAAGCTTCTTCATCACTATGAGACGTGGAGTTTCCCGTGGTATTTTTTCCAACGAAGCTGGTATTGGTACAGGCTCTATCGCACATGCATGTGCTGACACAGATCAGCCTGTAAGACAGGGTATGTTCGGTATCTTTGAAGTATTTGCTGATACAATCGTAATCTGTACACTTACTGCACTTGTTATCCTTTGCAGTGGTGTTAACATCAACTACGGTGCAGCTGCCGGTGCTGAGCTTACTATCTCCGGCTTTACATCAACATATGGTAACTGGGTATCCATTTTTACAGCTATCGCAATGTGCTGTTTCGCATTCTCAACAATTCTCGGCTGGGGACTTTACGGTGCACGTTGTATTGAATTTGTATTCTCAAACAAAATAGTAAAACCATTCATGGTTGTTTACTCTTTAGTTGCTATTCTTGGTGCAACTGTAGACCTTGGTATTGTATGGGGTATTGCAGATACATGTAACGGATTGATGGCAATCCCGAACTTAGTTGCACTGTTCCTGTTATCCGGAACAGTTGTAAAACTGGTACGTGATCATTTTTCTAAAAATGTATAATCAAAACTAAATATATAAAAATTTCAGAGGGGAATCCGCATGACATGTTGTGATGTGGATTCCCCTCCTTTTACTTTCGCTCTAATCTATATTATAGCTTTCATTTTTTTCTGGCAATTTGCCTGATTATCGATATTCCTTATTTAACGTAAAGCCTTTTCCGCTGACTTCGCTGACACGGTTAACTACCATAAAGCTTTCCGGATCAATCTCATGTATGATCCGCTCTATTCTTGGCAGCTCCCGATTGGAAATCACACTGAAAATAATCGGACTATCTTCTTTCAGATATCCACCCCTCGCAGAGATCAATGTTACGCCTCGATCCATCTTTTCAAGAATTGCGTCACAGATTTCCTGCGAGCGGGTGCTGATGACCCGGACTTCGGTCTTTGTAGTTCCCATAAGAAGCATTTTGTCCAAAGTAACCGTATAGATAATCACAAGGATAATTCCGTAAAATACTTTCTGTAACGGCTGAAAATATGCCTGAACGAGAAGAATGATAAAATCAAACAAATACAGTCCGACAGACACCGGTATCTTAAAATAATGATTCAGCACCAACGGAGGTATATCCATTCCTCCGGTAGATGCACCGGCACGGATCACAATTCCAAGCGACAGACCAATTCCCAGTCCCGAAAAAACAGTACAGATAATAATATCCTGTGACAACACCACATTTCCAAGTAGCCTGTCAAAAAGATCCAGTGCAATTGGATAAGTAAATGTACTGATAATTGTTGTGAGTGCAAACTGTTTCCCAAGCACGAAATAACCTGCAATCAGCATAATGACATTGAAAATCAGTACAAATGTTGCGACAGGTACTCCTGCTGCGTAATTTACGGCAAGACCGATACCGGTTGTTCCTCCTGTCACAAGCCCCGCCGGCAAAAGAAACAGTTTTACAGTAAGCGCGTACAGTATATTCCCCAATACAACTGTCAGCACAGACATCACTGCCTTTAAAAGATTATGTTGTTTCATTCTAAAAACCTCCAATAACATCGATTGTTTCATTATATTACAAATCTGTCACATGCTCCAGACTTTTTTTAACCCGTCACATTTCTCGAGTTCTGGGCATTCCCCCTGCACATAAGCATAAAGTGGCAGATTGTTTTCATACCTTTCTATTACTTTCTCAAGTTTTTTTGTCATCTTCTCCCTGTCTTTCGGGATTTTTCCCCTTGTACGGACTTCTATATAATCATGAAACCCATCATACAAAAGTTCTGTTTCAAGAAGCTCCAATAATCTTTTTTCTTCTCTGAGATTTTCCAGTTCATCTGCAGGGATAAAAGAACCATCCTCGATATGACGATAAAGTGGCACTTCTTTATGCAGAAACATGGAAAAATTCACTACATGTGCAGGACGCGTCTCATTTAAAAATTTTGCAAGATGCTCCGCATTTTCAATCCCCCGTCCTCGTCCTGCCACTCCTGTCATAATATGGGCATCATAAATAAGCCCCGCTTTATGTAATTTTTCAATTGCCTCATGCGCCTGTGAAAGATTGTGATCTTTTTCCATGAAGCTAAGGACATCATCAAGTCCGCTCTCAATTCCCAGATAAAGATGACGCACTCCCTGATCATACAGCATTTTCAATTCTTCGTCCGTCTTATTAAGAATGCTTGTCACAGTTGCATCCATATTTATGCACTGGCATTCCGGAAAATACCTGTGAATCAACTCTAATATCCGGCACAACTTCTGAAATTCAAGTCCAAAAGCATTTCCATCCCCAAGGAAAATTTTCTTAGGACTTCCCCCTGCGTCTTTTACCCGGACCAACTCTTTTTCAATCTGTTCCATCGGAAGCTCTCTGTATTTTAAATGCCGGAACAAATTGCAGAATTTACATCGGTTGTAGGAGCACCCTACCATAACAGGAAGCATAAAAGAAGAACGTTCCATGGGCGCTCTGCAAATCTGTCCTTCATAGTTCATAAAAATCCCTCCTCTTGCATCTTCACATCTATATCATAAAGTTCCTTTTCTTTCTCAACTTCCACATAGATGCACTTGTGATTCTTTATCACTTTTCTCCCGCCTTCGTCATCTTTTAGTCCTAAAAGTTCCGGGATAAGCTTTGCAGAAAACATTGTTGGATTTCCGGGTTTTTCATGATATGCTGCCGATACTGTTTCAACGCCTCTGTCAGCTTGTTCCAAAATTTTTTCCATCGTTTTCTCACTCAGATATGGCTGATCTGCCACTACAAATACAATAAAATCTTCTTCTGGTATATTTCCAATCTCATGTAATGCTGCTTTTATTGTATAGGACATTCCTTGTTTACTATCTACACTGTACACAGAAGAAATACCGCAAAGTTCTGCCTGCCGTAATATTTCCTGATACTGAGACACAACTATCAATGAGCAATCTGTCCGGTGGCTGCAAAAACTGATCAACATATCCAGCCCGTGGCGGTACAACGGCTTTCCATCGTAAACATGCAAAAGCTTATTAGACCCAAAACGGCGACTGTTGCCAGCCGCCATATAAATAATATATTTATTCATCTTCTATCCCCATAAGAATCTTTTCCGGAGTCATCGGCAATGTGCGATGCCATACTCCTGTTGCATTATAGATTGCATGAGCTAATGCCGGGGCTGGGGTATTAATTACAATCTCACCGATTGATTTTGCGCCAAAAGGCCCTGTCGGTTCATAGCTGGACTCAAATTCCACTTTCAGATGTCCCATATCAAGACGAGTCGGAATCTTATACTGCATCAAAGAGTTCTCGTAAATATTTCCGGACGGACCATAAGTCACATCTTCATAAAGGGCCATTCCAATACCCTGAACCAGTCCGCCTTCCACCTGAATTCGTGCGAGATTTGGATTGATCGGTGTTCCACAATCCACAACTGCTACATAATCTAAAATGTCCACTTTTCCGGTTTCTTTATCCAGCTCAATCTCTACCATACCGGCCATGTAAGGCGGAGGTGACACTGGGGAACTATGCGTTGCTGTTGTCTGAGCAGCAATCTCATTATTCAACATTGATTTGGTTGCAATATCAAATCTGGATACAAAGCCACTTCCATCCAGTTTACGGACACCTTCCCCTGTAAACTCTACTTCATCTTCTCCACATTCCATCATGCCTGCCGCAATCTTACACATATTGCTTTTCAGTTCTTCACACGCCATCTCAACCGCTTTTCCCGTAATATAAGTCGTGGATGATGCATAAGAACCCGAATCATACGGAGAAGCATCTGTATCAGCGCCAAAAACTTCTATTTCCTCTACCGGACATCCCATACATTCTGCTGCCATCTGTGCAAGAATCGTATCGCAGCCGGTTCCCATATCAGCAGCACCGATCATCAGATTATAGAATCCTTCATCGCCAAGTTTCATTGTTGCAGAACCAACGTCTAAATTAGAAATACAGGATCCCTGCATGGCAAGTGCAACACCTGCAGTACGCACTTTCCCATTTCCCATATCACGTACCGGATATTTTTCTTCCCAGTGGAACAATTCTTTACATCTTGTGATACAGCGGTCCAGTGCACATGCATTGGCTTTTTCACCGTAATAAGCCGGCATGACCATGCCTTCACGGACAATATTTTTCTCTCTCAGCTCAATCGGATCCATATGAAGACGAGACGCCAGTTCATTGACCGCACTTTCCAGTGCATAAATTCCCTGTGTGGCTCCATATCCACGATAAGCCCCAGCCGCCTGCACGTTCGTATATACTACATCATAGGCAAAACGGTGTGCCTCCAGTCCACCTGTATAAAGTGGAATAGATTTATGTCCGGAAAGTCCGACTGTCGTTGGTCCATGCTCGCCAAAAGCACCTGTATTTGACAACGTATAGACATCCAGTGCACGAATTTTCCCTTCTTTGGAGGCACCAAGTTTCACATGTACTTCCATCTCATGACGTGGGGTTCCAGCCGTCTGGCATTCTGATCTCGTATAGATCATCTTTGCCGGACGTTTCGTCTTCCATGTTACAAATGCAGGATAAACTTCCGCAACTACTGTCTGTTTCGCACCAAATCCTCCACCAATCCGAGGTTTTTCCACCCGGACCTTCGATTTCGGAATATCCAGCGCATTTGCAATGATCCGCCGGCAATGAAATACAATCTGAGTAGAGCTTATAACGTGAAGCCTTCCATAACGGTCAATTTCCGTATAAGTTCGAAAAGTCTCCATCATAGCCTGCTGGCATGCTTTCACATGATAGGTATGATCTACAACCTCATCACAGTCCGCAAGTACAGCGTCCACATCACCATCTGAAGACACTTCGCTAGCGCAGAGATTTCTCTTATTGTCTGCACCTACCGGGCACAAAGATTGCCAGTTATCCTCCGGATGAACAAGTATCGGATTGTCTTTCGCTGTTCTGAAATCCAGGACAGGCTCCAGAACTTCGTAAGTAACTTTTATCATTTTAAGCGCTTTATCTACCGCTTTTTCCGTCTCTCCTGCTACAATGGCAACGGCATCTCCCACGAAACGCACTCTCTGGTCCAGAAGAAGTCGGTCATACGGTGAAGGCTCCGGATAAGTCTGCCCCGCCATTGTAAAACGCTTCTGAGGAACATCTTTATAAGTGTAAACCCCCACTATCCCCGGTACCTTTAATGCAATATCTGTCTTAATGTCCTGGATCAGTGCATGAGCATGAGGGCTTCTAAGCACCTTTACCACCAATGCATCAGATGGCGTTATATCATCCACATAAGCAGGCTTTCCTAAAAGGAGCTGCATGGCATCTTTTTTACGGACAGGTTTTCCGACTGCTTTCAAATTCTGTTCCATGCTTCTACACCCCTTTCTTCCAATCCAGATAAGCACGGATTCCGCGAAGCTGTCCCTCATATCCGGAACAGCGGCACAAATTTCCGGCAAGATAAGCACGAATCTCATCATCGGTAGGATCCGGGTTCTCACGAAGAAGCGCAATCGTATTCATAACAAATCCCGGATTACAGAATCCACATTGCTCTGCACCCTGATCAGCAATGAAGCCCACAAACTCCTCCGCTTCTGCCTGAAGCCCTTCCAATGTCTGAATCTCATGACCGGATGCCCTGGCTGCCAGCACACTGCAGGACAGCACCGGAACTTTATCCATCAGTACAGTACAAAGGCCGCAGTTTGCGGTTTCACAGCCACGTTTCACAGAATAACAGCCTTTTGATCTGACAAAATCTATTAACAGCATATCCGGCTCAATTTCTGCAGATATTTTTTTCCCATTAAGAGTCAGTTCAATATCCATAATCAAACCTCCCTCAGTGCAAGCGCTCCACGGCGCACAAGCACTTCGCATATTTTCTTTCGATATTCGGCACTTCCTCGCATATTGCTTTCAAAATCCGCTCTGGATGCGATATCCTTTGCAAATGCCTCTGCCGATTCCTGGGTGATTTCTCCGGAAATCAGCTTCTTCTCATCCTCATATACCTCTGCTTTCATCGGACGAGCCCCAACAGCACAGACATAGTGCCCATCTACACCCGAAATAGCACAGGTAAGAGATGGAAAATCTGTCGCAGTATTTCTCATAGACAAATATACAGTCTTTCTATCCGTCTTTGGAACAATCACACGTACAAGAATGTCTCTGGTGTTTCTCGGAAGATCAGCAAACTCCCTGATATTCATAACACCTGCATGATATAACTCAACCTTGGCATCCAGGACTAAAAATAATGTCAAAACATCAGAAAATCCAAATCGCCCAAACAGACTTCCACCGAGAGTTGCCACATTACGGAACTGTACTCCGACTATATGTTTTACCGATTCAGCCATCGCCCCTTGCGTAAAAATATTAAGACCTGCATGTGTCTCCAGCGTTCTTAATGAAACCATGGCTCCTATCCGGTATTCTTCCTCTGTCTCTTCAATCTGGTCAAGTCCAAGATCACACAGATCAATAGCCGTCCCAACATTTCTATTCTGCATTTTCAGCCATACCATACCGCCAAGAACTACATTATTCCTTTTCTGGCAAAGTGTGTATGCTTCTTCCAGACTCTTTGCCCGGACATATTGATTTATTGAAAGCATCTTCATTAACCTCCGGAATTTATTGTGCTTCTTCTTTCGGAAGCAGAATATTTAAAATAATTGCCACAAATGCTGCCGGAACAATTCCCGAACCTCCGAAAATAAGTTTTACAAATTCAGGAAGTCCTGAGAGAACTGCGCTGTTTGCACCCAATCCATAACCAAGTCCGAGCGCTACAGAAACAATCGTCATGTTACGACCTGTTAAAGGTTCCTTTGTAATCAACTGAATTCCGCTCATAACAATTGACGAGAACATGATTACTGCTGCTCCGCCAAGTACACACTGAGGCATAATCGACACAAGTGCCGCAAGCTTAGGCAAAAGTCCACAGAGAATCAAAAATACTGCACCACATCCAAGTGCAAAACGGTTTACAATTTTTGTCATGGCAACAAGTCCTACATTCTGGCTGAAAGAAGTATTCGGAAGAACACCAAAAAGCGCTGCAATAGAAGAACCTACACCGTCACACATAACTCCGCCGGAAAGTTCAGAATCTGTTGCCTCACGTCCCATTCCGCCTTCGATACAGCCTGAAATATCACCGACAGTCTCAACTGCTGTTACCACAAACATAATCATAACCGGAATGATCGCACGAAGATCAAAGACTGGTTTTACCGGCATCAGCTTAGGAATCGCAAACCATTTCGCCTGAGCAACTTTATCCCAATTAAGTACCCACGCTTTTGTATACTCTACACCATCTGCGTTAACTGCTGTTGTAGGAAGCACCATTCCCAACACTGCACAGATAATATACCCAATAATAATACCAAACAGAATACAGGAAGAACTTGTCAAACCTTTTGTTCCATGCTTCAATGCCAAAATCACGATCATGACAATAAGAGCAATCAAAAGATTCTCAGCTGATCCATAATCATTTGCCGAAGAACCGCCCCCAAAAGAACTTACTCCTACACCGATCAGTGACAGTCCAATCGCCAATACAACTGTACCTGTTACAACTGAAGGGAAAAATCGGCGAAGTGGTTTTAAAAATGCTCCGAGAACAGTTTCAAAAAGACCGCCGATCAGGCTGGCTCCCATAATTGCGCCATAGGCAGCAACACCGCCTCCCATAATATTAACAACACTCTGAAATACTCCGATAAACCCGGAGCTTGTCCCCATGATAATCGGAACTTTTCCTCCAATCGGACCAATCGCATAGAGCTGCACCAAAGTAACGATTCCTGCAATCAGCATAGCATTCTGAAGTAATGTCACCTGAATTGTAGCAAAATCCTCAGAACCACATGCAGCTGTAATAATAAGAATCGGAGTAAGATTTCCCACAAACATCGCAAGCACATGCTGTAACCCCAACGGAATCGCTTCTTTTAGGGGAATCCTTCCCTCAAACTGATATGGACTGCTCATAATTGCGTTTGTATTAGAATGATTCTTTTCCATAATGTACTTAATGTACCTCCTTTGTATTTTTATGCACTTCATTATATCAGAAAATATTGTGCGCTTGGGAAAAATTTTTTAAATCAATACATTATTTATATAGTTCTGCAATTACTACTTCCAGAACACTTCCTGCAATGCATCTGGCTTTGTCAGAAATTGTAAAACAGTTTTCAAGTTCTTCTATCCTCGGATCTATATCGGCCACTTTAAATCCTTTTGTAATCACATATCCTTCTCTCAGCATACCTCTGAGCACACCTGAAATTTTTGCCTCCACCGGACAAATCTCCCCATCCGGTTTCTTAACCTGCGCAATCTCCTGACCTGCCGCAACTACATCTCCTATTTTACATACATTATGAAATATTCCTGCTTTCTCAGCATAGAGCACTCGTTCCGCAGTATATCCTTTAATATTTCCCGGAATTCCCGTATTTGGGATCGCGCTTCCCAGACGGATGATTCGTCCCAGATTATGTCCACGCATAGTTTCAATCACAATATCGACATCTTTTCCTGCATCAAATCCGGGACCCAGTGCCACAGTAAGTGGTGCCATCTCTTTATGAGTACCCAGATTTTTTTTCGCCAGAATTGCATCCACGACCACACTCGGACAAAGCTTTTGAATTGACTTGCCCTCCGGATCAATCAAAACCGGGACTTGTCCTGCATTCATAATATTCCGGACTTCTATCAGATTTTCAGCACGAATACCTTTCATATTCTCTACACAGGTCTCACCATCATAAACTGCTTCACATATAGAGACCTGTCTTCGGATTGCAGCCGGATGCTCTGTTTCCAGTACCAGCACCGGAAAACCCGCAGACCATAACCGATGGATGGTTCCCGTAGCTATATCTCCTCCACCCCTGACAACGATCAGCTTCTTTTCCATCTACACAACTCTCCCTATAACAAACTCATAAGAATACATTTATCAATTCCCTGCTTTTTTAATAATTCACAAATGCACTCTCCTGCGCGAATCCTTTCTTCCGATTCACACTTATTCAGAACAACATAATATTCCCGTTTCCCGACATTTTTTCTTGTTCCTTTGTCAGAAGAAAGAATTTTAGCCATCATAGATACATCCAGCCGGTCTGTCTGCACAGCTCCTAAAAGCTGAATTGTCTCCTCCTGCCGGAAACATACCTCCTCTATCTTCTTTCCCAGAGCATCCATTCCCATGACGCCTATCACGATATCACAGGCATCGGGAATGACCGGCTCATTAGCAGCAGGAACTTTACAAGGCATTCTTTTTGCCCCGTCAGCCTCTGTCAATACAATGTCTGCCATCTCTATACAGGCATTCAGCTCATCCTCTGATACGCCTTCAACTTTTTCATTGTCACACTCATTTCCTACTACAGCATACATTCCCCGCTCCCACAGATTCTGTACCTGCTCCAGGTCTTTTGCCCATACTTCTCTTTTCGGTCTGGCTATATGTGTAGTAGTTGTAACGATCACATTTGCACCATTTTGGGAAAACATTTCCGCAAGCGTATACATAAGTGTCGTTTTCCCACCGGCCCCTACAAAAGAAATCACATGTCCTTTTTCATTTAAAAACGGGAATTCTCCGTAAATTATCTTCATAATCTGTTTCCACTCTGCTGATTTTCTACAAATATCATTATATACATAAATCTTATCCCAATGCAAATGCAGGTGAGCAAAAACTGCCCACCTGCAATATTTCTCTTATTACCTTATAATGTTGTGATCAGTCCTCACGGAACGTAATAGTCTGAGTCTCTGCATCCATAGCGTCCACAATTGCCAGAGATTCCACACGCAGTCCTGCTTCACGGAGCTTAGCTCCACCCTGCTGAAAGCCTTTTTCAATGACAATTCCAACACCTGCAACATTAGCATGGCCATCTTTGATAAGTTGTATCAGGCCCATCGCTGCACATCCGTTGGCCATAAAATCGTCAATAACCAGAATATTCTCTCCGGGTTTTATGAAACGGCTTGCTACAATCACATCATATGTCCTTTTATGTGTAAAGGATTCAATCTTTGTGGATAACATCGTACCATCCAGATTAATAGACTGTGATTTTTTAGCAAATACCACCGGGCATTGAAAATACTGTGCCACAATTGCCGCAATGCCTATTCCTGATGCTTCTATTGTCAGAATCCTGTCTACTTTCACATCCGCAAAGCGACGCTTAAATTCTTTCCCAATCTCATTGAATAATTCGATATCCATCTGATGATTCAGAAAATTGTCAACTTTCAGTACATTACCCGGCTTAATAATACCATCTTTACGAATACGTTCTTTTAAAAGTTCCATGTCCTTTTATTCTTCCTTTTGTTTTATTTAAACAAAATTATAACAGCTTCCCGTTTTATTGTAAACAACGTTTCCCATGAAAACTTTTCCTGAAATTTACCTCTGATATTTTTCTATAATATCATCTGCAACTCCGTTAAAATCTTCAAATTTATCCGTATTATAGTAATAGTCATAGCTTCCCGGATCTCCCCAGATTTTTCCGGTATGACTTTCATAATATTTTTTTCTTCTCTGGTCAATCTTTTTAATCAGTGCACCGGCTTTCTTCTCATCAATTGCTTCTGTAAACATTACTCTTTCAATTCTTTTTTCTAAAGGTGCGGATATGAAAATACTCATCACTTCATATCCTGCCTGTTTCAGAACTCTGTCCGCACAGCGTCCCACAATGACAGCACTTTCCTGCGAAGCCAGCTCCTGTATGACCATGCTCTGCAAATGATACAGAGTCTCCTCCATTGATTCACCTTTTATTACATTTGCATTTCCACTGTAGTTAGCCCGATACAAAAACGAACTATTCTTTTTCTCATCATATTTCTGCAGCTCATCCAGTTTAAAGCCACCTTTTTGTGCTGCCATCAAGATTAATTCATTATCGTAATAAGGCATGTTCAGACGGTTTGCCACCATCTGTGCAATCTTATGACCGCCGCTTCCAAACTGTCTTCCGATCGTTATAAACTTTTTTCCCACAGTATAGCCTCCTCTTTATTAATGAAACAGCCCTTTAATTTTATCCATCACTGTTGCCTTCTTTTCCGTTTCAACCACCTCTTCTTCCTCTGGGACAGAAATTTCTGAAGTCTGCATTACAAACAGAACGGAATCAACGTTTTTATTTTTTTCTGAAGTAAAGGACTTTACTTCTATATCTTTTCCTGTCATTTCGTCAATCTTCTTATCCAGTTCATCTGTGATTTCTGTGTCCATGTCTTTTGTCTCATCATAGAATTCCTGTGTTCCGGAAGCCATCTCTCCGGTTCCGTCTTTCATATCTTTACTTCCATCGTAAAGCTCTAAGGCTCCGTCTACCATGCTTCCGGTTCCACTGTAAAGTTTCGATGTTCCTCCCGCAACGCTCAATGCTCCTTGGCAGATTCCTTCATAGCCTTTTGTAATCTGGGATACAGCCTTGGTGTAACTTTGTATTCCCGCATCCAGATTCTCATAATTCTCAGTCAGAATATCTATTCCTGCTTTAAGATTTTTCATTTCTTCCGCAAGTGAGGAAAGTGTTCCAGAAAGAGCCTGGATCGTATTGTCAAATTCTTCATAATTCTTCTGAAGTGCCAACGCCCCTGCCATAACAGTGTTTTCCTTTGATCCGTCAAGCTGTACACATATCTGGTCAGTAAAATCATAGCTTCCTGCAATAAACTTTTTATCATTTTCCAGCAATTCTATTGTTGCATTAATAACCGCTTTTTGTTCATCAGTCATTCCTTCCGCATTTTTTACAGCATTTAACCCTCCGATAGCAGAATCATGACTGCCAAGGTAACTGTTTTTATCAGGCAGATTAGATCTATATCCATTTGCCTGACTGCTCATAGTACTCAGACCATTTGTCAGATCATTGATTCCTGCTTTTATCTGAGCAGACGCTTTCGTCAGTTGTTCTATCTGTTTTGCATCCACGCTGGCATTATCGAGTGACTCCTGCATAGTCTTTAATGCAGATAACATCTGTTCAGAACCTTCATTGATACTGGAAGCATTCGAATCCAGTGTTTTTAATGCTTTCTTCATCGTCTTAATTCCCTCATTAAGACTCTTTACTCCTTCATCCAGATCTCCGATTCCCTGATGAAGATCCTCTGAACCTGAATAAAGTTCTTTCGCACCTTCTTTCATATCTTTTGCACCATCATCAAGCTCTGTGGCGCCATCATTTAACTCTTCAATTGCTTCCTGAATATCAGAAATCTTATCTTCCAGTTCTTCACTGTCAATATCTACATTCAAATTCAGTTTCATTCCATTGATTGACATCGCATCCATCTCAAAATCTTTTACATCTGCTGTAATCGTAAGATCTGCCCCTTCATCCGGCATAATAATATAAGAAAGCTGCTTATCTGATCCTATATTTGCAATAGTTGCATCATTTGCTTCAATATTCTTACACAAATCTCCATCAAGTGTCAAAGTTGCCTGAAGCGCATATCCTTTCCAGTAAGAAGAATCACAGTTTTTATTCTGTTTAATCAGAATATGCATTTTTAATCTTCCTGATTTTCCTGCAAGTTCCTGAGCTTCACATTCTTTTCCGTCAAGATAATATCTGATCTCAATATTCCACGGAATCTCTGTAGATTTCAAGTCACCCTGATAATAAATCTTGTCTGCATCTGTGTGAAGTGTCACTTTTCCATTTTGATAAGAAATCTCATCTGTTGTTGTCAAATTCCGGACATTCTCATAATCCCCATAATCAACAATATCGTGATCCGTAAAACTGTTTACTACATGAACATCTGTCACTTTTCCTGATTCGTCAAGATTGGCATAAATCACTTCATCTTTGCTGTTTACAGGCTCAGAAGCCAATACATTCACAGGGCTTAACACCCCCGCTGCCAGACTCGCCACACATACTGTTGCAGTTATAGTTTGCTTTTTAGCTCTCTTCATATATACTCTCCTTTTTTTATTTTATATCTAAATAATTCTGGTCCTTTTTTTCTAACTCTGTAATCTTTTTTAAAGGATTGTTCTTTTTTCCCGTAAATGTCCGGTCAAACAGATACAAAAATCCCGGCAATACAAACAATACCGCCATCAGAGAACATACAGTTCCTCTTCCGAGCAGGAAACCAAGCTGAGACAATAATCCATGAGTAGATACAACCCCAAGCAAAGTTCCAACTACTGTCAGAGCAGTTCCCGATGTCAGGATAGAAACCGCAACATTGGATATCGTTTCCACCACACTCTTTTTCTTATCCATAGTTTCTCTATTTTCCCGATAACGGGTAGTAAATAAGATTGCATAGTCAACGGTTGCTCCAAGCTGTACGGAGCTGATGATCAGATATGCAATGTAAAACAGTGGTGAGGACAGAAAATACGGGATTGCAAGATTGACCCAGATTGCATTTTCAATCGTCAGCACAAGAACTACGGAAAGCACTACTGACTTCAGAGAAAGTATAAGTACCAGGAATACTGCTCCAATGGCGATGAGATTCACTTTTACCATATCCGCTGTAACTGTATTCATCAGATCATAAGTGCTGACCCCTTCGCCAGCCAGATAGTATTCACCCGGATAATACTGATTCGCGGTGTCCCTGATTTTTTCTACTAAAGAGAACGTTTTTTCCCCTTCATAATCTGTATCTACCGACAGCACAATTCTGCTATAGTTATCTGATTCCAACTGTTTTAATGTATCCTCATCCAGATATTCATATGGAATCTCCGCTCCTGCCTGCTCTACAAATGCAATAATACCTGTAATCTTATCTACCTTTTTCAAGTCTTTACATAATGCAGTTTCCGTCGCCGTATCTCCTTTAGGCACCAAAAGCACGTATGTGTCACTCTTTCCAAAAACATTTTCAATCTCATGTGTATCATCGCCAAGCTGTGTTCCTCTGGCAAAAATATGAGATGAACCATAATAATAATCATTTTTTATACTTGCCATATATGCCGGAACACTGATGATGACAAATACACAGCACAACGGGACTGTAATTTTGCGAACTACTTTTCCGAACTTTTCAAAGGATGGTACAAACGGACGGTGCTTGGTTCTATCCATCCACTTATAGGTCATAAGGATCAATCCCGGCATAAAAGTAAATACTGTTATAAGACTGATTGCTACACCTTTCGCCAACGCAAGCCCGAGGTCCGGACCAATGCGGAAACGCATGAATACAAGTGCCAGAAATCCAATTACGGTTGTCAGACCACTTGAAAGAATAGATGTCGTTGACTTACAAAGCGCTTTATTCATCGCCTTCTTTACATCATTTTCTTCCCGCCTGCATTCCTCAAATCTGTGAATCAGAAATACAGAATAGTCAAGCGAAACCGCTAACTGTAAAATATTTCCCGCTGCATTGGTCACAAACGAAATTTCACCAAAAATCAGATTCGAACCGGCATTTATAACAATTGCAATTCCAAGGCCCCCTAACACAACAAACGGCTCTACCCATGATGTTGTCGTAAGGATTAATATGAGGACGATAAGTAAAACTGCAAAAGATGCGATTTTCCTTATCTCACTGACAGTACTTGTAGTTGCAATTGCCGTACTGACAGCTGAACCTGTCATTGCATTATCATCACCAACTAATTTTCTGATATCTGAAACCGCAGATAATGTTTTTTCTTCCTCAATCGTCACTGTAAATAATGCTGTTTCGTCCTTATAATAATTTTCCACAACATCCTGATCCTGTATTTCCAACGGCTGCTTGATGTTAACACTGTCATCGAGCCACATAACATCCGTGACTCCATCTACATCCTCAAGCTTTTCTTTATACTCAAGAGCCTCCGGAACAGATACATTTTTCACCATAACACGTGCATTTGGAATTCCGCCGTCAAATTCTTCTTCCATAACATCCAGTGCCACGGTAGACGGGGAATCTTCCGGCAGATAATCATTCATATCATAATTAACTGCCACAAATTTTGAACACAACCCACATATAAGAAAGGCTATTAAAAACAATGTGATTACAACCTTTCTGTTCCTTATAATCCAATCGTAAAACTTTTGCATATTTCACCCCTTAAATATTTTTAATTGACATTTGTCAATTAAATAATATACTATAGTATTAGCTTTTATATTACAACGTACATTTTTTGACATTTGCAATATAATTAACATATTTTTGAAAATGTCCATTTTAAGTGAGGGATAGCTATGGAAAAGAAACTTGACCTGAGAGTACAAAAAACATACGATGCGTTATCTAATACATTTTTAGCTTTACTGAGCGAAAAAGATTTTGCTGATATTACTGTCAACGAACTATGTGAACGAGCCATGATAAGGCGAGCTACATTTTACACACATTTTTCTGATAAATACGATTTCTTCGCCTTTTTCATGAGACAGATTGAAGATAGTTTTTACAGTGATTACGAAAAAGAAAAGCAGTATAAAGAGGAAAACGATACTTCCTATTTCCTCTATATGTTAAAAGAGACTATTGATTTTCTGAATGCCCATAAGAAAATAGTGGAAAAAGCACTGGCAAGCAATGCTTTTCCCACTATTACAGATATTTTATCCAATGTCATATATGAAAATGTTCTCGAAAACCTCTCCGTGGAGACTATTCCGCCAACTCAAAAAGAGGCTTCTCCTGAAATCCTTGCTGCATTTTATTCCGGCGGGATCGTCCATCTTCTGAAATACTGGCTCAATAACAGAAACACGATTACTGAAGAAGAGTTAATAGCCGAAGTCAAAAAAATGTTTTAATAATTAATTTGCATTACTTGCCGCAATCTTTACCTTACTCCACAGGTTGCTTATTTCCT
>JBJFCD010000072.1:2426-3874 GCA_051888795.1 Lachnospiraceae bacterium | reverse complement strand
ACACTCTTCTTTGTTTCATCATCTTTCTTGATGATCTTCAGCTTTGCCTCAAATTCCTTATCCAGAAGTACACGCCATACCTGCGGAGTGTCTGGGTGATTCTCATTGATTGTAACGATAAAATCATCCACCGGTTCATAGTTGTGTTTACTGGTTGTCTCTTTTACCACGTATGTTCCATACGGAAGTGGAATAGAGCAGGCATAACCCTTTTCATCTGTAAACATCTCTGTTTTTCCATCTGCTGTGATAACAACTGGATTCGCAGAAGAGAAATCATAAGACCCATCTGCTTTTACTTTCAGATCACTTGCCAGCCAGGCAGAGAAACCAATACCTTTCAAAAGATCGGCATCTGTTTTCCCGTTATTCGCTGCCTTGATAATCTGAAATGGCTGTTTGATCACATCTTCTTTGGAAATTGCTTTTCTTTCTACAACTGGTACATTTGCACCTTCGTAAGAGCAGTCTACCTCATGTTCTTCCTGATCCAGCAGATATCCAACCGGAGGAGTCAGCTCTTTAAAATAATATTTTCCCAGATACAAATTGGAAACCGAAGCCTGTCCGTTTTTATCTGTAGTCAGGGATGTGATCTGGGTTCCTTTTTTATAAAGGATACCTGTTTTTCCATCCGGATGTACAATATCCTCACGTGCAAATAATCCATAGACAGCACCTTCCAGAGTTGCATCACCCTGAGGAGTATTTCCTGTCTCAGCATCCTGTTTATGAAGGGAAAGCGTTGCTGTTACTCGTTTATCGGTCACGTTCATGTTGGTTGTTTTTCCGATATTCAATGTTACATTGTAAGCTTTGGCATCAATCGTATATCCTGTTGGAACTGAGATTTCTTTCAGATATACAACTTCCTGTGTCTTCTCAATCGTAACCTTTGATGCACCATTGGCATCCGTTGCAGGCATCTGTTTGATCAGCTGTGTACATGCAGCATCGCTGTAGATACCATAAACTGCACCGGCCAGCGCATTTGATGTCTCACTGTCTTTCTTCACGATGGAAACATAACATTCTTTAGTCCATGTCACTTTAAAATCCACATACTTCTCATTGCCGACACCTTCTCCAAATACCAGTGCCAGATCCTGTGTAGAAGATCCTGTCGTAATCTTATAGGCTGAATACTCTTTATCGATGCTTCCTTTCATCTTTGAAGAGAATGAAGCACTCACATCCTCAGCCTGGGAAAGCGGGGCAGTAAGATAGAACTGTGTTCCACCGCAGATTTCGACGCTCGCACCTGCAGCACTGGTTTTTCCTGTAGTCACATTTACCAGTTTGACACCTGCCGGAAGCTTAAAAGTAATGGTCTGCAATTCATCTGCTTTGAATGTGATCGTCTTTGTTCTCTGGATATTTCCTTCCACATAGGCTTTCACATCACTATCAGAAAAGCTCATATCCACATCCGGGATATCCGGCATATT
>JBJFCD010000072.1:0-2326 GCA_051888795.1 Lachnospiraceae bacterium | reverse complement strand
TTCTGATACATTTTCTGCTTCATCCGTTTCCGATTCATCATCACAGTCCTCAGATTCTTCTGTCTCCCCAGTACCGGAATCCTGATCCGGAGAACTATCCGAATTCACAGTAGTATCTGCTTCTTTGGAAACATCTTTTACCGTAATGTTTCTGCTGATCTGATACACCGGATGATCTGTTTTCTGGGGCTCAACAGAATATACCGTTTTATAGGTATCTGCATGATCCGTAGAAAACTCTTTCCCTTCATCATTCTGAGCTTCCATAAGCTTCACTTTGGCTTTTTCACTATCCGGGATCTTAATTCCGGAAAAGTCAGCTTTTACGTCAAATTCTGAACCAACCGTTACTTCGATATCTCTGGCAGTTACCACTTCGTCCTGATCCAGCTGATCTTTTATTTCCTCGTAATAAGGGATTCTACTGTCAGCTTCATCTGTGGGAGCCGCATAAGCAATTACCGGAGAAAGAGCATTGGTAACCAGTGTAATAGCTGTCAGCATACCAGATACAATTTTCATTGTTTTTCTTTTTAATTTCATGTTCTCATCCTTTCTTCTTATTTGTCTGTACATAAAATGTCATTGTGTAAAAAACTGATTCACTTCATTTTTTCGTATCCTCCTCTCATTTCAGATTTGTACTATTTGGGACAGTCAGTACTCACATATCGTGATTTCTGAGATAACAGCACAAAGATGTGGCGGTATTCACTAATCTCAGCAAACACCGCCACATGGTTTCTACTGTCATCCTCCGATTTGGATTCAGACAAATAATTATTCTGTTTTGAGCATTTTCCTGTTTTCTTTCCCAGACCCGTTCCTGTTTCGGTTTCCATGTTTCCGAAACGTATGCTCTGGCCAGATACGCGAAGATGCATATTCAAGCCAGGTATCATTCTGGGCAGGCTATGAAGTTTTCAAGGTACGCGGGAATGAACTCCCTATACCTATCCAAAGATTCAGAGCCTCTTATACAACATGGATTGAAAATTATTTTTTATTTCTTTTTCTTTTGACATCACCGGGATTAACTTGCATATAGTTACGGATAACCACAAGTGCTCTCTGGATCAGTCCACTTGCTGCCTGCTGAGAGATTTCGAGATTCTTTGCAATCTCAGCCTGAGATGCACCTTCACAATAATATGCAATTACTGCATATCTCTGACGTTCATTTAAAAGATCTGAAATTTCTCTCATCATTTCATTCCAAAGCACTTTTTCTGTCATATCTGGTACGCAACGAGCTTTGATACTAAAGAAATCATTCTCCTCAATATCAATAGAAATCACTTTATGATTTGACAGAATTCTCCGTCTGCTGTCTTCGACTCGATCCATACCAACCATCAGCGGTAAAATGTACCAGTTTTCATTTTCAAAAAAGTCTGCTCCAAAAGCATCTTTTCTGCCATCCACTGTGCTGTAATCATAGTCCTTACATTCATGTAAACGAAAAACAGTTCTATGTCTTCCCTCTTCATACAAAACATATCCGTTATCATAAACACTGATTTCCACACCATCTTCGATAATTTCTTTTACAACAATTTCCGCACCTGTATTCAAAAGCTCCTTTTTTCTCAAAATCACTTTTTTCTCGTCTGCAACCGGAACTCTCTTCTTTAAGTCTTTTAATGTCATCATATGGACCACCTTTCTGCCTTGCGGCTACGGGTGATCCAGTCTGCATTTGTTTGGAATATAAAAATTGGTAGCGGAAACAGTCCCGGACCAACCCGTTTTTTTTAAACGGGAGTCCGCGACTCCTCTGCTACCTTTTTTTCGGGATAAAAAATCCATCTACCTATCCAAAGTTTCAAAGGCTCTTATACAACATGATTTTTGAAAAAAAATAAAAAACCGGCAAAACAAATGCACTTGCTTCCACAGAATCGATATTGATTCTGCAGATCAACTACAAATGTTTTGCCGGGCTCTTAGTGATTCCAGTCAGGTTCAGCTCCTTGACAAACTCTTGATATCCGGTGCAACCTTGATGGTTCCTGCCAAATTCGCTGCTCTGCCGGGTATCTCATTTTTATTCAGTTCTTTTGTTTTTTCCGGAAGGATTCATCAGCTTCCTGGAATATACGGACATCCTTTCTTTTAACTGTTCATCCCGAATGACCAGAGGACGGACCGATACAATATCATCTTTTACCAAAACTTCCAATGTACTTCTGCATTTTTTGCAATCCACTTCTGAATCACTCTGTGCACTTTTCTCCAGAAATGCTCCACAGACAGAGCAGTGTACATGCCATTTAATATTACCTGATCCCATAGGCTTCCTCCTTTAAGCAATAACATATGATCT
>JBJFCD010000071.1:0-3892 GCA_051888795.1 Lachnospiraceae bacterium | reverse complement strand
GTGGAAACATCATGGCTTGTTCCGATACGCCTTACTTCTGCCGGAATATTGCTTCTTACATATCTCTTTATTACAAAAAGGGAAGAAGTTTTGAAACTCTGCAGAAACCGAAGAGATTTTATTCAGACAATTCTTGCGGGTGTTTGCGGAACTATGATGTTCCAGCTTACATTTTTTGGAGCTGTGCAGCGTTCTAATGCAGGGACAGCTACGGTGCTGCAGTATCTGGCACCAGTATTTATTATGATTTACGTTTGCCTGCGGACAAAAAGAGTACCGAAGAAACTTGAGGCCTTGTCTATTCTTCTGGCAATCAGCGGTATTTTTCTGATATCTACGCATGGAAATATTCATTCACTTGTTATGACTCCAGAAGCTTTGGTATGGGGAATCGGATGCGCTTTTTTTATGTTTTTGAATACTGTTATTCCGGAATCTTTGTATGAAAGACATATTTCAGAGGTGGTTGTTGGATGGGCACTTTTATTTGGCGGTATTGTTCTTTCTCTTGTGTTTAAACCCTGGAAATATACAGTGCATTGGGATTTGGCAGTGCTCGTTTCTATGTTTTTTATTGTCGTAGGAGGATCTGTTGCAGCATATCTTTTCTATGCGAATTCAATCAAACGGATTGGACCGACGAAGGCAAGCCTGTTTTCATGTATTGAACCGGTGACAGCTACTGTTCTTTCAGCAGTATGGCTGAAAACTTCATTTATGTGGATTGATCTTCTGGGATTCGCATTAATATTATCTACAATTTTTATTTTGAGTAAGACTGGAGAATAAGATTATGAAAAGAGAATCATTTGGTTCACGTTTGGGATTTATCCTTGTGTCGGCAGGGTGTGCGATTGGTTTGGGAAATGTGTGGAAATTCCCCTATATTTGTGGTGCGTATGGCGGTGCTGCATTTATCTTGATATATTTATTGTTTCTTGTAATACTTGGAATTCCTGTTCTGGTCTGTGAATTTGCAGTAGGGAGAGGAAGCAGAAAGAGCGTGGCAAAAAGTTTTGATGTGTTGGCACCTGAAGGTACAGCGTGGCCTCTTCTCAAATATATTGGCATGGCAGGGTGTTATCTCCTCATGATGTTTTATACAATGGTAGGCGGATGGATGATGTATTACTGTTATCGCAGCATCAGAGGAGAGTTTGTTAAAGCTTCTTCAGTAGAGATAGAAACTGCATTTACCGGAATGCTTACAGATGTTCCTACAATGATATTCTGGACAATCCTGATTTGTGTGATTGGTTTCATTGTGTGTGTATTCGGATTGAAAAATGGAATTGAACGAATAACAAAAGTAATGATGAGTATGCTTCTTGTAATCATGATCATTCTGGCAGTACATTCTGTTATGATGCCCGGTGCTGCGGATGGTGTGAAATTTTATCTTGTCCCCGATTTTGGGAAGATGGTAGAAAACGGAATAGGAAATGTAGTTTTTGCTGCGCTCAGCCAGGCTTTCTTTACTTTGTCAATCGGTATTGGTGCAATGCTTATTTTTGGAAGTTACCTGGATAAGTCACGAAGTCTGACAGGAGAAGCGGTAAGCATCACTGCTTTGGATACATTTGTGGCATTGACAGCAGGTTTTATTGTGATTCCAGCCTGTTTTGCCTATGGGATAGAGCCGGGAGCAGGTCCTAGCCTTGTGTTTATTACGCTTCCGAATATTTTCTCTCAGATGACCGGAGGGAGAATATGGAGTTTCCTGTTCTTCCTGTTTTTGACGTTTGCGGCTTTATCAACAATTATTGCTGTCTTTGAGAATCTGATTGCTTTCAATATGGAGCTTTTCGGATGGACAAGAAAAAAGAGTGTATTCGTATGTGCAGTAGCTGTTATTATTTTAAGTATGCCATGTGTACTTGGCTTTAATGTCCTTTCCGGTATTCAGCCTCTTGGCGAGGGAACAACGATTATGGATTTGGAAGACTTTATTGTATCTAACAATCTTTTACCGCTTGGAAGTCTCGGTTATGTTCTTTTCTGTACAAGGAAAAACGGATGGGGATGGGATGCATTTATTGAAGAGGCCAATACAGGAACAGGAATGCATTTCCCGAAATCTTTGAAGAATTATGTGGGATACGGAATACCGGCAATTATTATCGTAATCTATCTGAAAGGTTACTATGATATGTTTTGTGGAGAAACTATAATAAGATTTGTATGCTGGATGGCATTAGCTGTTTTATTCCTTGTCTTTGTTTTCTTCTGTGCTTTGAAAAATAAAAATAGTAATAATTACTGATTTTGCTTGAAATTGTTTTTTGAATGTGATATATTAACATCAGTAATAATTACTGATTTAGTAAGGAGGATTTATTTATGAACAAATATGCAGGAACACAAACAGAAAAGAACCTTCAGGCAGCATTCGCCGGAGAGTCAGAAGCACGTAACAAGTATACATACTTTGCTTCTAAGGCAAAAAAAGAAGGGTATGAGCAGATTGCAGCACTCTTTTTAAAGACAGCAGATAATGAGAAAGAACATGCAAAGATGTGGTTCAAAGAGTTAGAGGGAATCGGAGATACAAAGGCAAATCTTGCAGCAGCAGCTGAAGGCGAGAACTATGAGTGGACAGATATGTACGATGGATTCGCAAAAACTGCTGATGAAGAAGGATTTGCAGAACTGGCTGCAAAATTCCGTCTTGTAGCTGCAATTGAGAAACATCATGAAGAACGTTATCGTGCATTACTTCACAATGTAGAGACGCTGGAAGTATTCAAAAAGAGCGAAGTAAAAGTATGGGAATGCCGCAACTGTGGACATATCGTAGTTGGAACAGAAGCACCGGAAGTATGTCCGACATGTGCTCATCCACAGAGTTACTTTGAAGTAAGATGTGAAAATTACTAAAAACGAATAGGTACGGATATGGAATTTTGGGATATTTATGACAAAGATAAAAAACGAACAGGGCGTACAATGAGACGAAACGACTGGTGCCTTAGGGATGATGAATATCATCTGACTGTACTGGGGGTGGTTTGCCGTCCTGATGGAAAATTTTTGATCACAAAGCGTGTAATGACAAAAAACTGGGCCCCGGGATGGTGGGAAGTGTCCGGAGGAGCAGTTATGGCAGGTGAGGAATCAAAACAGGCGGTTCTTCGTGAAGTTAAAGAAGAAACCGGACTGGACGTATCTAATTGGGCTGGAGGGTACATGTTCTCCTATAAGCGGGAAAATCCCGGAAAAGGCGATAACTATTTTGTGGATATTTATCGATTCTGCGGAGAGTTTGACGAGAAAGATGTTCATCCTCAGGAATCAGAGACAGATGGATTTATGCTGGCGACAAAAGAAGAGATTGAAGCGCTTGCAAAAGAAGGAATCTTTCTTCATTATGACAGTATTAAGCAAGTGTTTGATCTGTGCTGATATTAATGGGTAATATTGCAGCAGCGCCATATGATTTCAACAATTTCGTCTACAGGTTCTTTCTTGCCGGAGAGTTCCCAAGATAGAAAGACGTTGAGCAGTGCTCCGCCATAATAATATAATTCATAGACAGAATGAGGGTACACAGGAGCGATAAGCTTTTGCATATAGTTGTTGATTGCGTTGATCATTAAGCCATGTAAATTGGCGTTTGCAAGAGTGATAAAAAACTCGGAATGTTTGTCAAAAAATAGAAGAGCGTGACGAATATGCGCTTTGTCATAGAAACTTTTGATACCAAGAGTACGGGAGCATTCTTCAATATAACTCTCTATAATCTCATGAATATAGTTATTGAGAGCATCTGTTTTTGTATCGAAATAGTGATAGAAAGTCATACGTGATACGCCTGCCTTTTTCACAATATCTGAAATTGTAATATCTTGAAAATCTTTTGTTTGCATTAAAGCAATAACCGATTCACCGATGC
>JBJFCD010000070.1:0-16977 GCA_051888795.1 Lachnospiraceae bacterium | reverse complement strand
GGTGGAGCAAGAGCTGGTGTTCTTGAGACAACATTCAGAACAGAGACAGAGACAGACCTCTTTGGTGAGCAGGCAGTACTTTGCGGTGGTGTTTGTGCACTTATGCAGGCAGGTTTCGAGACACTTACAGAAGCTGGATATGATCCGAGAAATGCATACTTCGAGTGTGTACATGAGATGAAACTGATCGTAGACCTTATCTATGAATCAGGATTCGCAGGAATGAGATATTCTATCTCCAACACAGCTGAGTATGGTGATTACATCACAGGACCAAAGATCATCACAGAAGAGACAAAGAAGACAATGAAGAAGATCCTTGCAGATATCCAGGATGGTTCATTCGCAAAAGAATTCCTGTTAGATATGTCACCAGCAGGCGGACAGGCACACTTCAGAGCAATGAGAAAATTAGCAGCAGAGCATCCGGCAGAGAAAGTTGGAAAAGAAGTAAGAAGCCTTTACAGCTGGAGCGATTCTGACAAATTGATCAACAACTAAGCGATAGAAAGCGAATTGGTCAAATATAAGAAATAAAAGAAAGTAAAGAAAGTCACAGGTATGCATATTACTTGCATATTTGTGGCTTTTGTTTTTGTTGATGGCAGAGGGAGGGGAGTATAACAAAAAAGACAACCACTGACGGTATGGTTGTCTTTTGCATCTCTATTGTTTAAGCAATTTTGATTAAGCAATTCCGTTTACAGCTTTTGTTAAACGGGAAATCTTTCTGGAGCATGTGTTTTTGTGATAAACACCTTTGCTTCCTGCTTTGTTGATCTCAGCGATAGCAACTTTTAAAGCAGCCTGAGCAGCTTCTGCATCTTTGTTTGCAACAGCTGTTTCAACTTTTTTTACGTAAGTTTTTACTTTAGATTTGATTGCTTTATTTCTTGCAGCTTTTGTTTCGTTTACTAAGATTCTTTTCTTTGCAGATTTGATATTAGCCAATTTGTCCACCTCCGATATATTATTTCGACTATGTATTAGCCGATGACCAGTTCGTTAGAGCCGGACACGGACGTTCTAACGAAACATACGAATTTATTTTATTCCAAGCTCTCTATTCTGTCAATACATATTTTTCAAAATATTGTAAAAACTAGCAGACAAAAGACGAAATGAGAGGGCATTTTGATGATTGAAAAGTATAGTATAAGAACGGACCTTGCATTGGAAGAGAAAGAACGGTTTGAATCTGACCATGTGGAAGTGCAGGGGGTGGTTCTTAAAGAGGATTATGATGAGGAGAGGGAAATCCGGACTACAACAGTAAAGATTGAAACTGAAAATGGTGCGAAGACAATGGGAAAACCGGTCGGAACATACATTACTCTAGAGGCTCCGAATATGGCAGTGCCGGATGAGAATTATCATGAGGAAATATCAAAAGAGCTGCTAAAGCATTTAAAACAGTTTGTAAACTGTGATAAAGAGAACACTTCGGTTTTGGTAGTTGGTCTCGGAAATCGGAAAGTGACTCCGGATGCTTTGGGCCCATATGTGGTTGATAACTTAAACATTACAAGACATATTATCAGAGAATATGGGAAATATGCTATGGGGGAGGAAGAAGCTAAGCTTGTCAGTGCAATTGTGCCGGGGGTGATGGGCCAGACCGGTATGGAAACATTAGAAATCATCAAAGGTGTGGTGGAGGAGACAAAACCGGATCTTCTAGTTGTGATTGATGCGCTTGCGGCCAGAAGCTCCAGAAGACTTAATTGTACGATTCAGATTGCAGATACAGGGATCAATCCAGGGTCCGGGGTTGGAAATCACCGAAATGCAATTACTGAAAAGACTGTTGGTGTTCCTGTCATTGCCATTGGCGTTCCGACAGTTGTGGATGCAGCGACTATTGTAAATGATACGATGGAAAATCTGATCCAGGCGCTGGAAACTTCAGAGACTCTTAAGGGAGTCGGTGTTGTATTGCAAGGATATAATGCGGCAGAAAAGTATGAGTTGATTAAAGAACTGATTTCCCCTCATTTAAATGGGCTTTTTGTGACTCCAAAAGATATTGATGAAACGGTAAAGAGAATCAGTTTTACAATATCAGAAGCATTAAATATGTTATTTTCGAAAGGACATGCACATAATCATTAAAAATGCATCATATAGTGTTAGCGTCAGTAGTAATGCTGATACTTGTAAGATAGTATTATAATCGGTATCTATTGGAACTTTGAAATGTTTTAGTTTATCAGGAGCGTGCAATGGTGAAGCAGAGAAATAGGATTAGTCAGGTTTTGTTTATTATAGTTTTGTGTATGTTGATTTTGTATGCGGGAAGTCGTATGGGAATGGGATTAACAGACGAGGCGAATGTACGTATGAATAGTTTTTTGATGGAACGGTCAGAACAAATGTATCTGACCGGTTTTTCTTTTCTCTCTGATGGAGATGGTGGATCAATCGGACAATGGGTTATAGAGTACGCTTTTCAGATGATACCGCTGGGAAATTATATTGCAACAAATGCACCACTTGATCTGGAGGTGGAGGATTCTGAGACTTATGAAATGATATTAAAGTGCCAGGCAAACGATGAGAATGAAGTTGATGAAAATGGAAATCTGATTGGAAACAAAAAAGAGCAGGAAGAGGCAAAAGAAGCGTTGAAAGATAAGGCAGAGACTCCCGATGTATCACTGGAAAAGCTGAGTGATTTTGACTATCTGATCAGTCATTTTTACACAGTTGACAGCAGTACTTCTGTGAGCGCTAAAGATCTGGATGCAGAGAAGCTTCTGAAAAAGGATATGACAATTGATAAAGAGACCAAGGGTCCGAAGATACTTATTTACCATACACACTCCCAGGAAGATTTTAAAGATTCCAAAAAAGGAGATACCAAAACAACGATTATGGGGATGGGAGCGTATTTGGCAGAATTGTTAAATGATACATATGGCATTGAGACGATGCATCATACGGGAGTTTACGATCTGATTAACGGAGAGATGGACAGGAGCAAGGCGTATCAGCTTGCAGAAGAACAGGTTTCAAAAATATTGAAGGAAAATCCAAGTGTTGAAATTGTGATTGATCTTCATCGTGACGGTGTGGGAAATGATACGCATCTGGTTACAGAAATTGATGGGAAACCGACAGCGCAGATTATGTTTTTCAATGGCATGAGCAGGACAAAGGCTAACGGAGATATTGCGTATCTGTATAATCCGTATATTCAGGATAATCTTGCATTTTCCCTGCAGATGCAAATTCTGGCAACAAAGCTTTATCCGGGATTTACGCGGCACATTTACCTGAAAAGTTACCGGTATAACATGCATTTGAAACCAAAGACGTTATTAATAGAAGCAGGAGCGCAGACCAATACCGTGGAGGAAATGAGAAATGCAATGGTTGTGCTTGCAAGAGTCTTAAATGAGTGTGTGAATAAATAACACTATATCATGTGCAAGGGATTAAAAAATTGTTTGCTTAATACTAGATTTCGTGCTAATATATTCGCAGTATGGAAAAATATAGGAAAGGATATGCAGACAATGGCAAAGAGTAACACATATGACGCGGGTAGTATTGCGGTTCTGGAAGGACTGGAGGCTGTCAGAAAACGTCCGGGAATGTATATAGGAAGTGTATCAACGAAGGGGCTCAATCATTTGATCTATGAGATTGTTGACAATGCTGTGGATGAGCATCTGGCCGGATTTTGCAGTGAGATCCATGTGACACTGGAAAAGGACGGTTCAGCAACCATTTCTGATAACGGGCGAGGTGTGCCGGTCGATATGCATGCGAAAGGTGTTTCCGCAGAGCGAATCGTATATACCACGCTTCACGCCGGCGGAAAGTTTGATGATTCGGCGTACAAGACCAGTGGTGGACTTCACGGTGTAGGCTCTTCTGTTGTAAATGCATTGTCCACATATATGGATGTCCAGGTAAGCAGGGACGGAGCCATCCATCACGACAGATATGAGCGTGGAATCCCTGTGATTGAGTTGAATGACGGCCTGCTGCCTGTGATCGGGAAGACGAAAAAGACTGGTACGAAGATTAATTTTCTGCCGGACGATACGATTTTTGAAAAGACAAGATTCCGTGCAGAGGAAGTAAAGAGCCGTATGCACGAGACAACCTATCTGAATCCGGAACTTACGATTATCTTTGAAGACTTAAGAGGAGACGAGCCGGAGCGCATTGTTTACCACGAGCCGGATGGAATTCTCGGATTCATCAAAGATTTGAATTCGAAAAAGGAGCCGGTGCATGACCCAGTCTATTTTAAAGGCGAGTCAGAAGGGATTGAAGTTGAGGTTGCATTCCAGTATGTGAATGAGTTCCATGAAAATGTGCTCGGCTTCTGTAATAATATTTACAATGGAGAAGGCGGTACACATCTGACCGGATTTAAGACAACCTTTACGACAGTCATTAATCAATATGCGAGAGAACTGGGGATTCTTAAGGAGAAGGATGCCAATTTTACAGGAGCGGATGTGCGTAACGGCATGACTGCAATTATATCCATTAAGCATCCGGATCCAAGATTTGAGGGACAGACAAAAACGAAGCTTGATAATCCGGACGCGGCGAAAGCGACCGGAAAGGTAACCGGAGATGAGATCGTAAGATATTTTGACCGAAATCTTGAGAACCTGAAAAAGGTTATCGGATGTGCGGAAAAAGCTGCAAAGATACGTAAAACAGAAGAAAAGGCGAAGACTAATCTTCTCACGAAGCAGAAGTATTCTTTTGACAGTAACGGAAAGCTTGCAAACTGCGAGAGCAGAGACGCGAAAAAGTGCGAGATATTTATCGTCGAGGGAGATTCCGCCGGAGGTTCTGCAAAGACGGCAAGAGACCGTATGTACCAGGCAATCCTGCCCATCCGCGGTAAGATTCTTAACGTAGAGAAAGCCAGCATCGATAAGGTCCTTGCTAATGCGGAGATTAAGACAATGATCAATGCTTTCGGATGTGGATTTTCAGAAGGGTATGGCAATGACTTTGATATTACAAAGCTTCGTTACGATAAAATTATCATTATGGCCGATGCCGACGTGGACGGAGCACACATTTCCACCTTGCTTTTGACATTGTTCTACCGTTTTATGCCGGAGCTTATTTATGAGGGACATGTCTATATTGCTATGCCGCCGCTCTATAAGGCGATGCCGAAGAAGGGCGAGGAAGAGTATCTTTATGATGACAAAGCACTGGAGAGATACAGAAAGACTCACGATGGCCCGTTTACGCTCCAGAGATATAAAGGTCTTGGAGAGATGGATGCTGAGCAGCTCTGGGAGACGACACTGAATCCGGAGACAAGACTTTTAAAGCTAGTTGAGATAGAAGATGCCAGAATGGCATCCAGCGTGACAGAGATGCTGATGGGGACAGAAGTTCCGCCGAGACGTGCATTTATCTATGAAAATGCGACAGAGGCAGAGTTGGATATATAAGTCAGATATATAAGTTAGATACCTAAGTAAGGTCTTTTATGGAGGAATACAATGCAGGATTCACAGATCATCAGAACCGAATACTCGGATGTGATGAAAAAATCATATATAGATTATGCCATGAGTGTTATTGTTGCGAGAGCACTGCCGGATGTAAGAGATGGATTAAAACCGGTACAGAGACGTACACTCTATGATATGTATGAGCTTGGTATCCGTTACGATAAGCCATATAGAAAATGTGCCCGTATCGTAGGTGATACGATGGGTAAATACCATCCGCACGGCGACAGCTCTATCTATGAAGCCCTTGTCGTGATGGCTCAGGAATTCAAAAAAGGAATGGTTCTTGTAGACGGACATGGTAATTTCGGATCGATCGAAGGAGACGGCGCCGCAGCAATGCGATATACGGAAGCTCGTCTTGCTAAAATTACGCAGGATGCGTATCTTGCGGACTTGGATAAGGACATCATTAATTTCCTTCCGAACTTTGATGAGACAGAAAAAGAGCCGGAGGTTCTTCCTGTCCGCATTCCGAACCTCCTTGTTAACGGGGCGGAAGGAATCGCGGTTGGTATGGCGACCAGCATCCCGACTCACAATTTAGGAGAAGTCATTGATGCGGTGAAGGCCTATATGAAAAATGATGAGATCAGCACAAAACAGCTGATGAAGTATGTGAAGGGGCCGGATTTCCCGACAGGGGGAATTGTCGTCAATAAAGATGATCTTTTAGGAATTTATGAGACAGGTACCGGAAAGATTAAAATCCGCGGGAAAGTGGAAGTAGAAGAGATGAAGGGCGGAAAGAAGCGCCTTGTCATCACGGAGATCCCTTATACTATGATCGGTGCCGGTATAGGAAAATTTTTAAATGATGTCTGTGCGCTAGTTGAGTCTAAAAAGACAAATGATATTGTAGACATTTCCAATATGTCTTCGAAAGAAGGCATTCGCATTGTCATTGAACTGAAGCGTGGGGCTGATGTGGAAAATCTTACAAATATGCTCTACAAGAAGACAAGACTTGAGGATACTTTCGGCGTAAATATGCTGGCAGTTGCAGAGGGAAGACCGGAGACCATGGGGCTTAAAAAAATCATTGAGCATCATGTGGATTTCCAGTTTGAACTGGCAACGAGAAAATATAAGACATTACTTCAGAAGGAGCAGGATAAAAAAGAAATACAGGAAGGTCTTATTAAAGCATGCGATGTCATTGACCTGATCATTGAGATTTTAAGAGGAAGCCAGTCTGTGAAAGATGCGAAGGCGTGTCTGACGAATGGAATCACAGAGAATATCAAGTTTAAATCCAGTATATCGAAAAAGATGGCAGCGATGCTCAGATTTACAGATCGCCAGGCTCAGGCAATTCTTGATATGCGTCTTTATAAACTGATTGGATTAGAGATTGAAGCTCTTATGAAGGAGCATGATGAGACGCTTGCCAAAATTGAGAGATACGAAGACATTTTAAATAATTATGATTCTATGGCAGATGTCATTATCGAAGATTTAGACCGCATCAAAAAAGAATATGCAAAGAAGCGCCGCACAGTGATTGAAAATGCGGAAGAGGCTGTCTATGAAGAAAAGAAAATCGAAGAACAGGAAGTCGTATTTTTGATGGATCGTTTTGGTTATGCTAAGACAGTCGATACTGCAGTTTATGAAAGAAATAAAGAGGCCGCCGATTCTGAGAATAAATATATCTTAAGCTGCATGAATACCGGAAAAATCTGTATCTTTACTAACACCGGAAAGATGCATCAGATCAAAGTGCTGGATTTGCCTTATGGGAAGTTCAGGGATAAAGGACTTCCGATTGATAATGTAAGTAATTATGACAGTACGCAGGAAGAAATCGTGTATATCTGTGATTCGGAACAGCTTCGTTTTGCAAAACTTCTTTTTGCTACAAAGCAGGGAATGATCAAAAAAGTTTCCGGAACGGAATTCCAGGTGGCAAAGCGTACTATTGCCGCAACAAAGCTCCAGGATGGAGATGAAGTGGCTGCAGTTGATGTGATTACAGATAACCAACAGGTTGTGCTGCAGTCAAAAGAAGGCTTCTTTCTTAGATTTTCTGCCGAAGAAGTGTCAGAAAAGAAAAAGGGAGCCGTTGGAGTCCGTGGTATAAAGCTTAAAAAGAAAGATGAGCTGGAGCATGTTTATCTCTTTGAAGAAGGAACGGAATGTAAAGTTCTGTACAAAGAAAAAGAGGTAACATTAAATCGTCTGAAGGCAGCAAAGAGGGATGGAACAGGGACTAAAACCCGAGGATAATCCGAACAGAAAATAACAAATAATCAGTAGAAAAATGACAAATAATTAGCAAACAAATGAGGAGACTGAAAGCAAGGATTGGCAGGTCTCCTTTTTTGTTGCCATTTATGGCGTGAACTATGACAGTTTTGCGAAATAAAGTTGTTGAGATTGATTTTTTGTTACGATGTCTATAAAATGAGGTTAATACAATTAGAAATGGGGAGAACAGTATGTTTCAAATCGTAGTTTTTGATGAGAAGAGAAACAATGAGAGAACTAAGAAGATATTGGAACAGTATGCTCATAAGAACCAGATGACGTTTGAAATCAGGATGCTATATGAGAAAGACAGACTTTGGGAGTTCGCAGCAGAACATCAGGATCTGGATGCGGTTTTTCTTGACATTTGCATAGGTGAAGATGTTGACGGGATTGATATTGCGAAAAGAATTAACATTGTAGCCCCGAATGTAGCAATTGTATTTCTGACAGAATATACCGAGTATGCCACAGAAGTATATGAAGCGAGACATGTGCATTTTGTAAAGAAGAATGATCTGGAGCAAAGACTGCCATACATTTTTTCCAGGCTGCATTCCGAGAACGCAAGGCGAAATAAAGGCTTTGTACATATTCACGCGAAGGGAAAAGATCTTATTATCCGTGAAGAAGAGATCATGTATATTGAAAGGAATGGACGGACAACCAGAATACATTGCAGAAAAGAGACCATAGACATATCAGAAAAACTGTCTGAGCTGGAGAAAAAGCTGAACCCAATTATCTTCGTGCGGTGTCACAATAGTTTTATTGTGAATTTTATGGCTGTCAGAGAATTCACAAGAACGGATTTTATGCTGAATGATGAGAGTATCATCCCGATCAGCAGGTATAAACTGAACGAGACAAGAGAGAGGTTCTTTGTGTGGTCGAAACAGTACATTTAAAATGAAAAGTGAATATCGGATAATATGGAAAAGAAGCTGTACATGCGAAAATGTATGGCTTCTTTTATGGTGTGCAAAATAAAGCGTGAGTGGAAATGCAGGAGGAATTGTGCTAATATATCAGATGGAAGATGACTCCCGCCTCTCCAGGCGGTGACCAAGAAATATGTATAAGCGGTTGAAAGGGAGTAGTATGATGAAATATAAGCAAGTTATAGAATTCAGAGAAGATGTGAATGATAAGCAGGGTGTGAGATGCAGATGGTGCAGACGATACAGATACAAAAAGGCAGCAGGGATACTGCTGATTCTTGCAGCTTCACTTTTTCTTGTTTCATGTGGTGGAAAAGAAAGCGATGGGGAAAAGAAGGCTCTTACTGCGAAGGATAATCCGGAAGAAGTATTAAAGGCGGCTAATGAGCAATATGCGAAAGAGAAAATGCGTGGCAGCCATGGAACTTATGTATACACTTATATGGATGGCAGCAGTGAGGAAGAGCAGACGGATGTTTCCTTTGATGTAGAGAAAGGAATTGAGCAGCTTGTGTACACAGATGGGGAGGAAGAAATCTCCAGACGTTATAATGTAAAGGAAAAGAATGAATATTATTCTTATGAACTTGATTCTGAGACTAATGCATGGATTCGGTATCAGCAGGAGCCTGGCGAAGATGGTAAGACTACTTATGAAGTTCAGGAAGAAGGAGTTATTTATACATTTGATGAAAAGTTTGGCTATGAAAATGTGAAGTATTCAAATGAAGGTGAAGAAGAATTTGACGTAAAAGATGCAATCAAAATAAAAGTGACCGGACAGATGGGCGGTGGCCAAGAAGAGGAAGACACGATTACAAGAGAGAGTATTCTTAAGGATTATGAGATCACGGAAGAAGCAGTCGGATATATTGATGGTCTTTCTGAAGCATTAGATAAATATGTAGAGGCGATGAATGCTTCCGAAAATTCAGGACCAATGACATTCGAAACATTTATCTGGGTAGAAGCAAAGACTCACAGACCGCTTCAGAATAAGACAACTGTTGATATGGGAAATGTAAGTGATGCGGATGTTTCAGCAGACATGCAGGAATTTGAGGATAATCTGTGGAAAGTATACAGCCTGATGAGTGATATGGACGAAGGCTTAACTGTCGAGGAAGCGCTTGAAAATATTAAGAAGAACGAACCGCAGATGGAGGAAGAGCTTGAGGCGGAAAAAGAGCTGATGGAAGAGGAAGGTCTGGAAGAAGATTTTGATGACGATGCAATGACACAAAAAGAAGTGATCTCAACAGAAGTAAATCTTTACGGTGATGATTGCAGGAAAATAGAAGAGCTTCCGGAGTACTATACAGAGATTACACAGGAAGAATATTATAACGGAGAATATTAGATGAAAGAAATCAAATATTAAATATTTTGACAGAGAGGAACAGACATGATACAGGACATAGGAGAACATATTTATCATAATGAGTATACGCCAAAAGCGCCGAAACCGGAAAGTGTGCTTTTGTGTTATGAAGGAAGAGAAATATTTGCAAATGTGACAGAGGATAAGATCAGTTATCCGACATTTAAAGAGGCAGAAAGATGCAATGATAAAAAAGCATTATACGAGGATTATACATATCTGTTTTCTATTGATGATACTTGTTATTATCTGGGAAGTAATCTGAATTATCGCGAGATACCGGGATACCAGATGGAAGACACACAAGTTTACAGAAGAGTTATGCCTAAACATCTTGCATTTGCCGGAGTGACAGGATGGCAACTTCACCGGTGGTACAGTACAAGAAAATACTGTGGACGCTGCGGAAAGCCGATGATTCACGATGAAAAAGAGCGCATGATGCGCTGTCCGGAGTGTGGGCTGATGGAATTTCCGAAGATTTGCCCGGCAGTGATCATAGGAGTGACTCATGGAGATAAGATCTTGATGTCTAAATATGCAGGACGGGAATTTAAAAAGTATGCGCTGATTGCGGGATTTGCAGAGATTGGAGAGACGATTGAGGAGACAGTAAAAAGAGAGGTCATGGAAGAAGTAGGGCTTAAGGTGAAGAATATCACCTATTACAAGAGCCAGCCATGGTCCTTTACAGATACTCTTCTCATGGGCTTTTTCTGTGAACTTGACGGTACAGAGGATATTACGCTTGATGAAGATGAGCTGGCAATGGCAGAGTGGTTTTCAAGAGAAGAGATGCCGGTAAAATGGGAAGGAGTGAGCCTTACAAACGAAATGATGATGGTATTTAAAGAGGGGAAAATATAATAATATAATGGGAAGAATTGTTATTCATAACAGGAAGGAGAAGAAATTATGAGGAAAAAGTTAAAAAAATTACTTGTACTGTTTCTAGTACTGGCAATGACGGTTACTATTCTGCCGGCAACTGCTCTTGCTTCGGAAGCTGAGGAAGGGTCTGTAGAGCTTCAGGAAGAAGAAGTCGGCGTAAAGGGAACCGATTCGGTGGGAAATCTGCTTGCAGATACTATTTCCGAGGAGACTGCAGAAGATGCAGAAAATGCACAGCAGGAAAATTATATTATAGAATTAGAAATGAGCGGAAATACAGCGACTGTTTCTTATCAGGCAAGCGAAGAAGCTGATATTGTAGTTGCAATCTATGCTGAGGATACCGGAAAAATGGTAGCTTCAGGAGAAGAAGAAATTGACCCGGATGAAAATTTGATTGAAGTAACGATTGAAGGCACTATTCCGAATTATTATGTGGCAAGTGCTTACCTTTTGGATGAAAACAGTTATGAGCCGATCTGCACACAGTATACAACCCAAATGTATACGAAGGAGCTTCAGGATCTTCTGTCAAAGACAACAGATGATTTTGAACAGGACAGAGTGCTGAATTTTGATGATGATAAGTCAAATAACTATGTTGTTTATAAGGAAAATATTCTTGTTGTAGATCAGTCAGATACAGATAGTAAAGTTATAGATAATAATAACGGAAGCTATACGATTACAAAAGCTGATGAGAGTTTTAAATCTCTGAAAGAAGGAGATATTTTTTCATATCAATATGAAGATGGAACAGCTTTAATTATAAAAATTGCATCTATAATAATAGATGGTGATACGGTTACTATAGTAGAGGATGATGATATTGGCCTTACTGATGTATTTGAAGTTGTAAAAATTGAGACCGATGGAACAGAAGATACGCTTTCAGTGGATACAAGTACAATGGATGAAGGGCTTACATATGAAGGAATGGATCTGCCTTCAGAAGAAGTGTCAACTCAGGCCATTGCAGGAGAAGGAAGCAGCTCTCATTCTGTTACATATTCTATTGATAAGAAAATAGGAAATACACTTTCAGGAACATTAAAAGGAAGCCTGACATTTGGAGTGACAACCAAATTAAAGGTATATATATCTATGTCCTATCAATATATTTCTCTGGCAGCAGATTATAAAGTTGATTTTACAATTGACGGAACGGCAAAACTTGCTGTGGATATAAGCCTTGCAGAGATGGATATTGTGACACCAATTCCGGGGATGGTTGTTATATTCCAGCCATCAATTCCGGTTTCGCTTTCCGGAAAAGTGGGATGGACAGCTTCATTCGGCGGAACGATTGGAGCAGCTTACGATAGCGACACCTCTTTTGTAAATAAATGTACAAAGCCTAAGTTAAGCAGTAAAGTTGATTTTACAGGAACATTTTCTGTTGGTGTAAAAGGAACTTTAGGCTGTGGTATTATAAAAAAAGATTTGGCTTCCGTTACGATTGAACAGGAAGCTGGTGTTGAAGTAGTTGGAAAAGATACAATAGCAACAACATCTACCAGCCAAAAACATACTTGTAAATCGTGTATCGAGGGAATCGCGAATGGAAAAGTATCCTGTAAGGCAAAAGTACAGCTCACTAAGAAAATAAAAAGAGAACAGAAAATATGTGAATATAAAGTAAAGCTGAAAGATTTTTATTATTCACGTGATTTCAAGGAATTTGACTGGACAAAATGTCCTCATATCAGTTATAAGGTAACAGTGAAAGCAGTGGATGAATCAAAAAATCCACTGGAAAATGTTACGATTGACGGAACAGGTCTTAAAGATACTCCACTTACTAACAGTGCAGGAACAGCAGTATTTTATCTGCCAAATGGTACCTATGATCTGGAAGCAACGGTAAACAGTCTAAAGGCCGAGACTACAATCCATATAAAAGATGAGACAAAGACTGTAAAGCTGACGTTAAAAGAAGAAGTTGATTTAAGTGGAGATCTGGAGCTTTACGGACAGGCTGAGCGCTTGGATGACGGAAGCATACGACTTACAGAATTGAAAACATGGCAGTCAGGAAGTGTGTGGTATAGTAAACCGATTGGGACAAAAGATGGATTTTCAACAAGTTTTACTTACTGGGCCGGAGAAGGACGCTCCCAGTCATATGGCGGAGCTGATGGAATCGTTCTTAATATTGCGCATGCGACAGGTCTTGGTAGCAACGGAGAGGGACTGGGATTTGTTGGAACAGGTGCATATGGCATTGAATTAGATTCATATCCGAAAAATTCAAAGGACCCAGATGGAAAACATATTGCAATCATAAAAGATTCTGTTAAAAATCATCTGGCTTATGTGCTTGATGATCGTGTGGATGACAGTGCATGGCATACGATAAAAGTGACTTATGATTCAAAAGTCATAGAAGTGTATCTGGATGGTTCAAAAGTTCTGGCATGTGATAATATTTCGTTGAATGATGAGGTTTATTTTGGAATCTCGGCTTCAACCGGATCAGGATATAATAAGCATCTGATAAAGAATTTCAGTGTAGATACAAGTGCACATCTGTCAATTTTTGCACTTGACGAAACTGTTGAAGAAGAGGAAAACATTGAAGAAGACGAAAACGTCGAAGAAGAGGGAAACGTTGAAGAAGAAAATCTTGAGGAAACTGAAATACCGGAGGGAATTCCGGAAGTCTCTGAACCGGAGGGTGAGATTCAGCCAATGAAAGCTTATATTGGCTCTGCGACGGAAGATGGAGATAAAAGGATGGTTTCATTTGAAGGACTGGTGGCTGGAAAAGAATACGTTTTACTTGTCGTGAAAAATGCAGGCGCTTCGGATATGCTTTCTGCGGAAAATCTTTTGTATATTAACCAGGGAACTGCTGATGAAGATGGAAAATTATCATTTATCTATGTACCGAGAACAACAGATAATGCAAGCGTCAGGGCTTACGGACCAGAGATAACAGATATTTCTGAATGTGAGGTTACATTGTCTTCTGAAAGGGTTGAGTATGACGGAAAAGCAAAACAGCCGGAAGTTGAAGTTATGGACTATGATAAGCTTCTGGTTGAAGACAGAGATTATGTTGTAATATATTCCAATAATATTAATATAGGAACTGCTACAGCAATCATTACAGGAATTGGAAGCTATACCGGTATAGTAGAAAAGACATTTACGATTGAGAAAGGATCTGCTGTAATTAAGGCATCCAATTTTACAAAAACAACATCTGCGAAAGCTCAGAGTTTTTCTATCGGAGCAAAATGCAGCGGAAACGGAAAGCTTACATATAAGAGCAATAACAAATATATCACTGTAAATAGCAAAGGAAAAGTAACAATCTCTAAAAATTATGTGGGAAAAGCTACGATAACAATTAATGCAGCGGCTACCAGCACATACAAAGCAGCCAGCAAAAAAATAACTGTCACAGTAAATCCGGCAAAAGTATCGCTGAAGAGTGTGAAAAATACCGGAAGTAAAAAGATGACTGTGAAATGGAGTCCAAATAAGAAGGCTTCCGGATACCAGATTCAGTATTCAACAAGCAGTAAGTTTGCCGGAGCGAAAACAGTAACGGTTTCCGGAGCAAAATCATCTTCAAAAGTGCTTTCAAAACTTGTAAAAGGAAAGAAATATTATGTACGGGTGCGGACTTATAAAAAAGTCTCCGGAACAAAATATTATTCTTCCTGGGGTTCCAAAAAGAGTGTGAAGATTTCGAAATAAATGCGTTTTTGAAAAGAAGTTATTGTAAAAGTTGCTGAAAAGATAAAAGAAGCTACTGGGACAGTAGCTTCTTTTAATTTTTGTCTTACATTAGTAAAGTGCAGAAAATGTAAAAAAAGGTGTCAATTGTATCAATTTGTAGATTTTGAAAAAGGAATGATTTATAATTTATAAAGATGAAAATAGGCAATTTATGCTTAAAAAGGGAATGTTATGAAAAAGGAGGAGCACAAAGGCATGAGATATTTTTTAAAACGAATGCTGGCAATATTGCTGGTAGCTGTTATGGCTGCTTCTATGCTTGGCTTGGATAGCAGTGCAGCAAATCAAAACAGTAGAACAGCGGAAAGTGCTGATACTGCCAGTGATGAAAGTGGCACATCATCTGATACTGAAACAGAGGCGGCCGATGGGATCACTAGGGTAGAATGGTTACAAGAGTTAATTACACTATTTGAATTATCAGTGGATGAGGACAACTATCCAGAACACGGTTTTAGTGATGTGGATTCAACATCAGAGTATTACGATATAGTGTATACAGCTGCTGAATATGGCTTCCTTCCGGTGGAAGCGGGACAAGCTGTTTATCCTGAAAAAGCCGCAACACGTCAGTTTGTGGCACAGACATTAAATTTTGGACTTGGAATCCAAAATGATACAGAAGAATATACATTCAGTGATTCTGAGGATTGCTCAGATCCGGACAGCGCGCAGGTAGCAGTTGACCGCGGATGGTTTAAATTAGATAGCGGTAATTTTTTGCCGGAGCAGGCAGTCGTAAGTGAGGAAGTCACTGTAATACTTGAGGATGCCAAAGCCATTTTGCAGGAAGCTGAGGTTGATGAAAATTATAACAGCGAATATAAATTCGCAGACTGGGTTGTGGTATTTCCTGAAGATGAAGAAGTAACTATTGATGAGAATGATGTGGTTACGATTACAAACAGTGATGTTTCACTTTCCGAAGGCGATACCTTTGTTGTCTGGCCAGCAGAAATTCCTGCATTTTATGTGGCTGACAGTATCACAACCTCAGGAAATATACAAACAATTACAACAAGTGAAGCGAATGTTGATGAAGCATTGTTAGATGTGGATGCTTCTGGTTCTATTGATGTAGATCTTGAGGAATTTGAAGGTGCTGATGGATTTGACGTTGAGTACATAGAGACGGAAGCTCAGGCACGAAGTGCGATTCAGACTTATGGTATTTCCGTAAAGAACGGCTCCGTAATTGCGACAAAAAATTTTACGGTCGGAAAAGGATTAAAAGTTGGATTTACTTGTAATTTATCAAATCTTAAATTAAATCATAAAGAAAGCGGAAAATCGAGTTATTACATATCCGTATCCGGTAATTATACAGTTACCAGTTCGGTTACGCTGGATATGATAGAAGCGGCAAACGGAAGTTCCAGCATTACAATTGGTACGGTTCCGGTAGCCGGAGTCGGTAAAGTGACTATTTCGCTTGATTTGGCACTTAATGGTGAGATTGCGTATACATATGAAGGAAAATTTGAAGTTGGCATGCAAAAGCTTTCCTCTGGTGGTGTCAGCTTTAAGAAGAATTTTAAAAAGACCAGTTTCTATAGCGATATCGAAGCTCAGGCAACAGTTGCAGTAAAAGTATCTTTTGGGGTAGATGTATACTTTGCAAATGGTAATATTTATGCAACGACAGGGTTAGATTCCAAATTCCTTTCCCATGAATACAATGACGGAGAATCGCCCAATAAATGCAGTTCTCTTTCCGCATGGTGGTTCACAAAAATAGGATATAGTGCTCAAATAGGCATCGGCCGTTTTGCTAAATCATACAGTGATTCTATGTATATTTATGATGCTGAAAATAGTCCGGTACAGTTGTATTTCCACTGGGAAGATGGTGTAAGGGTATATAGTTGTGCACGCGGTGAATATGGATATTTCACTCCATTTAATTCTAGATATGGAGGCAGTTCATATGGCGGAGGCACATCTTCCGGAACAGGAAGTGATGGAAGTGTTTTCGTTCTCTATACCTATACATTGGATGAAGACAATAATGCAACAATAACAGGATACAATGGAAACGCAAAAGTACTGATGATTCCAGAGACAATTGACGGATATACAGTTACAGCTATAGGTGAATCCACATTTAAAAATAATACATCCTTAATTTATGTTAGTATTCCAGATACTGTAACTAGCATTAAATCATATGCTTTTTCAAATTGTACAAACCTAAATGAGGTTCATTTGTCAAGTGCACTAAAAACAATGGGGACTCAAGCATTTAGTTATTGTACATCAT
>JBJFCD010000069.1:0-3935 GCA_051888795.1 Lachnospiraceae bacterium | reverse complement strand
TTTCTGCCTTACAATATATGACAACCTGATCCTCTCCGTCAGAAGAACTAAGCATCTCATAAAGCTGTTTTTCCTGCGAAAGGAAACTGTTTTTATTTTCAAATTGCAGCCATAATTCTTTCCTTGTTCTGTCAAATGGGATAATTTCTTCACAAATTAATTTACTTGCCGCATCATCCTCTTCTGATACTCTGCCTTTGACAAATACTTTGTTTTCTTCCTCCAGATATAATTTGTTCTTTTCATAATCTTTAGGAAATACTATGACTTCTACTGTCCCAACCAGGTCTTCAATTGTAAGGAATGCCATAGTCTTATTATTTTTCGTATACTTAATCGTTTTTGCAGAAATCATACCACCGATAATCTCTTTTACACCTTCACGCACTTTCGTATGACCTGTTTCTTCATCCAGTTGAAAATCCTGTGTCGTCTTTGTAATTCCTTTTCGCCACTTTTCCTCATACTCTTCCATCGGATGACCGCTTAAGTATACGCCAAGAACCTCTTTTTCAAATGCAAGTTTTGTCTCTTTTTCATACTCACCCACATCCGGAAGCGGAATATCAAACTCTGCTTTCTGTTCATCATCCACCATATCAAATAAAGACATCTGTCCTGTCATGGAATATTTGCGTTCCTGATTTACCTGATCTAAAATCTGTACATAGACGATCATGAGCTGTTTTCTGGTTCCCTTCAGACTGTCGAACGCGCCTGATTTGATAAAGTTCTCAATAGTCCTTTTGTTAATCTCTTTCCCAGACATGCGCTCAATAAAATCTTTCAGGTTTTTAAAATCCCCCCGCTCCTTTCTCTCAGCAAGAATAGATTCAATGACTGGTCTTCCGATACTTTTAATCGCTGCCAGACCATAGCGGATATTTCCATTATCAACAGAAAATGTTCCCACTCCTTTATTTATATCCGGCGGAAGAATATCTATACCCATGTGACGGCATGTATAGATATATTCTGCAACTTTTCCCGGATTATCAATGACTGACGTCATAAGCGCTGCCATAAACTCAACCGGATAATAGTATTTTAACCATGCTGTCTGATAAGATACGACCGCATATGCCGCTGCATGAGATTTGTTAAATGCATACTTCGCAAAATCTATCATCTCATCATAAATCTTATTGGCAGTCTTTTCATCAATACCATTAGCGATACATCCTGGCACGTTTTCTTCCGGATTTCCATAGACGAAATTTTGTCTTTCACGCTGCATGACGTCGCCCTTTTTCTTAGACATGGCACGCCTCAAAAGATCACTCCGCCCCAGAGTGTATCCTGCCAGGTCACGCACGATCTGCATAACCTGCTCCTGATAGACAATACATCCATAGGTCGGTTTCAGAATCGGTTCAAGCTGCGGACAGTCATAAGTAATTGTCTCCGGATGGTTTTTACCCTTAATATACTGTGGGATAAAATCCATCGGTCCCGGACGATACAGTGAGATTCCGGCAATAATATCCTCAAGGCTCTGTGGCTTAAGCTCCTTCATGAAGCTCTTCATACCTGCACTTTCAAGCTGAAATACACCATCTGTCTTGCCTGTTCCAATGGAATCAAGTACAGCCTTATCATTAAAATCAATTGCATTAATATCTATTTTTTTTCCTGAACTCATCTCGGCGAGGTTCACCGCATCCCTGATCACTGTCAGCGTACGAAGACCAAGGAAATCCATCTTAAGAAGTCCCAGTTCTTCTAATGTTGTCATCGTAAACTGAGTAGTCGGCGAGCCATCTGATCCTAGTGATAACGGAACATATTCATCAATATCTTTCTGACTGATCACAACTCCTGCCGCATGCATGGATGTATGCCTTGGAAGTCCTTCCAGACGCATAGAAGCATCAATAAGTTCTTTCACCTGCGGATCTTCTTCATAAGCTTTTTTAAGATCAGGGCTTGTCTTTAATGCACGCTCCAACGTAATATTTAATTCTTTTGGGACCATCTTTGAAATCGAATCCACAAAAGCATACGGAAGATCCATTACACGACCCACATCGCGGATGACACCTCTTGCTGCCATAGTACCGAATGTTACAATCTGTACCACCCGGTTTTCTCCGTATTTTCTTACAACATAATCAATGACTTCCTGCCTTCTCTCGAAACAGAAATCCACGTCAATATCCGGCATGGATACACGCTCGGGATTTAAAAAACGCTCAAAAAGAAGCTGATATTTAATCGGATCGATACTTGTGATCTCAAGACAATAGGAAACGATACTTCCGGCGGCGGAGCCTCGTCCCGGACCAACCATGATCCCATGATCTTTGGCATATTTAATAAAATCCCATACAATGAGGAAATAATCCACATATCCCATGGACTGGATGACAGAAAGTTCGTACTTTAATCTGTCTTTCAGAGAATCATCGGGATCAGGATATCGCTTCTCCAATCCTTCATAACACAATTTATTTAAATATTCCCAAGAAGTATATCCATCCGGCACATCATATTTCGGAAGCTTAGTCACTCCAAACTCAATCTCAACATTGCACCTGTCGGCAATCTTCTGTGTATTTTCAAGAGCCTGAATCGCATACGGAAAAAGCTCTCTCATCTCCTTTTCAGACTTAATATAGTACTGACCACCCTCATAACGCATACGATTCTCATCAGACAATTTCTTCCCTGTCTGAATGCAGAGAAGCATATCATGGGGCTTCTCATCCTCCGCATAGGTGTAGTGAATATCATTTGTTGCTACAAGTTCAATCCCTGTTTCCTGAGACATGCGAAGCAGTGACTGATTTACCATCTTTTGTTCCTGCATCCCATGATCCTGAAGCTCCAGAAAGAAATTACCTTTTCCGAAAATATCCTGATAGCGAAGCGCCGCTTCTTTTCCCTCACTGTACATTCCTCGGAGAATATTTTTTTGAACTTCTCCGGCAAGGCAAGCGCTGAGTGCAATAATGCCCTCATGATACTTTCTCAGCACTTCCAAATCCACACGCGGCTTATAATAATAACCTTCTGTAAAACCTTTGGAAACAATTTTCATAAGATTATGATAGCCAAGATCATTTTCCGCCAGAAGAACCAGATGATAATACCTGTCATCACCGTTTCCCACAGCTTCTTTATCGAATCTCGAGCCCGGTGCAACATATACCTCGCACCCAAGAACCGGCTTGATTCCTGCTGCTTTCGCAGCACGGTAGAAATCTATGACACCAAACATAACACCGTGATCTGTGATCGCCACGCTGTTCATGCCAAGCTCTTTCACCCTCGCTATACACTCTTTAATTTTATTAGAACCGTCCAACAGACTGTACTCTGTATGGACATGCAAATGCGCAAAGCTCATCTTAATAAACTCCGTTCTTTTTTACTGTTAAAATGTTGATGTTTTATGGATATTTTAGCACAAGCCCCAAAACATTACTATGGAAAATTAATGTTAAACACACCAAAAAGGCTGCGACAGATTTTTAAAACCTGCCACAGCCTTTATATATCACTAACTCTTTACAATTCCACCTTACTAACTAGCCCTGTATCATGAAATTAACCAGTTTATCAATATCTTCTTTTTCATGAGCTACAATCTCAAGCTCCGGAATCTCTCCGTTTGAGAAAATGTTTGCCATGGATACGTACTGTGATAATTTGGACTTCAGATTCAATCTGTCTCCCTCACCTGTTACAAGTTCAACCTTACCATTACAGCTGTCTACTACTTTGAAGAACTTCTCAATATCTGTAATATTCTGTACTTTCATGTTCTTCTCTCCTTTCAACTCTTTGCTTTTTAATTTACCTTGCGATATTATAATAACCTATTTTTTCAAAATTTCAATATCATTTTTGTTAATTTGTATTTTATGCTCTTTTAAAAGTCTGCCCACCGCTCTTTTAAAGGCATTTTTACTAATTCCCAGCTTTTCTTTTAT
>JBJFCD010000068.1:0-61194 GCA_051888795.1 Lachnospiraceae bacterium | reverse complement strand
AGAATTTTGAAATTTCCAGCTAATTTATGCTTGACTTTTCATAGCTGGTCTCCATTTTATCGCCATTGACCAATCCCTTTTATGTTTCCCGGAAACGTATATAATGCACTATTCTCATATATAGTCTTCTAAAATCTATTATCTGACTTAATTGATAATATATGGGAAAACAGTTCTTCGTTCTCAACCACAAGTATGCACAGTTTTTCTCGTGCTCTTGACACACCTTGATAAAAAAGTTTATAAAATAAATAATCTGGATTAGGATGTATTTTCCCTTGTAATCTACCTTCCTGATTATACCTAAAATTATGATCTAACATTATAAGAACATTATCAAATTCCTGACCTATAACATGATGGGTATTAATATCATCCTCATACATATCAATCGTATTTCTTTTATACATCGATTGTGTATAATTAATAAAAACATATGATTTTTCATTCCTATAAAAATCAATTATTTCTTGTGCTGATGAAATATCATTTGCAAATAGAATATCTATATCTTTATATAAATACTTAACTTTTGGCTTATCACGTAAATCAATTAACAATCTGATAAAAGAGGATATCTCTTTATTTGTTCTTATCTTGTCAGATAATACCCTCTCCTTAAATCCTTCTAATTCATGTAATTTATCAACAATTTTCCTATTTTCTTCACGATGAGAAAGTGTTTGAAATTTATCATATGAAAAAATAATGTGTATATTATTTTCCTCTGCTTCTTTCAAGACCCTCTCCAATGTATTTGTGTAAATTCTTTGAGTTTCATCTATAAAAATAAAATTATATTGTGTCAAATCAATATCAATTACATGTTTTGCTGATATTATATCAATATCATGCAATAAACGATTTAAAGTATTATGACCTTCACATAATATTCCACTATGAATTATACAGCATCTCCCGTATCTAACACATTCTTTTGCAAGATCATATAATAATAATGTCTTTCCTGTTCCAGCCTTACCAGTAATTCCCCATTTAATCCAAAATTCTTCTTTTTTAACACTTTCTAAAATTTCTTTTTGTACTTGTTCTTGTTGTTGCGTTAAAAAGTACTTATTATTGATAAACTTTTTGGGAGTATTCAATGGCGAAATCAAAAAATCTTTCGGTCTAAATAAATCATCTATTTCCCCATCTTCATATTTTTCAAACCTTGCCAATCTGTTCTATACTATAAGAAAAATAAAATCCATCTAACTCTTTTACAGTAACATTCTTTTCTATCAATTCCTCAACCAAAGAAACCATGCTTTCAAACTCATATTGCTTAATTCTATGTTCTTCATCCCTATCCGACAAAATATTCTCATATTTTGTACACATTTCATTTTGTATCTGCGTCAATACATATAAATTCAATGCTTTCATTTTCCTCTTAACCCTGTCACTACTCATTCGTAAAATTTTTTTTTTAGTATATCTTTTTATCGTAAGTCTTTAACGCCTATCTTTCCCAATTTTCTATTACATGCTCTTTTGGACGGAAAAGCTGTAAATCCAGGTCGAGAAATGTTATTTCGACTCTTATCATAATAAACACTCAAAATACCAGTCAACATAAACTGGAATCCCAAATGCATTTCTTCTTCACTATGATTAAAATACAAATATTCAGCTTGATTTCCTCGTTTTGGTCTTTTTTTTCGAATGAATCCATAGATACTAATGCTAAAAATGGTCCACGAATTGCTTTTTGCTCATCATTACTACATCTACATAATTTAGAAACATTTTTTAATGCTATTATTTCATGTTCAATATCTGTATCTTTCAACTTCTTCTTAACGGATATAACTCCAACCACACCTTCTGGGGGAACAATAACACTATCACCAAATCTCTGGAACATAGGATATTTAGCACTATCATAAATCAAAATGTCAAGTTGTGTTGAATTATCATCTTGTTCATTTTTACGCATTCTATTTTTTAAGCCAGTTTTTACCGCCGGACGCATAATAAACCCTGTTAATACTTCTAAATCTTTTGGCAGATAACGTTTTAGATATTCTCGAATTAAAGTTTCTACATATCTCCCGTCTTCTCCAGTATGTGCCGCTCCTTTTCTTCCTTTAGCCGGAAGCAATATTTCAAATTGTTTATATGTGTCAAGCATTGCCTCCATTTCATGCGACCAATATTGTTGAATTCTATGTCCATCCATTTATCTCCATCTCCATTTCTAAATATTATTTCGTCCATTACACGACTACAGGTCACGGATTTCAACCATCCAAACAGTATTATCCAGTCCATATTCCTTAATTTTTTCCACAAAATATGGAATATTTAACATCAAACAACATTATATGACCCAACTTGCACCCTATCTATGAACCAGGACACAAAATACTCCACCGCATTATTCGGGAAAAATTCTTTAAATTCTCCGTAGAGCTGCGCTGCCAGGGTTTTATTGTGGGCAATGATTAATGTTGGTTTATTTAATTGTTGAATGACGTTAGCCATGGTAAAAGTTTTACCGGAACCGGTAACGCCAAGAAGGGTCTGACACTGGTTGCCTTCCTTGAAGCCTTTTACTAATTGTTCAATCGCCTGCGGCTGGTCGCCGGTAGGGGCATATTCTGATACTAACTCAAAATGATCCATGAAATCCTCCTATGAATCTATTATCTACATTTTCTGTTGCCATTATATCAGAAGATAAAATAAAAGTACAGAACAATCGAATGTTTGTTCTGTACTTTCATATCCAACTTTCATATCCAAAATATAAAAGTAGGACTTTAGAACATTTTCATTATCAATCCAGTTCAAATGCGCCGGTGTACAATTGATAATATGTTCCGCGTTCTTCAAGCAATTTTTCATGACTTCCGCGTTCAATAATCCGCCCATGATCGAGTACCATGATCACGTCTGAGTTCTGCACAGTAGATAATCTGTGAGCTATAACAAATACTGTTCTGTCCTTCATTAATTTATCCATACCATCCTGTACCAGTGCCTCTGTACGCGTATCAATAGAGGATGTTGCCTCATCCAGAATCATAACCGGAGGATCTGATACTGCGGCACGGGCAATCGAAATCAGCTGACGCTGTCCCTGAGAAAGACCACTTCCGTCTCCTTCCAGCATTGTGTCATATCCTTTTGGAAGCATTCGGATAAATCCGTCTGCATTCGCCAACTTTGCTGCCTTGATACATTCCTCATCCGTAGCATCCGGATTCCCGTAACGGATATTTTCCATTACAGTTCCTGTGAACAGATTGACATCCTGAAGGACCACCCCAAGAGAACGTCTCAGATCCGACTTCTTAATCTTATTGATATTAATATCATCATAACGTATCTTACCGTCTGCAATATCATAAAAGCGATTGATTAGATTGGTAATTGTCGTTTTTCCTGCCCCTGTTGCTCCTACGAATGCGATCTTCTGACCCGGATTTGCATAAAGCGTAATATCACGTAACACTGTTTTTTCCGGAACATACCCAAAATCAACATGATACATTGTTATATCTCCTTTTAATTCCGTATAAGTCAGCGTGCCATCATGATGCGGATGCTTCCATGCCCATTTTCCTGTATGTTCCGGACATTCTTTGATGGTACCGTCTTCTGCGATTTTCGCATTGACTAACGTCACATACCCGTCATCTTTCTCTGACTGTTCCTCCATAAATGAAAAGATGCGAGAGGCTCCTGCCAGTGCAGTGATAATAGAATTAAACTGATTAGAAATCTGTGAAATCGGATTTGCAAAGCTTCTGGTCAGCGTAAGGAATGATGCAATCATCCCCAGAGTTAGTGTACCGGTTTCTAAAAGCCCTAAATTGGGGACTTCATAAATTGCCATATATCCGCCCAGAATTGCAATAATTACATATTGCAGATAATTCAGCCCACAGAGCATAGGCATAATAGAATTCGCACTTCCATTTGCATTTGAGGCACTTTCCTCCCATGCTTTATTTTTTCTTCGCAGCTCCTCCTTTGCTTTTTCTTCATGACAGAAAACTTTAATCACCTTCTGGCCTCCCACCATTTCTTCTACAAATCCGTTTAATTCAGCCAGATTCCTTTGCTGTTCCATAAAATAAATCCCGATTCTTTTCATCGTTCCCCCGGCAATTTTAAGATTTAGAAACATAATAAAAACAGCAACCAGTGTCAGTGGTATACTGATATAAAGCATACATACAAACACTGTTATGATTGTGAATATGGAAGAAACCAGTTGAGCCATAGACTGTGCAATCAGCTGTCGGAGTGTATCAGTGTCATTCGTATACAAGCTCATGATTTCTCCATGTGTATGTGTATCAAAAAATCGGATCGGAAGCCACTGCATTTTTTCAAACATCTCATCCCGGATTTTTTTCAGCGTTCCCTGTGCAATAGTCACCATCAGTCTATTATAAATGAGCGTCGCTCCTACACCGACAACATAGACCCCTCCTATTGTAAGCAGAGCATGGATAAGCCCTGTAAATACCGGCTCATCCATCATAAGCATTGGTGCAATATAGTCATCAATCAAAGTCTGTAGAAACAGCGAGGATGCAGCACTGGCTATGGCACTTAACAGAATACAGATTGCGACCACAACCATCCGCCCACGATATTCTTTCATATAAAACATAATTTTAATCAGCGTTTTCATGTCAAACCGTTGCTTCATTCCTCCAGCTTCCAGTCCATTTTGCATCTGTTTTTCTTCCTTACTCATCATCGCACTCTCCCTTCTGCTGAGATTCATAAATTTCCCGATAAATGTCGCAAGTATTTAAAAGTTTTTCATGCTTACCAACAGCAATAATCCGTCCGTCATCCAGTACAACAATCTGATCCGCATGCTGAACCGAACTGACGCGCTGCGCAATGATAATCTTGGTCGTTTCCGGGATATACTCAGCAAAAGAGCGCTGGATAGCTGCGTCAGTTTTTGTATCTACTGCACTGGTAGAGTCATCCAGAATCAGCACTTTCGGCTTCTTAAGAAGAGCCCTGGCAATGCAAAGGCGCTGTTTTTGTCCACCGGATACATTTGTGCCTCCCTGCTCTATATGAGTCTCGTATCCATTCGGAAATGTCCCGATAAACTCATCTGCACAGGCCAACCTGCAAGCATGACGCATTTCTTCCTCTGTAGCATCCTCGTTTCCCCACTGCAGATTTTCCTTTATAGTACCGGAAAACAGTTCATTCTTCTGTAGCACCATGGCTACACTGTCACGCAACATATTCAGATCATACTGTCTGACATCAACACCACCAACTTTCACACATCCTTCTGACACATCATAAAGACGAGGGATCAGTTGCACCAGACTGGATTTTGATGATCCGGTTCCTCCCAGAATTCCGACTGTCTCGCCGGATTTGAAGTGCAGGTTAATATGATCCAATACCTTTTTATCCGCCTTGGATGCATAAACAAAGCTGACATCCTCAAAATCAATATCTCCATTTTGCACTTCCATAACCGGGTCAGCCGAGTCAGAAATATCTGTCTTTTCTTTCAAAATCTCAGCGATACGATTTGCAGAAGACAATGCAATCGTAATCATGGCAAAAACCATGGAAAGCATCATTAGACTCATAAGAATCTGTGTCGCATAATTAATCAGTGCAGTCAGGTTCCCTGTCGTAAGACCTTCTGCCGGGTTATTTCCACTAACAACAATTGCTTTTGCCCCCATCCATGAAATCAAAAGCATACAGGCATACATAAAAAACTGCATCAGAGGCGTGTTTAAAGCAATCAATCTTTCTCCTCTGGCAAATTCGCGGAAAATCTTTTCCGAAATTTTGCAAAACTTTCCAATTTCCTGCTCTTCCTGATTAAATGATTTCACAACACGAATCCCACGAACATTTTCCTGCACAATATTATTCAATTTATCATAAGTTGCAAATACTTTCTTAAAGATAGGATTAACTCTCCTGATAATCAGAATTAAAAGAATTGCAAGAAGCGGAATCACAACCAAAAACATCATAGAAATTTCCTGGTTGATTCGAAAAGATACAATCATGGCAAACAAAAGCATAACCGGACCGCGAATTGCCATACGAATGACCATTTGATAAGCATTCTGAATATTCGTCACATCAGTAGTCAGCCGTGTCACTATTGATGCAGTAGAAAATTTATCAATATTTGAGAACGAAAATGTCTGAACATTATCATACATGTCCTGCCGCAAGTTTGCGGCAAAACCCACAGATGCTTTTGCGGCAATCCGTGCAGCGAGAACACCTGTTATCAGCTGCATCACAGCAAATACAACCAGAGTCATGCCATATTTCCATACCTGTGGCATATTCCCTGCCTCTATTCCATAATCAATGATATTCGACATACATAAAGGAATAAGTATTTCAAATGCTACTTCCACTATAGACAGACAGATTGTGATAATTGAGCCTTTTTTATGCTGCCTCAGGCTCTTAAAAAGTGTTTGAATCATTTAGATACTCCTTTCTCTTAAACATGTAACACGTTACACTTTCAACTAAATTGAAAGCCGGAAAACCGGCTTTTCCTTAATCAGAACTCAGATTATCATTCACTCTTTGCAACATTCCCTTTAACATTTTTGCTTCTTCCGGAGAAAAGCCTGAAAGCATGGTTTTCTCCCACTTTGCTCGCAGACGCGCCATTGATTCTCCCATAGTTCTTGCCTGAGATGTCAGCTGAACCATCTTATTTCGTCTGTCCTGAGGATCCATCCAGGTTGTTACATGGTGATTCTGTTCCAGACGGGATACGATTCCGACGACTGCAGGATGAGAGACATTGAGGCGGTCTTCAATCTCCTTCTGTGTTGCCAGACCATCCTCCCGCTCAAGTAAATACGTAATTACAACACTCTGAGATAATGTGAGATGGTGATCTTTCAAGTCTTCATCTGCTCGTTTTTTAAGTTTTTCATCAATATTTTTTATAAAATAACCGATATCTTTATAATCCATGATACTCCCCTGTTTCAAAAGTGTAACATATTACACATCATATTCCTTACTTGCTTATTTGTCAAGAAAAAGTAAAACTTTCCATCTACGAATACATTACAAAAAATAATTATATTGTTCAAAATGACCTTAAAACAACCATAAAAATACGCTCTTTTTTATAACTTAACATATGGCGATGGTTCGTCTAAAAATGTAATACCTACAATTCCGGGACCTGTGTGAGCACCGATAGCACATCCAACATAATTGCTTACTACATGCAACACCCCATATTGTTCCTCCAGATTTTTCTGAACTGTAGAAATAGCTTCTCTGTCATCCCCATGAACAATCCCAATCACCTGTCCGGAAAGTCCTGTGCCATGTTCACCTGTATATTCAATTAAACGTGACAGTGATTTTTTCCTCCCACGTACCTTTTCAATTGCCTTTAAACTTCCGTTTTCATCCACCACAATAATAGGTCGAATACCTAAAAGCCCACCTGCAATTGCAGAAGTTTTACTGATTCGTCCTCCTTTTAGCAGATATTCCAAAGTATCTACTGTAAAAACATGTTTCATATGTTTACAGTGATAATATACAGCATCAATGATTTCCTGTTTTCCTGCATTTGACTGATACATCATTCCTGCATACATGACAACGAGACCAAATCCTATAGAGGCACACTTCGAATCGATAATTGTCAGATCAAAATCAGGGTAAGTTTCTAATAGCTCAGCTTTTGCCTGGCTTGCGGCATTAAAAGTCCCTGCGATTCCAGTCGAAAAACAAATATAGATTAATTCATCTCCTCTTTTTGCGTAAGGCTCAAAATGTTCAAGAAACATATAGGTATTAATGTGATATGTAGATATCGTCTTATCCTTTTTGCGTAAAATTTTATAGAATTCCTTTGCCTCTATAGTGTCTCCGTCAAAATAATCTTTTCCATCAATGAGAACCGGTGTTGAAATTACTTCAATCCCATATTTTTCTGTTAATGTTTTCGGCAGATCACATGCCGAGTCTGTAATTAATCTTAATGCCATCTTATTTCCTGTCACCTCATAAAATTTTTTATTATCATACCACAACCATATTGTATATAATCATAAAACCTTTATAAACTCATATTTTTTCTCTCCTTTTTCTCTGAATTTCCTGTATACTGAAACAAAGAAAAACTAATAGACTATGAGCACTTCAAAAATATAAACATAAAAACCTTACTCAAATATAAAAACAAACTAACAGGAGGATGTTACCATGAAAAATTATATAACTTACGCCAAAACAACAGATGAAGTTTTACCATATGAAAAATCACATCGTCAGATTGCTTATCGTGCTGCCACAGAGGGAATTGTTCTTCTGGAAAATGACGGAACACTGCCGATAAAACCATGCAAAGTAGCTATGTATGGTGCAGGCGTTGAACATACGATTAAAGGCGGTACCGGATCTGGCGAAGTAAATGAACGCTACAGCGTATCAATTATGGAAGGCATGGAAACTGCCGGGTTTGAAATTACTACAAAAAAATGGCTTAGTGACTATACAAATGAATATGAGACAGGTTTAAAAGAACTGGAAGCTAATATAAAATCTTCCCTTAAGAAAATGAATTTGAATACTTATCTTAATGCATTTCTTCAGCCTTACATATATCCTTTCGGTCGACTGATCACCGAGGAAGACTACAGGGATAGCGCTACAGACCTCTGTATTTATGTCGTTGCGCGTCAGTCTGGTGAGGGAAAAGACCGAAAACTGGAAAATAACGATTTCCAGCTTTCGGACATTGAAAGGGAAAATATCCTTTTCTGTACACAACACTATGAAAAGACCATTGTTGTCCTGAATACAGGAGCCTCTTTTGATGCCAGCTTCATAGATGAAATCCCAGGGATCAACGCTCTTGTATACTTTTGCCAGCTTGGGACTGCTGGCGGCACAGCATTTGCCAGTGTGATATCCGGCGAAGTTTCTCCTTCCGGGAAGCTTTCAGACACCTGGGTAAAATCATATAATGATGTTCCCTTTGGAAATGATTACAGTTATTTAAATGGTAATTTGGAAAATGAAAATTATCTGGAAGACATCTACGCCGGATATCGCTATTATGACACCTTCCATATTGAACCACAGTATCCTTTTGGCTATGGACTGAGCTACACAAGCTTTGAGATCCGATATCAGAAAATTGAACAAGATGGTGACATGATTTCCGTTCAGGCAGTCGTTTCTAACAAAGGAACCACTTTTTCCGGAAAAGAAGTTGTTCAGCTATATGTAAGCTGTCCTCAGGGAAAACTTTCAAAAGAATACCAGCGTCTCTGCGCTTTTACAAAAACCGGCATCCTGACACCGGGAAAGGAAGAAACTGTTACCCTTACATTCCCTTTATCATACTTGCAAAGTTATGATGAATCTCTGGCATCTAATATTGTAGAACAGGGAACTTACCTGATCCGCATTGGTAACAGTTCTCGTCATACCACTGCCTGTGCTGCAATTGAGATTACAGAGGATATTTGTTTATCAAAACACAAAAATATCTGTCCGCCACAGACAGCTTTGAAAGTTCTTACTCAGTCTGATTGCTGTACTTCTGAGGATACAGTTGTCGATTCCATAAAAGATATAATATCATTTTCTCAGGAAGATATTGATACGATTACTTATACATATGGAGAACTTCCTGTAGCATCAACTTCTGAGTTAAAAGCGAGACTAAAAGAAATCTCAGTGAAAGAGCGAATAGACCTTGTTGTCGGTGCCGGAATGAAGGATATGCTGATGAACACAAGTTACGTAAAAGTACCTGGCGCGGCCGGAAATACTACTTCCTCACTTGTAAAAAAAGGAATTCCCAATATTGTTCTGGCGGACGGTCCGGCCGGAGTTCGTATTCAGCGCCGATCTACCATCTCGAAAAACGGAACTGCTAAAATGGTCGATATGCAGATTGATATGATGAAGTATTTTCCGGAAATTATTAAAAAAGTACTCTGTGGAAATCCGGAAAAAGAGCAGGTCTACTATCAATACACTACTGCTTTTCCGGTAGCAACTGCAATGGCACAGACCTGGAACACAGAACTTCTGGAAGAAATGGGACAAGCTATCGGCGAAGAAATGAAAGAATACGGTATCACTTTCTGGCTGGCTCCTGCATTGAATATTCACCGTAATCCGCTTTGCGGACGAAACTTTGAATACTACAGCGAAGATCCTGTACTCAGTGGTAAAATGGCTGCCGCAGTCACAAAAGGAGTACAGAAAAATGATGGCTGTTTTGTCACTCTTAAACATTACTGCGGCAATAATCAGGAAGAAAACAGAAATCATGTATCTTCAAACATGACTGAACGGGCTCTTCGCGAAATCTATCTGCGTGGATTCGAAATCGCAATCCGTGAAGGTCACGCTAAAGGTCTTATGACAAGCTATAATAAAATAAATGGTGTCTATGCAAATAACAGCAAAGATTTGCTCACTTGCGTTCTTCGTCAGGAATGGGGATATGAAGGTCTTGTTATGACAGACTGGACTGCAACTGCAAAAGGACAAAGCGATCCGGCAAAATGTATAGAATGTGGTAATGATCTGATCATGCCAGGTTCCTGTTCTGATAAAAAGCGTATTAAAAAAGCTATAAAAGAAGGCACACTTTTAAGACGTGATCTAAACCGCTGCGCAGGTAGGATCCTTGAAGCAATCAAATACGGACGGGCTGATAACAGATAACATACAATTTATAGGAAAAGAAAAGTCCGAACGGTACTTAACCATTCGGACTTTTTTCTTTTCTGATATATATTCTGTTTATTCTCCGCCATCATCATTGATAAGTGACATCTTTTCCTGCTTTTTCGGATCATCATCCGGAAGATGCGCCACCTCAACCAGCGAATTAAACTTCTCTGCAGATTTATCCCAAAACTCCGTATTTTCTTTACTAAGTTCTGTATCAAATTCATAATTATCATTCAGATATTTTCCCAAAAACGATGAAGCTTTTTCGCACCCCAGAATATTAAGATGCATTCCTTTATCATGTGTATCTGTCTTCCAGTTCACACCAATCTCATCCTGATAGAGATTCATATCTATAAACGAAATCTCGTTCTCATCTGCAAAATTCTGTACAATCTCACTGCTCTCCGGTGACCACTGCATACTTGGCATACGCACCATCTGAAACTCTATCCCTTTTTCCTCACACATTTTCTTCATCTTCAAAACAGCATCCGTACATTTCGGTCCGACTTCATTCCGAGGCGTTTCCATTGTTCCCGGCTTCCATTCTTCATATATCTGGATATTTTTCACAGATGCCGGTTTTGTTGTCATCTTCAGCGCTGTTCCCATTAAATAATATGAGGAATCCCATTTTAAATGAAAATCCGTTTGTTCAAGATCACTCCATCTTGAATGAAATCGAAGCAGCGGAAAAAGATATTCCTTTTTCGATTCACCTGTATTCTCACATATTGTCTTAATTGCTTTTAACTTAGTCGGTGACCATCGAAGATAATCAAGATTTTTTCGATTATGCCCTTCATCCGCCTCTTCTTCATCCAGAATTGCACCGACTTCATATACAACTACTTTCGGAGTCTGATATTTAAGCGCTTCCTCCAGATAATAGGCACTGATCCATGCTTTTTGTGCAGGATTAGAAAATACATAACCGGTTATCCCCTGTTCTTCCCATATCTGCAGCGGCGAAATACCGCAATAAGAAAAACTGGAGCCAAGATATATTACATCATGCGTATTTTTCTCCTGTCGATAAAACGCCTGGACTCTGGTCTGTGTCTGGTTCCCATAGTAATTCCATTTTGGTTCTAACACGGCAGTTAAGATTGAAAAAATCACCACAAAAATAATTACTGCCGAAGCCATCTTTAATCCTTCTTTTCGTGTCATATCTATCACCTTTAATATTGCATATAAATAAATCCGGCAGCATCATAACCATGACCGTATACGCCAAAAATAAGTATTGTAAACACAAGCCCGAAAGCAAGTCCCCATCTTAAATATAGATTCTGCTCATACAGCCACTCACGGATCTTCATTCTTTCCTGGAAAATCTCTACAACAATAAGAATCAGACACGCAAAAAGCAATACATAAAAATCGGGTCTTGAAAGCCCCAGTTCATATAATCCTCCGTTAAAGAAAATTCCTACATTCTTTGCAGTAAACATTGATTTCAATATTACCAGAGAGGCATGGAAATTTGGAGTAATATAGATAACACGTCCTATTGCAACGAGGAAAAATGTTCTTGCAATCTGGAAAAATCTCCAGGAAGCACACTTCTGATTAATATGTAACTTATCTCCCAGTTCCACAAGCTTCGTATGGTACTCTTCAGAAAGAACAGTCAGTATTCCGTGATAGAGACCAAATACAATATACTGTGTGCCAGCTCCATGCCATGCGCCGTTTGCCAGCCAAAGGACAATACATGCAATATGTGCAGGAAGCATCTTAGCAAGATGGAGATGTCCTTTTTTTCTGAGAGCCTTTGCCATTTTCTGCGCATAGGAGGAAAGAGACATTGGATAGAACAGATAGTCGCGGAACCACGTTCCAAGTGTCATATGCCAGCGTCTCCAGAACTCTGGAATGTCCTTTGAAAAATAAGGACGTTCAAAGTTGTCCACTAACTCAATCCCAAACATTCTGGCAGCACCGCGTACAATATCTATTCCACCCGAAAAATCCCCATACATTTGAAATGCATAGGCAATTGCAGCTACCCAGAACTGCCATCCTTTATAATCCTGAAAATTGTAAAAAACCTGATCAACCATCATTCCGGCACGGTCAGCGATTACCATTTTCTTGAACATACCCCACAACATCAGATAGAATCCGTCAGTAAGATTCCGGAACAAAAACCTGTGTCCTGAATAAAGTTCCACAGAAAGCTGTTCAAATCTTGAAATTGGTCCCTGGACAATCTGCGGGAAAAATGTAATAAATAGTGCCGCTTTAAAAAAATTGTGCTCCGGCGCTACCCTTTTACGATAAACATCCACAAGATATCCAACTGCCTGGAAAGTATAGAATGAAATTCCAAGTGGTAATCCGATATGAAGCAGTGGCACAAACCCTTCCGCATTTCCGAAAAATTTTGTATTAATATCTGTAAAAATCAAATCCCAGAACTTCAATACAACAAGCATACCTACATTGATAAGAGCACCTGCCCAAATACAAAGCCGCTTTCTACGTATATTCTGCGCTTTAGCGGCTTTCTTATCCAAATCAAGCTCTCCAGCTTTTATCTTTTTCAGTTCATCTTTATATCTTAGTTCCGATTTTTCAATCGTCAGACTCAGTATATACGTTGAAATACATGTAATAGTAATAAATACCGACAACGTTTTGCTGCAATAAACGTAGAAAAAGCAACTGACTACAAGCAGCCATATCCACTGATACTTTTCAGAAAGCAAAAAATATACAACAAGGCTGACTGCCAGAAACAGAAAAAAATTCAGTGTCGTAAGTCCCATAATATTCCCCGTTTATTCGTCTTCATCCTGAAGGTGCTCAATCAGTTCAACCATGGCATCTACGCAATTGAAATTCTCAGGAAGCAAATCTTCCACATTGATAGAAACATCAAAAGCATTGTTCAGTTCTCCAACCAGTGAAACGATATCAAAAGAATCAAGTATTCCATCATCAATCAATTTTTTCTCATTTTCAAACTCAACATCCGGTCTCAGTTCTTCTAAAATTTCCATAATTTCTTCTCTCATTTTTCTTTTTCCTTTCTTTTTGTATCTCTCTATTGTTATCTATTCTGTAACTGATGTAATAAAATGCTCTCTCAAATATGTACGATCTATCTTATTATTTTTATTTAATGGCAGTTTTTCGAAATGACACAGCTTATTTGGGAACATATATTTGGGAAGTTTTTTACCCATAGCCTTCAAAAGTTCTTTGTCGCATGGGGCAGCCGCCTGATAGAACATCACAATCTTTCCTTCTGCCTTGTCATAAAGACACACAGCCGCATCAAGAAAGTCCAGTGAATTTGCCGCAGCTTCAACCTCTCCAAGTTCAATTCTGTGTCCCATATGTTTTATCTGGTCATCTTTCCTTGAGAGGAAAATAAGTTCGCCCTTTTCATTAAACATTCCAATGTCCCCGGTTCTGTATATACGTTCCGGGTATGCTTTATTTAACGGATTCTGACAGAATGCCTCTGCAGTTTTTTCTGCATTATTATAATATCCGAGGGCAAGACTGCTTCCTTTAATACAGATTTCTCCAGCTGTATTTTTTTCCGTAACCTGTCTGTCTCCATCCAGCAAAAACACCCCTGAATTGAGAAATGCTACTCCAATAGGAAGAACCTCATCATCCGCAAACGGACGATCTACTTTGTAATATGTACAATTGCAGGTGATCTCCGTAGGCCCGTACAAATTTACATACTGTACATCCGGAAGATATTTTCTCCAGTAATTCAGTACTTTATTATGCATCACCTCTCCCGAAAACATAGCGGTTTTAAGATATTTGGGCAGCTCTTTTGTAAAAGCATTCAAATTTTCTATAATTCGAAGTGCCGAAACAGCCCATATGATAGTGTTAATCTTCTTTTCATTCATAAAGGCAATGAGCTTTGCCGGAAATGAAAACATCACTTTTGGGATCACATACATCGTAGCACCATTTTTGATTGTAGAATAAATATCCTTAACAGAAACATCAAAATCAAACGGTGCCTGATTTCCAAAAATACATTCATCTGTAAATGAAAATTCTTCTTTAAAGTTATCAATCAGATCGATCACTGACCGGTGACTGACTAATACACCCTTAGGAACACCGGTAGAGCCAGATGTAAAGATTGCATACAGAGGATCTGTATCGAGTGCTTTTGTCCTTACCTCTGAAAGCAATTTTTCCTGTCCTTCTTCAAGATCTTTCGTTTCTTCCGTAAACTTACTTAAACTCAAAAGCTTTTCCGGTCTCTGAAGTGAATCCAATATTTTCTTATCTTTTTCTTCTCCCAGAATTACCTCTGGCTTTAATGTATCAAGAATCAGTGCAATTCTTGCTGCCGGCATCTGTCTGTCAATCGGCACATAAAAACATCCACTGTAAACAACCCCGAAAAACCCGGACAGACTGTTAATAGAACGGTCTATAAATACTGCGATAGGTACTCCGGTTTTACCATGTAATTCATTTTCCAGCAAATATGCTCCCAGATATTTTGCCTGTCTTACAAATTCACTATATGTAATCTGTGACTTATCATCCGCGAAAATCACTTTCTCCGGAAACGCTGTGCAGGAATTCTCTAAATATTCCAAAACATTTCTTTGCATAGTGTACCTCTTTTATTAAAGAATCTTCAACAATTACTATCTAAACATTCTAATGAATTGAAAGTCATCTGTCAATTGCTTTTCCAAAATATGTTGTGTGTTCTATGTCTACTCTTTATCCCGCAATTTCAATATTCCTTCAGCTAGGATCCTCACATCATCTAATATATAGTCAAAAGCTCCCGCATTATATAGATTTATGACAATCAGGGCAGTCGGAACAGCAAAAATCATTCCAAATAATCCGCCAATCCGATAACCTGCATACAGAAATATCAAAGTTGGAAATGGTTTCATACCCATACTGTCTCCAACAAGCTTTGGCTGGATCAACTGACGAATGAGCTGCGTCACCAGATATAAAACAATCAGTCCCACAAGCATCCGGTAATCCCCTGTCAAAAGTTTATATAATGCCCACGGAAGCAATGCTGTACCTGTTCCGAAAAACGGCAGAAAATCTAAAAATGCAATCAAGATTGCAAGCAGGAAGGAAAAATGAATCCCCATAACCATAAATCCCAGTACAAGTATGAAAAAAACAACAGCCATAATCTTAAACTGTGCTTTAAAGTAACCTCCAACTGCATACTTTAAATTGTCACTCACCATCGTCATTCGTATCACAATGGCATTCGGTGTTACTCTTTTTGCCCATCCAAGAACTTCATCACGATCAGTGATAAAGAAATACGCTGAAACAAAAGTTACAATCGTTGCTACAAAAATGGAAGGAATCCTCTTTGCCAGCCTTCCCGCCGCAGACACTGTCGGAGTACTGAGACTGGCAACAATCTTCCCAATAGACTCATCCATGTCGCTTATCATCGTGCTGAGTCCATTCTGGATCCCATCCGGCAATATATCAAATATTCCCTGCATTCCATTTCCTATTTCTCCGAATCCACTTTCAATATCCTCATACATCGATGGTAAAATCAGGAAAAATGTCTCAAGTTCTTCAATAATCTTACTGCAGATCAGATAAATTAAAAGTATAATTCCTGAAAGCACCATCACAATCATAATCACAGTTCCTAATTTACGAACAATCTTAACCTTTTTTTCGAGAAAATTCACAACCGGACTCGCAATAGATGCAATCAGCCACCCTATTACAAACGGCATAAAGTAAACAAGCATTTTATATCCTACGATCAGAAACAATACTGTTCCCAGCAAGCTGAACGCAAGACTGACAATTACTTTCCAATATGGTCTTTTATCTCCCTGTTTTTCTTTATAATTCGTTTCCATAAGTCTCCATAAGCTCCCATATTTCTTCTCTTCCCTGTTTTGTTACAGATGAAAATGGAATTACAATGGTTCCCGGTACTAATCCCAGTCCCTGTCTTATTATCTTTAACTGTTTATCTTTTTGGCTTCTTTTAATTTTATCAAGCTTCGTGGCAATAATAATCGGATTATATCCCTGATCTAATATCCACTCATACATCATCTTATCGTTCGAAGAAGGTGCATGCCTGATATCAATCAGCAAAAAGACTGCTCTTAACTGCTTCGAACTATGAAGATAGCGTTCAATCAGTTTCCCCCACTGAATTCTTTCTTTTTCAGAAACCTTCGCATAACCATATCCAGGAAGATCAACAAGATATAACTCGTCATTTACATTATAAAAATTAATTGTCTGTGTCTTTCCCGGTGTTGCTGAGATCCTTGCATAAGACTTCCGGTTTACAAGTGCATTGATAAGTGAGGATTTACCCACATTCGACTTTCCTGCAAATGCAATCTCCGGCAGCTTATTATCCGGTAATTTACTTGTAATACCGCACACGGTTTCCAGATTAAGACTTCTAATAACCATATCTTATCCTCTTAACTTTACTATTTCTTTGACTTAACAAGTGCAATTTTTAATACTTCATCCATATGAGATACAGGCACAATCTCAAGACCTTCCGTGATCTCCGCTGATATTTCCTCGATATCCGGCAGATTCTCCTGCGGAACAATAACAGTTTTTATTCCGGCGCTTTTTGCTGCAAGTAACTTTTCTTTCAACCCACCGATTGGAAGCACTCTTCCTCTCAGTGTAATCTCACCCGTCATTGCAACATCCGCCCGGACTTTTTTTCCAGTAATAGCGGAAAACATAGCGGTTGCCATCGTAATACCTGCAGAAGGTCCGTCCTTGGGGACTGCACCTTCCGGGATATGGATATGTACATCATGCTCTTTAAAAAACTTTTCGTCAATCTTATGTGATTTGCTGACAGATCGAATATAACTGATACCTGTCCTTGCAGACTCTTTCATCACATCTCCAAGCTGTCCTGTAAGGAGAATCTCACCCTCACCCGGCATAATATTTACTTCAATCTGAAGCGTATCGCCCCCGACACTTGTCCATGCAAGTCCACGTACAATTCCCACTTCATCTGTTTTGTTTGCCATCTGATAGAGATACAGCTCTTTTCCCAGATACTGTTCCAGATTACGTTCTGTCACGCGTACTTTCTTCTTTTTCTTTTCAAATATTTCTTTTGCAGCTTTCCTGCAGATATCTGCAATCTTTCTCTCAAGTTGACGAACACCGGCTTCTTTTGTGTAGCTTCTCGCAATTTTCCAGATTGCTTTTTTGCTGATTGACAGTTGCTCTTCTTTCAATCCATGGCGTTCCATCTGTTTCGGAATAAGATGCTCTAAAGCAATATGAAGCTTTTCGTTCTCAGTATAGCTGGATACCTCAATTACTTCCATTCGATCAAGAAGAGGTCTTGGAATCGTTTGAAGCGAATTTGCTGTTGTAACAAAAAGCACCTCTGACAGATCAAGCGGTACCTCCAGATAATGATCTCTGAATTTATTATTTTGCTCACTGTCCAATACTTCCAACAATGCTGAGAAAGTATCACCTTTATAATCGTTACTTATCTTATCAATCTCGTCCAGAAGCATCAGGGGATTCTTAACTCCCGCACTTTTCATTGCATCGGCAATTCTTCCCGGCATAGCCCCAACATATGTTTTTCTGTGTCCCCGGATTTCAGCCTCATCACGTACACCTCCAAGAGAGATACGAACGTAAGGTTTTTTTAATGCTTTGGCCAGTGATTTCGCAATAGAAGTTTTTCCTGTTCCAGGCGGTCCGACAAGACAGAGAATTGGGCTGTCTCCTTTTTTTGTCAATGCCCTCACCGCCATATATTCAACAATCCTTTCCTTGACTTTTTCGAGACCATAATGTTCCTTTTCCAGGATCTCTTTGGCATATACAATATCCTCGTGATCTTTACATGCTTTATCCCAGGGCATCTCAAGCATTGTTTCAATGTATGTTCTTATTACTCCTGACTCGCTCGGACTATTCAGTGTATTACGAAACCTCTTGATCTCTTTATACAATTTTTCCTTTACTTCTTCCGGTGCTTCCATATCTTTTACAGACTGTTCAAATTCATCTGCATCAGAAAGCGTCTTATCATCCCCCAATTCTTCACGAATCAGCTTCAGCTCTTCCCTCAAGATATATTCTCTCTGGTTCTTATCTACACGCTCTTTTACTTTTGCCTGGATTTCTTCTTTTACATTTTGCACCTGAATTTCATGGATAATTCTTGATACAAGCATATGATATCTTTTCATCAGATGTACTTCTTCCAGAAATTCCTGTGCCTGTGGCTGACGCATCGGAAAATTGGCAATAATTGTGTCTACCAGCTTTCTAAAATCCTGAATTTCATCAATCTGTGTTGACATCTCCTTATAAATCTTTGGATTTTTTTCCATATATTCTTTAAAGATATCTTTTAAACCAAGAATCATTGCTTCCAGATTTACCGGATTTTTATCAGCCCCCGTATCTTCAATAGAAGTATCTATGTCCTCTACAATCGTTACATTGGCACGCAAATATTCATCATTCTCCTCCAGATAATTAAGTCTGGCTCTTTTTTCAGCAGAAATAAGTACTCTGCTTACTTTTTTCGGCATTTTCAAAATCTGTTTTACAGAAGCAATACAGCCTATCTCACATATATCCTCAAAATCCGGCTCTTCTGTCTCAAATAATTTCTGTGCTGATAAAAAAATCTTCTGATTTTCTATCATAGCATGCTCAATCGCTTTCAGAGATTTTTCACGACTTACATCAAAATGTATTACTTTCTCCGGTAAAATTGTCATTCCTCGAAGTGCCACCATCGGCAGACTCTTCACTTCATTTTCCATATTCATTCTCCTGTATATCAAACAGGACGGGCGCAACTTATCTTTGCACCCGTCCTTTCATTGCAGAAATAAATCTACTTAAACAACCTGATTTTTATTGCTCTTATGCACTCTCAGACCGAATAGATGCATGTGTACATTCCGGAAGTCCTAACCCTTTTACTACATCCTCTGTAATGTGACATGTCCGCAATGTCTCATCTGATGGTGCCTGATACATGATATCCATCATAATATTTTCCATAATAGCACGGAGTCCTCTGGCCCCTGTTCTCCTCTTCATGGATATATCCGCAATTGCCTCGAGAGCTTTCTGATCAAAAGTAAGCTCCACACCATCCAGCTCCAGCATCTTCTGATACTGTTTTACCAATGCATTTTTTGGTTCTGTAAGAATACGAATCAACGCATCTTTATCCAGCATCTCCAGAGAAACATTAACCGGGACACGTCCCACAAGCTCCGGAATCAAGCCGAATTTTATCAAATCCTGAGGCAACACCTGTGAAAGCAGGAAATCCACATTATTTTCGTGTTTCTCCGCAATTTCTACATTAAAGCCTATGGATTTCTGGTCAATTCGTTTTTCTATAATCTTATCAATTCCTTCAAACGCTCCTCCGCAGATAAACAAAATATTCGTTGTATCTATCTGAATAAGTTCCTGATGCGGATGCTTTCTTCCCCCCTGTGGAGGAACATTTGCAACAGTTCCTTCAATAATTTTAAGAAGCGCCTGCTGAACCCCCTCACCGGATACATCTCGGGTAATTGACGGATTCTCAGACTTTCTTGTTATCTTATCAATCTCATCAATATAAATAATTCCATACTCTGCACGTTCGATATCTCCATCTGCAGCCTGTATAATCTTCAACAGAATGTTCTCAACGTCTTCACCTACATACCCCGCCTCTGTCAATGCAGTAGCATCGGCAATCGCGAAAGGAACATTCAGGACCTTCGCAAGCGACTGGGCAAGGAGCGTCTTACCACATCCTGTAGGACCAAGCATAAGAATATTACTTTTTCCAAGCTCTACTCCCAGATCACGTCCTGCCATAATTCTTTTATAGTGGTTATAAACGGCAACGGAAAGAACCTTTTTGGCCTCTTCCTGTCCAATTACATAATCATCCAGAAAAGCCTTGATTTCTTCAGGTTTAATGAGATTAATATCAGAGAATGGACTCCACTGCCCACTCTCATCATATGCCAGCTCCTCATCAATAATCTCGGAGCATACCTCAACACATTCATCACAAATATAAGTATTATTCGGTCCGGCAATCAGCTTTCTAACCTGCGCCTGTGTTTTGTTACAAAACGAACATCTGATCTGATCGTCGTATTTACCTATCATACTCTCACCTCAAACAATTAACGGCGTACAATCACTTCATCGATTAACCCGTATTCTTTTGCCTCTTCTGCAGACATGAAATTGTCACGCTCTGTATCTATGCGAATCACGTCTAAAGGCTGACCTGTATTCTCTGCCAGAATTTTATTCAATTTCTGGCGGATCGTCAAAATATGTTCTGCAGCAATCTGAATCTCTGTTGCCTGCCCCTGTGCACCACCGGATGGCTGATGAATCATAATTTCTGCATTAGGAAGCGCCAACCGTTTGCCTTTGGTTCCGCCTGCAAGCAGGAAAGATCCCATACTTGCTGCCATACCAATACAAATGGTCTCCACATCACATTTAATATACTGCATCGTATCATAAATAGCCATACCTGCTGTTACTGACCCTCCCGGGCTGTTAATATACAGATGAATATCTTTTTCCGGATCTTCTGCCTCAAGGAACAAAAGCTGTGCAACAACAATACTTGCTGATACATCTGTTACTTCTTCTCCTAAAAAGATTATTCTGTCTTTTAACAGTCTGGAGTAAATATCGTAAGATCTCTCACCATGGCTGGTCTGCTCAATAACATAAGGTACTAAACTCATAAAACATGCCTCCTGTCTGCTGTCTGACTGTTTATCTCTGATGATCGTTGATATTATTTTTCAACTGCATTATCTACCAGGAATGTCACTGCCTCCTGAACAGCCATATCTTCTTTCATCTGTTTCTTTTCGCTTTCGCCCATAAACTCTTTGAGCTTATCAGCTTCCATATTATAGCTTGCAGCCATCTTAGCCAGCTCTTCATCTAATTTTTCATCGCTGATTTCGATATTTTCAGCCTTTGCGATTGCCTCAAGAACAAGACGTGTTTCAATACGTTTGATTGCCTGTGGTCTGAGTTCTTCAATCATTTTTTCAGATGTCATTCCCGTGAACTGGAAATACTGCTCTAATGTAAGTCCCTGTGACTGAATTCTCTGCGCAAAATCATTTGCCATCTGATCTACCTGTGTATCGATCATAGCCTTAGGTATCTCATAAGATGCATTTGCTACTGCTTTTTCCACAGCCTGATCTTCCTGTTTTCTCTTTCCTTCAGATGCTTTCTGTTCTTTGATTTTTGCCTTAACATCGGCTTTATATTCATCTAATGTGTCAAACTCTGAAACTTCTGCTGCAAATTCATCATCAATTTCAGGGAGCTCTTTTGCTTTAATCTCGTGCACTGTACATTTAAATACAGCATCTTTACCTTTCAGCTCTTCTGCATGATAGTCCTCTGGGAAAGTAACTTTAACTTCAACTTCTTTTTCTGTCTCAGCTCCAACAAGCTGCTCTTCGAATCCAGGGATAAAAGAACCTGAACCGATTGTCAGAGGATAATTTTCACCTTTTCCTCCTTCAAACGCTTCTCCGTCAACAAAACCTTCAAAGTCAAGAATTACTTCGTCTCCATCCTGAACCGGACGATCCTCTACAGTGATTGTTCTTGCATTCTTTTCAGCTTCCTGCTGAATCTTTTCATCTACTTCTTTCTGTGTAACGCGTGTAGAATACTTATCTACTTCAAGTCCTTTATAATCTCCAAGTGTTACTTCAGGCTTAATAGCAACTTCTGCTGTAAAAATAAACGGTTTGCCTTTTTCAATCTGAACAACATCAATTTCCGGTCTGGAAACAATATCCAGTTCACACTCCTCATATGCATCAGAATATGCCTTTGGAATCAACTCATTTGCTGCATCATCATAAAAAATCTCAGCACCGTACATCTTCTCAATCATCTGGCGCGGAACTTTTCCTTTACGGAAGCCCGGAAGACTGATTTTGTTTTTCTGCTTCATATATGCACTCTGAAGCGCTTTTTCTAAATCACTGGCCGGAACCTCAATGGTAAGTTTCGCCATGTTCTTTTCTAACTTTTCTACCTGTAAACTCATTTACTATTTCCTCCTGTTTCTATCCCATCTATTGGTAGTGGTAAAATGGGCATACTACATTACATTCACTACAGAAGTATAACACAAACATTTCTAAATATCTAGCCCCCGATTTCATCTAAACGAAGGATTTTTACAATCAGATTATTCATATCATCTTCATCAATTGAATATGCTCCATTTTTATCTGCTTTTACCCGCAAGATCACAGTTTGTTTTTCTCCGTATTCACTGCCCTCATATGCTTTTTCCAGCAAATTATACGCATTGACAGCAATCTCCTCCATCATCTGGCTCTGGATTTCTTCATCACTTCCCTCATACTCTCCACTCTGTACCTTGCCTGATATTATAATAGAATCTTCTGTCAAAAGCTGCTGGTACCTGATAAAGGTATCTATTGGCTGAATCACAACCGGAACCTCATATTCTTTTTTCCCGATTTTATCTGCCTCTCCTACTTCATATCGCATAGAAGTAAAAATACCTGACACTAAATCTGAAAATTCTTCTGTCTGTTCATCAGAAAGCTCCATTCCATCAGTGATATAACCAGTCACAAAATCATCTATGAATCCCCGGTACATCTCCATTAGAGAGCTTTGCGTCGTGCCTTCCACATAAGTTATCGCAGCCTTGGTATCTCCCTGAAACTGAAGATCCAGAACCGCATTTGTGTAGCCCGAAGCGTCATAATCTCTCTGGCACCCAACAGTCCACAAAGCAATGACCAGACCAAGAATAATAACTGAAATCTTTTTTAAATGTTTCATAAACATTCCTCACACAGCATTCTATTCATATACAATGGATTCCGCTACTTTCAGGGCTCTCTCTCTTCCCACGAGAACTGTTATCAGTTCCAGCGCAAAATCTATTGCAGTTCCTACGCCCCTGCTCGTAATAATATTTCCATCTACCGCTACCGGTGTCTTTGTAATTACTGCTCCCTGAATATCCTTTTCAACAGACGGATAACAGGTAATCCTCTTTCCTTTCAGCAGACCAAGTTCAGCCAGTACTGTCGGCGCTGCACAAATCGCTGCAACTATTTTCCCTTTTTCAGCAAAATCCTTTACTATTCTTTTCACGCCTTCATGCTCTTTAAGATTTGTCGTTCCCGGCATTCCTCCCGGCAGCACAATCACATCCGCATCCGCAAAATTTACTTCATCAAATAAATCCTCAGCCTGCACATTGATTCCATGCGCACCATGAACCATGTAATCTTCCATAATTGATACCGTACCCACATAAATCTGAGCACGTCTCAACAAATCCACAACTGTTAAAGCCTCAATCTCTTCAAAACCATCTGCCAGTAACACACTTACTTTAATCATGAATGTACTCCCTTCTTTCCTTCTATAAATATTTTTTAACATCTATAATTTTTCCATTTTTCAGTTAGATAAATAGTAGCATCGTTTACTTTTCGTGTAAACTATAATATCATAGTATATATTATCATTTTTGGAGGATTATTATGGAAATCGAACGCAAATATCTTATAAAAAAGCTACCAGACAATATAACATCTTTTCCTTTCCGCATAATTGAGCAGGGATATCTGAACACATCACCTGTTATTCGAATCCGCAAAGACAACGACCGATACGAACTCACCTATAAATCAGGAGGACTTATGATCCGTGAAGAATACAATCTTCCTCTGGATCAGATATCTTACGAACATCTCTGTCATAAAATTGACGGTCGCATGATAAAAAAGAAGCGCTACATGATACCTCTTTCGGAAACACTTACCATTGAACTGGATGTTTTTCAGGAAGATCTTGCTCCTCTGATTATAGCTGAGGTAGAATTTCCCGATGAAGCTTCAGCCCTCTCTTTCACTCCGCCTGACTGGTTCGGCGAAGATGTTACTTTTTCCAGCAAATATCATAACAGCTATCTTTCAAAATGCTGATTGAAAAAGCAAACCGGTAATCTTCTGTTTGAGATTATTACCGGTTTGCCATAAAGAATGTCTTTAATCTGCCAGGTCAAATCCGTCATGAACGGCATTCATTGCTTTATCGATGTCCTTTTCATCAACCAGAACCGTAATTCGGATCTCAGATGTAGAAATCATATTAATGTTTACTCTGGAGTTATATAAGGATTCGAACATTTTCGCAGCTACACCCGGATTACTCATCATTCCGGCACCTACTATCGAAAGCTTTGCAACATTTGGATTACATGTTACGTCTTTTATTGTAAGTCTTTCCTTATTCTGTTTCAAAACATCAATCGCCAGTTCCATATCACCCCCATCAACTGTAAAGGAGATGTCTTTCGTTCCATCGCGTCCGACAGACTGCAGGATAATATCCACATTGATATTATTCTTTGCAAGTGTATCAAAAATATTAAATGCGATTCCCGGCTTATCTTCAACTCCGATCACAGAAATACGCGCGGTATTTTTATCTGCTGCCACACCTGTGACTAATAATTTTTCCATATTTGCTCCTTCCTTTACCACAGTTCCTTCTGAATAATTCAGACTGGATCTTACTACCAACTCCACATTATACTTTTTCGCCATCTCCACAGAACGATTATGTAAAACTTTCGCTCCGAGACTTGCCAATTCCAACATCTCATCATAAGTAATAACTTCCAGCTTTCTGGCATTTTTTACAACTCTTGGATCCGCAGTATAAACTCCTTCCACATCTGTATAAATTTCACAGCGATCAGCATGCAATGCTGCAGCCAGTGCCACTGCTGTAGTATCAGAGCCACCTCGTCCCAGTGTAGTAATATCATCATATTTATTTACACCTTGAAATCCGGTAACAATTACAATTTTTCTAGAATCCAACTCATGACGGATTCTCTCCGTCTCAACACGTTTAAACCTTGCATTTCCGTATCTGGATGTAGAATGCATTCTGACCTGGAAAGCATTCAGAGAAACTGCAGGAACATCCAATGCCTGCATAGCCATAGACATAAGTGCAACAGAGACCTGTTCTCCTGTCGTAAGGAGCATATCCAACTCTCTTTTTTTCGCCTTCGGGTTAATATCTTCCGCCATTGCGATCAGCTCATCTGTTGTATCACCCATGGCAGAAAGAACAACAACTATATCATTTCCTGCTTTATAATCTTCAATACAGCGTCTTGCAACATTAAAAATACGTTCCTTATTTGCGACAGAGCTGCCTCCAAACTTTTTTACAACTAACATAATTCCTCCTGCAGCAGATGTCCCATCAATTTGTAGCCATCCGGCCATCTGTTTCCGGTTTGGGCTGCTGTCTTTTCATTGTATACTGCCGGTCCATCTTTTTCTTCTGTACTGTCATACAAAAGATAAGGAACCGGTTCACCGGTATGTGTACGCACTTCAATCGGTGTCGGATGATCAGGAAGGAGCAGAAGTCGGTATTCTTCCCCAGCTTCTTCCATTCCCCGTATTACCATTCTCAAAACTTTCTCATCAATATTTTCAATTGCTTTAATCTTACTTTCAATGCTACCCTGATGCCCCATCTCATCAGGAGCCTCAATATGAATATAGGCGAAATCATAGCCCTCGTATGCAAGAGCTCGCACAGCCTCTTTTGCCTTTCCGATGTAATTTGTATTAAGACCACCGTTAGCACCTTCTACAATAATGCGATCCATTCCCGCACCTACTGCAATTCCCTTCAAAAGATCAACCGCTGAAATCATAACACCTTTTTTACCGGTTTTCTCCTCAAAAGAATCCAATGCCGGTTTCTTACCGGCTCCCCAAAACCACGCAGAATTTGCCGGATGTAGTCCTCTCTCACGCCGTTTCACATTGATTGGATGATTTTCCAGAATCTCATAACTTTTTTTCATCATTTCAAGAAGTACAGGATCTTTCGGAAGATACTCACCAATTTTCTTTGTCAGAATATCATGAGGCGGTGTTAATTCCACAACTCTTCCTTTTTCCCAAATCAGAAGATGCCTGTAGCTTGTTCCCGCATAAAAAGAATAGCCCTCTTTTTTTAATCCTTCCTTTAAAGACTCAATCAGTACTGCTGCCTCTTCTGTTGAGATTTCATCTGAGCTGTGATCTATGATCGTCCTTTCTTCATACGCACAATCCTCTTCTGAAAGAGTCACAATATTACATCTGAAAGACACATCTGTATCTTTCATGTCAACACCAATGCTAAGCGCTTCCAGTGGTGACCTCCCTGTATAATAAATCTTCGGATCATAACCCATAACTGCCAGATTTGCAGTATCACTTCCAGGCGCCATTCCATTGGGAACCATGGAGGTAAGTCCTACCTCCGACATTCCTGCCAGACGGTCCATCTCAGGAGTCTTTGCTGCTTCCAGGGTTGTCATTCCATTAAGTTCTTCAAGCGGTCTTCCTGCCATTCCATCGCTTAAAATTACTATGTATTTCATTTCAACTCACCCCTAACTCGTCTGACCTTCTATGCGGATCATATGTAAGATCTGGTCCTTATACCGATTGGCTCTTGTATCATAATCGCCTTCCATCATAACAGGAGTAGCAAAACCGAATTCACCCTCCAGACCGTCTACCTTTATTATTTCAATATCACCGAAAGAATATTTAAGATCCTCTGCCATCTGATCCGCATCTCCTTTCATGCGGATAAAGAATCTTCTCTTAGCATCTCCTTTATCTTCAAGTTCAAGCTTATCCTGTTTCCACATTGTCATAATATTGCGGTTTAAATGCTTTGCCGCATCCACAACATCTGCCACAACAGCGCTGGCTGTCGGAAGTTTTCCTGCACCACTTCCATAAAACATTGCATCTCCCAGAACATTACCATGAACAAAAATAGCATTAAACACTCCATTTACATTATACAGCGGATGCTCCGGATACAGCATACATGGTGCGACGATTGCATACAAACGATCACCTATCCTTTTACTGGAAGCTAATAATTTGATGGTTGTTCCCATAGCTTTTGCGTATTTCATATCTTCTACAGTGATTTCTGTAATACCTTCACAATATATATCTTCAAAATCCACCTGCTGTCCTGAGATTAAAGAAGACAAAATAGCGATTTTTCTACATGCATCGTAGCCCTCTACATCTGCCTCCGGATTACGTTCTGCATAGCCATTTGCCTGTGCTTCTTTTAAAACAGTATCATAATCTGCTCCTTCATAGAACATCTTTGTCAGCATATAATTTGTAGTGCCATTCAAAATACCTGTTATCTCTTCAATCTCATCGGCTGTAAGTGAAGAGTTAAGAGGACGGATGATCGGAATTCCTCCTCCTACACTTGCCTCAAACAAAAAATTGATATTGTTATCTTTTGCGATCGACAAAAGTTCAGCACCATGCTTCGCAACTAATGCTTTGTTGGAAGTCGCAACACTTTTTCCTGCTTTAAGACAACGTTTTACAAATGTATAGGCCGGCTCAATCCCACCCATAACTTCAACTACTATTTTAATATCATCATCCTGAATAATCGTCTCAAAATCATGAACAATCTTTTCCTGAACCGGATCATTTGGAAAATCTTTCAGATCAAGAACATATTTTACATTCAGTTCTTCTCCTATTCTCTGATTGATCCTCTTTCCATTGGTATTAATTACCTCTACAACTCCGGAACCGACTGTTCCATATCCCATTACCGCTATATTGATCATAACTTTCCTCCCTCTGAGTGCCTGGCACTCTTTTTCAGATAGGCATTAATAAACATATCGATATTCCCATCTAACACAGCAGTTACATTACTGTTTTCTTCATTTGTTCTGTGGTCCTTCACAAGCGTATACGGCTGCATAACATAGGATCTAATCTGATTGCCAAATCCGATTTCCTTTACTTCACCCCGGATATCCGATACTTTATCTGCCTGCTCCTGCTCTTTTAAAAGCTGAAGCTTCGCTTTAAGCATCTGCATCGCTTTCTCTTTATTGTGATGCTGAGATCTTTCATTCTGACACTGCACAACAATTCCCGTAGGAATGTGTGTAATTCTAATTGCAGAAGAAGTCTTATTGACATGCTGTCCTCCGGCTCCGCTTGCACGGTACGTATCAATTTTAAGATCATCTTCCTCAATTTCTATATCAATATCATCTTCGATATCCGGTACAACATCGCAAGATGCAAATGATGTCTGCCGTTTTCCTGCTGCATTAAACGGAGAAATCCTCACCAGTCTGTGAACTCCTTTTTCTGATTTCAGATAGCCATACGCATTTTCCCCATTTACCTCAAAGGTAACGGTTTTAATCCCGGTAATATCTCCATCCAGATAATCCAGCACAGTAATCGAAAATCCTTTTCTCTCTGCATATCGGCTGTACATACGATATAAAATACTCGCCCAGTCGCAGGATTCTGTTCCACCCGCTCCCGCATGGATTGTCATAATGGCATTACAGGAATCATACTCTCCGGAAAGAAGTGTCTGGATTCTAAGATCCTCATATCTTTCTTCAAAGCTTTTAATCTCTTCTTCGATTTCTTTGATCACTGAAACATCATTTTCTTCATATCCCATCTCAATGAGAAGCAAAATATCATCATAGCTTGTATATAATGTCCGAATCTTCTTAACAAGCTCCTGCAAATCTTTCAGCTCTTTCATAATCTTCTGAGACTTCTCCGGATTATCCCAGAATCCCGGTTCTTCTATCTTACGTCCCAGCTCTTCAATTCTGTTTTCCTTGCCGGTGACGTCAAAGTGAATCCCTCATCTCGGCAAGAGGCTCTTCGTAAGAACTCATCAAAGTTTTAAACTGATCTAATTCAACCACCCGCATCACCTCTTTCTATATTTCATTTTCTCCTGGACATATCCTATCTTCGTCCACAACATTGTTTATACTTTTTACCGCTTCCGCAAGGGCATGGGTCATTCGGATATACCTTTTTATCTGCACGTTTTTTCGGAGCACGCACAGAAGTGTCATCTTTGTTAGTTCCTGTCACTTTTGCAACCTGCTCTCTCTCAACCTTCTGCTCAATCTTTACATGGAACAGCGTACGAACAGTATCTTCCGTGATCGCATTTGTCATTTCTCCGAACATATCATATCCAAGCATCTTATATTCTATCTTAGGATCTCTCTGACCATATGCCTGAAGTCCGATACCTTGTCTGAGCTGATCCATATCATCAATATGGTCCATCCATTTTGCATCTATTACTTTTAACAGGATAACACGTTCTATCTCTCTTAAATGCTCTGCCTCCGGGAATTCTGACTCTTTCATCTCATATGCTTTTGATGCCCGTTCTTTTACCAGATGCTTTAACTGCTTCTGACTGCATCCCTTCACATCTTCTTCACTGATGTTCAGCATCGGAATAGTATTGCGCAATGTCAGATTCAATGCATTCAGATCCCAGTCTTCATAATCAACATCAGGAGAAATCATTTTATCAATTGTATTTTCCACATAATCATTAATCATATGGAAAATAGAATCACGCATATTCTCTCCATTAAGAACCCTGCGTCTCTCTTCATATATGATCTCTCTCTGCTCATTCATTACCTGATCATACTCTAACAGATTTTTACGAATTCCAAAGTTATTACTTTCAATCTTTTCCTGTGCTTTCTCAATAGCACTTGAAAGCATTTTGTGTTCAATCTGTTCTCCTTCCTCGACTCCGAGAGTATTAAACACGTTCATTAACTTTTCTGACCCAAACAGACGCATCAGATCATCTTCAAGTGAAATATAGAATCTGGACTCTCCCGGATCACCCTGACGTCCGGAACGTCCTCGCAACTGATTATCAATACGTCTTGATTCATGACGTTCCGTACCTATTATTTTAAGTCCACCGGCTTCTCTTGCTTCATCATCCAGCTTAATATCTGTGCCTCGTCCAGCCATATTGGTTGCAATCGTTACCGCATCATGGATACCTGCCTGAGCTACAATCTCAGCCTCCATCTCGTGGAACTTGGCATTCAGTACATTATGCTTAATCCCCCGTCTCTTAAGCATGCCACTTAAAAGCTCAGATGTCTCAATCGTAATTGTACCTACAAGAACAGGCTGATGTTTTGCATGAGCTGCCTCGATCTCATCACATACTGCTTTAAATTTTTCCTTCTGTGTCTTATACACTGCATCCTCAAGATCTTTACGGATAACCGGAACATTCGTTGGGATTTCCACAACGTCCATTCCATATATTTCACGGAATTCTTTTTCTTCTGTCAAAGCAGTACCCGTCATACCTGCTTTTTTATCAAATTTATTAAATAAATTCTGGAATGTAATTGTGGCAAGCGTTTTACTCTCTCGCTTAACTTTTACATGTTCTTTTGCTTCAATTGCCTGATGAAGGCCGTCAGAATATCGACGTCCCGGCATAATACGACCGGTAAATTCATCAACGATTAAAACCTCATCATCTTTTACTACATAATCCTGATCTCTAAACATCAGATTATGTGCCCGGAGTGCCAGAATAATATTATGCTGAATCTCCAGATTTTCCGGATCCGCCAGATTTTCCAGATGGAAAAACTGTTCTACTTTTCTCACACCGTCTTCCGTAAGGTTAATGTTCTTTTCTTTTTCGTTAACAATAAAGTCACCGGTCTCCTCAATATCCTCGCCCATGATTGCATTCATCTTACTGAATTCACCACTGGCCTCACCGCGCTGAAGCTGTCTTGCCAGAATATCACATGCTTCATAAAGTTTTGTAGATTTTCCACTCTGACCGGAAATAATCAGCGGTGTTCTCGCCTCATCAATCAAAACCGAGTCAACCTCATCAATGATTGCATATTTTAATCCTCGCTGAACCAGTTGTTCTTTATAGATAACCATATTATCTCTCAGATAATCAAAGCCAAGTTCATTATTCGTGACATAAGTAATATCGCAATTATACTGCTCACGACGCTCGTCACTATCCATACTGTTAAGAACCACTCCTACCGTCAGCCCTAAGAATTCATGAACTTTTCCCATCCATTCAGCGTCACGCTTTGCCAGATAATCATTAACTGTGACAATGTTTACTCCCTGACCCGTAAGTGCATTCAGATAAGCCGGAAGTGTAGAAACGAGAGTCTTTCCTTCTCCTGTCTTCATCTCAGCAATACGTCCCTGATGGAGAATGACTCCTCCGATCAGCTGTACACGATAATGTTTCATGCCAAGCGTCCGGTCTGCTGCCTCTCTGACAACCGCATATGCCTCTGGGAGAATATCATCCAGCGTTTCTCCCTTTTCCAGTCTTTCTCTGAATTCTTTTGTCTTATTCTTTAATTCGTCATCTGAAAGTTTCTGCATCTCGGGCTCCATAGCCTCTATTGCATCTACTATCGGATAAATACGCTTTAATTCATTTTCACTGTGTGTCCCGAATATTTTCTGTAATAAACCCATTTTACAAAAACTCCTTGTCCGAAAATTTACTCAGTTTTCATTCTAGCACTAACTATATTTCAATTCAACAAGTTTACAAAGTGTTAACACTTTATATACATCTGCTATGCGTAGCATTTTATCATATTATATGGAAGTTTTCCACCAAAAATATCAAGCGCACTTCCAACCGTAAAATCTATTTTTCCTCCTGTTACATTCCGAAACTTTTCCAGATCATTAAGACTTGCGATTCCTCCGGCATAAGTAACAGGTATTCCTTCATATTCCCCAAGGAGCTTCGCAAGCTTCTCATCTATTCCGGATGCTTTTCCTTCAACATCAACACCATGAATTAAAAACTCATCGCAATATCCGGCAATTTTACAGAGAATATCTTTGCATAGCTTTACTTCCGTAAACGTCTGCCAGCGATCTGTTACAATATAATAATCTCCATCTTTCCTGCGGCAGCTTAAATCCACTACGATATGGTCCTTTCCCACAGTTCTTTTTAATTTATCAAGATTATCCCATCGGATCTGTCCTCCCTGAAATACATAAGAAGTCACAATAACATGGCTGGCTCCCGCATTTAAAAATCTTTCTGCATTCTCCGCTCTTATTCCTCCTCCAATCTGAAGTCCCTTCGGATATGCCGAAAGTGCTTTTTCCGCCTGACGGAGCGTATCCTCGTAATATTCAGAGACCGGAGGATTTAACAGTATCACATGTCCTCCTGAAAGTCCGTCTTTTCGATACATGTTCGCGTAATAGTCTGCATCCATTGGGGATGAATAATTTTCTCTTGCCTGATCGCCTTCATCTATAAGACTTCCGCCTACAATCTGTTTTACTTTCCCGTTATGAATATCAATACATGGTCTGAATTTCATGAAGTTTTCCTCCAAAACACTACAAATAATATTGATTATAGCACATTCTGGCAATTTATGTAAAAAAGGATATACCTTCTTTTGAGGCATACCCTTTTTTGATTATCTGGTATTGTTTTCATTCAGATTATTGTTTACGCCATCTGTACCATTCTGAACATCATTGTCCAGGTTGTCAACACCACGTTCAACATCATCACCGATTTCATCAACAATGCCGTTGTTATTGCCTGTTCCTGTTTCGGTTCCTGTCCCATTGGTTGTACCGTTATTTGTCGCTCCATTATCATATGCATTTCCACTGCTCCCACAAGCTGTTACTCCCATGATCACACCAGCGCAAAGAAATGTAAGGAGCATTCTTTTTAACTGTTTCATGTCTACTCTCCCTTTCATTTATCCTCAATTTCCAAGGATATATTCATATATTTATCAAGTAATACTTGTTAACAGTAATATTTACAAATACAGAAAATATATACCCTGGTATGAATGGGAGTTTTTAACAATTATAATTTTTCAGCTATTCGTCCGCTTCTGTAAGCTTCCAGAAGATATTCAAGATCTTTGATCTGCTCTTTGAGTTCTTTTCCAATATCTGTGTCACCCACAAGCTTACGTTCCACCAATCTTTTTACAACCACACTTCTTGACTGAATATCATTTTCTTTTTCAATTGCTGCTTCGGTAGATTCAAACGGATCATGAGCTTCTAATATGATTCCTCTCGAATTATAGATGAGTGTATAGCCTGCAATACCCGTCTCTTTTTGATATGCTCTTGAAAATCCTCCGTCAATGACAAGAACTTTTCCATTACATTTTACAGGATTTTCACCATTTTTTGTTTTTACAGGTACATGACCATTAATAATATGAGAGTCTTCCGGATTCAATCCGAATTCCATCATAATATTATTTACCACTTCTTCATTTTCTAATAATTCGTAATATGGATTTTTCTTTTCTTTATGCAGTTCTTTTTCAGCAAGAAAATATCGTTCAAAGGTTGCCATTTTGTCCTTGCCGAACAGCGGAGAATTCTCGTTTAGCCAGATATACCACATCATATCTCTTCCGCGTTCCTTCTCCTTGCCGTCTAATGCATAAAATCCTTTTCTCACATAGCTTTCCAGTACTTCATACAAGCCACGTCCTTTATATTCATGACCATAGAGCTTGACTACTTTAAAGCTTCCGTCTTCATTAAGCGGAACGCAGCCGTGATACAGCAGATTATTATTATGGACTTTATAAAGTGCTCCTTTATTCAGCAAAAATCTCATATGTTCCTGAAGCCTTGTACAATTAATAAATGCTTTTTCCAGACGGCACATAATATCTTCTTCTTCAGCAGTAAGAGCATATGGGTTCTTCGGGTCTATGGTAGGGAAGTTTGTATCCTTCATTTTGTAAATCTTCCCTTCAATTTCAATTGTTCCATTTTCATAATCAATGTGATGCAGCAGATTTCTGTTTTCCATCTGAAAAGCTGGATTTTTCTTTATAATCTGTCCTTCTACTTTAAATTGTATGATTGACATTGCTTTATGCATTTTAATATCAAGAAGTCTCTCTCTCGCTCCATACTTTGGTTCTCCCTTAAGCTGGAAACATTCACAAGGATCATCCCGATATGTGTTCATGGCAAAAGATGCCAGAGGAAGCAGATTAATTCCATATCCATCTTCCAGAATATCAAGATTTCCATATCTTGCACAGATTCTGATCACATTGGCAATACACCCTCTCTGTCCGACAGATGCACCCATCCAAAGCACATCATGATTTCCCCACTGAATGTCCACAGAGTGATGTTCCCGAAGCATATCCATAATGACATGCGGCCCGGGACCTCTATCATAAATATCCCCTACAATATGCAGATGGTCCACTGTCAGGCGCTGGATCAGTTCACTTAGCGCAACGATAAATTCCTCCGCACGGTTAATCCGTATAATCGTACTGATAATTGCGTTATAATATGATTCTTTGTCTGAAGCATCCGGCTTTTCTGTGATCAGCTCCTCAATCACATATGCAAATTCCGGTGGCAGCGCTTTACGCACCTTTGAGCGTGTATATTTGCTGCCGGCACACTTACACACCTCAATAAGACGATACAATGTGATCTTGTACCAGTCTTCCATGTTGTCTTCCGCTTTCTTAATCCGTTCCATCTTTTCTTTCGGATAATAAATAAGAGTAGCAAGGGTCTGTTTGTCCTTACTACTCATAGTATTCCCGAAAACTTCGTCAATTTTTCGACGAACCGAACCCGAACCATTCTTAAGAACATGGGAAAACGCTTCATATTCCCCATGGATATCCGTAAGGAAGTGTTCTGTTCCTTTCGGAAGGTTCAGGATCGACTCTAAATTGATAATTTCTGTTGATGCTTTTGCGATGGTTGGATAAAGTTCTGCGAGTCGTTCCAAATAACGTGATTTTAACTCTTTCATAAACTCCTCCCATATGTATAAATATATATGAATCCGGTTTTACTAAAACTGGATTACATCCGCCATATCATATCGTCCTGCCGGTTTTCCCGCAAGATATTTTGCAGCCTCTACCGCACCTTTGCCAAATACTCCTCTGGAATATGCAGTATGCTTAAACTCAATCACTTCGTCCATTCCGGCAAAAATTACTTCGTGATCTCCTACAATGGTACCTCCTCGCACTGCGGAAATACCGATTTCTTTTGCGTCACGCTTTTTTCTGTCTTTACTTCTGTCATAAACATATTCAAATGACTGACCCATTGATTCATTGATAGAATCAGCAAGTGCAAGTGCCGTTCCACTTGGGGCATCAAGCTTCTGATTATGATGTCTTTCTACAATCTCAATATCATACCCTGCAGGAGCGAGTACCTTTGCTGCATCTTTTAATAATTTCAACAAGAGGTTAATCCCCATTGACATATTCGCAGATTTTAATACAGCCACTTTTTTTGCACTCTCTTCAACCTTTTCAAGCTGTTTTTCTGACAGTCCGGTTGAGCAGAGCACTACCGGTATCTGCTTTTCCACACAGTAGTCAAGTAATGTGTCTGCTGCAGAGGCATTTGAAAAGTCAATAATAACGTCTGCCTCCACATCACATTTCCAAATATTTTCAAATACCGGGTAATCATTCGCTACTCCCGTATATGTATCTATGCCCGCTACAATTTCTATTGCCTCGTCATCACGAATCAACCCCGTGATTACTCGTCCCATTCTTCCATTACACCCATGCATAATTGCACGTACCATTTTAATTCCTCCTTTTGTAGTGATCTCAACAATGACTGCTGATTATGATCATAGTCAAAGAAAGGATATCACAGTTCCGGTTACAAAACACTATGACATCCTTTACAATTGAAAACTCTTGCCCGACTATGCTAATTTAATTCCAAAATCTTTCATTGCTTTTGCCAAAGTCTTTTCATGTTCAGCTGAAATCTGTGTCAGTGGCATACGAAGTGGTCCACAGTCTTTCCCCATCAACGCCATTGCACGTTTCACCGGAATCGGATTCACTTCACAGAACAACTGCTCAATAAGCGGCAATGCACGAAGCTGCAATTTACGGCTTCCCTCCACATCACCTTTGAAGAATTTTTCACAAATATCATGTGTTTCCTGCGGAGCTACATTTGACAAGACAGATATGACACCCTTCGCTCCCAGTGCCAGAAGCGGAACAATCTGATCGTCATTTCCGGAATACAGATCAATGTTGCCATCTGTCATCTCCATAATCTTTGCAACCTGAGAAATATTACCGGATGCTTCCTTTACTCCTACAATGTTATCCACATTTTTTACAAGCTCAGCCACAGTCGCAGGCTCAATATTACATCCTGTTCTGCTTGCAACACTGTACATAATGATCGGTGCCTTTGCCTCTTTGGCAACTGATGTGTAATGAGCAATGAGACCTGCCTGTGTCGCCTTATTATAATATGGTGTTACAAGAAGAAGTCCGTCTGCACCATAATCAGCTGCCTCTTTTGACATATCGACGGCAGTTTTTGTACAATTAGAACCTGTTCCTGCAATAACAGGAATCCTTCCCTTTGCTCTGTCGATTACAAATTTCACACATTCCATGTGTTCTTCTTCGGTCATAGTTGCTGATTCCCCTGTTGTGCCACAGACAATAATACAATCTGTACCATTATTACAATGATAATCAATCAACTGATCCATTTTATCATAATTAATACTTTCATCTTCATTAAAAGGTGTGACGATTGCCACTCCTGCTCCTGTAAAAATAGCCATCATGATCCTCCTGACTTATACTATCCTTCTTCATACTTATACAGATTTTATCATCATTCAAACATGATGTCAATGAAAGACAAATTGAATTTTATTCATCCATACATTCTAATTTACTTACAGAAACTTCATAAGCAGTGCGTTTTTGCGTTTCTGTCTCTGAAATTTTTTTCACATACTCTCTGCTCTGGATCCTGCCCAGTATCTGAACATGCTCCCCAACTTCAAACGCAGACGCAAACCGTGCATTCCTGCCCCAGCAAATGCACGGAATATAATCTGATTTTCCATAAGGCCGGTTTACTGCCAGCAAGAGATCTGCAATCTCTCTTCCCAAAGGCGTTTTTCTGTAAACAGGCAGCTTACATATGTACCCGTCCAGCAAAATACTGTTTGTCTTGGCACCATCCAGTTCTTCCTCTATAAAAGACACTTCTCTTGCGAATACAGATAGTACCAGCCGATTCTTTTGTTCATCGTGCCTGTTATACGAGCGGAACTGGCCGCAGATCATCAAAAATTCCCCTGTATAATCCTGCGTCACATCAATGAGCCTCTCTGAGATCATAACCGGAATTCTGTCTACGGAATTACTGAGTCGTCTCACACTGATATCAACCATATAGAAACCTTCTCCAAACACCTCATGGCTGAAAGTAAAAGCAGATACGACTTCCCCCATAATGGTTACCTGATTGTTTTCAATTACCTTATCTGACATAGTTTTAATTTCTCCCTTCTCCAGTTGTATTTTTTCGGTTAGTATAATTTATGAACATAATTCTTTTTTTAGAACTCTTTTTTTCACAACCATAAGCCACGATTCGACATAAATGTTACTACTTGTAAATCTTGAAAAATGTGATAAACTAATAAAGTTATATTATAGTAGTGATTTATATTGAATTTAGAAGTTAAAGAGGGAAATAAAATGAAAACAAAACGTGAAGATGTACGTAATATTGCGATTATTGCCCATGTAGACCACGGGAAGACCACTCTGGTAGATGAACTTTTAAAACAAAGCGGCGTGTTCCGTGAAAACCAGGAAGTGGCTGAACGAGTAATGGATTCTAACGATATAGAGAGAGAACGGGGAATTACCATTCTCTCCAAAAACACTGCAGTCTACTACAAGGGGACAAAAATTAACATTGTTGACACTCCGGGACATGCTGATTTCGGCGGCGAAGTCGAACGTGTACTTAAAATGGTAAATGGTGTCATTCTCGTTGTAGATGCTTTTGAAGGCGCTATGCCTCAGACAAAATTCGTACTCAGAAAGGCTCTGGACCTGAACCTTCCTGTTATTGTATGCATTAACAAAATAGACCGTCCGGAGGCACGTCCGGACGAAGTAATTGATGAAGTCCTTGAACTCTTCATGGACCTGGATGCTTCAGATGAACAATTAGATTGTCCATTTGTCTATGCTTCTGCAAAAGCAGGTATTGCTGTATTAGACCTTACTGACGAAGAACGTGATATGAAGCCATTATTTGAGACAATCCTTGATTATATCCCTGCACCGGAAGGTGATCCTGAAGCTGATACTCAGGTTTTGATCAGTACAATTGACTATAACGAATATGTAGGCAGGATTGGAGTCGGAAAAGTAGATAACGGTACAATCAAAGTCGGAATGGATGCTATTGTAGTTAATGAACATGATACAAGTCGTCAGGAAAAAGTACGAATCAGTAAATTGTATGAATTTGACGGTCTGAATAAAGTTGAAGTAAAAGAAGCCACTATTGGTTCTATTGTAGCAATTTCCGGTATTTCGGATATTTCTATCGGTGATACAATCTGCTCCCCGGAAAATCCACAGGCAATCCCATTTCAGAAAATTTCCGAACCGACAATTGCAATGCAGTTCATTGTAAATGATAGTCCTTTTGCAGGACAGGAGGGAAAATATGTTACTTCCCGTCATATCCGTGACCGTCTGTTCCGTGAATTAAATACAGACGTAAGCCTCAGGGTTGAAGAATCTGACAGCACAGACAGCTTCAAAGTTTCCGGGCGCGGAGAGCTGCATTTGTCTGTTCTGATTGAAAATATGCGCCGTGAAGGATATGAATTTGCCGTCAGCAAAGCAGAAGTGTTGTATAAAAAGGATAAAAACGGAAAGTTACTTGAACCTATGGAAGTTGCATACATTGACATTCCAGATGAATTTACCGGAACAGTTATCGAAAAGCTTAGCCAGAGAAAAGGCGAACTTCAAAATATGGGGTCAGCCAGCGGAGGCTATACACGCCTTGAATTTTCCATCCCTTCCCGTGGACTTATTGGTTACCGCGGTGAATTTCTGACGGATACAAAAGGAAATGGTATTATGAATACTGCTTTTGATGGTTACGCTCCATATAAAGGTGACATTCAGTACCGCAAGCAAGGCTCTTTAATTGCTTTTGAAACCGGAGAATCTGTAACATATGGTCTGTTCCAGGCACAGGAGCGAGGTGTCTTATTTATCGGTCCCGGCGAGAAAGTATATTCTGGCATGGTAATCGGACAAAATGCAAAAACGGATGACATTGAAGTAAATGTCTGCAAGACAAAGCATCTGACCAATACTCGTTCTTCCAGCGCAGATGAAGCACTCCGCCTGACACCTGCAAAGATTTTAAGCCTTGAGGAAGCTTTAGATTTCATTGACACAGATGAACTTTTGGAAGTTACCCCTAAATCTCTCAGAATCCGTAAAAAGATTCTGGATCCAAAGATGAGAAAAAGGAGCAATCGATAATGTCTTTCCTATGGTTACTGGCAGAATTAAGAACCCCATTTCTAGATGGATTCATGCAGTTTATCACATATCTTGGGCAAGAACTGATAATAATAGCGGTTATCTGCACACTGTTCTGGTGTGTGGATAAACGCTTTGCCTATCTTTTGGGATTCACGTATTTTACTGCCGGCTTGGGCGTTCAGGCTTTAAAAATTACTTTTCGTATTCCACGTCCCTGGGTCCTTGATCCGGATTTTCAGGCTGTAAAAAGTGCCATCCCCGGTGCTACAGGATATTCTTTTCCAAGTGGTCACACTCAGAGCGCAACTGCCCTTTTCTTCCCTTTAGCTTTAAAAGTAAAACAAAAAATATTAAAAATATTATGCATCTTTATGTTTCTGATCATCGGTTTTTCCAGAATGTATCTTGGATGCCACACTCCAAAAGATGTTCTGGTATCCATGCTGTTTACTATCATCATCTCCCTGATCATCTGGCATTTTCAGAATTTCTTTTTGAATAGTACAAAATATTTGAAGCAGATTGCAGCTATTCTCTCTGTTCTCTCAATTGCAGTTGCTATTTATGCACTCACTTTAAATAAAAATGGAACGATTGAAACAAAATACGCCATTGACTGCTGCAAGGCAGCCGGGGCCGGACTTGGTTTTTCTATCGGATGGTATATTGAACGTACAAGGCTTAATTTCGATACCAGAACACTCAAATTCCGCTCACAGATTATTAAAATCTCTGTTGGTCTTTTCATCGCTCTTGCCATCAAAGAAAGCTTCTCTCTTATCTTTGGAAGTTCCGTCTTGGCAAAAATGGCAGAATACTTTATACTGGTCATATGGGTACTTGTCATATATCCATACGTATTTACAAAAATAAGTGAGAGAAGGAGAAATTCATGAAATTATATATAACAAATTTTTTAAAGCGCTTCGCTGTCATTCTGGAGTTTGCCATTTCTATTATGCTCGGAATCGGTATTCTTCTGCTCTGCTTGCGAATGGCAGCTTCTCTGATCAATATACCAGACCTGAATGTATGGCCGAATTACGAAGATCTTCTGGAAACCTGTTTTAACTTAATTATCGGGGTGGAACTAATCCGTATGATGTACCACCATACTCCTGATACAGTGTTTGAAGTACTTTTGTTTGCAATTGCACGACATATTATCATAGACCACTCTTCTATCTGGAGCAGCTTAATCGGTGTCTGCGCAATTGCCGTTTTATTCGCAACCAGAAAATATCTCTTCTGCGAATTTGATGTTTCTGACGAAATCCTTTTCAGAGCAAGTACAAAAGTTAACGCAGTAAACAAACTTGTGGGTGTAAATATTCCTCATAATTCCGGAGAAACTCTTCTTGATGTGATTATGTCAAAATTCGAAGAATTTGACACTGAAATCGGTGTAGGTGCCAGCGTTTATATAGGAAATGTCGGTTTGCGTGTTGCAAAAATGCGAGACGGAAAAATCACCAGAATCGAAGTAATACATGCTATACATTAACCCCAAAAAGTGTTATACTGAATATATCAGAAAGATTAGTATTTCGGCATTAATTGTCAGATATATTTCTGAAATTATATCGAAAAGGAGTTGGACAGCATGACGTTTATCATTATTGGAAAAAACATCGATGTAACACCAGGCTTAAAAGAAGCCGTAGAAAGCAAATTGGGGAAGCTTGAAAGGTATTTTACTCCTGACACGGAAATCCACGTAACCTTAAGTGTACAGAAAGAACGCCAGAAAATTGAAGTTACCATTCCTGTAAAAGGTGATATTATCCGTTCCGAACAAGTAAGCAGTGATATGTATGTTTCTATTGATCTTGTGGAAGAGGTAATCGAACGTCAATTACGTAAATATAAGAACAAGCTGATTGCAAGACATCAGGAAGGCGGAAACTTTAAACAGGAATTTTTTGAAAACGAAGACAATGCTCTGGATGATGACGAGATTCGGATCGTACGCACAAAACGTTTCGGAATCAAACCAATGTATCCGGAAGATGCATGTGTTCAGATGGAACTTCTTGGTCATGATTTCTTTGTTTTCTGTAATGCAGAAACTGACGAAGTGAATGTTGTATACCGAAGAAAGAACGGAACATACGGCTTAATCGAGCCGGAATTCAATTAAAAAAGTTAAATAAACAGGCTTAAAATCCCTGCCAGAACCCGCTCTGGCAGGGATTATTTATATCCTGTTATATTAATTTTCAATGCTGTTATTCCAGCACTGTAGGCTCCCCATCAATCTCAGCGAACCAGCATTCCCCTGTTTCCTCAAGTTTTGCCTGTCCATTTGTGCCTTCTGTGATTTCAGCTTCGATCTGTTTTGCCTCGTCCTTTTTCAAAATCACTTCTAACTTTACTGAGTCTGTGTATTCTGAATTTAAAATCTTTATTCCTCTCTGTCCCAAAATATACTGAATCTTCCCAAGTCCAGTATAATCTGTATGGATTTCCAGTTTAATCCCTGACATTTTGGTAATAATCACAGATGAGGCTATTCCTTGCTTTGTTGCTCCCGAATAGGCACGGACAAGCCCCCCGGTTCCCAGAAGAACTCCTCCAAAATATCTGGTAACAACCACTGCAATATTATGTATGTCTTCTCCAAGGAGAACATCAAGCATTGGTTTACCTGCCGTCCCCTGTGGTTCACCATCATCACTGCATCTGGCAAGCTCATTTCTTTCTCCGATCACATAAGCAAAGCAGTTGTGTCTTGCATCCCAGTATTTCTTTCGCATGGATTCTACGAATGTAAGCGCTTCTTCTTCTGTATTTACCGGGATCGTTGTTGCAATGAAACGGGATTTTTTTTCGGTAATTTCCCCTTCTCCACCTTTATATATAATTTTATACTCTGACACCATAATTTTGCTCCTTTACATATACACTCAAAATCAAATAAGATATAATCAGTATAACGAATTTCTTAAGATTTTCCTACCAAAATGTGAAGTTTTCATTTTTTTCTTTATTTCAACATATTTCTTTGTTATACTATTCTAGTATACTATTGTACATTTTCGCGGACTGATACACTCCGCGTTATATGGCATAATTATCTGGTATAAAGGAGGCTCGTTCTTATGAATTATGGTAAGAAAAAAGCTGCACAAAGGCAGAAGCAAATAACATCAAAATCTACCATGCAGGGAAAACGCGTTGGAGTAAGACTTTTTAAAGCATTCTTTCTTTGCATTCTTGTTATAGGTATTGCCGGTATGATTGGAGGCGGTCTGTTCGTCAAAAAAATCATAGACGACGCACCAAAGGTTTCTCCATCTGATGTCAAACCTCAGGGATACACTACTTTTGTATATGCAGATGATGAAAAAACAGAGATTGAACGTTTTGTTGCTTCCGGTTCTAACCGTGTTTATAAATCTATAGATGAGATTCCTGAAGATCTTCAGCATGCATTTGTTGCAGTCGAAGATGAACGTTTTTACGAACATAACGGTATTGATATTCAAGGTATTTTACGTGCTGCAGTTTCTATCCTTTCAGGCGGATCACAAGGTGCCAGTACCCTGACACAACAGCTCATAAAAAATAATGTCTTCCCAAACTTTGTAAATGAGCAGACATTCTATGATAAACTACAGAGGAAAATTCAAGAACAATATTTAGCTCTCCAGATTGAAAAACAGATGAGCAAAGAAGAGATTCTTGAAGCCTATATGAATACAATTAACCTCGGTCAGAACTCTCTCGGTGTACAGGCAGCTTCTAAGCGGTATTTTAACAAAGATGTCAGTGATCTTACCCTGTCTGAATGTGCAGTTATCGCCGGTATTACACAAAATCCATCCGGACTGAATCCGGTAACTAATCCAGAGGCTAATGCCAAGAGACGCGAAAAAATTTTGAAAAATATGCTGGAACAGGGCTACATTGATAAATCTTCTTATAAAGAAGCATTAGAAGATGATGTATATGCCCGAATTCAAAAAGCTAATAAAAAGACCGAAGATAAGAATCCTTATTCATATTTTGTAGATGCTCTTGCTGATCAGGTATTGAATGATCTTCAGGATCAGCTCGGATACACAGAAACACAGGCATACAACGCACTTTACAGTGGAGGATTAAGCATCTATTCCACTCAGAATCAGGAAATCCAGAAAATCTGTGATGAAGAGATGAATGATGACTCCAACTATCCTTATCTCAAAGAATATGGTCTTGATTATGCCCTTACCGTTACCAGGGCAGATGGCTCCATTGATAACTACTCTTCCGGACATATCAAAAAATATGTAAAGGAAAAATACGGAAAAACTCAGGGATTGCTTTATTCAAGCGAAGAAGATGCCAAAGCAATGGTAAAAGAATGGAAGAAAACCATTAAAGAAAAGGATGATGTATCATATGACGAGGTCATAAATATCACTCCGCAGCCTCAGGCTTCTGTAACAATTATGGATCAGAAAACCGGTGAAATCAAAGCGATGGTCGGAGGTCGCGGGAAGAAGAAAACAAGCCTTGGACTTAACCGTGCATATAAAGGATCCAAACGTCAGCCAGGTTCTACTTTCAAAGTACTTGCCGCTTATGCTCCTGCTATAGATGCATGTGATAAGACGTTGGCTACAATCGTTCGCGATGAACCTACAAAATATAAGAATGGTAAACAGATTCAAAATGCAAGTAGATCCTACAAAGGCGATGTAACTTACCGGACAGCGATTGCAAATTCTATCAATGTTTGTGCTGTTAAAGTAAGTAATGAGATTACCCAGCAGCTCGGATTTGATTATTGTGAAAAATTCGGAATTACTACACTCATTAAGAGTAAAGAGATCAATGGTCAGATATTCAGTGATATTAATGAAACTTTAGCTCTGGGTGGTCTGACTGAAGGTGTCTACAATTATCAGTTATGTGGTGCCTATGCTACAATTGCCAACGGAGGCGTATATAACAGACCAATCATGTATACAAAGGTACTTGACCATGATGGTAATGTTCTCTTAGAAAGCGGAAATGAAAGTCATACAGTTCTGAAAGAAAGCACTGCTGCCTTGATTACAAGCGCGCTTCAGACCGTTGTAGAAGAAGGTACCGGTCGTTCATGCCAGCTTAACAATATGCCTGTTGCAGGAAAAACAGGTACGACAACTTCCAATAAAGACTTATGGTTCTGCGGATTCACTCCATACTACACATGTGCCGTTTGGGGCGGATATGATGACAACAAAGAATGCAACAGTGATACCAGTTTCCGATTCCGCTTGTGGAAAGGTATCATGGAGAGAGTGCACGAAAACTTACAATACACAGAATTTGAAATGCCGGATTCTGTTGAAAAGAAAACAGTATGCAAATTGACAGGTCTTCTTGCAAGAAATGGATGTCCATCTATTACAGAATATTTTGATACAGACGCGTTACCGGATGAAGTATGTACCGGTCACGGAAATGTGGACAACGGCGATGATCAAGAACTTGAGGAAAATGATACGGAGGAAAATACAGATGACAACCAGAATCCTCCTGATAATCCACAAAACACAACTGAACCGACCAAGCCAACCGACCCAACTAAGCCAACCGAGCCGACTAAGCCAACTGAGCCGACTAAGCCAACCGACCCAACTAAGCCAACTGAGCCGACCGAGCCAACTGAGCCAACTGAGCCGACTGAACCGACTGAACCATCTCAATAAAATCATAAAATAAAAACATCTGCTGGATAAACCAGCAGATGTTTTTATTTTACATCAATATCACTATTCAGCATTTTTATCAATGATCAGTTTTGCAGCCCCACAGATTCCTGCATCATTTCCAAGCTCTGCAAGAACAAATTTTGTGTTTTTATTCGAGAAAAAGGCTTTTTCCTGAAAATATTTCTCTATATATCCTAAAATAATATCTCCGGCCTTTGATACTCCTCCTCCGATTACAATAACAGCAGGATCCGTTACTGCAGCCAGATTTGCCATTCCATGCCCAAGATAAGATCCAAATTCCTCCACAATTTCTTCGGCCACCTTATCTCCTTCTTTCAATGCATCAAATACCGTCTTTGCAGTAATCTCTTCAATTGGACTTTTTCTTAGCATTGAAGCATCATCATTTTTCACAAGACGCATTCTGGCAAGTCTTGCAATTCCTGTAGCAGATGCATACTGCTCAAGGCAACCCGTTTTACCGCATCCGCAATGTTCCTTCTCTTTATAGTTTACACAGAGATGTCCAATCTCTCCTCCTGCACCATTATTTCCCACAACAGGACGTCCGTTTACAATCACACCGCCACCGACACCTGTTCCCAGTGTCACCATAATCATATCCTTCTGCCCTGTTCCGGCCCCCTGCCACATCTCTCCAAGAGCTGCAACATTTGCATCATTTCCAACTTCAACCGGAAGAGACATAAGTTCTTCCATCTCACGTTTTACTTCCTTATATCCCCATCCGAGATTTGCTGTATTCTGAACAATTCCCTCTGAATTAACTGGTGCCGGAACGCCAATACCGATTCCTTCTATCTCACTTCTTTCCAAATTATGTTCATCCAGTTTTTTATTCAAAGACATAGCAATATCCGGAAGGATCTTATTTCCATGATTTTCTGTACAGGTCTTAATCTCCCATTTTTCCACAATAGTTCCATCTGTTTGAAAAAGACCGATTTTAACAGTTGTTCCTCCAATATCAACTCCAAAACAATATTTCATCTCTTTTCCCCTTTATCCCTTTCTTATTTTTTTGCAAGATTCGCCTGTACTCTTCTATACAATTCCTGAGCAGCATTATATCCCATACTCTTCTGCCTTTGGTTAATAGCTGCCGTTTCGACAATGATTGCAAGATTTCTTCCCGGACGGATCGGAAGCTGATGGCATACAACCTTATTTCCGAGGAATTCTGTGTATTGTTCTTCCAGCCCAAGGCGATCATACTCTTTATCCTTATCCCAGTCTTCCAATGTAATAACCAGATCAATATTCTGAGTCTCTCTTACACTTAACACTCCGAATAAATTTTTCACATCAACTATACCAATTCCCCTGAGTTCTATAAAATGTCTGGTAATATCAGGAGCACGTCCAACCAGTGTTTCATCACTTACTCTACGTATTTCCACAACATCATCACTGACAAGACGGTGTCCTCTCTTAATCAATTCCAAAGCAGCTTCACTTTTACCAATGCCGCTTTCTCCCATAATCAAAACGCCAACACCATAAACATCAACCAATACTCCGTGAATGGAAATACATGGTGCTAATTCTACATTAAGCCACCGTATAATCTCTGCTGTAAATTCTGAAGTCTTCTTATCTGTAGAAAATACCGGGACATTGGCTTTGTTTGCCTGCTCCAGCAAAAACTCGTCAGGCTGAAGGCTTCTACAGAAAATAAGGCACGGAATTTCATATGATAATAAAGTTGTATAAACCTCTTTTTTTCTTTCCTCACTGAGCGTCTCCAGATATGAATATTCAACATATCCGATAATTTGTACACGTTCAGAAGCAAAATGTTCAAAAAATCCGGATAACTGTAATGCCGGGCGATTGATATCTGGAACTTTTACCTGTTTTTCAGCAAGCTCAACATCCGGTGTAAGGTTCTTGAGATTCATTTTCTCAACTACTTTGCTCATCTTAACTGCGTTCATCTTCCTGTTCTCCTTTTTGATATTGCTAGATAAAAATATCATCTCGACCGAAGCCGCGATGGGTCTTCCCGCCTAATGGCTCCATGCGCAAGCGCAGTTCGCCGCTAGGCTCATTATATCATACTAATGGAAAAAGCGATATACATCATTCGCTGATTTTTCATTCATCGTTGGAAGCATTTTTAATTCGTTGACCGAAGCATTTTTAATCGCTTCTATGTTTTCAAAATGTTTCATCAAGTCCTTTCTTCTTGCAGGCCCTACACCTGGAATATCGTCCAATATTGAATGTACCTGATTTTGACTTCTGAGCTGTCTGTGGAAAGTAATTGCAAAACGATGCGCTTCATCCTGAATTCTCGTAACCAGTCGAAAAGCCTCTGAATCTTTATCAATGGGTATCTCTTCATTCTGATAATAAAGTCCGCGTGTACGATGATTATCATCCTTAACCATCCCACAGACAGGTATATTTAATTTTAGCATGTCTAATACTTCCAGTGCCACATTTACCTGTCCTTTTCCTCCATCCATTAAAATCAAATCCGGAAAAGCCGTAAAACTTCCTAATTCTTTTCCTTCATTTTTCTCCTTCAGACCATGTTCAAATCTTCTTGTCAGAACTTCTTTCATACTTGCATAATCATCAGCTCCCTGAACACCTTTAATCTTAAACTTACGATAATCATTCCGTTTTGGTTTTCCCCGTTCATAAACAATCATTGATCCTACTGAAGCAAAACCACTGGTATTTGATATATCATAAGCCTCCATCCTTAAAACACCACTGATGCCAAGAAGCTTTTCCAGTTCTTTCACTGCACCGATAGTCCTGCCTTCTTCACGTTTTAACCGCTCTCTATCCGTACTCAAAACCATACTTGCATTTTTCCCTGCAAGTTCCACAAGCTTTTCTTTTGTTCCTTTTTTAGGTACTCTGATGTGCACCTTATGTCCTCGCTTATTGCTGAGCCATTCCTCTATTACTGATGCATCCTCTATCTCTTCGGGAAGCATCAGCTGCGCCGGAATATAAGGAGTCCCTGCATAAAACTGCTTGATAAAACTGGACAAAATCTCTTTATCTTTGTCTCCTTTCGCAATCTTTAAGTAAAAATGATCTCTTCCGATCAATCTTCCACCACGAATAAAAAATACTTGAACCACTGCATCTTCTTCTTCAGTTGCAACTGCAAGAATGTCCTTATCCTCACCTGCCGTATCAGTGATTTTCTGTTTCTGTGCAATTTTTTGTACACTGGATATCAGTTCTCTATATTCAATTGCTTTTTCAAATTCCAGTTTTTCCGATGCATCCATCATCATTTCTTCTAACTTTTTTAAAATCGGTTCATAATTTCCATTCAGAAATTTCAGCACCTCGTCAATAGACTTACGATATTCCTCCTGAGAAATATATCCCTGACAAGGAGCTTCACACTGATGAATATGATAATTCAGACAAGGACGTTCATTTCCAATATCCCGTGGCAATTTTCGGTTACAGCTGCGTATTTTGTATAACTTCCGAATCAGTTCTATTGTATCCTTTACCGCCCCGGCACTGGTATATGGTCCAAAATATTTGGATTTATCTTTAACAATCCTTCTTGCCATCATAATCCTTGGATATGGTTCCTCTACCGTAACTTTTATAAATGGATAAGTCTTGTCATCCATAAGCATCGTATTATATTTTGGTCTGTGTTCCTTTATCAGATTACATTCCAGAACAAGCGCTTCCAGCTCTGAATCTGTCACAATATATTCAAACCTGGAAATATGCGTGACCATCTGCTCGATCTTAATACCTTTGTTCCGACTGCTTTGGAAATATTGACGCACTCTGTTTTTCAAGCTGATTGCTTTTCCCACATAAATGATTGCATCTGACTCATCATGCATGATATATACTCCAGGTTTTCCCGGCAACTTTTTTAATTCTTCCTGAATATCAAACATTCGTACAATCTCTCCGTTTTTCCATAATACTCCATAGAAAAAATTGCTGCGAAATCATCTCATTCGCAGCAATTTATCCACTATGTTAGTCTGCTATTTGCTCTTCTGTCTTATCTTCTGCCTTATCTTCCTGCAATTCTGCCGCCTGCTGTTTTTCCTCTGACGCCACTGCTGAATCTGTCGGTCTCATACTGATACGCTCTTCTGTCTCTTTTTTCTCCGGGTTGATTCCTTCCACTTCATGGAAAATTTCCATAAATTCTTTACCGGTGATCGTCTCTTTTTCTATAAGGAAATCTGCAATTTTATCCAGTGATTCTCTGTGTTCAGTCAAAAGACGTTTTGCCTCTTCATAAGATTCCTTAAGCATCTTCATAACTTCTTTATCAATCTCTGAAGCAGTCTCTTCCCCACAATTCATAACGGCTCTTCCATCCAGATATCTGTGCTGAACAGATTCCAGACCTATAAGTCCAAACTTCTCACTCATACCATATTGAGTAATCATTGCCCTTGCGACACTGGTTGCTTTTTCAATATCATTGGATGCACCGGTCGTAACTGTGTCAAATACAATTTCTTCTGCTGCACGTCCTGCCAGCATTCCTACCAGCATTGCCTCCAACTCTTTCTTTGTATTCAGGAATTTTTCTTCTTCCGGAGTCTGCATAACATATCCTAAAGCTCCCATTGTACGAGGTACAATTGTAATCTTCTGAACTGGCTCTGAATCCTTCTGGAGTGCGCTTACCAGAGCATGCCCGACTTCATGATAGGATACGATTCTTCTCTCTTCCTGACTCATAATCCGGTCTTTCTTTTCTTTACCTACCAGCACAACTTCAACTGCCTCAAACAAATCTTTCTGAGAAACAGCATTTCTTCCATGTTTTACTGCATTAATAGCTGCTTCATTGATCATATTTGCAAGATCTGAACCAACTGCGCCGGAAGTCGCCAGTGCAATTGCCTCCAAATCTACCGTTTCATCCATCCTGACATCCTTTGAGTGTACTTTTAATACATCTACTCTCCCCTTCAGATCGGGCTTTTCTACTATAATTCTTCTGTCAAAACGTCCGGGTCTTAAAAGTGCCGGATCCAGAATCTCAGGACGGTTTGTTGCCGCTAAAAGGACAAGTCCTTTGTTACTCTCAAATCCATCCATCTCAGCCAGAAGCTGATTCAATGTCTGCTCTCTCTCATCATTACTTCCCATTTGATTATCACGACTTTTACCAATCGCATCAATCTCATCAATAAAAATAATGCAAGGTGCCATCTGCTGTGCCTGTTTGAACAGATCCCTCACTCTGGAAGCTCCGACACCAACATACATTTCCACAAATGCAGAGCCGGAAAGAGAGAAGAACGGCACGTTTGCCTCTCCGGCAACTGCTTTTGCAAGAAGTGTTTTACCGGTTCCCGGAGGTCCTACAAGAAGAGCACCCTTCGGGAGTTTTGCTCCAACACGGGTATATTTTCCCGGATTATGCAGGAAATCCACCACTTCCTGAAGAGATTCCTTCGCTTCATCCTGCCCTGCAACGTCTTTAAATGTTACTCCGGTCTTTTTTTCCACATACATCTTGGCATTACTTTTTCCTATGCCCATCACACCACCGCTGCCTGTCATTTTTTTACTCATATAGACAAACATGCCGACAATTAATACAATTGGCAAAATTGTAATCAGTAAATTTAAAACAACGGCAGAAGTTGTATCCGGAATCGTGTGACTGTATTTGACATCCGCCCGATATAAACGTTTTGATAAAGTGTCATCATCTACAATTCCTGTATAGTATTCTTTCGCAATCTTTTCTCCGTCTTTTTTCTTTGCCTTTATTACCAGTTTGTCACTTTGGATCTCTACCTCTTCAACTTCCCCATTATCTACCATGGAAAGAAACTGATCATAGGTAATCTCTTCTGAATTCGTGACACCTTTAAACTGATAAAGCGCCAATACTAAAATCGTAGTAATCAATGTTACTAATATGACAAACGGAATTCCCTGTTGATTTTTGTTATTATTTTGATTTTTATTATTCTGATTATTCTGGTTGTCCATTTTTTCCCTCCTGTGCTATTCTCTTTAATTATAAGGACAGCCCTCTCTGAAATCAATAAAAACATTATGAAAAGATTGTAAACTTCCCATCTCATGTAGTATACTTGGTAATGTATTGATTAATACAGAATCATAACATTTTTCTAAAAAAAATAAGAAGGAAAGAGCAATGAAAATAGGATTTGACAACGAAAAATATCTCAAAATGCAATCGTCTCACATTATGGAGCGTATCAGTAAATTTGACAACAAGCTATATCTGGAATTCGGCGGAAAGCTTTTTGACGACTATCATGCGTCCCGCGTACTTCCAGGATTTCAACCGGACAGTAAGATGCGGATGCTGATGCAGCTTTCCGATCAGGCTGAAATAGTAATTGTTATCAGCGCAGAAGACATCGAAAAGAATAAAATCCGTGGTGATCTTGGAATCACTTATGATATGGATGTCTTAAGACTTATGTCTGTTTTTAAAAACCACGGATTATATATTGGAAGCGTTGTGATCACAAAATTCAGCGGTCAGGAAAGTGCCGTTTTGTTTCAGAACCGTCTCGAAAAAGACGGAATAAAAGTATACAGACACTATCCTATTTCCGGATATCCTTCCAACATTCCTCACATTGTCAGTGAGGAGGGATATGGAAAAAATGAATATATCGAAACTTCCCGTCCTCTTATTGTAGTTACTGCACCCGGACCGGGAAGTGGAAAAATGGCAGTATGCCTTTCCCAGCTTTACCATGAACACAAACGCGGAATATGTGCCGGATATGCCAAATATGAAACATTCCCAATCTGGAATATTCCTCTCAAACATCCGGTAAATCTTGCCTATGAAGCGGCAACGGCTGATCTCAACGACGTAAATATGATTGACCCGTTCCACCTTGAAGCATATGGTGAGACAACTGTTAATTATAATCGTGATGTTGAAATATATCCTGTATTAAATGCTATGTTCAAACGTATCTATGGCTCAAGCCCGTATAAATCTCCAACTGATATGGGAGTAAATATGGCTGGAAACTGCATCTGCGATGATGAAGTATGCAGAGAAGCATCTCGTCAGGAAATCATCCGCAGATACTATGATTCCCTGAGAAGACGTTTAATCGGTTCTTGTCCGGATGAAGAAGTATATAAGCTGGAAATGCTGATGAATCAGGCAGATATCACAGTACATGACCGTCCAGTCGTTGACGCAGCTCTGAAAATGGCTGAAGAAACAGATGGTCCGGCTGCTGCTCTGGAGCTTCACAACGGAACAATTGTCACCGGAAAGACTTCCAATCTTCTTGGTGCATCCGCTGCTCTCCTTCTCAATGCACTGAAAGAGCTTGCCGGAATTGAGCATGAGAGGCATGTAATTTCTCCAGCAGCTATTGAACCGATTCAAAAACTGAAAACTCTGTATCTTGGAAGTAAAAATCCCCGTCTTCATACAGATGAAGTTCTGATTGCATTATCTGTCAGTGCAGCAACCGATCCTGTTGCCCAGCTTGCACTGGATCAGCTTCCAAAATTAAAGGGCTGCCAGGCACACACTTCTGTTATGATAAGCTCTGTAGACATTAAACAATTTAAAAAATTATCCATACAGGCAACTTTTGAAGCAAAGTATGAAAAAAATACTGTATTTTTCTCTGGAAAAGGTGTATAATCTGAACATATTTTTTTAAAGCAGAATTACTATTCAGTCAGTTATCAAGAGGAGGAAATTATGGCAGTAAAATATGTTTTCGTTACAGGTGGAGTTGTGTCAGGTCTTGGCAAAGGAATCACCGCAGCATCGTTAGGACGTCTTTTGAAAGCACGCGGTTATAAAGTTACTATGCAAAAATTTGATCCATACATCAACATTGATCCGGGTACTATGAACCCAGTACAGCACGGAGAAGTATTTGTCACCGATGACGGTGCAGAAACTGATCTGGACCTTGGGCATTATGAAAGATTTATTGATGAAAGCCTGACAAAAAATTCAAATGTTACTACCGGAAAAATCTATTGGTCAGTCCTTCAGAAAGAGAGACGCGGTGACTTTGGCGGTGGAACAGTTCAGGTAATCCCTCACATTACTAATGAAATCAAAAGCCGTTTTCATCGCAATCCAGCTGCGGAAAATACAGAAATTGCCATTATCGAAGTAGGCGGAACCGTAGGCGATATCGAAAGTCAGCCTTTCCTTGAAGCAATCCGCCAATTCCAGCATGAAAAAGGAAGAGACAATGTCATCCTGATTCACGTTACTTTGATTCCTTATCTCCGTGCTTCTCAGGAAATGAAGACAAAGCCTACTCAGGCAAGTGTAAAGGATTTACAGGGAATGGGAATTCAGCCGGATATTCTTGTGTGTCGTTCTGAATACCCTCTTGGCACGGCAATTAAAGATAAAATTGCTTTATTCTGTAATGTTCCTTCTAATCATGTATTACAGAATCTTGATGTCGAATATTTATATGAAGCTCCTCTGGCAATGGAAGAAGAAAATCTCGCCGGTGTTGTATGTGAATGTCTGAAACTTGACTGTCCGGAGCCGGATTTAAAAGACTGGCGTGAGATGGTTGAGTATTTAAAGAATCCAAATACAGAAGTAACAGTTGCTCTTGTCGGAAAATATATTCAGCTTCATGATGCCTATATCAGTGTTGTAGAGGCTCTGAAACATGGTGGTATTTTCAGCCGTGCAACAGTTAATATTAAATGGATTGATTCTGAAACCGTTACTGAAGACAATGTAGAAGAAATCTTTTCAGATGTAAGCGGAATCCTCGTTCCCGGAGGTTTCGGCAATCGTGGAATAGACGGAAAAATTCAGGCAATCAAATATGCCAGAACCCATAATATCCCATTCTTAGGTCTTTGTCTCGGTATGCAGCTTTCCATTGTTGAGTTTGCGCGGGATGTCATCGGATACCATGATGCCCACAGCGCTGAGCTTGATCCGAACACTACACATCCGGTTATCCATATTATGCCTGAACAGATAGGAATCGAAGATATCGGAGGAACATTGAGACTTGGTGCATATCCTTGTGTACTGGACAAGACTTCTAAGGCATATGAACTGTATGGCGTAGAAAAAATTGAAGAGCGTCATCGTCACCGCTATGAGGTCAATAATGATTTCCGCGACGTTCTGGTAGAACATGGCATGAAGCTCTCAGGACTTTCCCCTGACGGAAGAATCGTTGAAATGATTGAGATACCAAGCCATCCGTGGTTTATTGCCACACAGGCGCATCCGGAACTGAAATCCCGTCCAAACAGACCACACCCATTGTTCAAAGGATTTATCGAGGCAGCATTAGAATATCAGAATAAATAAGAAATAATAAAAGTCTGCATATCTACGAAAAGAGGTTATCAGGCATCTCCTGATCAAACTTCTTAACCTTAGATATGCAGACTCTTTAATTTCTATAAATTCTAATTTTTCCAGACAGCATGACTGCCTTTTTCTGTTCTTGTAATAATAAGTTTTTCGTCAATCTGTTCTTTCAACTCATTTACATGAGAAATAATACCGACAAGCCTGTCTCTCCCTGCAAGTTCGTTTAATACTCGGATTGCCTGCTCTCTTGCTGCATCATCCAGTGAGCCAAACCCTTCATCTACAAACATTGTATCAAGTTGAATACCACCTGCCATATTCTGTACAATATCTGCAAGACCTAACGCCATGCAAAGCGAAGCCATAAAAGACTCTCCTCCCGACAACGTCCTCACATCCCTTACAGAATCGCTTACCATATTATAAACATCAAGGTCAAGACCTGCCTGTCCCTGATTTGTAAGATTTTTCATTTCTCTGCATTGCAGAATAAATTCACCACCGGTCATTTTAACAAGTCTTCGATTTGCCGCCTGAATAATATTTTTAAAATACTGTCTCTGTACATAAGTTTCGAAATCTATCTTCACTGATCCACTCAGCATTCCATTTGCCGTACGACTTAAGTGATTTAACATTTCGTATTGTTTCTGTAAATCACCTTTCTTTTCATAATAGGCAGTCAAATGCTCCTTCGTCTCTCGATTAACTTTATTCATACTGTAAAGCTTCATTTGTTCTTCTTTTGTATCTTTGAGCTTTTCCATAACTTGTCGGGACAGTTCATTTAAAACATCCAAATCTGCTCTTTTCCTGTTTTCCAACTGTTTTTCCAGAATCTTCTGTGCACTGGTATTCTCAATAACCCTTGCCTCATACTTCTTTAAAGTATTCTCCAGCCCCAAAAGTTCTTTTCTTTTTCCCAGCCATTTCTCCAGTATTTCTCTGTCAAAATGATTTTGCGCCAAAACAGATTCAAACTCCTGCCCGCATTCCCTTTCTTTTTCTTGTAAAGACACAAGTCTCTGCCGCTCATTTTGCAGTTTTCCACTGATCTGCTGAAAATTCTCCTTTTCCTTCTGCCACATCTCCTGTGCATATTCCATTGCTTTTCTACAATCATGACGTTGCTTTCTGGTTTTCTCCAACTGCTCTTCAGCCTCTTTTTTAGTTCCGTAACGGAGATTGCTTTTACAGGATATATACTCAGCTTCTGCTTTACTTAAAGCTTCAAAAATACTTTGAAGCTTCGGTTCCAGCCTCTTAATTTCCTGCAGAAGGTTTCTTTCTCCTTCTTCCAGTTTCTCTATTTTTTTCTTTATAACCTCATATGATTCTGTTTGCTGAGATAGTTTGTCTTTTATATCATCTCTTTCTTCATATTTGCCAAAACTATACTCAAATATTTTGCTTTCCGTCTGATATAAATTCCATATCTTCTGAAAATAGCTAACAAGTTCTTCCCGTTTCTTTTCCTGATCATCACGTTCTTTTTTTGCCAGTTCAACTTCTCTCTGCGAAGGTATCTCATCAGATGATACGGCCAAAACCGGGTGCTCAAGCGAACCACAGACCGGGCAAGGCACTCCGTCTTCTAACTCTCTTGCCAGAATTCCTGCCTGTCCACTTAAAAAATCCTGATATTTTTTCTCATAATAAATCGATTTTTTCTCACATAAGTATTGGCTTTCTTTTATTTTTTTACTATATTTCTCACATTCAGATTGCAGAAATCCGAGAAGAGAACAAGAAAGAGCCCTTCTCTTTTGATTCATTTCCTCTGCTTTCTTTTCATTCTGATTATATAGGCTCTTTTCCTTTTCGTAATCTTCTTTTAATTTAAGCTGTTTGATCTTCAGATTATCTGCCAGTGCATATTCTTCCAATGCATCCTGAATTCTTGTAATCTGCTCAGACCAGTAAGAATCTTTTTCTGAAAATTCTTTTTCCTTCTGCTCTTTTAAATTCCTCTTCTTTTCAATCCTATCCTGACTTTCCAGAAACTCCTTTTCCAATAACTGTATCAATTTTCGGCAGCTGCTAATTTCTTTTCCTGTCTCTTCTTTGCGTTCTTTCACGGGAAGTATTGCTTCTGCCCGTCTGATATATTCTATTTCTTTCTCTATTAACAGCATGCCTTCTTTCTCTTTTTCCAGGACAAGCAGTTCTTCCTGTGCTTCTTCCAGATTATCAAACATCTTGTTTACCATCTCGCCTTGCCTGATTTTCCCACTGATTTCATCCAACTGAGATTGTAACTTGTCCGCCATATCTGCTGAATACTTTTCTTTCCGGGAAATACTTCCAATAATCTCCCCTAATATTCCAAGCACATCTTCTTGCGGCGGAAGAGAAAGTCCTTTTACTTCTTTCCACTTTTCTGAGAGAATCTTTTCTCTTAAATCCTCCGTATCCAAGTCAATCCTCACCCGTTCCATCTCTTTTTTAGATTCGCTGATATTATCCTGCAGTTCCAAATATGCAAGTGATGACCTTTTTTTCAATTCCTCCTGAACTAAATAGTAATACTTTGTCTTAAAAATTTTTGAAAAAATGCGTTTCCTTTCCTTTGATTCTGCATGCAATAATTTAAGAAAATCTCCTTGTGCAATCATTGCAATCTGAGTAAACTGCTCCACATCCATCCCCATAATTTCAACAATTTTCTGATCAGTCTCCCTTTTCTTACCTTCAAAAACAGTTCCGTCAGGAAGTGTCAGTTCTACCTTTGAACTTTCTTTCACGGCTCTCGCAGACCCATCTGCATTTTTACGTTTTCCGAGGCGATAATACTCTGGATTCCTTCTAATACTGTAGCATTGTTTCTGATACAGGAATGTATATTCCACATATGTATCTTCAGTTTCTTTCGCATACTGACTTCTCATCATATTCCCATCACGCTTTCCGCCGCTGGTCTGCCCATATAACGCATACGTAATAGCATCAAATATTGTTGTTTTTCCTGCACCCGTATCTCCTGTAATAAGGAACAACCCACCTTTGAGTTTTGAAAAATCAATCACAGTTTTTTCCGCATATGATCCAAATGCCGACATAACAAGTGTCAATGGACGCATAAGTTATTCCTCCTCTACCTCTTCAAATACCTTACTTACCATCTGCATCTCTTCTTCGCTCATATTTTTCCCCTGCATGTCATGGTAAAAGTCACAAAAGACCTCTAACGGATTTTTAGTCTCTATTTTCACTTCATCGCACTCTGAAAGCTTATTTCTGGTGCGTGTATTGTCAATCTTAATTTCCAATATACGCGAATAGATCTCCTGTAACTGTTCTTTTGGATGATATGGTTCTGTCTCATCTGTAAGGATTACACTTATATAATCTTCTTTCTCCTCATTTTGTGCATTTGAAAGAATATCTTCCAATTTTCCTTTTTTCTGTCTCACATCCCGCAATGGATGAAGTAAAATCTCTGTGATTTCCGGTTTTTGTCCTTTTTCTCGCAAAGAAACCATAGTCAGACATTTTTTCTGATTTACTTCACTTACCGAATATTTAAGTAATGTGCCACAATATCGTATATGCTCTTTCCCAATCCACTGCTTACCATGCAAATGTCCGAGTGCAACATAATCAAATTGCTCTACACAGGAAGCATTAATATTATCAATCCCGCCAACACATACAGTCTCTGAGTCGCATGTCTCCGGTTCTTTTTTCCCGGTATAAAACTGATGGGACATTAATATATTTCTTCTATTCTCAAAATCAATTTCTTCCCGTTCTATCAATTTTATCATGACATCGGTGTAAGAATCCGGCAGATCATCATCAAAAACGCCTCTGACATAAGACGGCTTAAAATAAGGCAGCATATAAACATCTATCTCACCGTATTCATCATGCAAGACAACTTTTTCTATATGCTCATCTGACGTATGCGGAGCATTCCCAGCCAAATATATATGATGTTTCTTCAAAATTCCTGAAGCGTACTGAAGTCTCTGTGCACTATCATGATTCCCACTGATTATCAAAACAGGAATTTGCGGTCTGATTTCGGATAACTGCGTAAGAAAATCATCAAAAATCGTTACCGCCTCCGCTGAAGGCACAGATTTATCATAAATATCTCCGGAAATCATTATTGCATCCGGATGAAAATCTCTTGCAAGTTCAACAATCTCTTTTAATATGACAATCTGATCCTCTTTTAAATTATAATGATGAAGCTGTTTTCCTATATGTAAATCAGATAAATGAAAAAACTTCACAAAACATTCCTCTCTTTCTCTTGATTGCTATAAACAATTATTCTCCTCCAGAGTGAAAAGAAGAGGCAGGAGACTCCTCCTTCCTCTTCCCAGATTTAAAATTTCCGGATTGACTGAAATACTAAATCCCGATCCGATTTATCTGCCGGGTCATAATCAATCTGAATCACTGCCACATAGCCATTAATCATTCTTGCATATATTTCACTGCAGAAATCCATATCATCCAAAGTATACTCCATTTTCAGGCTATCATATTTTTCACCGGCAATTGTCTCACCCGAAATGGTCCCATTATCTTTATATTTTATGACCTCACCGCTCTTTTCAAGCATTTCATTACGCAAAGATTTTATGTATTCTTCTGCATCCGATACAGATTTCCCGCAATTTTCGATGTCAATCGTAATTTCCCCCATATCATTCGAAGATGCACACATATCCATGATCAGATTTTTTTCTTCCCCTTCAGATTCTTTCATTCTCTGATCCAGTTCTTCGCGTGTATACATATGAAAATCCTGTGGGACTTCAAGCTGAATACCAAGCCATTTACTTTTATAACAGTTTCCTTCTATAATACCTGCTTCGTAATCTCCTTCAAATGTATCATTTTCCTTTTTATTAAAAGATTTTCCCGAAAAAAATATGACTGCTGCCATAATCATAATAATAAAAAGCAAAATATATTTTATTGTCTTATTAACTTTTCTTGTTCTCATAATTATTACAAACTCCCCACCTATACTTTTGAAGAAATCATAACACACAATAGTTTGAAATCCAAGTGAGGAAATATTAAGATTTTATTAGTTAATAAAGTGTCCCTTTCCCATCTGCGCCAGACACATCATTGCTATTCCAATATATATGCCACTTATAAAGCACCAGAAACGATTCGTCATTTTCCTGCCTCCAAAATCTTTATCCGTCATAATAAATTTGCAAATGACAATATGCCCTTATATTACCATTATGCCTTCTACATATAGTATTCATAAAAAAGTCTTTTTTTATTCCTGCAATATTAAAAACTATTTATTGCGCGTTACAATATGTAAGTGCTATAATAGTCACATGCAGATATGGTTCATCGGTAGAACGCTAGCTTCCCAAGCTGGAAAGGCGGGTTCGACTCCCGTTATCTGCTTTTTTTATGTCTATACAAAAAGATAATCTATTTATTCACTAATCTTTAATCCTTTTCACAACTTTCCCCTCTTTTACATATTATATACCGTTATAATGATTAAGGAGGACTTTATGAAAAAGAAACTTTTATCCATCTTACTCATTACTGTTATGTCAGTAACTTCTTTACTTGCCTGCTCAGCACCTGATAACAATACTTCATCATCAGGAAACAGCTCTTCAGAGGCTACAAAGAACAATACAGAGGATAGCTCAGAAAAATCAACTCCTGTGATTCTTAATGAAGTAGCCCATTCAATCTTCTATGCCCCAATGTATGTGGCAATTGAAGAAGGATACTTTAAAGATGAAGGAATTGATCTTACGCTTGTAACAGGCTTTGGAGCCGACAAAACTATGACTGCCGTTCTTTCCGGCAGCGCTGATATTGGTTTTATGGGATCTGAAGCATCTATCTACACATACAATGAAGGTGCAAATGATTATGTCATAAACTTTGCGCAGCTCACCCAGAGAGCAGGAAATTTTCTTGTAGCACGAGAAAAAATATCGGATTTTAAGTGGACAGATTTGAAAGGGAAAAATATTCTTGGTGGTCGAAAAGGTGGCATGCCTGAGATGGTATTTGAATATATTCTTAAGAAAAATGGTATTGAT
>JBJFCD010000067.1:0-4041 GCA_051888795.1 Lachnospiraceae bacterium | reverse complement strand
CACCAGTTCTTTTATTTTTCAAAAACTGGTGTCACATCATTGACTAATATACATACTGGATTCTCTGTGTTTAAACTTCAGTCAAAACCTCGGTCATTTTTTTGACCGAAGTTTTTATTTTAAATCGCTGAATTATTATTCCGCAAAAACACAATTACTTTTGCATCAACACTTGATAGGCTCTATAAAGTACTTCCTATTTTACTTTTTTATACTTACGACCTTTTATAGCTCCATTATCCACAAGTGATCCCTCTTCAACAAGTGCTCTGAGTAATGCTTTAGTTCTTGTTTCCCTAACTCCTAACACATCTACTAATTCACTTGCTTTATACCATACATCCTCTTCCATAAATGAAAGAATCATATCATAATGTGCCTGCGTTTTTTCTGTCACTTTTTTTCTGTCACTTTTTTCTGTCACTTTTTTTCTGTCACTTTTTTCTGTCACTTTTTTCACAAAAGAAAGCGACAGCACCGTTCTGTCCGGGTCAAATCTTTCTTCAATGACGGGTTCTTCCCAGCCTTCATCTGCCCAAACATTAAAAATATTCGGCACACCGCTTCCGGCACGTTCACCAATATTGATCAGATTAAACATTTTCATAAGAGCCTTGTTTCTTGGATCGGATTCGCCACCAAGACGCATCTGCTTTTTACCCGTTCTGACATAACCGGGATTTGCAAGAATCAACTTGTCCGGCTCTTTTCTGATTACAACGCCACGCAATCCATGATAATCTGCGTTAATCAAGCAATTTGCCAAAGCTTCACGAAGTGCCTTGTGTACCGGCGTATCGTCAATGCGTTCACCACCGACCATTTTGAAAGGTACCTTAATATCTTTGATAATCTTGTTATATACTCTAAAATAAAAGTCGCATACATTTCCGGACCATTCCCCAGAACTGGACTGCAATCTGTCGCTCCAACGAGTGGTAGGGTCCAACTCTTCTCTATAATCCAAGAAATATTCAGGGAAGTGACGCACAATGTTGTACTCGTCGCCAAACATCAGCATTCCTGCTGCCGTAGGATGCAACTGTCCATCTTCCTCAGAAATTGCAGCGGCACCAATACTTCTCAAATATTCATGGTCACTCAGACGCTCAAACGGATGTCCTTCTTTTAAAGAACGATGGCTGTTACGATATCCATGAATGGTATCATAATTCAAATCCTCCATGGGAACTTTATCAAGTACTTCCATGTCCATGGTTCGCTCGGTCTGGTCACGAAGCATAGTCTTTACCTGTAGTCTGGTACAATGATAATCTCCCTCGTAGTTTCTACGGAACGTTCCATTGAAGATGTCATTGTTGATATACACTGGCTTCTGTTCCCTCTTTGCCATAGGAACATAAATAACCATGATGATATCTTTATTGTCACCAACTTCATAAGTCTGCACATCATCTTCTGACAACAGATTAATATTCACTTTCTTGGAATTATTAATGGTATCCCAAAACTCTTTACACAACCTAGGTGCATTCTGAAGACCGGTAGTTTTCCAACTACCATCTTTTTCTTCTTTGACACCAAGGATAATGACACCACCATAACAGTTTGCAAAAGCAGAATAAGTGTCCCACAAAGAAATTGGCAAGCCGCCATTTGCTTTTTTCACTTCTCTTCTGTTGTCTTCTCTGTATTCATCAAATTGTGAAAGGTCAAAAGTATTTTCCAAAATGCTCATCTCACTTTCTATCTAATCATACGCTTCATGCATTCCTGTTGATTTGACATTTCCATTATATCATGTATTCAATACTCATCAAATAAATCTTCAATTTACTTTATATTCTTCTTTGGGCGCGGTAGCATCCATGTTCTCAATGAAATAATATGTAATACTTACAGTCTTTCTTTCAAGCAAAGAATAACTGCAGAAATAATAAGACTATAAAAAAATTCCATAAAAATATTTGCAATATTAGGGCCAAAATAATCAGCATTTGACAAATCGCTCAACCAATTTATCAGCCAAAACATTCCACTTATACCACCGCCTATTAATGTCCCTTTTATCGGCTGGTCGAAAGACCCTAGTCCACCGAGTGCGGAGGATTTTCGCGCCATTTTCATTATTTCTGCACGTAAAAAGGGTTCCGGAGAAATCTCCGAAACCCTTGAATTTACTGAATAATATTTAATTACTCGATAACGGTAGCAACACGGCCTGAACCTACTGTTCTACCACCCTCACGCTCTTTTGAGTTGGTTTTGGTTTGTTTACGTGGTAAATTCTGTTGAAAAATATGGGGTAAACTCGTTTGTTTTTACCTCGTATTTTTATTTACGTGTGTTTTTGACGACACTTTGACGACACATAAACCTTCATCGTCAAATACTTTTATCTTTAATTTATCTGTCTTTCAATACTGTCAACAAGCTCATCAACATGCTTTATTAATTCTTCAATTTGCTCTAACTCAATATTATGATATTCATCAACACTTGTCACGTCTTGCTTTTTAATGTTTTTTCTTCCATTTCTATGCACAATATCATGTCTGATTTCTACTGCTTTACACAAAAATTCCATCTCATCATCTTCATCTAAAACATTAATTTCTAATATACACCTATACATTTGTTTTACTTTAGAAAGATTGTGATATAACACTTCCGCCAATGCTTTTTGAACTTTAATATTCATCTTGCCATATACATCTTTGACTTCCGAAATATTTACTTTTTCTTTCCCCCAATCAAATCTTTGTACAAAAGTCCAAAACAAGTCTTCGTCATTTAACACAAGAGATATTATAGTCTTTGATAAGTAAGCCTCCATTGAAGCGATTATATTTGCATATACTAATCTATAAAAATACCCTTCTATCTCTTTCTCTTCTATATTTGACAAAAGTAATTTTTTCACATATGTAATTGAATTTCGATATACCTCATATACATTCTCACCGTTATTTGCATTCTGTATAAATGCAGCAATATTATTGTTTCTATACGCAATTAATTCTGGACGGTTCAAACACAAAATTTCAACAGTGCTTTTTGCCTCCTCTGTTTCTCCTCTCGCAACTCCATTTTTATCAACCATAATATGCTCCCAATATGCATCTTTATACGGATGCATAATTAGTATCTTGCCATCTTCTGTCTTTGGTTCTGTCATTCCCTTAATTCTATTACAATTACTGCATGCTATAACGAAATTATCATATTCATCACAATCCAGGTGACTTCTAAACGGCCAATATGAATCTATTGTTAATAATTCCGGAGTAATAATCTCACATCCACAATAAGCACATATTGTTCCATGTTCTTGTATAAGTTGGTCTCTATAAAACCTTCTATTTGTCCTTTTTTCACTATACCACCTATCGGTTGCACTTCCTTTTCCTTCATAAAAATCCTCCTGTGCACTCTAAAATCTTTTCTTAAAGCAAATAGTGTAAAAACTCTTTTATTATTAAACCTTGTCCATACACAACTATGAGAAGCAAGAAAAACAGTCCTATTAATATTATAACTCCTATCATCCTATAAAACCACGTCTTTATAAATCCAACCACTTGTATTTTCATATGATTCCAACGATTTGTCAAATCCCATCCACCAAATGATGCTCTCAAAAATGAATATAACTTGTAACTTAAGGGTTTGAAAATATTACAAAACCATGTTAATTCATAAGGAATAATTCTAACACCACCAATATTAATGAATCTAAAAGGTTCCAAATTATACATTCGATAAAACTTTATTACTACCCCTTTCCATGGTACTTGTTCATCATTAAGTACTACTATTTTATCAATCTGCAACTCAACCTCATCCCAATAGGTTTTTTCAATATAATCCTTGTCTGTATTATAGGTTATTTCATCAATTTGTATCCTCCTTCGAACTCCTAATCCTTCTATCTTAAACCAAACCCGATTAACTTCCTTATCTCCTGAAAAGAACTTAATTTCTCCTAAAACAATATTTATCTCCTCATTCAAAGAATTTTCAATCAATATTTTTTGTGTATGTAAAATGTTATCTTTTTTTATTATTACATTAACATAC
>JBJFCD010000066.1:0-62095 GCA_051888795.1 Lachnospiraceae bacterium | reverse complement strand
ACTACGCACGCGAATCATGGTTCATCAAGATGACAGACGTAAAAGAGGACCTGATCGCAAATAATAATACAATCAACTGGATTCCGGAGAGTATTGGTAAAGGACGTTTCGGCGACTGGCTGGAAAATGTTCAGGACTGGGGTATCAGCCGTAACCGTTACTGGGGAACTCCATTAAATATCTGGGAATGTGAGTGCGGACATCAGCATTCTATCGGAAGTATCGAGGAACTGAAATCTATGTCCGATAACTGTCCGGATGATATTGAGCTTCACCGCCCATACATCGATGAAGTGACAATCAGATGTCCGAAATGTGGAAAACCTATGCATCGTGTACCGGAAGTTATCGACTGCTGGTTTGACTCCGGAGCAATGCCGTTTGCACAGCATCACTATCCATTTGAGAATCAGGATCTGTTCGAGAAACAGTTCCCGGCAGACTTTATTTCCGAGGCTGTTGACCAGACTCGTGGATGGTTCTACTCACTGCTTGCTATCTCAACACTGATCTTTAACAAAGCGCCATATAAGAACGTTATTGTTCTCGGTCATGTTCAGGATGAGAACGGTCAGAAGATGAGTAAGTCCAAGGGAAATGCAGTAGATCCGTTTGATGCACTGGAAAAATACGGCGCAGATGCAATCCGCTGGTATTTCTACGTAAACAGTGCACCATGGCTCCCGAACCGCTTCCACGGTAAGGCAGTTGTGGAAGGACAGAGAAAATTCATGGGTACGCTGTGGAATACGTATGCGTTCTTTGTACTTTATGCAAATATTGATAATTTTGATGCAACAAAATATACACTGGAATATGATAAGTTATCTGTTATGGATAAATGGCTTCTTTCCAAGCTGAACACACTTGTAAAAGATGTGGATAACAACCTTGCAAATTACCGTATCCCGGAAGCAGCAAGAGCACTTCAGGATTTCGTGGATGATATGAGTAACTGGTATGTAAGAAGAAGCCGTGAGCGTTTCTGGGCAAAGGGCATGGAGCAGGATAAGATCAATGCTTACATGACACTTTACACAGCGCTTGTTACATGCAGTAAAGTAGCTGCACCGATGATTCCGTTCATGACAGAAGACATTTACCAGAATCTTGTAAGAAGCATTGATGAGACTGCACCGGAAAGTATCCACCTGTGCGATTTCCCAGAGGTAAATGAAGCATTTATCGATAAGGATCTGGAAGCAAATATGGATCACGTTCTGAAAGTAGTTATTATGGGACGTGCCTGCAGAAATGCCGCGAATATCAAGAATCGTCAGCCAATCGGACAGATGTATGTGAAGTCTGATTTTGAACTTTCAGATTTCTACAAAGACATCGTTGGCGACGAACTTAATGTAAAAACTGTAACATTTACACAAGAAGTTCGTGATTTTACATCATATTCTTTCAAACCACAACTAAAGACAGTGGGACCAAAATATGGTAAAATGTTAGGCGGAATTAAGTCAGCGCTTAGTGAGATTGATGGAAATGCGGCTATGGATGAACTGAATGCTAATGATGCATTGAAGCTTGACATTAATGGTCAGGAAATCACATTGTTCCGTGAGGATCTGTTGATTGAATCTGCGCAGATGGAAGGATATGTATCTGAAAATGACAATGGAATTACAGTTGTTCTCGATACGAACCTTTCAGAGGAACTTCTTGAAGAAGGCTTTGTACGTGAGATCATCAGTAAAGTACAGACGATGCGTAAAGAAGCCGACTTTGAAGTTATGGATAAAATAGCTATCACTTATGAAGGAACTGAGAAAGCTGAGAAAGTATTTGCAGACAATAAAGAAGTAATCGGAGATGAAACTTTAGCTGTTTCCGTTGAAAAAGCTGCACCATCCGGATATGTGAAGGAGTGGAAGATCAACGGTGAAAAAGTAACTCTCGGTGTAGAAAGGAAATAACAGATGAAATCAAGATTTAAAAAAGCAGCATTCAAAAAAGATGTACAGGAAAATGTTAGAAGATTGTTCCGTAAAGAGCTTGATGAGGCAAATCCACAGGAGCAGTATCAGGCTGTTTCCTATGCGGTGAAAGATGCGATTATTGATGACTGGATCGCAACACAGAGACAGCTTGAAAAAGATGACCCGAAGATCGTATATTATATGTCTATGGAATTTCTGATGGGGCGTGCACTTGGTAATAACCTGATTAATATGACTGTCTACAAAGAAGTGAAAGAAGCATTAGATGAACTTGGTATTGACCTTAACTTTGTGGAAGATCAGGAGCCGGATCCGGCTCTCGGAAACGGTGGTCTGGGACGTCTTGCAGCATGTTTCCTTGATTCACTGGCATCCCTTGGATATGCAGCTTACGGCTGTGGTATCCGTTACCGTTATGGTATGTTCAAACAGAAAATCCAGGACGGATATCAGGTTGAAAAGCCGGATAACTGGTTGAAATATGGTAATCCGTTTGAGATCCGCAGACCGGAATATGCAAAAGAGATCCGTTTCGGTGGAAATATCCGTGTAGAATATGATGATGCAACAGGAAAGACTAATTTTAAGCAGGAAAATTATGAGTCAGTACTTGCAGTTCCATATGATTACCCAATCGTTGGTTATGGAAATCATCAGGTTAATACACTCCGCATCTGGGATGCAGAGCCGATCGTTGATTTCCAGCTGGAGTCTTTTGATAAAGGTGACTATCATAAAGCAGTAGAACAGCAGAATCTTGCAAAGAATATCGTAGAGGTGCTCTACCCGAACGACAATCACTATGCAGGAAAAGAGCTTCGTCTGAAACAGCAGTATTTCTTTGTATCTGCAAGTCTTCAGGCAGCAGTTGCAAAATATATGAGAAAGCATGATGACATCCGCAAGCTGTATGAGAAAGCAACCTTCCAGATGAATGATACACATCCTACAGTAGCGGTAGCAGAGCTTATGAGAATCCTTCTGGATGACTATCATCTTGAGTGGAATGAAGCATGGGAAGTTACAACAAAAGCATGTGCATATACAAACCACACTATTATGGCAGAGGCGCTTGAGAAATGGCCTATCGACCTGTTCTCAAGATTACTCCCAAGAGTTTACCAGATCATTCAGGAAATCGACCGCCGCTTCCTTATTCAGGTTCGGGAAATGTATCCGGGCAATGAAGAGAAAGTTAAGAGCATGGCGATTCTCAGAGACGGTCAGGTTAAGATGGCACATCTTGCAATCGTTGCAGGTTACTCTGTAAACGGTGTTGCAAGACTTCACACAGAGATTCTTAAGAAACGTGAGTTAAAGGATTTCTATGAGATGATGCCACAGAAATTTAACAACAAGACAAACGGTATCACACAGAGACGTTTCCTTATGCATGGAAATCCGCTGCTTGCAGACTGGGTAACAGAAAAGCTTGGCACAAAAGACTGGATCACAGATCTGTCTCTGATGTCAGGACTTAAAAAATATGCAGATGACGAGAAAGCTCTGAAAGAATTTATGGATATTAAATTCAAGAATAAAGAGCGTCTTGCAGCATATATTCTTGAACACAACGGAATCGAAGTGGATCCAAGATCCATCTTTGATGTACAGGTTAAGAGACTTCACGAATACAAACGTCAGCTTCTTAATATTTTACATGTTATGTATCTGTACAATAAGATCAAAGAGCATCCGGAGATGAGCTTCTATCCAAGAACATTTATCTTTGGTGCAAAAGCATCTGCCGGATATATCCGTGCAAAAGAGATCATCAAGCTTATCAATTCTGTTGCAGACGTAGTAAATAACGACCGCAGCATTAATGGAAAGCTGAAAGTCGTATTTATCGAAGATTACCGCGTATCCAACGCAGAGTGGATTTTTGCGGCAGCAGATGTCAGCGAACAGATTTCCACAGCTTCTAAGGAAGCATCCGGAACAGGTAACATGAAGTTTATGTTAAACGGAGCTCCGACACTCGGAACAATGGATGGTGCAAACGTAGAGATCGTAGAAGAAGTAGGCGAGGAAAATGCATTTATCTTTGGCTTAAGCTCTGACGAAGTTATGAACTACGAGAAAAACGGTGGCTATAATCCATATGACATTTTCAACAATGATGCAGAGATTCGTCGCGTTGTAAATCAGCTTGTAGATGGAACTTATGCAGATGGTGATACAGAGAGATACCGTGACCTTTACAACTGCCTGCTCAATACAAAGGGCAGTGACCGCGCTGATATGTACTTTATCCTGAAAGACTTCCGCTCTTATGCAGCGGCTCAGGAAAGAGTGGAAGAGGCATATAAAGACCGCGACAGATGGGCAAGAATGGCACTTCTTAACACGGCGTCATGTGGAAAATTCTCTTCTGACAGAACAATTGAAGAATATGTACAGGATATATGGAAACTGGATAAAATTCAGGTAGAGGTATAAATAAAAATGCTCTCTCATACAGTAATGTATGGGAGGGCTTTTTTATGCGACAGAGATTAAAAAAATTCGGATGCTATCTGATAATTATTGTGTTATTGCCATATGTAATAACTGTATTTATAAATGGTCCAAGCGTGGTGACGTCTTCGCATGTAGACGGAACTTATGTCATGGTGCAGATAGAAAAAGGAACGGAAGAAGACAGTGGAAATTCAGAAAAATCAGAGAAGACGACGGAGAGTAAGACGATTGAGCTCCCAATAGAAGACTACTGTATCGGGATTATGGCAAAAGAGATTCCTGCAGATTATGAAAAAGAAGCATTGAAGGCACAGGCAATTCTCGTGCGCACAGACATTTACCGGACAATAGAAAAGGAAGGAAGTGATGCTGTGTTTGAGACATCCTTCTGGACACAGGAGGAAATGGAAGAAGCGTGGGGAGTTACCAGATATTCCTATTATTATAATAAATTAAAAAGTGCATGGCGTGAGACTGAAGGACAGATTCTCATGTATGAAAGAGAACTTGCGAAGACACCGTTTTTTCGTTTGAGCAATGGGAGTACAAGGGATGGAAAAGAAGTGCTTGGGAAAGAATATCCATATCTAAAGATCGTAGAATGTCCGATGGATATTGAGGCAGAAGAGCAGATACAGACAGTGACATTGCCAGATATGGATGCAGAGATTTTAAAATGTGACACGACGGGATATGTATTACAGGTAAAAGCGGGAGAAGAAAAGATAAGCGGAGAAGAATTCCGAACCAATTATCATCTGGCTTCCAGCTGTTTTACTATACAAAAATATAACGGAAAACTCAGGATTACAACGAGAGGCGTCGGACATGGGCTGGGTATGAGTCAGAACGCAGCTAATGCATTGGCAAAAGAAGGAGAAGGATACAAAGAAATATTAGATTATTTTTTTGAAGGAACAAAAATAGAAGAAGTAACAGATATTGTAGAAGCAAAAAAATAAAATGGTATTTTAGGAATAAGCCATCTGTGATCTGGCAAGAATACAATCAGAGGTGGTGATAAAATGAATGAAAGTAAGAATCCGAGACAGACTCCGAGATTCAAACAAAAACGAAGAAGAAAAGTCGCATCCGTCGCTGCAGTGTTATGCTTTGTGGCAGCAATTGCAATTGTGGGAACATATACATTTAAAGACTACAGAGAATCCCAGCGTGAGCTGGAGTTTGCGAAGGCGGAAGAACAGGCATTGGAGGAGCAGGCAAGGGAAGAATCTGAAAGTGCCAATACGGATATGATCAGTAATTCTGAAAAGGATCTGATATCTGACGAGAACCAGGACCTGACAGGAAGCAGCGACGATGCCGATGGGGTATCTGACACAAATGACAGTGTGGAAAGCGCAGAAAGTGAAAGTACAGATGGTGCGGCGGATGGAGTATCTCAGACGGCTGCCGGTGGCAAGGCAATCAGTTTTTCGGAAAACGATCAGCTTCTATGGCCGGTGGAGGGAGTACTGCTGATGAATTACAGTATGGACAAGACAATTTATTTTTCAACGCTGGATCAGTTTAAGTACAATCCTGCGCTGGTGATTGAAGGCGAAAAAGGTGACCAGGTCATCTCATCTGCCCCTGGAGTTGTAAAATCAATTGATAAAACTGCAGAAACCGGAACAACGGTCAATGTAGATATCGGAAGCGGATATGAACTTTTTTACGGACAGTTAAATGATGTACAGGTCAAGACGGGAGACTACGTAGACAGTAAGACAGTACTTGGTTACGTAGGAGATCCGACAATGTATTACAGCGTAGAAGGACCAAATGTATATTTTGAAATGCGAAAAGACGGACAACCGGTCAATCCAATGGATTATCTGGTAGAGTAATGAGGCAGGTGGTGTTACAAAATGTGATACCACCTGTTTTTTTGATTTATTAGTGATTAGTGCTTTATTTTAATCGATATGTATTTTAATCGATATGTTGACTTCTTTTTTAAATAAGAGTATAATAGCGATCAATTCTAATGAGCCACTTTAAGGCTAGTATTCTTTGCCACAAGGCATCTCATTTTCAAGGCAATATTCTTTAGTGAAGTGATTTCCCAAATGAGAAAGTTTCAATTACACATATTAATTAATACGGTATTTTTACTTAGGAGGAATGTCAATGCCAAATAATTTAAAACTCCATTTTCCGATGATCCGTGACAGAGGGGAAATAGTGAAACAAATCGAAGAAATCCCTAAGTTAAAGGAGATATTTTACAGCTGGGAGGAGACATATCAACATGAATTTCTCGATTTTTGCACAGGTGTCCGCGGATTCAAACTTCTTTATGACTCATTTTTTAAAGAAATCCTGAATCCTGATACGACTCCGGAACGGTTGGAGGCGCTTTTGTCTCTTATTCTCGATTGTAAAGTTAAAATATTGAAAGTACTGCCGACAGATTCTTCCCGTATTGCCGCAGAATGTTGCCTCCTTGTTTTAGACATTGTAGTAGAACTGGAAGACGGGAGTATTGCAAATATCGAAATGCAGAAAATTGGATATGCATTTCCAGGACAGCGGAGTGCTTGCTATTCTGCGGATCTTCTCTTGAGACAATATAAACGCCTGAAGGGGGAAAAAGGGAAGAAATTCAGTTATAAAGATATTAAAAAAGTTTATACCATCGTCTTTTTTGAAAAAAGTACTTCGGATTTTCAACGATATCCGGATATATATCTTCATCATTTTCAGCAAAAATCAGATACAGGTCTAGAACTTTCTCTCTTGCAGGAATACATCTTCATCTCTCTTGACATCTTCAAAAAAACACTGGATAATAATAACAAAACAATAACCAATGAACTTGAGGCATGGCTTACATTTTTATGTATTGATGATCCTGATATGATTTTAAAACTTATTATGGATTATCCGAAGTTTGAAGACTTATATCGGGATGTATATATGTTATGCCTGAATCTTGAGAGGATGATGGAAATGTTTTCTAAAGAACTGGCGGAATTGGATAAAAATACAGTTCAGTATATGATTGATGAAATGCAGGATACGATTGATGAGCAGAAAGATACGATAGACGAGCAGAAAGATACGATAAACGAGCAGAATGCTCTTATTAACTCATTGCAGGAGTCTATAGTGTCTCTGCAAAAAGAACTTGAAGGTTTAAAAGATAAATTAAGAAAATAAAGAAATTAACGACATTCCTGTGCATTGCATAAGAATGTCGTTTGCTCTATTACGTTAATGTTTGAATATACGTAAGCAGTGTGTCAAAGTTCCCGTGAGGATATACGGAAATGTCTTTGTTTTCTTTATTAATCAGGCAGTCTGCCAGCAAAAATACATGTATTCCTACAGTTTCTGCAACCATATCTTCTGTCACATCATTTCCAACCATCAGACATTCAGAAGGACTAACGTCAAGCCTTTTCAGCAAATCTCTGTAATAATCTGGATTTGGCTTGCAATAGCAGGTATTTTCATAAGTGGTGTATAGTTCAAAATCTGTTGGCTCAAGACCGGCCCAGCGGATACGGCTTTCTGTGGCAACAGCTGGAAAAAGTGGATTAGTAGCCAGAACGACTCGGAAACCTGCCTGTTTTAGTTTTTGAACGGTATCAAATGCCTTTTGATTGTATCCGCAAAATTTCCTGGCAGCTTGAAATTCTTTTTCATAAAATTCTCTGAAGATTGGCTCGTCATTTTTTGCTTTTTCTCCACATATCTGAGTAAATTTTTTCCAGAAAGCCTCTTCATTCAGGCAACTTCCGTCATTTTTTACCATGGCATAAGTTCCTGCCCAGACAGCATCAATGAGTTGCTTTGGGTCATATCCATAAGGAGCAAGCTTCGCAGCCAGTAATTTAAAGTATCCCTTTGTAAATTCATCCTGATCCATAGGAAGTAACGTTCCGTCCAGATCAAATAATATAGTGGTAATATTCATAAAAAATCATCCTTTCATGGCGAATGTTGACTTAAAAATTCATAATAAATATAATAAAAACAATTGAACCTCTTTTGAAAAGATTTTCTTATTTAGTGTAAAAGGATTAGACAGAAAAAGTCAAGAGAATTTATAGAATCTTAAATCAAGGCAACAGGTGAAAAGTATGGCAGAAAAAAACTATACCTATATTGTAAGATGTAGTGACGGAAGCCTTTATACAGGCTGGACAACAAATCTAGAAAAGCGAATAGAAGCACACAATAGCGGAAAAGGAGCAAAATATACAAAAAGTCGAAGACCAGTGATACTTGTGTATTATGAGGAATTCGCAACAAAAGAAGAGGCGATGAAAAGGGAATATGCGATAAAACAGATGAAAAGAGAAGAGAAAAAAACGTTAATTTGGGACGTAGACTTTTGAAAAAAGTCTACGTCCCAAATTAAAAAATATGGTGTACCCAATCGTCAATACCCCTGTACCTTTTTGAAAATCCCTACAGTACAAATGCATACATTACGATAAAATGACATGCGCTTCCGCCCATGACAAACAAATGGAAAATCTCGTGGCTTCCGAAGTTTTTATGCTTGCAGTTGAAGATTGGAAGTTTTAATGCGTATATAACGCCGCCGATTGTATAGATGATTCCTCCGGCTAAAAGCCAGCCGAAGGCGGCGGGGGACATGGAGTTTAAGATCTGGGTGAAGGCTAGTACGCAGGTCCATCCCATGCCGATATAAAGTACAGATGATACCCATTTCGGGCAGTATACCCAGAATGCTTTGATTAGGATGCCAACGATAGCGAAGCCCCAAACGATAGCGAGTAGTATAAGCCCCAGCTTTCCTTTTAGTACAAGCAGGCAGATAGGTGTATAGCTTCCGGCAATGAGTACGCTGATCATCATATGATCTATTTTTTTCAGGATAGTATTTACCCGCTCAGAGCGGTTAAAGGTGTGATATGTTGTACTTGCTGCATACAGTAAGATCAGGCTTGCTGCATAAATCGCGATAGAAATAAGATAAATACGCTCCGGTTCGTGTGCGGCTTTGATAAGGAGCGGTACTGCTGCGAAAATAGCCATCAGCATTCCGATAAAATGTGTGATCGCGCTTCCAGGATCTTTGATGTGTTGTTCAATTGTGTTTGACATAAAATCGCCTCCTGATATATTGAAATAACGACATGTAGTTTTAAAAACTATGTTAAGTATATATGTATATTATACCCGAAAATATGAAAAAGCAAGTATTATTTTATTTTCTTTTTTTACTAAATACCAAGCATGAGTCTGGCAAGTATTACGCTTGCGGCGAGTCCTGCAAATGTGGAGATCAGTGCACCGGTCAGAGTGTAGCGCGTTTTGGTGACTTTTGCGGTCAGATAATATACACTCATTGTATAGAAGATGGTTTCGGTGCATGCCATACTGATGGATGCGACAAGTCCGGAAAAAGAGTCCGTTCCGTATTCTTTAAAAACGTCAAGAAGCAGTCCGGTCGCTGCGGATGAGGAGAACATTTTTACAATTGTAAGAGGTACAAGTTCTCCTGGAAATCCAATATATTTTGTAAAACTTCCAATGAGACTAGAAAGAAAATCCAGAAAACCTGAGGCCCGCAGAATTCCTACTGCCACCATAAGTCCTACCAGTGTTGGTAAAATTTTTATGACTGTAAAAAATCCTTTTTTTGCACCTTTGATAAAGGTATCATACACATCTACGTTCATCAGACATCCATAACATACAATTCCAAAGATGACCATGGGGATAATAAAATCTGTTATGTATAAAAATAATTTCAAATCATATTCTCCACGATGCATTTTGTTTATAATATATGCCGGAAGGCAGACATACTTGCCTGAAAATTTCCATATAATTAAAAACAGTTAAAAAGAATTTTCCGAGGTAAAAGTATGTTGAATTATCTATGGGCAGGTATGATTATCGTGGGTGTTATTTTTGCAGCATTTACCGGACGTATGCCGGATATCACCAATGCTTTAGTCGATTCTTCGAAAGAGGCCGTTACATTGTGTATTACAATGATGGGAGTCATGTCTCTATGGGTGGGGTTTATGGAAATTGCTTCCTGCGCGGGTCTGATTAAAAGCGCTTCTAAAAAAATCCGTCCGATTATCCGATTTCTTTTTCCAAGACTTCCTGAAAATCATCCGGCGGTGGAACACATTACGACGAATATCATCGCGAATGTTCTGGGACTTGGTTGGGCCGCGACACCGGCGGGCTTACGTGCAATGGAGGAACTTAAGAATCTGGAGGAGGAGAGAAGACGGGGAAAAGTTCTGGGACCGGTAAGGGCAAGAGGTGTGGCCAGTAATGAGATGTGTACGTTTCTGATTATCAATATTTCCTCTCTTCAGTTGATTCCGGTTAACGTAATTGCCTATCGAAGTCAGTATGGCAGTGTAAATCCGGCGGCAATCGTTGGAGCTGGGATCGTGGCGACGGCAGTGAGTACGGGAGTGGCAATTGTGTATTGTAAGATGAAGGATAATGATAGGTGAGGGGATGAGACTTTCCAATTTTTTTGGAGGCTATATTTGGTTTGAATAGTGTAATATGGTATAATTGATTCATACAAAAATAAGAAATCAAGTTTAGAATCGAGTAAACATAATGAATTATTTAGCACATATTAATGAAAATGATTTTAAGAAGATATACACTGCAAGGATGCTGAGTGAGATGGCGGGTGATTCAAAAGCAGGTTATTTTGTATTTAACACCCTGGATAAATATACAGATGAAATGGGGATTAGGATGGATATTGGATATGGGGAGGCAATAATATTTTAGAGAAAAGGGGTGAAGATATTATGATTTTATATCATGGAAGTAAAGAGATAGTTGAGTATCCAGAAATAAGAAAAGCTGTGTTTAATAAAGACTTCTATTTTGGATTTTATTGCACACAACATAAAACGCAGGCAGAACGGTGGGCAACTCGATACGGAAACAAGGGATATATTAATCAGTATGAGTATGTACCAAATGAGGAATTGAAATATCTAAAATTTGATACAATGACTGAAGAATGGCTGGACTTTATTGTCGCATGTAGATTGGGAAAGCCTCATACATTTGACATCGTAGAGGGACCAATGGCGGATGATGCAATCTTCAATTATGTGCAGAATTTTATTGATAATAAGATATCGCGAGTGGCATTCTGGGAATTGGCAAAATTTAACCATCCAACTCATCAGATTAGTTTTCATACGATTTCGGCTTTAAATACATTAACGTTTCTTGGAAGTGAGGAAGTATATGGGCACAAAAAATAATAATAAATTGTTTTATACGTGTAGTTTGATCGAATATATTGGGAGAAATCAGAAAAAAAAACGGGGACAAATTCTAGATGATCTGGGGAAAGAAACGTTAGGGAGAATTTACGAATATTCTGATGTATTACACTGTGAGCCAATAGAAAAAGTGGCATCAGAATTTATTAATGAATGTCAAATTGCATCCGGAACCTTTGATAATGTAGGTGAATGCAGATATCGCATACCAGATTATTGGACTATTGGTGAAGTGTATGAAAGATTGATCGAGGATAGCTATTCAGATGAAAATTTGGTAGAAGGAATCTGGAAAGTATACCATTCATGGATTGATGAAAAAATATCTGATTACAATACAGATTTCTATTTTCAGCCACGTGATTATATTGCAGCATGTTATAAAAAAGGAGAAGTCTTATAAAAATTTCTGTAAAAATGTCAATTGCCCTTTCAGAATTTTTTCCCTATAATTTCATGTTTAGATGAGGTGATATTACAGGAAAAGGGGAGTTATGGAATGGCAGTACAAAAGGATATGACGGTCGGAAATCCGGGAAGGATCATTTTGGAGTTTACTCTTCCGGTTTTTATGGGAAATCTTTTTCAGCAGTTTTACAATATGGCGGATGCAGTGATCGTAGGAAAGTTTGTCGGGACAAAGGCCCTGGCAGCGGTAGGAAGTACAGGTACGATTACGTTTTTGATTCTTGGTTTTGTGTTAGGGATGACGGCAGGATTTACAGTGCTCACGGCACAGAAATTTGGAGCGGGAGATATGAAGGCGATGCGTCAGACTGTCGCAGGTGCTCTTGTTCTATCAGCAATTATGTCTCTGGTTCTTACAGTGATGAGCATGGTATTTATGAAGCCTTTGCTTCACTTTATGCAAACTCCGAAAGATATTTTTAAAGATGCATATGTATATATCATGATTATCTGTGCCGGAATTTTTGCGCAGATGATGTATAACTTACTGGCCAGTATTTTGAGAGCATTGGGAAATAGCAGAGTTCCGCTATACTTTCTGGTTTTTGCAGCGCTTCTGAACATTATCCTTGATTTGGTTTTTATTATTGTATTTAAAATGGGAACAGCCGGAGCTGCATGGGCAACGGTGACGGCGCAAGGTATATCAGCACTTTTGTGTCTGGGTTATATTGCGAAAAATGTGCAGGTTCTGCGTCTTAAAAAAGAGGATTTCAGATTTAGATTTCATCTTTTGTGGATTCAGATAGGAATTGGGTTTCCCATGGCACTTCAGTATTCAATTACAGCGATAGGTAGTATGATGGTGCAGACATCTCTGAATATGCTGGGTTCCCTTCAGGTGGCAGCATTTACGGCAGCAGGAAAGATTGATCAGATTGGTAATCAGGCGTTTTGCGCAATGGGAACGGCAATGGCAACGTACTGTGCGCAGAATGTTGGCGCCGGAAATGTAAAAAGAATCCGCGAGGGATTTCGGTCAGTGACGATTCTTGGATGTATTTATTCTGTAGTAGTCGGTGCGATTGTCGCGTTTGGAGGAAAATATCTGACGTATCTTTTTGTCTCTGACAATGTAGACACGATTATGGGCTTTGTTGATACTTATTTGAAATGTGTTGTAATCTTCTTTATTCCACTGATGATCGTGAATGTATATCGGAATGGAATTCAGGGAATGGGATACGGGCTCCTTCCAATGACGGCAGGAATTGCAGAATTAATCGGAAGAGGAGCTGCTGCTATCATAGCAGCGAAAAAGCACAGCTACATAGGAGTTTGTCTTGCAAGCCCGGCTGCGTGGGTGCTTGCGGGAGGATTGCTTATCGTAATGTATTTTTATATTATGAAACATGATATGAAGAGATTTGAGGGCGGGGATTAATTCCCTGCCCTCAATTGTTCTCCTAATATCCAGAATGGCGCAGGTCCTACATCAAGCACTGCCTTATGGAATTTTTTCTGCGTAAATTCATCACCCCATTCTTTTATGGCATCTTTTTTTAATTCCAGAAATTCCAGATATCCAATATAATATTTCAGATAGTTTGCAGGATCCTGCAGGATAAGTTCATAAATGCTTTTGACAGTTTCTGCATCGTTTATTCCATATTCCTGAAAGAACTGCAAAGTTTCGCTAAGGGACCAGCTATCATAATGGATACCCATGTCAGCGAGAGCATAAATGCCCAGAATGATAGAAGTATTTTTTTGCATGATGGTTGCAGTTTCTTTTGGAATAGGAGCATAATAGTAGCTTAACATTTCGCTGTAGGTTGCCCATCCTTCCGCGTAGCCTCCGAAGTCTAAAAGACAGCGGACGGGATCCGGATCCTGACTCATATAATATACATTCTGGTATAGATGTCCTGGATAGCCTTCATGGGCTAGTGTTGTAAATAAAGACAGATCATCTGACATTTGCCCGGAATTTATATAGATAACATTGCTTTTTACATTATCGATGGCAGGAATCATATAAAATGCAGGACTTAAGTATTCTTCCAGAGATTTTGATACATATTTGATCTGTACGTCAACAGACGGGGAAGCTGGGAAGGTATGTTCCATTTTACTCTGGAGAAGAGTAAGGATTGACATAGGATTAGAATCTTCCAGAATGATTCCCTGTGCTGAATATATATCTGATGTTGGAGAGTCAGAGCTATCTTCTGCGGAGTTTTGGTCTTCAGTATCAGAAGTTTCGTTAGAATTATCCGGATATCCTGATTTTATAAGAGCTGTTTGCATATCCCCAAGATCTTCCATCATCTGACGGCGGGTCAGTTCCTGAAGCTCTTCGATGCTTCGATCAGATCCGGTTTCACGTTTTACAAGAAGTTTGTAATAATCTTTGCCACCGGGAAGGGAGGCTAGCCCCTTGCGCTCTGCAGTGTACTCTCGGAGGGCTTCAAGCCCATCAGCCAGATGCTTGTAGGCTGGGAAAATATATTTTTTTATGTAATCTGTATTAATCTTTTTATAATTTTCCCGATCGAGAGACTGCGAATTGTCAAGCTCATTTATCCTTTCTTCAAAAGAAGAATACAGGTAGTTAGATTTTCCCATTTTTACAAAAGTATCACACTCATCCAGTAAGGCATCCAGAGATTCTTCAGACATAAATATGCCAAGATCCGCCCTCGCTTTTTCAAATTCCAGAATGGCATCAAAATATGCCGGAACTTTTGTAAGAAGTTCCAGATACGTGTCTATATCAGACGTATTGTAGAACTGATACTCGGAGAGAATGACCGGGAGCTGAGACTGAGTTCCGGTAAGTGGTGACAGAGGTTCTTCATATAATGCATAGGGAGCCAGTTTAAGCTCAAAATCATAATAGTCTTTTAAAATATCATAAGTTAATCGATTTTCTTTTGAGAGCCTGTCAGGGTGAAATGTAGAAAGAACAGACTGGGCATTTTCAATAGATGCGCAGATTGCAGTTGTATCTGTCGTACATGTACCAAGAGATACGGGCGGGGATTCAATACCATAGGAATCGGGATTTTTTAGTGTATAGTGAAGAGAGATACTATTGCTTTTTACTTCCTCGCAAAAAAGAGTTTCTGTGTAGGTTTCAAAGAGCTGATTTTCTTTACTTACAGAGTCTTTCAGATGACAGGCAGTGAGAAACAGTATAAAAAGAAATAATAAAGCGGTGAGTGCAGAGCGTTTTTTGGACATAGGAACCCCTCAGTATTTTTTTTATTTATATGCATGACAATGCAAAGAGATGCAAAAAAATTATATATGGTTTTGTGTTACAATAAGATCGAAAAATAATTTGTATATTATTAAAAATATTAAATGAAAGGATGAGACAATTACATGAAAAGAAAATTATACATATTATTAGCAATGATTATGTTAACTGGATGTGCTCCTCATAACGAAAGTGAAAATCAGGCCAATAAAGAAGATGCACAGAATATTAAATCTGAACAAGAATATATGGATTCTGCTTTTCTTGCGGTTGTTGAAGAAAATGAATTAGCACAAAAAAACAGTCTTGATAATTTGAATGAACAGTTGAACGAAAATTATGACGTAGAAATAAGTACAAACTATTGGGAGAAAGAATATCCTAAAATGTTGACAGACTATGCGAATGCTTTGCAGAAATATGAGGGATGTATGTTTGAGGATGAGCAGTTAGGTAATATGGCACAAACTTTTATAGAAAACGTATCAAGCATTGCTGATTGGCAAACAGAAGGTGGTGTTGGAAATTTTCTAAATGATAAAGAAGCTTTTGAGGCGCTGGATGAACATTTGAAGCTATGTGGTGAATTTCAAAAAAAATATAATATAGATACAGGATATTCAAATGAGTATTACAAAGTTTATACAGAGTTAAATGCAGAGAAAGCTAATTGTAGTATCAATGAGAATATAAATGATGAGTATCAAAATATTTTCGTGACAGAATATTTTAATCATACAGATATTACTTTTGAAGATTTTTCGATTTATGTGGCTGTTTACTATCCAGATGGAACATATTGGCGTATGGCAGAATGCGTCATAGGAGATATAATGGATGTAGGAGAAGAATTTAGCCCTGGTGAGGAAGGCTCATTTGAAGAAGTATATGAATTAAGTGCAGAGGAAATACCACAAAATTGTCAGTTCTTGATATATGGATTTTCCTGGGTATTTCCTGAAATTGAGTAGTTTATGCCAAATATAAAATAAAGTGTTAATAAGTGTTAATAATAATCCATTAGAAAGATGAACTCTTGACATTTGTAGTAAGAGTATGCTACGATTTAGTGACTAATTTATATGCAAACGCATAGATGAAGAGAGTACGTTTTTTGAAGTTTTACAGAGAATTCCCGGATTGCTGAGAGGGATAGACGGAGATTTACGGAAGATGGCTTCGGAGCGGTGCGGTGAGCGGGAAAATGTAAGCCGTAATGGGTCCGCCCTTTATAGCGGAAAGGTGCAAGGCACCTTGTGAGGTTCGCATTGTGAGATGCGGATGAATAGAAGTGGTAACACGGGATAACTCGTCTTCTCTGATTTTCAAAAGAAAGTCAGAGAAGACTTTTTTAGTTATGAGCACTTAGCAACTGTATTTTATCAATTGTATTTCATTATTTTATAAAAGGAGAGGGAACATGGAAAAGAAAAAATTTTATATGACGACAGCGATTGCCTATACATCCGGCAAGCCGCATATTGGAAACACTTATGAGATTGTACTGGCTGATGCAATTGCCAGATACAAACGCAGTCAGGGATATGATGTGTTTTTCCAGACCGGAACAGATGAGCACGGGCAGAAAATTGAATTAAAAGCTCAGGAAGCAGGGGTAACACCAAAAGAGTATGTAGATGATGTGGCAGGGCAGGTAAAAGAAATCTGGGATCTGATGAATACTTCCTATGACAAATTTATCCGTACAACGGACGAAGATCATGAAAAGCAGGTACAGAAGATTTTCAAAAAGCTTTATGATCAGGGTGACATTTACAAAGGATCTTATGAAGGACTTTACTGTACACCATGTGAATCTTTCTGGACAGAATCACAGCTTGTTGACGGAAAATGTCCGGACTGCGGACGTGAAGTAAAACCTGCAAAAGAAGAGGCATATTTCTTCAAGATGAGTAAATATGCGGACCGCCTGATCGAGCATATTAATACACATCCGGAATTTATCCAGCCGGTATCCCGTAAAAATGAGATGATGAATAACTTCCTTCTGCCGGGACTTCAGGATCTGTGTGTATCCAGAACTTCTTTTAAATGGGGAATTCCGGTAGACTTTGATGACAGACATGTCGTATATGTATGGTTGGATGCACTTACAAACTACATCACAGGAATCGGTTACGATGCAGATGGAAATAGCACGGAACAGTTTAACAAAAACTGGCCTGCAGATTTACATCTGATCGGAAAAGATATTATCCGTTTCCATACTATTTACTGGCCAATCTTCCTGATGGCACTGGATCTTCCGCTTCCAAAACAGATTTTCGGACATCCATGGCTTTTACAGGGAGACGGAAAGATGAGCAAATCCAAAGGAAATGTTCTTTATGCAGACGAGCTTGTTGATTTCTTTGGAGTAGATGCAGTGCGTTACTTCGTGCTTCATGAGATGCCGTTTGAAAATGACGGAGTGATCTCATGGGAACTTTTAGTAGAGCGTATTAACTCTGACCTTGCAAATACATTAGGAAATCTTGTAAACAGAACCATTTCCATGACAAATAAGTATTTTGGCGGAACAGTTACGGATAAAGGAGTTTCCGAGGATGTAGATGCAGATCTTAAGGCATTGGTTGAGAAAACACCGGAACTTGTGGATGCAAAGATGGAAAATCTTCGTGTGGCAGATGCAATCACAGAGATTTTCAACCTGTTCAAACGCTGCAATAAATATATAGATGAGACTATGCCGTGGGCACTGGCAAAAGAGGAAGAGAAGAAGGACCGTCTTGAGACAGTTCTTTATAACCTGATTGAAAGTATCAAATCAGGAGCAAGACAGCTTGCACCATTTATGCCAGAGACATCCGAAAAAATCTTAGCTCAGCTTGGCGACGGAAAAGTAACCGAAAAGCCGGAAATTCTTTTTGCAAGACTGGATATTAACGAAGTGCTGAAAAAAGTCGAAGAACTTCATCCACCGGTAGCTGAAACTGTAGAAGAAGAAAAAGCAGAGGAAGAGGTTATCGATATCGAAGCAAAACCGGAAATTACATTTGAAGATTTTGGAAAAATGCAGTTCCAGGTAGGCGAGATCATTGCGTGTGAAGAAGTAAAGAAATCCAAAAAACTTCTGTGCTCACAGGTAAAGATCGGAAGCCAGGTAAAACAGATCGTATCCGGTATCAAAGCACATTATAGTGCTGAGGAAATGGTCGGAAAAAAAGTAATGGTGCTGGTAAACTTAAAACCGGCGAAGCTTGCAGGTGTACTATCAGAAGGAATGCTTCTGTGCGCAGAAGATGCAGACGGAAACCTTGCACTTATGACACCGGAAAAAGAAATGCCAGCAGGCGCAGAGATATGTTAATTTGGGACGTAGACTTTTTTAAAAAGTCTACGTCCCAAATTGAAAAATGTGGTGTACCTAAATGAAAAACCCCCTGTACCTTTTTGAAATATTTATTTTTTTGAGGGGAGAGGGGTAGTAATAGTATATTGTACTTAGAAGGGAGAGGTTTATTTTGGATAAGATAAGAATTGGTATTGTAGGTTATGGTAACATTGGACGTGGTGTGGAGCAGGCGATTGCGCGTAACGATGATATGGAGCTTAAGGCTGTATTTACCAGAAGAGATCCGGCTTCTGTTGTGATCAAGACAGAAGGTGTAGCAGTGAAACATTTTGATGACATGGTTTCTATGAAAGAAGAGATTGATGTTATGGTTCTGTGTGGAGGTTCCGCTACAGATCTTCCGGTAATGGGACCTGAGATTGCTGCAAATTTCAATACGATTGACAGTTTTGATACACATGCTAAGATTCCGGAGTATTTTGCAAATGTTGATAAAGCTGCAAAAGAAGGGAAAAATGTAAGTATTATTTCTGTAGGCTGGGATCCGGGAATGTTTTCTCTGAACAGACTTTACGCAGAGTCCATTCTCGTGCAGGGAAGCACATACACTTTCTGGGGAAAGGGCGTAAGCCAGGGACATTCTGATGCTATCCGTCGCATTAAAGGTGTGAAAAATGGTATTCAGTACACCGTTCCGATCGAAGAAGCAGTTGAACGCGTAAGAAGCGGAAGCGAGCCAGCTCTTACTACAAGAGAAAAACATTTACGTGAATGTTATGTGGTGCCGGAGGAAGGTGCCGATCTTGCAGCAATTGAAGAGGCAATTAAGACAATGCCGAATTATTTTGACGAGTATGACACGACAGTAACATTTATTACAGAAGAGGAATTAAAAGAGCAGCACAGTAAAATGCCTCATGGCGGATTTGTGATCCGAAGCGGAGAGACAGGATGCGAGGGGAATAAACATGTCATTGAGTATTCTCTGAAACTTGATTCTAATCCGGAATTTACTGCAAGTGTGCTGATTGCATACGCAAGAGCAGCATACAGACTTTCAAAGGCAGGGGAAAGCGGAGCAAGAAGCGTGTTTGATATTGCACCAGCATTATTATCACAGAAAACGCCGGAAGAATTACGAGCACAGATGCTGTAAACTTACAAATTGGGACGTAGACTTTTTTAAAAAGTCTACGTCCCAATTTGAAAAATATGGTGTCCCAATTTGGAAAATACCCTGTACCTTTTTGAGGAGGAATTATGATTTTTGATACACATGCACATTATGATGATGAAAAATTTGATGAAGACCGGGAAGATTTATTAAATTCTATGGCGGAGAACGGGGTTGGCACGATTGTAAATGTCAGTGCGTCTTATTCGTCTTGTGAGCGAGTGACGGATATGGTTCAGGATTATCCGTTTATGTATGCGGCGGTGGGGGTCCATCCGGATGAGGTTGGTGCGCTGAATGAGGAGACATTTGCAAGAATGAAGGAGCTGTTTTCCAGAGATAAGGTGGTTGCGGTTGGAGAGATTGGTCTGGATTATTACTGGGATAATGAGTCGCATGATCTGCAGAAGAAGTGGTTTATCAGACAGCTTGAACTTGCCAGGGAGCTTGACCTGCCGGTGCTGATTCACAGCCGCGATGCCGCGGCGGATACGATGGAGATTATGAAAGAGCATGCGATGGGGCTTCGCGGAGTAATACACTGTTATGGATATTCCAGAGAAATGGCACAAGAATATGTAAAGATGGGATTTTACATCGGTGTTGGTGGTGTTGTTACTTTTAAAAATGGGAGACGTTTGAAGGAAACGGTAGAAGCGATTCCGCTTACATCTATTGTTCTGGAGACGGATTGTCCGTATCTGGCACCAGAGCCTTACAGAGGGAAAAGAAACAATTCATCCTATATAAAACATGTGGCAGAAGAGGTTGCAAGATTGAAGCATGTGACATGCGAAGAAGTCCTGCGTCAGACAGAAGAAAATGCCAGAAAATTGTATAGATTATAAAGAGTGATTTTTTTATATGTGGTCATACTCCTTAACACGCTTCTGTGTTGTGAGTATGACTTTTTTAGATCCCTGGTTGGACATCGTGTTTTTTGAGGGTAGCCACCTTTTATCTTTATACAATCTTAATACATAAAACCCATTCATTTACAAATTCTTAATACGATATGTATTATACTATGCTCACATAAAATTTTGCAGGTGTGTGAAATGAAAATTATACACAAAAACAAGACTTTTTCTTCATCCCAGATTATTATTCTGGGATTTTTGGCTGTTATTCTGATCGGAACCTTTTTGCTGATGCTGCCATTCTCCACTAAAGGACATGGCTGTGCAAGCTTTATGGATTCTTTATTTACAGCGACATCTGCTGTCTGCGTGACGGGACTTGTTGTGCATGATACGGCGACGTATTGGTCTTTGTTCGGCCAGACGGTGATCCTGGTGCTGATACAGATTGGCGGAATGGGAGTAGTGACCGTCGCAGTTGCGATTGCGATTCTCTCCGGGAAAAAAATAGGGCTGATGCAGAGAAGTACAATGCAGGAAGCGCTTGCGGCCCCTAAAATGGGCGGAATCGTGCGTCTGACCGGATTCATCCTTAAGGCGACCATTGTAATTGAAATTATAGGTGCAGTCTTGCTTTCGTTTGTATTTGTTCCGCAGTTCGGCCCGGAAAAAGGAGTCTGGTATTCAATATTCCACTCCGTGTCAGCATTTTGTAATGCAGGATTTGATCTGATGGGAATAAAAGAACATTATTCTTCTTTGACTTCTTACGTGGGGCAGCCTTTAGTAAATCTGGTTATTATGTGTCTGATAATCATTGGAGGTATTGGATTTCTGACGTGGGATGACATCAGGATGAATAAGCATCATTTGGAAAAATACAGGATGCAGAGCAAAATTATTATATCTGTGACTTTTTTCCTGGTTGTATTTCCGGCGATATATTTTTATTTTTGTGAATTTTCAGGTCCGGAATGGTCAATGTTATCAGGAAAGGAAAAGCTTTTGGCTTCCGCGTTTCAGTCTGTTACACCGAGAACAGCAGGATTCAATACAGTGGATCTGAGCAGACTTACAGAGTCTGGACAGATGATAACAGTTATTCTGATGATCATCGGAGGCTCTCCTGGTTCGACTGCAGGAGGAATCAAGACAACAACCTTAGCGGTGCTTGCAATTTCTGCGATTGCAGTTTTTAACAGAAAATCTCAGGGACAATGTTTTGGACGCCGGATTCCGCAGGATGCAGTCATAAATGCGGCTACGATACTTTCTATGTATCTGACTTTGTTTGTCTCAGGTGCAATTATGATCTCGCATGTGGAAAAACTTCCGATTCTTACCTGCCTTTTTGAGACGGCTTCGGCGATTGGAACAGTTGGGCTGAGTCTTGGTATCACATCGAAGCTTTGCACATTTTCGAGGGCGGTGCTTGTATGTCTTATGTTTCTGGGACGAGTGGGGGCACTCACATTAGTGTTTGCCGCATTATCAAGAAAGCATGTAAATATATCAAAGTTTCCGGAAGAAAAAATCACAGTAGGATAACAAAGTGATTCAATATATTATCACAGAAGGAGTATGATATGAAATCGGTATTATTGGTTGGTCTGGGAAGATTTGGAAGGCATGTGGCTATTACGCTTCATGAACTTGGACATCAGGTTATGGCTGTTGACCAGAAAGAAGAACGTGTGGATGCAGTGCTCCCATATGTGACGAAAGCGCAGATAGGTGATTGCACAAATGAAGAGTTTTTGAGGGCGCTTGGAATCAGAAATTTTGATTTGTGTATCGTTGCGATTGGAAATAATTTTCAAAGCTCACTGGAGACTACTTCTTTATTAAAAGAGCTTGGGGCCAGAATGGTCGTGTCAAGAGCTGCAAGGGATGTGCACGCAAAGTTTCTTTTAAGAAACGGCGCGGATGAAGTGGTGTATCCGGAAAGACATATGGCGGCATGGACTGCAATCAGATACAGTTCTGATCATGTATTTGATTACATTGATCTGGGACAGGACTATTCGATTTTTGAGATTGCTGTTCCGGATGCGTGGGTTGGTAAGACGATCAGTGAACTGGATATTCGACGTAAATATAAAATAAATATTATGGCGTTCAAATGTGACGGAAAGCTTAATATGGATGTAACTGCTGCCAGTGTTCTCACACAGGAAGAGACAATGCTGGTGCTGGGAGATAATAAAAGTATACACAAATGCTTTCACATATAAAAAAGCGTCAGTGTACGGATATCATGTGTCTGTATGCTGGCGTTTTTATCATAACAAAAATTTGCTTTTAGATTGGCAAAGATGCGTTATAATGAGAAACGGGAGAGTGGTGGAATGAAACAGTCAGCAGAAAAAAACTGTCGTGGACATCTGAGAATTTTCTTTGGGTACGCGCAGGGAACCGGAAAAACATATACAATGCTAAAAGCTGCCTATCTGGCAAAACGCAAAGGAATTGATGTGGTCGCAGGATATGTCGAACCGTATAAAGGAACAAATGCAGAGGAACTCTTAAAAGGTCTGGAACAACTTCCTCCGCTTGTGATCAGAAAAGAGGACCACATACAGACGGAATTTAATCTGGATGCAGCGATCAAAAGAAAGCCACAGTTGATTCTTCTGGATGAACTTGCGCACACAAACGCAGAAGAATGTCGCCATCTGAAACGCTATCAGGATGTTGAAGAGCTTTTAAGAGCAGGGATTGATGTGTATACGACTGTCAATGTACAGAATATAGAAAGTCTGAATGATACGGTCACATCAATTACAGAAGTGCCGGTAAAAGAAAGAATTCCGGATTCCGTATTTGACAATGCAGATCAGGTAGAGTTTGTGGATATTCCGCCACAGGAACTTTTTGAGAGGATGAAATCAGAAGAATTTTGCGGAAAAAGAGAAGTTTCGCTTGAGAATCTGTCTGCTTTTCGTGAACTGGCGCTTACACGATGTGTTGACAGAGTGAATCATGTCTCGGAAAAATACGATTTTCATGAGCATATTCTGGTATGTATATCTGCTTCCCCGTCAAATGAAAAAATCATACGAATGGCAGCGAGAATGGCAAATGCATTCCGCTGTAAGCTTACAGCTCTTTTTGTAGAAACGCCGGATTATGAGAAGATGGAAAAAAAGGACAGGGAGCGTTTGAGAAAAAATATCCGGCTGGCACAGCAGCTGGGAGCGCAGATCGAGACTGTTTACGGAGATGATATCGCATATCAGATTGCTGAATTCGCACGATTAGCAGGTGTAACAAAAATTGTTGTGGGGCGGAGCCAGCGGACACACAGAACATTTCTGGCAAGACCGGCACTTTCCGATCAATTGATTCTGAACGCGCCGAATATTGATATCCATATTATTCCTGATGGGAATATAAATGCTTCAGAAATATTGAACGTGAAGCATTCAAGACATTCCGAAAAAATTTTCAGAATAGAAGACGCACTCAAGACTCTTTTTGTACTTGTAATGGCAACGATAATCAGTTTTCTGTTTGTGCATAATGGATTTGCAGAGGCAAATATTGTTACAATATATATTCTTGGTGTTTTGATTACAGCCATTATAACAGGACATCGTTTTTACAGTATGATCCTGGCTGTTGCGAGTGTTCTTGTATTTAATTTTTTCTTTACAAGTCCATATTTCACACTGTGGGCATATGATAAGGGTTATATCGTAACATTTGCGGTAATGTTTATTGCTGCTTTTATTACAGGGTCTCTTCCGTCCAGACTTAAAAGTCATGCAAAACAGGCAGCAAGGACTTCTTACCGGACGAGAGTTCTGTTTGAAACAAATCAGCTGCTTCAGCAGGCGACCTCACAGGAAGAAATTGTAAAGGCAACGGCAAGTCAGCTTCTAAAGCTTCTGGACAGAGATATTGTCATATATCTTGTCAAAGATAAAAAACTGGAAACACCATTTGTCTTTCATGCATCTGCAAAGGAGGAAGAGAAAGAAAGTTCAGAAGAAAGACTGGCAGAAGAAGAAAAAGATGTGGCAGTCTGGGCAATGAATAATAATAAACATGCAGGGGCGTCAACCGATACATTTTCAAATGCAAAACATCTGTATCTCGCCATCCGTGTAAATGATGAAGTATATGGAGTGATTGGGATTCGGATTGGGGAAATGCCGCTGGAAGCGTTTGAAAACAGTATGGTACTTTCTATTTTAGGGGAATGTGCGCTTGCGCTTGAAAATGACAAAAATGCAAGAGAAAAAGAAGAGGCAGCAATACTGGCAAAAAATGAGCAGCTGCGTTCGAATCTTCTCCGGTCTATTTCCCATGATCTGAGAACGCCGCTGACATCTATTTCCGGGAATGCCAGCAATCTGCTTTCCAATGGACAGGAGTTTGACGAGGAAACAAAAAAACAGATTTATACCGACATCTATGATGATTCCATGTGGCTTATAGATCTTGTGGAAAATCTTCTGTCCGTTACGAGAATCGAAGAAGGAAAGATGAATCTTAATGTAAATGCAGAACTGATGGACGAAATTATTTCTGAAGCATTGCGGCATATTAACCGGAAAAGTGTAGAACATAAGATTATCGTAAAAGAAAGCGATGAATTTATTATTGTACCGGTTGACGGAAAACTGATCGTTCAGGTAATCATCAATATTGTGGATAATGCGGTGAAATATACACCACCCGGTTCTACGATAGAAATATCTGCGAAAAAAGAACAGAACAAAGTAATTGTAGAAATTTCGGATACCGGAGACGGGATTTGTGATGAAGCAAAACCGCATGTGTTTGAAATGTTTTACAGCGGGGCAAATAAGGTGGCAGACAGCCGCCGCAGTCTGGGACTGGGGCTTGCCTTGTGCAAAGCAATTGTCAATGCTCATGGCGGAGAGATAGAAGTGAAAGATAATACGCCGAAAGGAGCGTTATTCAGGTTCACATTACCAGCAGGGGAGGTTGAGTTACATGAATAAAATGCTGATCTTGGTTGTGGAAGATGATGTACCGGTCCGCAATCTCATTACAACAACATTAAAAGCCAATGATTATCGTTTTCTGACAGCGCCAAATGCGGAGGCAGCGATTCTTGAGACGGCTTCGCATAACCCGGATGCAGTGCTTCTGGATCTGGGGCTGCCTGATATGGATGGCGTAGAAGTTATTAAAAAGATAAGATCCTGGTCGAATGTACCGATTATTGTTGTCAGTGCAAGAAGTGAAGATACAGACAAAATTGATGCGCTGGATGCAGGAGCAGATGATTATCTGACAAAACCTTTTTCCGTAGAGGAGCTCCTGGCACGTCTTCGTGTAACAAAAAGACGGCTTTCATACATGCAAAATGAAACGCCTGCGGTATTTACGAATGGAAATCTTCGTATAGATTATGCAGCCGGCTGTGCGTATCTCGGGGAAAAAGAACTTCATCTTACACCGATTGAATACAAGCTGCTCTGCCTTTTGTCGAGAAATGTGGGGAAAGTACTGACACACACATATATTACGCAAAAGATCTGGGGCAGCAGCTGGGACAATGATATAGCATCCCTGCGTGTATTTATGGCAACTCTGCGAAAGAAGCTGGAAAGCGAGCCGGATTCACCACAATATATTCAGACACATATCGGTGTCGGATATCGAATGATGAAAGTATAAAAAAAGTTACTAAAAATTTATATTTTCTTAATGTAAATTTACTTTTTATGTAATGCATTCAGCAACAAAATATTGTATACTAGACAGAACAAACTATTTTTTATGTGGGAGTAAGTATATGGACAGACCGACATTAAGTAATCCGCAGAATACGATTGAAGTTCTGAAAAAATATCAGTTTTCGTTTCAAAAAAAATTCGGACAGAATTTTCTTATTGATACCCGTGTGTTAGATAAGATTGTGAATGCGGCAGAGATTACGAAAGAGGACATGGTACTTGAGATCGGACCCGGGATCGGAACAATGACACAGTATCTTGCGCAGGCGGCAGGTAAAGTTGTTGCAGTAGAGATTGATAAAAATCTTATACCGATCCTTTCCGACACGTTAAGCGGGTATGAGAATGTCAGAATTATCAATGACGATATATTGAAAGTAGACATTCAGAAACTGGTGGATGAAGAAAATGGCGGAAAGCCGATCAAGGTGGTGGCAAATCTTCCGTATTACATTACAACGCCGATCATTATGGGTCTTTTTGAAAATCACATTCCGGCGCAGAGTATTACAGTAATGGTACAGAAAGAAGTGGCGGAGCGCATGCAGACGGGACCGGGCAGTAAAGATTACGGGGCACTGTCACTTGCGGTTCAGTATTATGCCGAGCCATATATTGTGGCAAATGTGCCGCCGAACTGTTTTATGCCGAGACCGAAAGTGGGATCGGCGGTTATACGGCTTACTTGTCATGATAAACCACCGGTAGAAGTGGCAGATGAAAAACTGATGTTTGATATTATAAGAGCTTCTTTTAATCAGAGGAGGAAAACTTTGGCTAACGGACTCAATAATTCCGGGAAATTTAATTTTTCCAAGGAAGACATCACAGAGGCAATAGAGTCTCTCGGGAAAGGCGCGGGAGTTCGCGGAGAAGTACTGACTCTGGAAGAATTTGCGCAGCTTTGCAATAATCTTTACGGAAGAATTTGCAAGGCTGATTTAAACATTGACAACATAAATTAATTTAGGCAGAAAGGATGATGGTATGGCAAAAAACGTAAAGAGAGCCCTATTTGAAATCACACCGGAGATACAGCATTTTTCAGAGCTGTGTCTGAAAAACAATGCAATAGAAAAGGATCTGTATACAGAATATGAAGTAAAGCGTGGACTTCGAGATGTAAATGGAAAGGGTGTTCTTGCGGGACTTACCAATATTTCAGATGTTTGTGCAAAAAAGATTGTAGACGGAGAAGAGGTCCCGTGTGAGGGAAATCTTTATTATCGCGGATATAATATTAAAGATCTTGTTCAGGGATTCCTGAAAGAAGGAAACTTCGGGTTTGAAGAGGTTGCATATCTGCTTTTGTTTGGAGAACTTCCGTCAGAAAAGGAAATGGAGCTGTTCCATGAAACTCTTGTTGAGCGTCGGACGCTTCCGCCGAATTTTGTCAGGGATGTTATTATGAAAGCACCAAGCAGAGACATGATGAACAGTCTGTCTCGTTCCATTCTCAATCTTTATTCTTATGATGCGAAGGCAGATGATACGTCCATTCCGAATGTTTTAAGGCAATGTCTGAATCTTATCAGTCAGTTTCCTATGCTGATGGTCTATGGATATCATGCTTATAATTATCGCAGAGGTGACGATCTGTTTATTTATGCTCCGTCTCCGGAGCTTTCTACCGCAGAAAATATTCTCATGATGCTCAGAGAGGACAGACAGTATACGCAGCTTGAGGCAAGGCTTCTTGATATGGCACTTGTACTCCATATGGATCACGGCGGCGGTAACAATTCAACTTTTACTACACATGTTGTAACGTCTTCCGGCACAGATACCTATTCCACAATTGCGGCTGCCATGGCATCCTTAAAGGGACCGAAGCATGGCGGAGCCAACATTAAGGTAACAGAGATGTTCGATGATATGAAAGAAAAAGTATCGGACTGGAAAGATGAGGATGAGGTTCGTCAGTATCTATGTGATCTTCTGGATAAAAAAGCGTTTGACGGTAAAGGCCTGATCTATGGAATGGGACACGCAATCTATTCAATCTCTGACCCGAGAGCGGATATCTTCCGGGCCTTTGTGGCGCAGCTTGCAAAGGAAAAAGGCAGAGAAGATGAATATTCCCTGTACGAGATGGTAGAAAGGCTTGCTCCGGAAGTGATCGGAGAAAAACGAAAGATTTACAAAGGAGTTAATGCAAATGTGGACTTCTACAGTGGTTTGGTTTACAGTATGCTGAATCTGCCCAAATCATTGTATACACCGATTTTTGCTGCTGCCCGTATTGTAGGGTGGAGCGCGCATCGTCTGGAGGAGCTTGAGAATGCAGACAAGATCATCCGTCCGGCGTACAAACCGCTGGCAGAACATCGGGAGTATATTCCGGTTCACGAGCGTTAGAAATCAGGAAAAGTTATGAAAAAAAGAGAATTTTATTATCTATCCTGCGATGGGGCCACACAGATCTATTCTGTTGAGTGGGCCCCTGAAGGAGAGATCCGTGCTGTGCTTCAGATCAGTCACGGCATGGTAGAGCACATTAACAGATATGAAGAGTTTGCATCATATCTGACAGAAAAAGGATTTCTTGTTGTTGGAAACGATCATCTGGGACACGGAAGATCAGTACAGCAAGACGAGGATCATGGATTTTTTCATGAGACATCCGGTAATAAATATGTTGTAGGAGATATACATAACCTTCGCTTACAGACACAGAAAAATCATCCGGATATACCATATTTCATGCTGGGACACAGCATGGGTTCTTTTCTTTTGCGCCAGTATCTGACCAGTTACAGCGAGGGACTATGTGGCGCAGTCATTATGGGGACAGGATACCATTCGATGCCTGAGCTCGTATTGGGCCAGACTCTTTGCAAAATAATCGCGTCAGTGAAAGGCTGGAGATACAGAAGCACACTTGTCAATGCAATCAGCTTCGGAAGTTTTAACAGACATTTTAAACCCTGTGAGAGTGATAAGGACTGGGTAACATCAGATACTGCTAAAAGAGATGAATATCTTAAAGACCCATTCTGTAACTTTGTTTTTACTGTAAATGGATATTATCATATGTTTGAAGGGATGAAAGTCCTTGCAAAAAAAGAAAACATATGTAAAATTAAAAATGAGCTTCCTGTTTTTTTCGTATCCGGCGAAGATGATCCTGTTGGAGGATTCGGAAAAGGAGTCCGAAAGGTTTACAAAAAATATGTGGATGCGGGAATGAAGAACGTGGAGATGAAACTATATAAGAATGACCGGCACGAGATTCTCAACGAGACAGACAGGGCGCAGGTATATGAAGACATCGCTCTGTGGATGCTCGAAATATTATAGTTAAAGGAGTTTTTTTGGTATGGATTTGATCACGATCAGACAATTATACAAAAATCAGGAGGACTATCTGGATAAAAAGATTACAGTGGGTGGCTGGGTCAGAAGCATCAGAGATTCTAAAACTTTTGGATTTATTGTTGTGAATGACGGTACGTTTTTTAATCCTCTTCAGGTAGTTTATCATGATAAAATGGATAATTTTGCAGAAATTTCCAAATTGAATGTAGGGGCTGCGATTATTGTAACAGGTACACTTGTTGCTACGCCTCAGGCAAAGCAGCCATTTGAGATTCAGGCAGATACTGTTGAGGTAGAAGGGGCATCTGCACCGGATTATCCGCTTCAGAAAAAACGTCACAGTTTTGAATATTTGAGGACAATCTCACATCTCAGACCAAGAACAAATACATTTCAGGCAGTATTCCGTGTTCGTTCACTGACAGCTTATGCAATCCATAAATTTTTCCAGGAAAGAGATTTTGTTTATGTTCATACACCACTGATCACAGGAAGTGACTGTGAAGGAGCAGGGGAGATGTTCAGGGTTACAACACTCGACATGGAGAATCCACCGAAGAATCCGGACGGAAATATTGATTTCTCTCAGGATTTCTTTGGAAAAGAAACAAATCTTACAGTAAGCGGTCAGCTCAATGGTGAGACATATGCACAGGCGTTCCGCAATATTTATACATTCGGACCTACATTCCGTGCGGAAAATTCCAATACAACAAGACATGCGGCTGAGTTCTGGATGATTGAGCCTGAGATGGCATTTGCAGATCTGGATGACAATATGATGCTTGCAGAAGCAATGCTTAAATATGTGATCAGTTATGTAATGGAACATGCTCCGGAAGAGATGAATTTCTTTAATTCATTTGTTGATAAGGGGCTTATTGAGAGATTAAAAAATGTTGTATCCTCTGATTTTGCGAGAGTTACTTATACAGAAGCCGTTGAGATTCTGGAAAAGAATAATGATAAATTTGAGTATAAAGTATCCTGGGGAGCAGATCTTCAGACAGAGCATGAGAGATATCTGACAGAAGAAGTATTTAAGCGCCCGGTATTTGTAACAGATTATCCGAAGGATATTAAAGCATTTTACATGAAGATGAATGATGATGGTAAGACAGTAGCAGCTGTTGACTGCCTTGTCCCGGGAATCGGAGAGATTATCGGTGGAAGTCAGAGAGAAGATGATTATGATAAGCTTCTTGCAAGGATGAAAGAGATGGGACTTAAGGAAGAGGATTATGGATTTTACCTTGATCTTCGCAAATATGGTTCTACAAGACATTCCGGATTTGGACTGGGATTTGAAAGATGCGTGATGTATCTTACGGGAATGGGCAACATCCGTGACGTGATTCCTTTCCCGAGAACAGTAAACAACTGCGAATTATAGGAGGAGTCGGATATGAACATTTTGGTAGTGGACGATGAGAAGGAAATTGCAGATGTTATCGAATTGTATCTCCAAAATGATCAGTATAATGTTTTTAAGTTTTATACGGGTGAAGATGCATTATCGTGTATCCATAATATGAAAATCGATCTTGCAATTCTGGATATTATGCTGCCGGACGTAGACGGATTTCAGATTTTAAAGCAGATCCGGGAAAAATATACATTCCCGGTAATTATGCTGACGGCTAAGACGGAATATATGGATAAGATCACCGGTCTTACGCTTGGTGCAGATGACTACATTCCAAAACCGTTCAATCCGTTGGAACTGGTAGCCAGGGTAAAAGCACAGATCCGCAGATACACACAGTATAATGATGGCGGAAAAGATGGAGGAGATATCATTGATTTCGGAGGACTGTTTTTAAACAGGACGTCTCATGAGTGTATCTATAATGAAGTGCCTTTGACACTGACACCAATTGAATTTGACATTCTCTGGCTTTTGTGTGAGAACAGAGGAAAGGTAATAAGTTCCGAAGAGCTTTTTGAAAAAGTATGGAATGAAAAATATTATAAAAACAGTAACAATACGGTAATGGTGCACATCAGGCATCTTCGCGAGAAGATGAGTGCACCTACCGGAAAATCAGATTTTATTAAAACGGTGTGGGGAGTGGGATACAAGGTTGAAGAATAATTATCGAAAACTAAAATTCACAATCCTGTTGCAAACCGTTCTTGTCACAGCGCTTACCGTGCTGGTAGGAGGGTTTTTGCTTAACTATGTCATTGATGGAGTATACAATGACAGTTTTGCAAAATCTTTTGTAAATATACTGACAGCATTGCATATAAAAGAGCAGACCGCAATTGATCTTTATTGGCGACTGATTGGCGACAATAAAATATTTTTCATGATCGTCGGTTTTCTGCTCTTATTTGCGTTGTTCTTTTATGTAGCGCTGTCTAAGATGACGAAGTATCTGGATCAGGTTGGAGATGGTATTGAGAATATCATTTCGGATTCCAATGAACCGGTGCATCTGATCACAGAGCTGAAACCAATTGAAATACGTCTGAACGAGATTAAAGCGACGATCCGTCGGCAGGAACTGGAATCTGTTGAGAGCGAGCAGAAGAAAAATGATCTGGTACTTTTTCTTGCGCATGATCTGAAGACGCCCTTGACATCAGTTGTGGCATACCTCACGATGCTGGATGCGCATCCGGACATGAATCCGGAAGAGCGGGAAAAATATATCCATATTGCGTTGGAAAAATCTCAGAGACTGGGTGATCTGATCAACGAATTTTTTGATATTACCCGTTTCAATCTTCAAAATATTGAATTGGAGCCGGTAGACATCAATCTGTCACTTATGTTGGAGCAGCTTGCGGATGAGCTTTACGGTGTGCTTCAGGAAAAGCATCTTGAATGTGAAGTAGATGTGGAAGAGAATCTGGAAGTTTACGGAGATCCGGATAAGCTAGCCCGCGTTTTTGATAATATCCTTCGTAATGCCATTGCTTACTGCTATGAAAATACAAAGATATTTATTGCTGCAAAGATGAAGGGCAAGGATATTGAGATCATCTTTACGAATGAGGGGGATAAGATACCCGGAAATATGCTTCAGACTATCTTCGAAAAATTTTATCGTGTGGATGGTTCGAGATCGAAATCAAGCGGAACCGGAGGCGCAGGACTGGGGCTCGCAATTGCAAAAGAAATTGTGGAGCTTCACGGAGGTCGGGTTATGGCAAAAAGTGACGATCTGAAAACACAGTTTATTGTAACGCTGCCATCAAGGAATCAAAAGGAAGAAGGAGAAACTGATGAAATTCATACACATCGCAGACGTACATTTGGGGGCAAAACCGGACGCCGCAAGAGCGTATTCAAAAATTCGGGAAAAGGAAATATGGGAAAGTCTCGGTCGGATCATTGATCTGTGCAGGCAGGAGAGGATTTCTCTTTTGCTGATTTCAGGAGATTTATTTCACCGTCAACCGTTGCTTCGGGAACTTCGGGAAGCGAATGCGCTTTTTTCTTCCCTTGAAGAAACACAGGTTGTACTTTGTGCGGGAAATCATGACTATTTAAAGAAGGATTCTTATTATCGTACTTTTTCCTGGGCAGAAAATGTACATATGATACTGGATGAACGGTTAAGTGTGATTGAGCTTCCTGAAATTAACACAGCTGTATATGGGTTCAGCTATGTGGAGAAGGAAAGAATTGATAAACCTTACATGGAGGAACTTCCGAAGGGATGCCAGCCGATAGAAATGCTTATGGTACATGGAGGAGATCAAAAGCATGTGCCGGTTCAGAAAGAAGAAATAGCAGCGTTAGATTATGATTATATTGCACTTGGGCATATTCATAAACCTCAGATTATAGTTCCTGATAAAATGGCATATAGTGGGGCGCTTGAGCCGATCGACAAAAATGATACGGGAGTTCATGGTTATATTTCCGGTGAGATAGATGAAAAAGGCTGCCATATCGAGTTTGTACCTTTTGCTGTGAGAGAATATGTACATACAGAAGTCAGTGTCTCTGCGGACATGAGCGGATATGAAGTGAAAGAAAAGATTAAAGGGATAATGGAAAATAAGGGCACAGAAAATATTTACAAAATTGTGCTGCAAGGCTTTCGAAATCCGGATACTGTATTTGATTTGGATATGCTTGATTCTTACGGAAATATTATTGAGATTCTGGATGATACGAAGCCATCATATAATTTTGCTAAACTTAAAGAACAGAACAGAAATAATATATTGGGAAATTTGATTGAACAACTGGAAGGATATGATGAAAACTCTGTTGAATACCGTGCAATGTGTGAAGGAGTGCAGGCATTTATGGAGACAAGAAGAGGCTGATCAAATGAAGATTTTAAAATTGGAAATCAGAAATTTTGGGAAATTAGCAGACAGAGAGATATCGTTGTCTGATGGAATAAATCTTATTTACGGAGAAAATGAATCCGGAAAATCTACAATCCATACCTTTATCAGAGGTATGCTTTTTGGAATTGAGCGAGGCAAGGGAAGAGCGTCTGCGCACGATGTTTACAGCCGCTTTGAGCCGTGGGAAAATCCAAATTATTACTCAGGAAGATTAAAGTTTGAAAGTGGAGGGAAGAATTTCTGGCTGGACAGAAATTTTGACAAATATTCAAAAAAAGCAGAGTTAATCTGTGAAGATGACGGAGAAGAATTGTCTGTAAATGATGGCGATCTGCAGATGATTTTAGGGCAGTTTTCAGAATCGGTTTATGATAATACAGTCTCTGTCGGACAGCTTAAATCAGAGCCGGGACAGCCTCTGGCAGCAGAACTTCGGAATTATGCGGCAAATTATTATGCTTCCGGCGATGGAGATCTTAATCTTGATGGGGCTCTGAATCAATTAAAAGAGAGAAAAAAAGATATTGAGAGGGAGATGAGGGAATCATTTCGCAGAAAACAATTAAAGCGTGAAAAGATCGAACAGGAGGCTTCTTTTTTATGGAGAGATGTTCACAGACTGCAGGGAGAGCAGGATAATCTGGAAGAGCAGATTGCATACCGCATGGAGCATAGAAAGGAAAATAAGGAAATAGAAAATAACAGGGTGATTGATGAAATCAGACCGGGAAAATGGCGAGTGCATCCTGTGGAAATAATATTCTTTATTGCTGTGATCGTATTTGTGTTTTTTGTGATCCATAAACCATGGAATTATCTGGTAGCTATTGTGCTTACGTTATTATGCCTGATTTATACGTGGAATCGTATGAAGGTGAGCAAAAAGCAGGAAAAAACAGAACCGGAAAAGATTCTGGAAGAAATTACTTCAGAAGAAGAGAAGATTCCGCTTGAGAAGCTGATCTGGGAGAAGGAGCGTGGCGCAGAAGAACTTCTGGAAAAGCAGACGCAGTATAATAACCTTCGGGAGCAGTTGGAAGAAATGCACGAAATGGGTGAGGAATACTGGGATAATGAGACAAAAAAAGAGGCGGTTGATTTTGCAATTAATAAAATCACAGAACTTTCAAAGAAATTCCAAATGCAGATGAAAGAAGAGCTGAATTCTCATGCATCTGAAATTATCAGTAATCTTACCGGGGGAAAATATACGAATCTGGTTATAGAGGATAATCTTAAAATGAGCCTTTTGTATGAAGGAAAGAAGATACCTATAGAGCAGCTGAGCCGCGGGACGGCAGAGCAGCTGTATCTGGCTCTTCGTATGGCATCGGCAGAGATATTGGGAGATGAGAAATATCCGATTATACTGGATGATACATTTGCTTATTATGATGATATGAGACTGGCCGGTACACTTAAATGGCTTGCAAAGGCTGACAGGCAGATACTTTTGTTTACGTGCCAGAAAAGGGAAGAAGAGACGCTTAGAGATCTTGGAATACCATATACGAAGCATGTGCTTTAGACGGTAATGACAAAATAAGGAGGTGCGTTTAATGTTGTCAAATCAGATTTTACATAAAGTTGTCCAGGACATTAAAAAAATCACAGGATATGAATGTGCAGTGTGGGATATGAGAGGTGTCTGTCTTGTCATGACAAATGAGAGGATGACCAGACTGGATAAGAAAGTTCAGGCTTTTTGCAATATGTCAGAAGAATCTCAGAGAGAGGATACTGGCGACTGCCAGACCGAAAAAAATGAGAAAGCCCAGATCGAAGATGGAACAGGATTTTTTCTGGTTTATGATGAAGGGGATCCAATCTATGTTTTGACGCTGAAGGGCGAAGGAGAAGAAATTCAGATGGCGGGCAGGTTAGGTGTCAGCCAGCTTTCAAATATTCTGTTTGTTCACAGAGAAAAGATGGATAAAAATCGTTTTATCCAGAATCTGATCCTTGACAATATGCTTTTGGTAGATGTTTACAATCAGGCAAAAAAGATGAAAATCCCTATAGAGCAAAAAAGGGCTGTTTTTCTTGTAGAAGCCCGAAATGAAGGAGAAAATCTGATCCTGGATACACTGAAAGGACTCTATGCAACCGGAACAAAAGATTTTGTTACAGCGGTAGATGAAAAACATGTGATTGTTGTGAAAGCTCTCGAAAGCACGGAAGGATACTCGCAGCTTGCACAGATGGCAAGAGTGATTGCAGACACTCTGAATATGGAAGCGATGGTAAGCGTACGGGTTTCTTATGGGACAATTGTCGAGGAACTTAAGGATGTATCAAAGTCCTACAAAGAAGCAGATATGGCTCTGGAGGTAGGAAGAGTCTTTTACGTAGAAAAAAGTATCCTGGCATACAATGAGCTTGGAATCGGACGTCTGATCCATCAGCTTCCGGAATCCTTATGCAAAATGTTTCTGGAAGAAGTATTCGGAGGGAATGCTGAAGGGCTGTTTGAGGACGAGGAACTGGTTACGGTATTCACTTTCTTTGACAACAACCTGAATATTTCAGAAACTGCCAGACAGCTTTACATTCACCGAAATACACTTGTATACCGTCTGGAAAAGATTCAGAAAAAAACAGGGCTGGATGTCAGAGTCTTTGAAGATGCACTGACATTTAAAATTGCGATGATGGTAGCAGATCATATGAGATATATAAGGTAAAAAGAGTATGTCCGTCTATTGGAGAAGAAATTAAAAAAGTCTAAAAGATAACAAAAAGCAGAAGTAACTGTCATGATGGCAGCCACTTCTGCTTTGTTTTTTTGGAAAAGAATTGCATCAATATTTCCGATGTGTCCGTTATGGCATCTGCCTAAAAAAATCCTTTTTGGAATCCTGCTATTATGTAAGTAGTAATAAACGAAGGAGGACAATAAAGAAATATAAGTAATTCAATATTTTACAATTTATAGGAGATGATGTGCAAAAAGTGACAAAAATATTGATAATTGTACCAAATAGTGTAGAAAAGGAGCGTAATCTGATAAAATCAGGCTATGTGATGTAGCATTACGGAAATAATTTGAAGAATAATGAGGAAAAATTTGTTATGAAAAAAATTAAATGTGTAAAGTTGTTGTTGCTTATTTTTATCATTTTAATTATTTGTTGTGGATGTAGTTCTAAAAAGCCATCTAAAAGTGAAATGAAATCTGGCCTTTCATCTAATTTGCAAGAGAACTATTGTTCTTTGATTTTAGATAATTATGAAATAGTACAGAGTATGAGTGGAGACAGGAGCTATTCAGCTACTGTTTCAGTTATTGCATATAGTGAATATGCTAAGGTTTATCTGACTGCACAAGTAGAATATATGAAATATGATCAAGGATGGGTATGCGATTACTGTGACTGGAATATTGATGATTATGAAGTAATGGAGTGGCCTGATGAAGATGAAATGTCTATGTTTATTGTAGAAAGAGAAGAAGAAGTAGAGGATTATATGCGCTATCCAGATTATACAAAATTGAGTAATGATGGAGTGTCCACTATTATATATGAGGGAACAATCAATACGGAATATGATGGCTTTGTAGGCATTGAAGGCAGTGTTGTATCCTATTGGTCGTATGATGTTTTGAATGATACTTTCAAATTCGATACGGATGAGAGTGATTTGCAATTAACACTTGTCCGTAACATAGAAGGTAAATGGACAGATCAGAGAATGAGTACTGGTTATATTGAACTCGGCGGCATGTATCATTTCATTATTACAGATCAAGGTGAGGATCAATTTACTATTGAGTATACATATGATGATTTGAAAGAAACGGTTTACTTAGTTTCCGATTTTGATACCTTTAAAGAAACAGGAGCGTTGATTTTTGAAAATAATAATCCCGAATATCAAACACAAGTTGAACTATATGGATCAGAAGATGACGGATATGTATTGCAGTACAGAAGCGATTATAATGATACAAATTTTGATTATAATAAGTGGGCATATATTTACTAAGAAGGATATTGCATACGAAAAGAGAATTTATAATAGGTGATACGTATGGTTTTGTCTTTAATTGTTTATATGGAGAAATGGAGGAAAAAAATGAAAGTGATAAAAAGTTTTAAAATTGGTTTAAGTTTAATATTATTGAGTTTATTGTGTATCGTACCAGCATGTAACACTAAGGCGGCAACGATACAAAATGGAGGAAGTAATCTTTCTAATGCAAAAGCTTTTTCAGTGGGGACAACTTTAACTGGCAGCTTTGATGGGGCATATGCGCCTGCGCAATATTTTAAATTTACTCTTAGTGGAAATACATGTATTAAGATTGATGTACAGACAAAGACATCGTCACAGAAATGTTATGTAAGATTAAAAGATTCATCAGGAAAACAAATAGAGTTTATGTATACAGAAGATGAAAAGAATTGGGGATATCAGTCAGCTACACTGAATATTGCTTTGTCTGCAGGTACATATTATTTCCAAGTTGAACCGGCTGTATCGGAAAAGACGTGTTATACAATAAACACTTCTGTAAGTATGGCAGAATCAGCTTCTGTTAAAATAGGTGGACAAAATAATTGTTACTTTAACACGGCAGTTAATTTTTCAATCGGAAACAAATTATATAGTATAGCTAATGAGAAATGTAATGGGATGAATTGGGATGATAATCACATATATAAATTTACTTTATCATCCACGAAAACCGTATGTTTCCGAGCAAAAAAAATGAACACATCAAAAGAATTTTTGTGGGTTACATTATATGATAAAAATGGAAATAAGATGGAAGTTAAAGATTTATGTGAGAAAGATATTTTCTCAAGCGCAACAACAGATCCATGGGTATGGGATGTGACTAAGAAACTTAGCGCAGGTACATATTATATTGGTGTAAGTACAACAGATTGTTATATTCCATATACCATTTATACTTCAACAGTACCAGGAAAAACTGCGGATGTAAAAGTAAAATCTACAGGAAAGAAAACGCTGAAAGTAACCTGGAAGAAATCGACTTGTAGTGGATATGAGGTTCAATACTGCAAGAAAAAGAATTTCAAAGGGAGCAAGGTTTATAAGAAAAGCATAACCAACAGTACATCTTACTCGAAAAAAGGACTGAGTAGTAAAACAAAATATTACGTCAGAGTGAGATCTTACAATAAAGTTGGAGGCAAAAAGGTATATGGTAGTTGGAGCGCTGTAAAATCTGTGAAAATAAAATAATCAAATAAGTACAATTAGAAGATGTTTTGTATAGAGAGCAAAGAAGATGAAAAAGCATTTTTTAAAATATGATAGTCCAATAATAAAAAGAAGTATTGTTGTGAGTGTCATTATTATATTTTTTGTTTCATATTGATTTACATTAATAATTTGAGGAGGGAATATTAAAATGTCAACACATATTTCAAAGAAATGTCCAAATTGTGGGTTTGTGTATGAAAGCAGACATTATGCTTTTGTACCTTCAAAGGATAATCAGACCGTATATGGAAGTCCAATAAAAAGATGTGAAAAGTGTGGACAATTATTTGTGGATAAAAATTATCGCGAGATTGCTGTTCAAGGTGTACGTCATGTTGATGAAATGTATGTCAGTCCCCAAACGCTTGTGAGTGGAGGTATACCGATGATAATATCACTCATCACTTCTCTGGTGCTTTTTATGAATGGTGACGAAGGAGTTTTGACGTCAATGATAGTTTTTGTATTTTCTTTATCATTGATAATTAGCGAAATGGTGGGACATAAAAAAAGGATGATTTCTCTTAAAAAAGAAGAAGAAGAATCAAAAATGCGATTACAAAATCCAAAATATGCTCGTATGCTGCAACAGCTCGGATATGATGTGCCGTCGTATTATTTGGCGGATAATTATCCTGTCGATTGATAATGGCATGAAAAGTGTTCTGTTTGATTACTTTATATTACAGAATATGGAGGTATTACTTTTGATGATCAGGTTTGGAATGAAGATGACGATGGTTATGAAACCAGGGACAGCAATGATGTATGGGATGAGAAAATTTCATTAAATAATATACTTCCTGTTTATATGAATGGAAGTGGGAAAATATAATTAACCGACAGGAAAAGTTTTACTGAAAGGACAAAGCAGCATACGGATTTGAAAATAATGAGATAGTTGTGCCAAGTGGACAGGAAGGAAGATAAAACGTTGAAAAACTCTAAATCAAAAAAACTTGTAATATTTTTAATTAGTATAATGATGGTTATAATCACTGTTTTGAGCGGTTGCGTTTCAAATGATGATGATTCTGGACACGAGTCTAATAGTCAAAATGATTTTGGTAATATCAGTGATTCTTCAGTGACTGATATGGAAGAATTTGTTGATGAAGAGTTTCTTTCTATTGTTGAAGAGAATGAGTTATCGCAAAAAAATCGTAATGAAGAAATCAATGATGAAATGAATAGCCTTACCAATAGTGATAATAATGCTGTTGATGCAAGGGAGATTTCTGAAGATTATTGGTCAAATGAATATCCTCAAACAATGAGAGATTATTTATCAGTTTTAGAAAAATATAAGGATTGCAATTTTAAAGATGAATCTTTGGCGGGCATTGCTTTTGAATATATTGATTCAATATCAGTATTGGCAGATTGGTATTCGAATGGTGCCAACTGTGGTTATGATATAGATAAAAGAGCATATGAAGCATTAGATAAACGAGTGGAGATATGCGGAAAGCTTCAAAACAATTATGGTATTGATAGTGGATATTCAGATAAGTATTTTCAGGTTATGACTGCTTTTAATGATAATAAGTCGGATCTTCAGTTTTCAAGCTTGACTGAAGATGGAGAGGATATGATAACAACTGTTTTGAAAAATAATACAGATGTTAACTTTAAAGATTTTTCAATTGGTGTCAGTGTATATGCACCCTCAGGTGAAGAGTGTGCATTTGCACGCTGTGTTGCGGGTGATGCTTTTGACATGGAAGTAGAATTTAATTCAGGTGATGAAAGTAAGTTTAAAGGATATCTTTTTTGGGATTCGGATGAATATGATCTTGAGAGCTGTAGTTATCTTGTTTATGGTTATGATTGGGTAGAGCCAGATGCTTTTTTTGAAGAATATTGATTTTTTTATCAGTCTGCAATTATTTTGTGTAAACCGCTTTGATTAATGAAAAATCCTAGGTTTTATAAAGAATTGTGAGGTAAAAGTCACAGAAAATAATAACAAGAAGAAGGAAGATGAAAAACGGAGGAGATGAGTAAGAAGTTGAAAAAGATAATACTAAACGTGGCATTGGTTGTCAGTATTGTGTTAACAATGACAGGATGCTCTTCTACAGAAAATAAGAAAACGGCAGCAGATCAAGATACAACAAAAGAATCCTATGAGTATGTGCATCGTGAGCTTGGGGAGCCAGTATATCGAACAGCGGCGGAAGAATTTGCTGGTGGTGACGGAAGCGAGAAATATCCATATGAAATCAGCACTGCTGAGGAACTACAGTATCTGGCAGATCTATTGGGAGATGAGAATGACAAAGCTTATGATTACCGAGATAAATACTATATTTTGACAGAAGATATCAGTCTTAATGATACTTCGGATTATAAGAACTGGAGTGAAAATCGTCCGAAATATGACTGGAAATCGATTGGTAAGGAAAACCATTTTTCGGGTGTTTTTGATGGAAATAATCATACGATCAGTGGGCTGTATCTGAACGAAGATCTTCAGTCAAAGGAAGCGTCTGATATCGATTATGGTTTGTTTGCTTTGCTTTATGGAACTGTGAAAAATCTGACTATAAAAGATGCATATGTAGAGGTTTCCGGATATTCGGCGAATGTGGGAATGATAGCAGGAGATGTAGCTGGTGGGAAGATTCTTGACTGTCGGGTGGATGGAATAGTTATTGCATATGACGGAAATTATGGAGGAATCGCAGGGGTGACATCTGGAACAATCTCCGGTTGCGAGTTCAGCGGAAGTGTACAGGCAGTAAAGAATATTGGAGATACGTATGGATGGGCAGCAATTGGTGGGATTGCTGGAAATGCCAATGCTATGGCAACAAATGAAGAGGAAAAGGAAGAATTATCTGGAATTATTGAGTGTGTGAATAGAGGAACGATCTCTGCGATAGAAGGCAAGTGCCCAGCATCTGCTGTGGGTGGAATTGTTGGATCGGGTGAAGGAAAAATTACAGATTGCGTCAATAAAGGAACCGTAGAAGGTAATGAGGCGGATACAAATGGTTATATGAGGATAGGCGGAATTACAGGTGTTTTTGGCGTGGCGGCAAAAAGTGACGATGCAAAACTCAGTGGCTGTATCAATCAGGGAATGGTAATTTCTAATGGCGGGACTACAGGAGGAATTGCAGGAGTAGTATTTCTTTCTGATTCAAGATATGAAGTTTCAGTGGTAAATTGTACCAACGAAGGGAGCGTATCGGTAAAAGATTATCATTATGGTGGAATTATAGGAGATGTAAACTGTCAGGCAAATAAAATTACAATTTCTGGATGTATAAATGAAGCAGAACTTCAAGGTAAAGAAACTGCCGGTATTATTTATCAGTTGTCAATAATGAAGGGAGAAGTATTCATTTTGAACAATGAAAACAATGGAACGATTACTTCAGATGGGCAATATGCAGCCGGTGTTTTGGGATATGTGGATAATCTTGGAGATGAATGGAGATTAAATATTGAAAATTGCATTAATACAGGTTGTATTACCTCAAACCAACATGTAGGAGGAGTTGTGTGTTTTACTACGTTTTACAAATCAAAGGAAAATGTAAATACATCCTTTACAATAAAAAACTGTAGGAATAGTGGAGATTTGTCTTCATCAACTATTAATGGATTTATGGGAGGCATTCTTGCAGTGGATGGTTTTATGGAAACAAAGACAGATATTAGCGGTTGTGAGAATACAGGAGATATTACGTTCACAGAAGTTTGGAAGATTGACAAAGAGGATTTGAAATCGGAAGATGAGAACGGAAATGAAAAAGATACAGAAATATATACGCTGTCTGTAACAGGAGGAGGAATTGTAGGACGTATCGGAGAGCCGTTGTTACTGTCTGTTGACGCTGATTATCCAACAGCGGAGAAAATTAATGTGAAAGATGCGCTGGTAAACATAAATAATTGTGAAAATTCAGGGAAACTGAGTTATCAGGAGCCTATAAAAGGAGACGGGATTTCCAAGGATGAATTTCAGAAAGTTGTAGAGAAAAGATGGAAAGTAAATATGGGAGGAATTTTAGGGGATTGCTCTTGTGTGGATGATTACAGTGTGAATTTGGAAAAATGTAAATGGACTTCAGAGAGAGGGATTGGAAATCCAGAACTGCCGGATATTGAGTAGAAGGAGGGGGTGAATAAGGATGTGGTGGTGAGGGGGCAGTTCCAATGGATGCGAATGCGGCATCAAAAAGCAGTGTTGGAAAAGTTACCGGAGTAAGCGTTAAAAGGAGTGCCGGTGTGGAAGTGACAATAAAATGGAAAAAAGCTTCTGGTGCTAAAAAATATGTTATATATCGTAAAACAAATAGTGGAAGTTTTAAAAAGATTAAGACAACCACTCAAACAAGTTACAAAGATACAAAAGTTCAAATAGGTAATAGTTATAGTTACAAGATTCGTGCTTATAAGGTGAAAGGCGGAAAGAAGAAATATGGGAAGTATTCCAGTGCAAAAAGGATTAAGCTTTCGCAATATGATTATCTTGTAACAACATATACGCCAATAACAAATGGGGGTATGAGTCATATAAAAACGAAGATACTATAGAAATGGGAGGTACTGATTATTATAATTCTTTTATTATGCATGGTGGAGAGAGTTAGGGTAGTGGGGCATCTCATGTAAGTTTTAATATAATGGGAAAATATAAAACATTAGAGTTTACTTTGGGAGAAGTCGATGATTGGTGTGATCAGGGAAAGCCTCATAAAATTACTATTTATGGTGATGGTGAAGTATTGAAAACTATATCAATAGATAAGATTAAAAGCCCAGTAAGGTATACAATACCAGTGAATGGTGTTTATGAATTGAAAATCCATCATAAAAGCGATAGTGTTTATTATCAGGTGGCATTTGGTTCGGCAAAATTATATTATTAGTAATTATTCATCATTACTTAAAGGAAAGATAATAATAATTTGTTTATATCATGAATACTTTTACTATTCCCTTAAGATTTATCATATCATGATTGGAAGTTCATGAACAGGGATACGTGAAATGGCTAAAGAGCTTGAAAGGAGAGGAACTATGAAAAATAAGGTTTTAGTTTTATTGAGTGCATTGGTGTTTATAATCGTTCTGGGAGTAACAGGTTGTGGCAGAAACTCCTTAATTGAAGGAACCTATGTCCATTCGGCAGATGAGGTGTGTGGTGAACTTATAATAGTTCACGATGGTGGAAAAGTATCTGTGGAGTATGAGGGACAGAAGTTTGAAGCAGAGATGAAAGAGGATAACGTGATTATAGTAGAGGGACAGTATGAAATCTTAGAGACATATTGTGACGAAGATGGTAATCCAGATATTGAAAATTGCAAAATTGACCGTGTGCGCGCTTGTGATGCACAGGCGTTATTCGGAGATGACGTTGTGGTTGATGGTGATGGAGTACTTGAAGTATCACTTGAGAAACAATAATAAGATGCGTATGGATCGCTGAAAAAGAGGGTTTGTCAACAGGTCCTTTTTTCACAGGCTCGATCGAAACGGCAATCCACAAAATATTCTTTTACTGTCAGAAGAAATATTCTGGCAGTATTTTTTTGTATTCCTATTGGTGCCAGGAGAGTGAATATTTTTTTGAAAATGTATTTAGGTATTAAACAGTTACAAGCGGGATAGATTGTATCAACATATCCGATGTGTCCATTATGCCACCTGCCTAAAAAAATCCTTTTTGAAATCTTGATATTATATAAATAGTAATAAAAGAAGGAGTACTTGTTGCCTGTCTTAAAATATGCAATTAGATTTGTGTATATAGAAGGAGGCAAACAATGAAGAAGTATGGGTATATTAGAGTTTCGACAAAGGATCAAAATCCAGACAGACAATTTCTGGCATTAAAAAGCTGCAATGTTATTGAGAAAAATATTTTTGTTGACAAAATGTCGGGAAAAGATTTTAAACGACCACAATATTTAAAATTGCTTAAACGTTTGAAAAGAGGTGACTTATTAGTTGTTAAAAGTATTGATAGGTTGGGAAGAAATTATGGAGAAATATTGGAACAATGGAGAAAGATAACTAAAGAAATAGGAGCGGATATTGAGGTATTAGATATGCCGCTTTTAAATACAAATTCTATGCATGAAAACTTGACCGGTGTATTTATTTCTGATTTAGTATTGCAAATATTGGCTTATGTAGCAGAAACAGAACGTTCATTTATCAAACAAAGACAAGCGGAAGGGATTGCAGCAGCAAAAGCCAGAGGAGTAAAATTCGGACGTATTCAGAGTGAGATGCCAGAAGACTTTGAAAAATATTATAAAATGTGGGGAGAGGGAAAAATTTCCACAAGAAAAGCAGCAGAAGAATTACACATTAGTCACTCTACCTTTTATCGAAGATGTCGTGAAAAGAGTGTCAAAAAAAGTGACAATTGTAACAAATAGTAGACAACAAGATACAGCGAAAAATGCCTTCTTTTTATACAGAATATCTTCTACGACAAACTATTATAATTATAATTCATTCGTTTCTAAAAGTCTACTTTATGAAACAAAGCATTAAAATAGTAAAGAAAAAAATGAGCTGTAATATTACAAGTAGTGGTAATAAAATAGATAATTATTTGTTACTGTTCACACGTCCGCCAGAAAAATAAGCAAAACCCCAGCCCGCGTTCGTGAATGAGCGAGGGTGGGGTTGTTTCATATCAATGATCAGGGAAATGCTTCCTGTGTGATGAGGAAGAGGTTAGCACTCTGTTGTCGTCTGGTTTCAATGATGCTTAAGCAGTTACACAGATCTTTGATACTGTGGTTGCATCTGAAAGAGACTGCCTGTTTCAGTTTTCTTTTGAATTTTCGGAGTCCGCGTTCTGCTCTGTTGTTGGTGTATTCGATTTCAGGATGAGAAAGGAAGAGCAGATGGTTTTTCTTGTATGCAGCCATCCTTTCCAAAAGATTGAAACCATCCGGGAAATATTTGTTTAGCGGATGCTCCTTGTATTCTTCTCTGGCAGTCTGAACGATTGCATCGTATTTTTTTTCAATCTGAAGAATACGATCCGGAGAAAAACATCTGTCCTGCTTGGCTTCATGAATGATCTCTGAAAAAAGAAATTTCAGCTGCTTATGCCAGGTAAGATCAGGCTCATTATCGATGGCATCCTGAAGATAACGTTGAATGTGAACAAGGCATTCCTGATGGTCTCCGCCATAGTTATAAAAAGTAAGATCATGATCATGGATGAGAATCTGCATGTAGTTGTCAGCAGGTGAACCTTTAATACCTTGATGTGGAAAGGTTTTACGGAAGAAGGCAGAGAAGAATTCTCATGATCGCGGTTCATCTGAGCTTTGAGTTTAGCAATAACATCCTGTGCTTCCTGAAGCTGATCAGAAAGATGTTCATTAGCGTATTTAAGAGCACGGATCTCTTTTTCAAGGGCATCGATTTTAATGAGATCCTCGATCAGATGATCAGGTCGTGTTAAAGCGTCACGCCAGAGGTGATGGTATCGTTCCTTGTCCTTAGCCAGTGATTGATTTTCAAAACGGAGATGACAGGTGATTTTTTCATGTTCCAGTTTTTCGGCATCTGTGTAAGTATCCTCTTTAAGACGGGCATTTTCACGGCGCAATGCGATCAGTTCTTTTCGCTGGATTTCATAAGCTTCCTTTAAAGTCATTGCGCGCCTCCTGATATAAGACTACTCAGACGGATCAAGGAACTGGTTAAGTATAGTCTGCTGTTCTTTGCACATGGATACGACTTCATCGTAATCAGCGGATAAGTCGTGATACATTTGTGTCAGTTCCCGGTTTTCTTTTTTGAGTAACTGGTTGGCTTCGTTCAGATTTGAAATCTGAAGTTTCTGATTATTGATGATCTCGCTCTGGAGAGCAATCGTTTTTTCGGATTCGTCCAGAAGAGTCTGTAATGTATGATTCATGATGAAAACCTACCTTGGATTTATAGTATTATTATAAACGATTTCACGAAAAAACGCGAATGGTGACAAAAAGAATACTGGCAAAATGACTGTGAAGAAGTGGCAAATTAAAAAAAAGTGAGTGTGTATAACTGGGTGAAAAAAAGCGATAAATCATTAAATACTGCGTTTATATAGGAATAGGAAAGAACGTATGAAAGAAAGCGGATAAGAGTAGAGATAAAAGTTATCCACAAAGAAGCTAGAATGTGCGAAGCAGAAAAAATTATTTTTCGACGTTTTGCACAAAAGCCAGCGTCAGCTGGCAGACGTGTGAACAGTAACAATTATTTTATGTTTTTTGTGTCTTTGTTATGTTGTAAACACATATTTTTGTGTAAAAAGGAATATTTGTTAATTTGAAGATAAGAAGGTATCGCAATGTCGGCAGATAAATATTGGTTTGTTGATCAAGACTTAAGTACAAATAATTATGAAAAAAAAGAAAATCGGAGTTCAGCAGAGAACAAAAATGTTACTGTCAAAAATCCGGAATTCGTTTTGGTATCTTTGATTCCAGAATTTGGAACAATGAGTCAACTTGTATTGCCAATGATCCCAGAAGGTAAGTACAACTTTGAAAAGGGAAATAATCTGAAAATAAGAGAATCTTTATATATTCAACCATATAAAAGAAAATGGTTTTTATATAGTGTTCGGCCGGTTTATTTGGTTGAAGGGGAGGATAAATATGTTTCTTACGTAGAGATGTTGGATCAACAGTTAATTACGATTAAGAACTGTGGTGAGGAGTGTATTGTCACAACTGAATACGTAACAAAAAAGTCTTTTGTAAGTCGTAATTATAGAGTGTTGGACAAAAGTATTAGTGTAGGAAGTTCTGACAATTGCGATATTATTTATAAGAGCAATTTTGTTAATTCTGAACATGCAGAACTAACATTTTTAAATAATCAATGGGAGATTTTTGTGAAAGGTCAGGCTAGGGATGTTCTTGTGAATGGCAAGCGTACGAGAAGTTCGAAACTGGCAGTTGGAGATATAGTTTATATTATGGGTCTGAAACTTATTATTGGAATTGGATTCATATCAATAAATGATGAGAATGAACATGTTAGGATAAAACTGAATAAATTGTCAAAGATTGGAGTTGCAAATGAAATAAGCTATTTTGAAAATCTTACATCAAATGAAGCTAAAAATGAATTGTTTAATCGACTTCCACGAAGGCGAATGCCTTTCATTGAGAAGGAAATCAAAGTTGAATCTCCACCAATGCAGCTAAATGGTGACAAAATACCATTAATGTTAAGAATGGGCGGTTCAATGGTTATGGGTGCTAGTTCTATGATGATGGGACATTACACCATGATGTTAAGTTCTGTATTATTCCCGGTTTTGACGTCTAAATATACTGACAAGCAAAAGAAGGAATATGAAAATAGAAGAGTAGAGAAATATTCTGCATATTTAAATTTAAAAGAAAAAGAGATTGATGAGGAAAGGATAAGTGAGGAACAGATACTAAATTATAATTATCCGAATTTAGAGCAGGTTTTGACTTTTACTTCTAATGGAAATCGTTTATGGGAAAGAAGAAAGAACGATGATGATTTTTTAAATATTCGATTAGGCGAAGGAAGCATGCCATTATTTGCAAAATTCAGTTTTCAGGAAGAAAGATTTGCATTAGACGAAGATCCATTAGAGAATAAAATGTATGAGCTGGTAAATAATAAAGTCTACCTGAGAAATGTTCCTATTATGAATTCGTTTGTTGATAATTTTGTTTGTGGAATAGTAGGATCGAAAAAATTAACGCTTTCATTCGTGAAAAGGTTAATAATGCAAGTGGTCATATCACATAGTTACGATGAAGTTAAAACTATTTTTTTAATTAATGAAGATGCTCTAGAAAAATTGGCTTTTATAAAATATTTGCCGCACAGTTGGGACAATCAGAAGTCGTTTCGCTATATTGCAACTAATACCGTTGAAGCACTACAAATTAGTGAACGTTTGAAAAAAGAACTGGATGATGAATTGGAAAAGACTCGGACCATGCCATTGAACGAAATTTTAAAGAAGAGACCATATTATATGGTGTTTGCGTTGGATAAAAAGTTATTTGATAGCATGGAAGTTTTGAAGGATGTTATGCAGGCAGAAAAGAATACAGGTGTTACTGTTGTGACAGCATTCGATGATTTGCCAAAAGAATGCTTTAAAATTTTTCAATTAAATTCCAATGGTGGGAATTCCGTGATTCATCTTAAAGAATTAGATAGAGAAGATCTTTCATTTAAAATGGATCGTTATGATGAAGTAGCAGCTTCGGTTAGTATGAAACAACTAGCTAATACAAATCTTAAGGTTGTTACAGAAGCTTATACATTACCAAAAACAATTACTTTTTTAGAAATGTTTGGTGTTGGGAAAATAGAATATCTCAATCCATTACAAAGGTGGAAAAATCACAATCCGGTAAAATCGTTAGCTGCTCCCGTTGGAGTAGGAACGGATGGTACTCATTTTGAGTTGGATTTGCATGAAAAATTTCATGGTCCACATGGATTGATTGCCGGAATGACCGGATCTGGAAAGAGTGAGTTTATCATTACATATATCTTATCGATGGCTATTAACTACCATCCGGATGAAGTGGCTTTTTTATTAATTGATTATAAGGGTGGTGGATTGGCTAGAGCTTTTGAAGATAAAGAAAGAGGAATTCATTTGCCACATTTAGTTGGTACGATTACGAACTTGGATGGTGTAGCCATTCAGAGATCACTTACATCAATACAGAGTGAAAATATGCGTCGCCAGAGAATTTTTAATGAAATAAAAGGAAAAACTGGTGAAAGTAGCATAGATATTTATGGCTATCAATCATTATATAGGATGGGAAAGGTTGAAGAACCATTGCCTCATTTGTTTATTATCGCTGATGAGTTTGCTGAATTGAAACAACAAGAACCTGAGTTTATGGAGAAGTTGATTAGCACAGCAAGAATTGGACGTAGTTTGGGTGTACATTTAATTCTCGCTACTCAAAAACCGGCAGGTATTGTAAACGATCAGATATTAAGTAATACAAAGTTTAGAGTTTGCTTAAAGGTTCAAGATAGATTTGATAGTATGGATATGCTGAAACGACCAGACGGAGCAGAATTAAAGGATACAGGACGCTTTTATTTACAGGTTGGATATAATGAATATTTTGCACTTGGGCAATCAGCGTGGTCTGGCGCGCAATATGACCCACAAGAGGAGGTAATAAGTAGAAAAGATAACGATGTTCATTTTTTGGATTCTTTAGGCCAATCATCATATGTTGTAAAAAAAGAACTTAAAGGTAATTTGTCTGGAAAGTCTCAATTGACAGAGACTGTTATGTTTTTATCTGACTTGGCAAAACGAGAAGGAATAAGGCCAAGACAACTGTGGAAAGAACCTTTGGAAAATGAGATATATGTAGATGATTTGCTTAGAAGTCAAAAGATGAACAAGTATGATATTCCCATTGGAAAAATTGATATTCCTAAAGAACAAAAACAGGAAACTTTAATTATCCAGATAGATGATTACAAAAGTATGTTGATTGTTGGCGAAGCTGGAAGCGGAAAGACAAATTTTATCCAGACATTGTTCTATGCGGTATCGGTTTTGTTAACGCCAAATGACATACATTATTATGCGATAGAAACTAATGGAAATCGCTTATCGCCATTTTCAGCATTTCCGCATTGTGGTGGTATTATTAGCGGTGATGTTGAAAATGATATTAATAAATTGCTTTATCTGATTAATGACATATTAGAGGAAAGGAAAAGGATATTTAAAGAAACAGATAGTTCGAATTTTCAACAGATATTAGAGACACAGAAATTACCGTTAATAATAGTCGCAATTGATGGTTATGCGGGTATATCCTCTATGAAAAGCAATATAGATTTGTCAACAGAAATTGCAAGACTTATGAGAGAAGGACTTAATTATGGAATTCGATTTATAATCACAGCAAACCATTTCAACGAATGTCCAGCAAAAATAAGACAAGAGGCTGAAAAAAGATTTGCATTAAGGGCAAAAGATCGATTTGCATATGGAGAAATTTTAGGGGTTAGATGTACTTTGAATATTTCTGAAAAACCAGGAAGAGGAATCTGTGAAATAGACAAAGAATGTCTTGAAATGCAAATAGCTCTTGTTGGAGCGAAAAAGGAGGATGGTAATAAAGAACAATTAAGAAGATGTGCAGATGTTATTGCAACATCTTTAATGGATTATAAACCGGCAAAAAAAATTCCGAAAGTCAATGATTCAATCTCGTATATAGATTTCATGAAAGAGTTTAACTTGGGAAGGATTCCACTGGGGTATGATTTGAGAAATGGAGATAGAATTGCCATTCCACTTCAGCAGTTGTTTTGTATGTCTCTATACTTCGGAAATTCAGAAGGAAAGAAGTACATAATAAAAAATTTTATAGATGCGATTCATCGAGAGAATGGACAAATTCGGTTTGTCAGAAAATCAAAAGGAAGTTTACTTGAAGATATTGAAATAAGAAAGAAACTTGTTGATGAGGATGAATATTTTGAATCGACTTTAGATGGATTAATTCAGTTAAATGATTTTATGATGTGTGAAATTCAAGCTAGAAATAAGTATCAAGAAGAGTCATGTATAGAACATGGATTGTCCGATTGGAGAAAGCCCGAAGCAATAAAAGTATGGCGTCAAGACATGAGGACAAATACAAAGCCGATATTTGTTGTGTTTGAGTCTTTTGAAGAATTTTGTATGAATGTAAATGGTGAACTGAGTGGAATGTTCTCTACGTATTTTGAATTGTGTAGAGGATATAATATTTATTTTCTATCGTGTTTTTATCCAAATGATGATATCCATTTAAGTGATCTGGCTTATAAAAATTATGATGAAGCTAATAACAATGAGGAAGAGAAAAAACGTTCAAATTATATTTTTAAGCTTCTAGAAAGCTATAATTCAGAGCGTTTTGGTATGCTTTTTGGTGGACAGTTTAGTTCGCAGAGAATTTTTCCGTTGCCGGTAGAATGGCGAGAGATTACAAATTCATGCGGAAAAGAAAATTATAATAAAGCATTACTGAGCTATAATAGTAAAATTTATAGTTTGCTTATGCCGTGTGGTGAACTTGAAAGGGAAAAAATTGATGAAGATGAAATGCTAATAATTGACTAGGGGGATAATTATGGATCGAGTATTGGTAAGCCTATATATTCCATCAATCTCTGAAACTTATGATGTTTATCTTCCATTACATCTGCAGGTACATGAAATTGTAGATCTTATTAGAAAAGGACTGGAACAAATTAGTTTAAATGAATATTATTCTTCAAATGCGGAAATTTTATGTGACATTGATATGGGAATAGTTCTTTCTGATAAAAACACATTAGCAGAGTATTGTATTAAAAATGGAGACAAACTGATGTTTTGTTAGGTGAAGATAATGAATGAATTGGAACGGATTGAAATGTGCCTTAGAGAATGCAAGAAGCTGATTCACGATATTGAACAAGAACTTACTGCGTCTCGACCTATAGGAAAAACATATGAGGCTTTTATCGAGATAAGAAAAAAACAATTGATAAAATTGGAAATTATTTATAACCAATTAGGTGAAATGAAAAAACAGATTATAATTTGAGAATATTCAAATACCGTATATTAGGTATGTGGAACTCATTTTATGATAAATGATTTTAGAAAGGAGGAAGATGCTGTGGAATTAGGCGTGATTTTTGGTGCACTTAAGTCGATTTCTGATGCTGTAGTTCTTTTAGTCGGCTTGGAAAAGGCCTTTGAAGAGATTATGTATAAGTTAAATGATGCTTCTAATGGAGCTTTTGTCGATACATTGAATGATGTTGTAAATAAGCTGAGAGAAGATATCAATAATCTGAAAGATTCTTGTAATCAGGTAAAAGATAAAGCACAGGAAAAATATGACGAATACATTGCGCAGGACGAAGAGTCTGCACAAGATCTTGGCTCTTCGAATGTATAAACAGTAATTAGGAGGAAAATATGGCAGATTTAGTTTTAAAAGTTTCTAAAGCTGACTATCAAAATGCACTGGGTGAATTACAGGGTAATTTAAACAAGTTGATGGAAGTGCATAATTCTTTGACAGATTCAAAAGCCATTTTAGAGAAGTCCTTTATTGGAACGGTAGGTGGTCTTTTGACTGGATGGGTAGATAAAAATTTGAGAGAAACTGAGAATCAAATTGAACGAGTTAAAAATCAAATTCAGAAAATTCAGCAGTATGTTGAAAAAATGGATACAACAACAACAAAGATGGAGGCTGATGTAGAAGAGGCTGCTGCAAAAGCTACATCAATGTTTAAAAGCAATTCATAGGAATAACAATGACATCAAAATTTATATTTGACGAGAATTGGATTAATACGAAAGTTGAGGAAATACAAGAGCAGGAAAAGTGCTTGAAGATAATTGAAGAACAGCTGAATGTTTTGAAGAATGGTTCAATGGTTATTAATGTGCAGGTAATCTCAAGAACTATGAATAATACTCGAGAACTTTTGCATAGTTTTGAAAGAACAAGAAATTCTCTTCAGAACTTTAAGGAAAACATTACTTTAGTAACAAAGAAAAGTGAACTTGAAGTTGAAAAGATGAGAAATTTTGCTACAAAATTATTTTCTTAATGGGTAAAAATGTAAAAGCAGAAAGCAATGGGGTATCTCACTGCTTTCTGCAATTAGGGTGGAATATGGGATGGAAACGTGAACTATGGCCTGAATGGGAAATTGTATGTGATATTGGCGCGGGTGCTTATGGAACTGTTTATAAGATGAAGCGTCAGGATATAGGTGGAACATATTATTCAGCGTTAAAGGTGATATCATTCCCTCACAGTAAACATGAAATTGAAATAATGCACAATGAAAATATGACGGATGATCAGATATCTGAATATTACCATTGTGCAGCAGTGGATGTTTCAAAAGAGTTTGCAGTGATGGAGCGACTGAAAGGGAATACCAATATTGTATCTTATGAAGATCATAAGATTGTTCCACATAATAATGGATTGGGATGGGATGTCCTGATTCGAATGGAATTGTTAACGTCGTTGCCAGACTATCTGGAAACACATGTTATAACTGAAAAAGAAGTTTGTAGATTAGGAATGGACATCTGTAATGCACTTATATTGTGCGAAAAGGAAAATATTATACATAGAGATATTAAACCAGGGAATATATTTGTATCCGATTTTGGCGATTATAAGTTAGGAGATTTTAGTTTGGCTAAGTATGCAAAATTGAAATCGGAAAGGTCAACACCTCAAGGAACTTATGATTATATGGCGCCGGAAGTCTATAAAGGACAAGGATACGATTTTACAATAGATATTTATTCATTAGGACTTATCTTATATCGCCTTCTAAATAGAGGACGAGGTCCTTTCCAACCACTACCGCCACAAATTATTACGTCAGAAATATCTGAAGAAGCTAATCAAAAGAGACTACACACGGAGACTTTACCTAAGCCGGCGTATGCATCTTCAATGATGTCATCAATTATTCTAAAAGCTTGTGCTTATAATCCGGAGAAGAGATATAAAAGTGCTGAGGATATGCATAAAGCATTGTCTAGGTGTAGCTCTGCTCAGACAGCAATAATAGCGAAAAAACAAATTTCATATTATTTAATGAAGGCGGCAAATGCATTGCAGGATTCCTATGGAGAAATTTTAGGAGAAGATGGTGAATCTTGTGGTGAAAATGATATAGTGACTATCTCGAAAGAGACGAATGCAAATGATGATAATAACTTACAAACTTGTCGAAATGATGATGCATCATTAAAGAAAACAATGAATGATTTCTTTACATCGGCAGGAGATTTGTAAGGATTATAGGAACGGAGAGAGGGAATATGATTCTGATTATACTGATGGCAGTAGTGGCTATAGTCGCTGTTGTTATAATTATGAAAAAAGGAAAAGATAAAAGTGGCAATTCGGTAGGTGAAGTATCAGATAACAAAGTCGAATTAGATAAAACACCTGCTTCCACAATACATTTCAGTGATGAATTCAAAAGTGGAGAACCAATTACGAAAACGGATAATGATCATACTATTACAACAATTCTTATAAGTAAAGAAGATTCATTTATATGGGTTTGTCCAAGTTGTGAAACAGAAAATCCTTTATCAAGGAAGAAATGCTGTGTATGTCATCATGTAAAATAAGGAGGAACAGCAAATGTATTGTAAAAAATGCGGATGCAAAATTAACGCAGGCGAGAAAAAATGCTCAGATTGTGGCATGGAAGTGACTGGAATCGAATATAGCGGTGGATTTTGGGGGTTGGTTGGGGAAGAAGAAAAAAGCATTACTGATTTTAGGGCAGAACAGTCTGAAGTCACCAGTCAGGAGATATCCAATACTGAAGAAGTTAAGGAGTCAAAGTTACATATTGTGGAGAGAAGAACAAAAGAGAAAGCACCTGAGAGAACTTATGAAGAGTTGGTTGCTACAATTAAAAGGGACTCTAAGTTAAAGAAAAAATATAAGCTTCTCTTAAAACTGGTGGTCTGTATGGCAATCATGCTTCTGGTCATATGTTTAGTACAGTCAGTACGAGTGTCTATGGTATCAAAGAAATATAAGGGAATTCAAGCGAAATATGGAATATTGGATCAAGAGTATCAGAATCTGAATGCAAAGTATGATGAGATTAGTAGCCAATATGATGAAGTCAAGGAACAGTTAGATAAAGAAACGGTTCCAGAGCCAGATGAAAGTGTTGAGGATGAGGCTACGGAAGAAGACAATAGTCCAGATGAGGATGAGGCTACGGAAGAAGACAATAGTCTAGATGACAATAATTTACTTGATAATGAAGAGAATGGCATTTCGGATGGTAATTTATAATTACTTGAATGTCAAATTATTATTTTAGAGTAGAAGGTGTAACAGATGAATAAAAAGGTAACCCAAACAAAAGGATGGTTCTATCTTGCAATTGGATGTATAGTAATTAGTTTATTATCATTGTTTTTGCCAATATTTGAAAGTTATGGATTTACTTTTAATATTATCGATCTAATAAGTGGCAGTGAAGATTTTACGTTTTTTGTAATTGAAGGATATACAGGGCCAGTTATCTGGAATATTACAACAGGGACAGTTGTTGCCTTGGCCATTATTGCTGTTGTAGCACTTATTTGTGCAATATTAGGGCTGATAACATTAAAGGCACAGCGCCCAAATACAAAGAATTTTATTCTCACTATTATTGGTTTGGTTGGAATATTAATTCCTTCCATTACGGCTATTATTTGTGTTGTTGGATTTGGACAGTATTATTCAGGAGGATTAAGATTAGGAATTGCACCAATTATTTCTCCGATAGCGATTATGGTATCGATTGCTGCAGTCATTAGACGCAAAAATAAAGTTGCAGAAGAGATGGAAAAAGAAGTAAAAGAAAAAGGTCTGATTTGGAAGGCTGGAGATTTATAAAAGGAGTACAATATATGGGAAGTAATTATAGGAATAAGATGACTTATGAGGTGGATTTGGTATTTTGTATCGATGCCACAATGAGTATGGATCCGATTTTGGATAAGGTAAAAGAAAATGCACTGAATTTTTATCAGGATTTTCAAAATGTTATGAATGAAAAAAGTAAGAAAGTTAGTCAGCTTAGAATTCGTGTTGTAGCATTCCGGGATTATTATTATGATAAGGATAAGGCTATGATGGTTACAAACTTTTTTAAGTTGCCGGATATGGCGGAAGATTTCGAAGCATGTGTAAAGAGTATCATCCCAGATGGAGGTGGAGATGATCCGGAAGATGGATTGGAAGCGCTGGCTTATGCTATGAAGTCTGACTGGAGTAATGGATCAGCAAAGAAAAGACATGTAATTGTTGTGTGGTCAGACGAAGGAACACATGATATTGGATTTGGAAAGAAAGTACCTAATTATCCGAAGGGAATGCCAAAGGATTTCAATGAATTGACTGAATGGTGGGGAAGTAAGAGAAATCCTGGCTTGATGGATGAGAATGCAAAGCGTTTGTTAATCTTTGCACCGGATAAACCGGGCTGGAGTATTATCCGCGATAACTGGAATAATGTTATTCATGCAATTTCGGATGATAATGATACTGGATTATCAAAGGTTGAATACACTGAAATTTTAGATGCGATTTGTAATTCTATTTAAAGGACGGATCTTATGATAGGTATGCAGAAACAACAATTTAGAGAGTGTCTGGATGTTGTTCAGGTGATTAGTAAACCAGCAAGGGAAAACTTCGGAGAAGATAGCTTTTATTGTGCCGAAAGTAATAGCTCAGCAATAGTTAGTGTGTTTGACGGTTGCGGTGGACTGGGTGCAAGAAAGTATGAGACTTTTCAGGGACATACGGGAGCTTATATAGCATCAAGGACTGTTAGTGGAGCGATTCATGATTGGTATCATAAAAATTACAAAAAGAGCTGGAAGGATGTACAGAAGCTTAAATCAAGTATAGAAGAGTATATTCGTAAAGCATATAAGGTTTGTGAACCATATGGTGTAGAAAGATTAAAAATTAAGGGATCTATGGTGCGGAAGTTCCCGACAACACTTGCATTAGCTTATGCAGAATATGATGGGGATGGAGTTCTGGTTCATGTTTTATGGGCAGGAGATTCCAGAGTATATATGTTGGATGAAAATGGATTGGCACAGCTTACAAGAGATGATACGGATGTCGATGATGCGTTGGAGAATTTGATGAGCGATGGAGCTATGACGAATGTTCTTTCTTCTGATGGAAATTACCGGCTCAATTGTAAGACGATTCGATTAACAAGTCCAGCTCTGATTTTCGCGGCTACAGATGGCTGTTTTGGTTATATCCCATCTCCGATGGAATTTGAGTATGTGATATTAAAATCACTGGTTGAGAATGAAACACCGGCAGTATTTAAAAGAGCACTTAGAACAGGTCTGGCACAATATGCGGGCGACGATCTGGCTTTGGGAATGATGAGTTTTTATTACGGAGACTTTAGCAATACAAGAATGCAATTTTCTGAACGATTGAATTATTTGGTGAAGGATTATATTAATCCATTGAATGCCGAAAGAAGTGAAGAGTGCACGCAACGTCTTTGGAAAGACTATAAGCCGGAGTATGAAAGATACTTAAGATAGAGAAAAGGGGAATAAGGATGAGTGAGATTATTAATCAATACGAATTACTGGCACCTTTTCAAAATAAAAATGCCGGTTTTTCAAGATGGACTTATGCAACAAGGAAAAATAAAGACTACTTTTTGAAGGAATTTCTTGATCCGGTTTATCCGACAGATGAATCTATTTCATTGGATCTCCGTAGACAGCGGATTTTGGATTGCGAAGAATATGAGGTTAAGAAAAGGAGTCTCTATGAAGCGGTGAATAATGCGTCTGATGGAAACATGGTGAGAATTTTTGAGTTCTTTCGTTTTGATAATCATTATTACATCGCAACAGAAAGGATTGTTGCGCAAAAAATTCCAATGGCTGTAATGCAGGCGGTTCCTTTTGAAAATAGACTTTTGTTGTGTAAAACGATAGCCCATGAGATGATGAATCTTCATAAGGCTCATGTCGTTCATGCAGATATTAAAGAAAACAATATTATTATCAAACAAACTGAAGAGGGAAAGTTGGTCGGGAAAATTATTGATTTTGATGCCAGTTTTTTTGAGGATGATCCACCGAGGGATGAGGATGAGCTTGGAGGCGATCAGGTATATTTGGCTCCGGAAGCGTGTCAGTTTATTTGTGGTGATTCCGTAGAACTTACATGTAAAATTGATGTTTTTGCCTTAGGACTACTATTCCATCAGTATTTGACCGGTAAGATGCCGGAATTCGATACAGACGAATATGATTATGCATTTGATGCAGTATTAGATGATCAGCAGCTTCAGCTTGCACCTGAATTATCACCGCATTTACAGATGATGATTAAAGGGATGTTGGAATGTGATCCGGAGAAGCGTCTTTCTATGGATAAGGTATATTCAATTCTTGAAGAATTGGATCCTGATCAGACTGAAAATGAGACGGAAACTACTGGAAGAGAGGCGGAAAGAAAAATGGATAAACGGGGAGAAGATTGGTTCTTTAGCGCAGGCGACTTATAGAGATGTACATGAAGAACGTAAATGCCTTCATTATTAACCGCCAAAATGTTTATAGTTAGTTTTATTGATAATATTTTTTTTCGCATCAGAAAACAAAAGGTAAGGAGTTATTATGAACTCGTGGATACTTATTTGTAATAACAAATACTTTAATCTGAAAAAGGCCTTTGAAACAGAAAATTTTATTACATGGCCAATAATAGAAGAAATCAAGATTGGAGATGTTGTGTTTTTTTATGTGACAAATCCATATAGGGCTATTTTGTATAAATGTGAAGTAACAGATATTGGACTGCATCGTATGGATGATAGTACAAAAGAATGTGTTACCCATGCTCTTTTTTATGACGGCAGTCAAACATATATGCGATTAAAGAAGATTATGACGTATCCGGATGGATTTTTGACAGAAGAGGATTTGGGAAAAAACGGAATACAAAGTTTACAGATATCAGCAAGGGTTCCGGCTGATTTCAAACAATATGTAGAAAAGAAAGAAAAGTCACTTATACGAAAAGATGAAAAATCGAAAAAATTGTCTTTTAAACGGATAATAGTAGTTTTGGTTGTAGTATTCGTAGTGTTGATACTAAGTTTGGTCTTGAAAAATTATAAAAAAAATTTACAACCTAAGCGAACCTCAACTGCTAGTACTGAAACGCTGGTAGAAAAATATGATAAAAATGATAATGTGACTGATTTTAGTACTGAGACGACCCAAGGTAATAGTGACGGAATGGATTTAGAGGATATGACAATTCACTGTTATACAACGACACTTTTGAAAGGTGATTCAATAGGCACAAGACTCAAAGAAGATACATGGGTAATAGATGGAGGGTCATCAACGATTACTTGGAGTTCTGACGATAGAGATATTGCATTTGTGGATAACAACGGAATTTTAATTGCAAAATCTGTCGGAACGTGTAATTTGACTGCTAAATACGAGGGGAAAATTGTATCGCAACAAATTACAGTAGTAGATGTTGATAATAATAGTGGGGCAACGGTTTCTGCCGATTACGAAAAGATAAGTCTTAATTCTAATGGAGAGGATACTATCACGTTAACTTTTGGCGGTGATATTCCAGAACACTTTAGCACGACTGCTTATTACAGTGCGGGTTTGTCATTGAACTTAACTTGGGGTGAATTGATTGATAAATCGGTAACGTTGACTATTGGCGATGTGTTTTCTGAGCAAGAACAGGGATATGTTACAATAATTGTTTATGACCAATATGAGCCTACGCATATTGTTGCATCAACCAAAATTAATGTAAAGATTAGTAAGTAATTAAGAAGAAACAGGGATGTGAGGGACTTATGAAAAAGATATTTGGATGTTTATTGATTTTGACAGTGACATTAGTGCTAGTTGCATGTGGAAATGATGAGGCTGAAAGTGTAAGCACTGATAATGAAAAGGAAATTGTTGAAAATGTTGAGAGTGACTCTACTGCTTCAAACGTAGTAGGTGAAAATTATGTGGGAAGTTTTTTGTGTGAAACTATTGGTGATGGAATCAATATTAATAGTGATGGAACTTTTGTTGCATATAATGATTATGAAAATAAAATAGGCAAAGTTATTGGAACGTATAGTCAAGATGGAGAAGAGTGGATATTTTTATCACCAATTTTCCCGAATGGCTCTAAGAATGGAAGCTTTGATGGACAAAATTGGCATTTTGATGGAAATGAATACATTCGCAAGACATCTCCTATTACCTTGGATGCCATGGTTAAGGATATTAAAGGAATATTTATTTTAGGAAACCAAATCACAATTTTAGGAACTAAAGTTGAAGATTTAGGAAAGTTAGGATTAAGTACTTCTTTAGATTATAAGAATATGACGCTTTCTTCGGGGGCAACTATTGATATCGATGTTTCTTATGGCGATGCAAAAGCGACAGTTCAAGTCATTAATCCATACGAAAACGAAGTGTCTCTTGGAGAATGTCTTGTTTGTTCTTTCTATACAGAAGATACAAGTAATACTTATCAGCTAGATGGAAGTGGAAATACATGTGGTGTAGATAACTATGATGATCTTTTGGATTTTGATGTATACGAATATACATCTGAAAAACTGGTATATAAAACATACATCTTTCATCTCGACTATATTAATGTTGCTATAGATGATCCAAAAGGCGATCAGATTATAAAACTATCTGGGGATACAAACCTGACATTAAGGTTTGATGGTCTGACACTTAAATCATTTCGATATGATTTGAGTGATGTTGCCAATTATGGCTTAAATAATAACGTAAACGCTGACATATTGAATATGGACGCATCGACCTTGGAAGATGTTGTAGAGGTAAGAGATAATATCCTTGCTGATTTAAAAACAGCATTTTCGGACGCAAATATTGATTTAAATATTAATGAAAAAAATGGCGAAATTGTTATGGACAATAGCATTTTGTTTGCGACAGATGCCTATGAATTATCGGATATGGGTAAGCAGTATATTGATCAGTTTGTGGGTGTATACGCTCAAGTATTATTGTCAGATAAATTCCGTGATAATGTTGCTGAAGTTCGATTTGAAGGACACACTGATAGTCGTGGTGATTTTGGATATAATCAGAATTTATCCCAAAAGAGAGCTGAAGCGGTATTGGATTATTGTATCGGTAGTACTGCAAATGGTCT
>JBJFCD010000065.1:0-4099 GCA_051888795.1 Lachnospiraceae bacterium | reverse complement strand
CCCATTTCTTTCCCTTTGTTCACTGCCTGTACTCTGCTGTTTGCGCCCAGTTTTTTGTACAAGCTGTAAATGTGGCTTTTCACTGTCGGAAGTTTCAGGTTCAGCTCTTCGCAGATTTCGCTGTTGGAGAGTCCGCGTCCGATGTCCTGCAGAATGATAGTCTCCATCATGGTAAGTCTCTCGCCGGAGGATTCTTCGGAAAACGGCTGGCTTCCTCTTGCCTCGCGGCGTGCGCACCTTAAGATTACTTCCATGTAGTCTTCCACCGGCATTCTTAGAACATTTCCATACTGATACTTTTTCTTTCTGTGCCAGCCTTCCGGTGAGTTGGATTTCATCCATTCTACGTAGGCCTCCAACACTTCTTTTCCTTTCTTTCCATAGCTTGCGTAACAATCTACATATCTGGAATTTCCGTTTATCAGGAAGGATTCGATGATATTTTGAAGCGCTTGGCCGTGGCGTCCGAATTCCCAGTTTATCATTGCCTGCTGGAACAAAAACTCTGCCAGCAATCTCTGACGGCGATAGTCTCTCATATATGGAATCAGATATCGCAGGATTCTCTGGGCTTTTTCGTACTGATTTAAAAGGAGATAGCCTTTCACCATACAGGAAAGTTTAAAATAATTTCCTTCCGTTATCTTTTCTTTTATGTCAAATTCTGAGTATTTCAGCCACCGTGTAAGCTTTTCCTGATTATTCATCCACGGTGCGTAGAGACTTAAAATTGCTTCTGCATTTTCCCTGCAGATAACATCTTCCATTTGAAGAAATTGCTTTTCCAGTTTTTTAAGCTTTTCTTCACTCTCCGGTTCCGCTTCCAGCTTCTGCATTTTACAAAGAAGATACAGGCGCACGAGCTGAAACTGATGACTCCACACATCAAATAAATTACTGGTTTCTTCTATCATAATATTTCCTTTGTCTTCCAAAAGGAGCTCATAATCTTCCTTTCTAACAGCATTCTGCCTGTCGGTCTCAAGATAATAATCAAGCCTCGCGAGCTGATAGCATTCCCACTCTTCATCTCCAAGTTTTGATTTCCAGATTTTGGCTTTTCTGTTTTCTTCTTTTCTTGTACAGGCAAATAATCCGCTCAGATCTCTCAGCCCGCAAAGATATGTATGTGCACCGCCAAGGATATTGTAAAGACGATACTTTTGTTCCTCAGCATTTTCCAGCATTGCAATCCAGTCATCCAGAGAAAAGTCTGGTTTTATGTAATATAAATTTAAAAGAATTTCCTTCTTTAAATGTTTGTCATCCGCGTCCTGTTTTTCTATTCTAAGGATCTCGCGCTCTAATCCCTTAAAATCTCTTTTGACATAATAATACATTCCTCTCAGATAACACAGCTGCGGCGTATGCTCCTTCCACCCCAAAATACTCTCATACTTCAACTGAAGGAAAGGAATCTGCGCATAATTTCTCTCAATGCAGTTTCGATATAACTCTCTGTCATCTAATTTTTCAAAGCAAAACACTGCCTCTTTAATAAAATGATTCTCTTCGTACCATTCTGCCAGAGTCTTCCAGTAATCTGATTTTTTCTTTTCTTCCTTATCTTCTTCCTCAACATATTTAAACAGCGAAGAAATCCGAAAGCGTTTCTGCTGCCGGTTATAATGAAAGATTCCCTTTCTCTCAAGCTTTTCCAGAATTTCCCCGGCTCTCTGTATTTTCCACACTTCAAGACAAAGAATCTCGTTGAGCCACGGGCATTCTCTGCCCAGTCTTACCAACTCATACTCTTCTTCAGAAAGCGTCCCCAAAATCTCCTGCTGAATATAGCCGTCTATCTCATAAGTCTTACGGAGTTCCAGAGCATTTAACTGCTCCCCGGTATATTTTTCATAATAGGAAGCCATCCGGATCATATTGTCCACACAGCCTGCCCAGCCACCGGTCTGGTCATAGAGCTCCACCGCCGAGAGAGACGAATCCTGATCAGAACAAAACTCTTCAATCTCTATTTTTGAAAACAAAAGAGTCTCTTTTGAGATAATCTTCATCTTCTTTTCCCAGAATAATTTTAAAAATGCCTTTCCCGGACGTTCCCTTCCTATGAAAATGACCCGCCCATTTTGTGGCATATGCAAAACAAAATCCACCAGAAGTTTTTCCAGCTCTTCCGGGATGGTTTCATTGATATTCTCAATAATCAGCCAGAAATCTCTTTCTTCCATCTTTGTGCGCACTTCTAAAAGCACTTCCGAAAGGCTTTCAGAGGTTCCCAGATCATGCCCGGCGTCCATAATAACAGACTCTGTCTCCGGATATTTTTCCATCAGCATTTTCACTGCACTCGTCTTTCCGATTCCTGCCGCTCCTTCAATATAAATAGAAGGGAATACTTCGATTCCCTTCTCCAATGCTTCCGTCTTATCTATATAGTGATGATTTTTATTCAACATCTTTTTCATCCTTTGTAAGAATTCCACCGGCAATCAATGTGTCCAGAAATTCCCTGATGTCTTCTCTGGCCACATCTTCTTCAACATCATATTCATCTAAAATGCCCTGAACAAGCTCATCAAAAGTAACTTCTTTCTGCAACATGTTCCACAAGGACACGCCGACCTCATTTACAGTAATCAAACCATTAAACTCTAGTACTGTTTTCCCCGTCGGAATAATTATATAATCCCCAGCAATTTCTCTGAGAACAAATTCTTTATCCACCCTCATAGCTATCAACAGTTCCTTTGTCTTTTCAGTAATTTGGCTGCCAGAACACCAGTACAGCCATTCCATTTAATAATATAGCAGAACTAAAAAAGTGTCAACACACCACATTTACCGTTTTTTACAATAAAATGACTTTTTCTATCATTTAACCAAATGCTTTTCAAGCAATGTCAGTCTTTCAAGAAATCTCTCATATATCTCTTCTCTGCCTGAAAACCATTCTTTCTCCACTTCGGCCACCTGATTTAAACCCACTTTTTCCACTGCAGCTATTGCCGCTTCTTTTTGCGTACATTTATTCAAATCTGTCGTCAGACAATTTGCTCCTTCTATCGTATCGTACGCTGAAAAAGCTTTATTAAAATCCATCAGATCATAAAGCCTCTCCGGCTGGTTATCGCTATTGCGGACGAGAAGCCCCCAGTTTCCCCAGTGACGGTCCGTGTTCCCAATCAGATAGTCTAAAATATTCATCATATAATAAGAATAACCATCAAGCTCCAGTATATAATCCAGGGCATTCATATTCTGATTTAGTGCAAACACCTCGAAAGCTTCTCTGGAAACAAGACTATATTCCATAGACGTCATAATTTTACTGCAAGAAACCAAAGTTCCATCAAATAACTCTTCTGAATAAACCACCTGATTACATTGAAAACATTGGCAGATTTTGCTGGCAAGAATCTCATTTTCAACGGCAAGACTTCCCCCATCCTTCAGAAGCCAAAAAGTATTGCTTTCTCTCATCCATGCTTTCGGAAATGAACCATTTGTTGAAAGATCGTCAGCAATTAAATGACTGTTTTCTATCGTCATCTGTCTGCCGCGCAATGCCACATTCACGAAAGCATTAGATAAATGATTTTCAAATAAATTTATTTCACGAAATGTAATCTTTTCTTCTTCCTGTTTTACCCAATAAATATCAGTAAGACTAAGGCAGTGATAGGATAATGCAATCTGTGCACGATCCTTATCTGTAGAAGCCTGAGTGGCACCGATACTATTTAACAGTTCTTTCGCATATTCACGGTCAAGCGTCAGTACACGTGAAGCACACCAAAAATAAAAATTGGCAAGATTGTTAATGAACGTATCCAGTTCTTTTCCATCCTCTTCCAGATACAGATTATATGGCATAAAATCCAAGTCAAAAACATTACAACGTCCCTGAATATCTATCGAAGCGACTTTGCGCTCCCCGTGCATAATCTGATATTTTACGTAAGTCATAACTCCACCCACTTCACACAAATCTCATTGATAAACCTATTGTAAAAGAAATTCATTTCATTTTCCATAGATAATTAATTTTTTCTGTCATCTACGTTTTTCATATGAACTTTTGCCATTTTCTTGCGTTTTTCATATGAACTTTTACATTTTTTCTTCCTTTTAAACACTC
>JBJFCD010000064.1:0-4121 GCA_051888795.1 Lachnospiraceae bacterium | reverse complement strand
AGCACACGGCTGTTAACCGTGGGGTTGTTGGTTCGAGCCCAACTCGGGGAGCTTTGATCCATAGATTATAATTCTATGGGTCTTTTTTTAGATTTGTTAAGTTAAATGATTACTTAGAAATTTTTAAAATAGAAGACGGAAAATCTTTGAATATTTTATCATTTTTTTGTATAAATAATTGTGCATAAATGTACAAAAAAATGAATAAATATTAGACGAATTATAGTATAGAGCGACAAAAGCAATATTAATTATAAATAATCTGAAAATTATTTGACAATTATAGTTAAAGACATTATAATTGCTGCATAAAGGGTTTTAATAAATGACAAATAATGAAATTGAAAAAGATTTTTATTATTTGTTAAAGAAGGAGGTAAGAGATATGAGAAAGAAACTTTTATTCCCAAAAGTAACTGCGATTATCATTGCAATTTCGTTAGTTCTTTCGATGTGCATTGTACCTAATGGCAGTGGTGTGGTGAAAGCTGAGGAGGAAGCTAATCCAATCATGCAGGAGAAAAATTCTTCAGAAGATGTTTCTGTAGATGATAAAGAAACGATTGAAGAAGATATTTCCGGCATAGAAACGGAAGCCGCAGAACAAGCTGTTGAAAGTGCAAATGATATTAATACATTTGAGAATGCATCAGATGAATCAACAGATGAGACAGAAAGTGAAACAGATGATTCTGAAGAAGAAAAATTTGATGTTAGACTTCTGTTTGGTAATGAGGATCTTCCGGATGAGGATGCAGTAGTATTAACATTTTTGGGTGATGGTTTCCAGAAAAATCAGTTGGGGGATCCTGATAATACAACATATATTCCGGATACTACAGCTGCAAAAGCCGAGGATAAAAAATTTTGGAATTATGCTCAGACAGCAGCAACTTACATGATGGAAACATCCCCTTGGGATGAGTTCAAAGATTGCGTAAAGATTTATGGAATTGGTGTTATTTCAGAAGACACAGGAGCTAAGGGCTGTGATGCGAAGACAGCGGCAGAAGCAGCAACAGATGAACGCGATACATATTTTAGATCTGCATATTGGGGCTATGGTATGCAACGTATGTTAATGATCGACAGTTACGGGAGAGAAAAGGTTGCTGAGCTGAAAGAAAAGTATGTTAATAGTGATTATGAGATTATTCTTGTTAATTCAGAAGAAATCGGAGGAACCGGCGGAAGTATCTGTGTATTTTCTGTTGACCCCGATGTATATGAATGTACTCTTCATGAATTAGGACATACTGTAGGAAAACTTGCAGATGAATACTGGCCAGGTGCTGCATATGCCAGAGAATATGCAAATATGACAAGCAATAATGATCCGGAGACAATTAGTTGGAAGCGTTTCTTAGGAAAAAATGGCGTTGGCATTTATGAGTATGGTGATGGAGGTGCTGGATGGTATCGTCCGAGCCAGAATTGTAAGATGCAGTATCTTGGAGAGCAATACCCGTTCTGTGAAGTATGTAAGGAAGGATTCCGTGATGCAATCAGTGAATTAACAAATATACAGCATATTTCATTCCAGCTTTATGCTGATGATTTCTATGAGAAGGACGAACTTCCGGATATGAGTGAATACTTTATTCTTAGAAAAGGATCTGTAAAGAAAAATTTGCAGGAGCTTGATAAGAGTACTTATACACTTACATACTATAAAGATGGAGAGCTGCTGGACGCACAGCCGATTACAGCCGGAACTTATACAGTAAAGGCTACTTTCACAGGTGATGAAACATTTGAAGCATGTGAATTGGAAGGAACCTATACAATTGGTTTGCCAAATGCAGTTAAAATTACAGTAGATGATAAGACATATGATGGTTCACCTATAGAAGTGACTTACGATGTTGATACTGAAAAATTAGGTGTAACAGAATATGACGCAGAAGTACATTATACAGGAATCGATAAATTCGCAATGGGTGAAAGTGGAAAATATGACAGCGATGAAGCTCCTGTAAAACCAGGTGAGTATACGGTAAATGTAAAAATATACAATAAGGCTGGAGATTTGATATCTGAAAAAGCTAAATCATTTACTATATTATTCAAGATTAGTCAGGTTGTTGATCATGAAGATATCGATAATTATCCTGGCGCAAGCAGTCTCTACAATAATAAGACAATTCCTATTGTCGGAGAAGGCTTCACTGTAGAGGAACAGGATGAATTTGAAGAATATGCTGAAAAGCTCATCAAATATATGAGAAATACTGAACCGTACAAAGAGACAGATCTGTATTTCAATTACACTACAGTTGAGACAGTATCAGACAATTCGGGCATTGGAACATCTCCGAATGGTACATATTTCCAGCTTACATATGATGAGAATGGAAAGCTAACGCCTACAGTTGAGACTGCAAAAGCAGCAAATTCTATAGCTTATGAACAGGTAAATCATTATTATCAGTCGGTGATTGTAATTGTAAATGATAAAAATGTAAAAGAAAGTGCTGTGGAAGATCCAAATACAGCAACATCCACTAAACACCGCGCTATTTTTATCACACCAGATGAAAAAGGTATGGAATTTGCAGCGCGGGAAGTATTAAACCGAATTGCAGATATGGATATGGGTTATGTCGCATCTACAGATGAAGAAAAGGCAGAACTTCGAGCAAGACTTCTTGATAAGATTGTCTATGGTGGAGCACCAAGTTCGAGACCAGGCAGAGCATCAAGTTTATATGCTCCGATTTTAAGTACTGCTTATAACGAAACATTTATCGCAGATGGAAACCCGGTTGATCTGTCTTCATACTTTACGGCTTATGCAGGAAGAACACCAATACCGGAAGGTAAGGTAAGCTATGATATTACATATTATGCAGATAATAATGGAGAGATGGGTGAACAACTGAGTGAAGCACCTTCTGAGTCAGGAACATATTACGCATTAGCTGTTACAAAAACAGATGAAGGACAAAATTACGCTAGCGGTGTCGATTTATCAGAGATTTCAGGATACTCAAATAATATTAATTTTATGAGGGCAAGAGGACTCACATCCTTTACAATCTCAGAAAACACAGATAAACCTGCAGAGCCGGAAACAATCAAAGTTAAGAGTATTAAACTCAGTGGAATTTCACACAGGATTGCACCTGGTAAGAAGATTAAACTGAAAGCAACAATAAGCCCAGCAAATGCATCAAATAAAAATATTGTGTGGTCTACAAGCAACAGCAAGTATGCAACAGTGAAAAATGGAGTTGTTACAACTAAGAAAGCCGGCGCTGGAAAGACTGTAACGATTACAGCGAAATCAGCAGATGGTGCCGCAAAGGCAACTTATACGATCAAGATTATGAAAGGCGCTGTAAAGAAGATTGCAATTAGCGGAAATAAATCTGTAAAAGCAGGAAAGTCTATAAAGTTGAAAGCAAAAGTAACGACTACAAAGGGTACTGCTAATAAGAAAGTAAAATGGACAAGCAGCAATACAAAATATGCAACAGTAAGTTCTACAGGTAAAGTAAAAGTTTCTAAGAGTGCAAAGGGTAAGAAAGTAAAGATTACTGCAACAGCAACAGACGGAAGTGGAAAGAAGAAAACTGTTACAATTAAAATCAAGTAAAATATTCATCAAAAACTAAGATATATTTTATGAAAAACTATCCTATGGCTGCTATCAGCTGTAGGATAGTTTTTACTGTTATTTGTTACCTGATAAATCGGATGTGAAAGAAAAACAAATAAAAAGCAAAAAAATCACATAAAAGACTTGCAAAAATAAAACCTTTATGTTAATATAATCTACGGTCACTTCGAAAGAAGTGACGGCAGATTTGGCTCCGTGGTCAAGCGGTTAAGACATCGCCCTTTCACGGCGGTAACACGGGTTCGATTCCCGTCGGAGTCATTTTGCCGATGTGGCTCAATTGGCAGAGCAGCTGATTTGTAATCAGCAGGTTATCGGTTCGAGTCCGATCATCGGCTTAGTCCTTTAGGGACGTTATTGATTTTGGACCTTTAGCTCAGTTGGTTAGAGCAATCGGCTCATAACCGATCGGTCCTGGGTTCGAGTCCCCGAAGGTCCACTATCTAAGGCCCAGTGGCTCAGTTGGTTAGAGCGCCGCCCTGTCACGGCGGAGGTCGAG
>JBJFCD010000063.1:0-4160 GCA_051888795.1 Lachnospiraceae bacterium | reverse complement strand
AGTATAAAAGATAAATATGTCTAAACTATGTTGAAACTATAAAAGAAAACGAAAAATTCTTAAGAACAGCTTAAGAAGGTGGGAAGAAAATTTAAATCGAATCAAAATCTGAATTGTTCTGAAGATGTCCCACAAGAATGTCGAGAAATTCACCTGCTGTAGGGCGGCATGGCAGCGGATGCAGTGCAATGTCTTGAAGAAGTTCCTGATTTCCACGATCCCAGCAAACCTGTATTACGGTTCGGATATCTCGTTCAACGCTGCTTATAGTGGTGTCAAATTCTTTTGCTATTTCAGGATATAAAAGTTTACTGATAGAGAGAAGGTACTCTTCGTCTTCTAAGCATAGGCGAACTCCATAACTAAGATAACGATATCCCCGATATGTTGCACCGATACCAAGGCTGCGAATCAGTCTTTCAATATGATGAGCTTCCATTTCTATCCTCCTTTTCTTTCGTAAGAACATATTGTTCCGCTCTATTATATCTTATATTTAAAACAGGGAAAGTCAGCCGAGATATTACGACATTTTCTGATATTATTCGACATGCCGGAATATAAAAAATCCATGGTTTATTTCATAATATCTTAAGATTTTCAGAAAGCACTCTTAAAAAATGTCTGATAATCTTGTATAGTATAAGGGAGGTGATGAAAATGTCTAAAATATTAGTATGTGATGATGATAAAGAGATTGTTGAAGCGATAGATATTTACCTGACACAGGAAGGATATCAGGTATTGAAAGCATATGACGGGGAGGAAGCTTTGAAGCTGCTTTCGAAAGAGGAAGTTGATCTTCTTGTCATAGATGTTATGATGCCGAAGCTTGATGGAATACGTGCAACGCTAAAGATAAGGGAACAGAACAATATTCCGATTATTATTCTGTCTGCCAAGTCAGAAGATGCGGATAAGATTCTGGGACTTAATGTAGGAGCTGACGACTATGTTACGAAACCATTCAATCCGTTGGAACTGGTAGCAAGAGTGAAATCCCAGCTGCGCAGATTTACGCAACTGGGAAGTACAGTCAGCGCACAAAATGCAGCGGTTTATTCTACCGGAGGATTGTCCGTCAATGATGATCTTAAAGAGGTAACCGTAGACGGGGAGATTGTGAAGCTGACGCCGATTGAATACAACATATTACTATTACTTGTAAAAAATCAGGGGAAAGTATTCTCTATCGATCAGATTTATGAAAGAATATGGAATGAAAATGCTATTGGAGTTGATAATACGGTGGCAGTACATATTCGTCATATCAGAGAAAAGATTGAGATTAATCCGAAAGAACCAAGATATCTTAAAGTTGTGTGGGGAGTCGGATATAAGATAGAGAAGCTTTAGAAGGGAGCAGCTATGAAGCAGAAATGGTACCGAACTAATATTACCAAAGCGGTTCTTGTAGTTCTGGCACATATTATGGTTATTGTGATGACTGCAAGTTCCATGTGGATCATATCGTATCCTACACTTCGCGAAGAATTATTTGCAGGAGGAAAAGCCCAGAAATATGAGGATACAAGGCATTTTGTAGAGGAGATGCAAACCTTCAGCTATCAGGCTGTAACTGGAATCGGTACAAAGGCAATTTTTGAGACAGACGGGAAATACAATCCAGATAAGATTGTAGATATTGAACAATTTTTTTACAACAATAGCATAACCGGTAAGAATGAGAACGGTTTTGCTTACAAAATGGAAGAGATTCTGAGCTGGTATGATTATCTTCAAAACTCAGGCGATGGTCTGGAAGATGAGGATACAACAGAACAGATTGTTGTCTGCAAAAAAGCAGATGGTACTTATCACTATTATCTGATGTCGGAGTTTTATGACAAGATTCAATCCGGAAACCTAAAGTTTGTATTGTCCGGAGATGAAGAAGGGCTCAATAAAGGAGAGCTTTTGACAGATCTTCAGAATGGTATTGAGATTCCGGAAGGGATGTATCGTGGTCTCCAGGGAAAAAACGGAAAGATTAAATATACTGATTTCTGGCTTTACGACGGTATTTATATGGCGGAACTTTATCCACCGATCGGAGAGGAAAGTATTCTGGATCTGGTCAATGAAAATCCGGAGTGGAATGGAAGGCTGGATGAAGCCTTCCGTATGTTAAATGGCTCGATTTATACTCTCGGTGAGAGGAAAAATGAGTATGAATGTATTAACAGCGGTATTGAAGAAGGGGATACGAATTTCTTCTATATATATGCAGATATAAAAAACAAACGTATTTATACAAATAAATCAGAATACAGCAAGTATTCACAGCTGGAGGAGTCTGTAAACAAGATGAAATCCTCCGGAAAGTATATTATTGTAAAACCTAAGCTGGCGGATTTTGAAACGAATCTCAACGATGTTGATGCGTCTGCGTGGAGGGACTCTATTTTATCCTCTGGCTTAAGTGATCAGGACTTTTTGTTTGTAGCAGTCGTTGATACGAAGTATCCGGTACAGGATGGGTTCTACACGGAAAACCGGTTGTATGAAAGATATGGAAGAAACGCAAAACAGATAGCTGTATTTGCGGCTCTGGCACTTATAGTATTTCTCGGATGTGTCATTTGGCTTTCGGCGGTTGCGGGACGAAGCAGTAAGGATAATGAACTGCATCTGAACTGGTTTGATCACTGGAAAACGGAGCTGGCAGCAGGACTGGTAATTGGTGTGTGGCTGATTCCGATAGTGTTTGGAATATCCATTGTCGGAGATGTTGGAAATTATATTACATCACGTGCTATGGAGGCATTCCAGTCTGGTTCCGTGAGAACTTATCTTACAAATTCTATACCGTATATTGTTATCGGATGCTTTATGGCGGCGTATACATGTTGTATGTTCCTTGCAGGCCTTCTCAGTCTGGTGAGAAGGATAAAGGCGAGAACAGTATGGGAAAACAGTATACTGAAAAAAGCGTTGGAATTTATGAACCTTCTATTTAAAAATTTAAATTGTATCTGGAGAACAGTAGTGTTATTTGGTGGATTTCTCCTGGTTCACTGGATGGTTCATATACGATTTGCCGGTTTTAGCTGTGACATATTTGTGCTGGTGATGCTCCTTACGGAAGCAGTAGCTTTTGCATATCTGGTATTTAAATCAATTGGAAGGGGACGAATTAAAAAAGGTATTAAGATGATCTCCGCAGGAGAAGTGGAATACAAGATCCCGCTTGATAAGCTGTATGGGGATCAGAAAGAAATCGCAGAAGATGTTAATTCTATCGGGGCAGGACTTGATGCTGCACTTGAAAAAAGTATGAAGAGTGAGCGGCTTAAGACAGATTTGATCACAAATGTGTCTCATGACATTAAGACACCGCTCACATCAATCATCAATTATGTAGAACTTTTAAAACAGGAGCATTTCGAGGATCCAAAAGTGCAAAGGTATATTGAGGTTCTGGAACAAAAATCCCAGAGACTTAAAAATCTGACAGAGGATGTGGTGGAAGCATCTAAAGTAAGTTCGGGAAATATTTCGCTTGAGTATATCAATCTGAATCTGACGGAACTTTTACAGCAGGTAAGTGGAGAATTTAAAGAAAAATTTGAAACGAGAAATCTGGAAGAGGTTTTGCTCCTTCCGAAAGAAGAAGTCATTATTCGTGCAGATGGAAGAAGAATGTGGAGAGTTCTTGAGAATATTTATAATAATGCGGCAAAGTATGCCATGGAAGGTACACGTATTTATGCAGAACTTTCGGTGACAGAGAAAAAAGCAGTGTTTAATCTGAAAAATATTTCCAAACAGGCATTGAATATTTCGGCGGATGAGCTGACGGAGCGATTTATTCGGGGAGATATATCAAGGAGTACAGAAGGCAGTGGTCTGGGTCTGTCGATTGCTAAGTCTCTGACAACAATGCAGGGAGGAACATTTGACTTGTATTTGGACGGTGATCTGTTTAAAGTGACTATAACATTTCCAAGAGTATCATATTAATTCATAAGGATACGGGGTGATTTTTTAAAATTACCCCGTATTTTACTTGTGTAGAAAGAGAAAAAACATTACAATAATACTACTATGGATGAATTAAGAAAAGTATTACAGGACAATTTAAATAAGGAATTTATTTCAGCTACGCTCAGCAATCCAAGACAGAAAGAAGGAATTGTAAAAGTTAAAGTGCGCCCGGT
>JBJFCD010000062.1:0-18193 GCA_051888795.1 Lachnospiraceae bacterium | reverse complement strand
GGTATGCATGGTGGTGTGAGAGGACGGGAGTTAATCACTCCCTCCTACTCGATTGATTAAATAGAATGGAATCCTTTTCCGATAATTTCGCTTGTGTTTGATATAAGAAGAAAGGCATCAGGAGAATTTTGTTTAATAAAATTTCTGAGTTTTACAGCTTCAACTCTGTTTAGTGCAGTAAAAATAATATATTTGTTTTCTCCTGAAAAAGCACCCTTCGCTTCTACGATTGTCGCTCCACGCTGTAGATTATTTTTAATATAATCGCAAATCGGCTGTGGATCAGAGCATACAACATTAAAGTATTTTGACAGGTTCAAACTTTCAATAAATCCGTCAATCATAAAAGAGCGGACAGCAAGTCCGAGGAAAGAGTAAAGTCCTGTTTTAATGTCAAATACGAAACATCCGGCAAAAGTGATAAGTAAATCTGAAACGAGAAGAGCCTTTCCGATATCGAAACTTGTGTACTTGCGCACGATCATTGCAATGACATCTGTACCGCCACTGGATGAGCCTACGTTAAACAGGACAGCAGAACCCAGAGAAGGAAGAGCAATAGCGAAAGCCAGTTCAAGAACAGGTTGGTCTGTCAGAGGTTGAGTCATTGGATAAATTCGTTCCAGAACAGAGAGTGTGACGGATAAAAGTATTGTACAATAAGCTGTTTTAGTGGCGAATTTTTTGCCGAGAACAACCCATCCTACAATAAGGAGCAAAATATTTGCGATAAAAGAAAAATCGCTGGCAGAGATAATGCCGGATTTGGCAACAAGTACGGCGAGACCCGTGATCCCTCCGAAAGTAAAATTGTTGGCAAATTTGAAAAAGTAGATACCAACAGCCATGACAAGAGTACTTCCTGTCAACAAGAAAAAGTTTTTTAATTGTGCTTTCATAATACATTCCCCAAATATGTGTTTTAAAAAGATAACCATTGAAATTGTAACGCTTACATTTTTTTTGTCAATAAATGGATTGCATGTGAGCGAAGAAAATCAAGGAAATTGATGAATTCTGTTTTGTGTTTCCGGCAATACTATTTTCCTAAAAGGAGGAAGTAGGAATATGTATAAATATTTGGCAATTACCGATGTTTACGCCAGAGAAATATTAGATTCCCGCGGGAATCCTACAATAGAAGTTGAGGTATTAGCAGGGGAGAATTTCTGCGGACGGGCAGATGTTCCGTCAGGGGCATCAACAGGGAAGTATGAAGCAGTGGAGCTACGCGATAGAGAAAATCGATACAGCGGACTTGGCGTCAGACGTGCAGTAGATCACGTAAATGCCAGAATTGCTCCGGCAGTCATCGGGATGAATATATTTGATCAGGCTGCCATTGATAATGTTTTACTGAAGATGGATGGAACCCCGGATAAATCAAACCTTGGTGCAAATGCAATACTTGGAGTGTCGATGGCATGTGCTCGCGCTGCTTCTAATGCTCTTGGAATCCCCTTATACTCTTATTTTGGGGGCACAAATGCAAAACGTATGCCGGTTCCAATGATGAATATCATGAATGGGGGAAGACATGCAGATAATTCAATTGATATTCAGGAATTTATGATTATGCCTGTAGGAGCTGGTAGTTTCCGGGAAGGTCTCCGTATGTGTGCAGAAATATATCACACACTGAAAGTTATATTAAATGAAACAGGACTCAGTACAGCAGTAGGTGATGAAGGAGGGTTTGCTCCCGATGTACCGGATGCTTTTCAGACACTGGAATTTCTGTCAGAGGCAGTGGTAAAATCAGGATATTCTCTGGGAAAGGATATTTGCTTTGCGTTGGATGTGGCTGCATCTGAACTTTATGACAAGCACTTTAAAAAATATGTTTTTGACGGTGAGGCAAAAATGCATGGTCATAAGGTTATAAGATCTGCAGAAGAACTGATAGACTATTATGAAGAGTTGGTAGAAAAATTTCCAATAGTTTCGCTTGAAGATCCACTGGACGAAGAAGACTGGGATGGATGGGAACTTTTGACTACCAGACTAGGAAGAGATATACAGCTTGTCGGTGATGATTTGTTTGTGACAAATGTCGCAAGGCTTAAGAGCGGAATTGAAAAGGAAATTGCAAATGCTATTCTGATTAAAGTAAATCAGATAGGTACACTGACGGAAGCATTTGATACTATAGAAATGGCAAAACGAGCCGGATATCGGATTGTTCTTTCCCATCGCTCAGGAGAGACAGTTGACTCCATTATTGCGGATCTGGCAGTCGCAGTGGGGGCAGGACAGATTAAGGCTGGAGCACCGTGCAGAGGAGAAAGGGTGGAAAAATATAATCAGCTGCTGAGAATAGAAGAACATTTGGGAGATGTAGCAGAATACGATAATCCTTTTCAAGAAAATCAATTTGAATAAGTCAATAAAATACTTGTCAATGTGAAACTCTTGTGGTATCATATTTATGGTTTATCCGCAGGAGGTGGAAGATAATGGAGATTTTAAAAACGGTTTTAATGGTAATATTTGCAATAGACTGTATCGCATTGACTGCTATCGTGTTAATGCAGGAAGGAAAGTCAGCAGGTCTTGGGACAATCGGTGGTATGGCAGACAGCTACTGGGGACAGAATAAAGGTCGTTCTATGGAAGGCGCGCTGGTAAAATCTACAAAGTTTCTTGCGATTCTGTTTATTGTACTGGCAGCAGTGTTGAATTTAAAAGTATTTGCTTAAAAGTGGTATATTTACAAGCATGTTGGGACACTCCTGTAATAGGGGTGTCCTTTTTGCGATATCTGGATATACATTTATAAAATCACAAGGGATAGGGGGATGCATAAAAAGATGGACAAGATGTTCGAAAAACAAAAGAAAATAGTTTATGATTTCATTTGTGATGATTTATATGTTCCTATGAAATTTAAGGAACTTGCCGTCTTATTGCAGGTTCCCAAAGAAAAAAAAGATGATCTCAGAAAAGTATTGGAGGCTCTCGAAGCTGAAGGGAAGATTTATCTTTCAAAAAGAGGAAAATACTGTAAGGGTGAAGCGAGACATTTGAAAGGAGTATTTCGTGCAAATTCAAGAGGTTTTGGATTTGTACAGGTTGAAGGGAATACGTCTGATATATTTATTGGAGAAGAAAGCACAGGAGGCGCTTTCGACGGAGATTCTGTAGAGGTTGTTCTTACAAAAGAAGGAAGAGGGAAAAGTCGGGAAGGCAAGGTTGTAAAGATTCTTGAGCGCGGAATGAAAAAAATCGTAGGACTTTATGAAATGAAACCGGGGAAAAAGTATGGTTTTGTAATTCCGGATAATCAGAAAATCCTGAAGGATGTCTTTATTCCTGTTGAGAAATCCAAAGGCGCAGTAGATGGTCACAAGGTAGTTGCAGAACTTACTTCCTATGGAGAAGATGGGAAAAAACCGGAGGGAAAGATTGTTGAAATTATTGGTCATATTAATGATCCGGGAACAGATATCATGTCCATTGTAAAAGGTTATGATCTTCCGACGGAATTTTCTGAGCGTGTATTGAATCAGGCTGAGCGTGTGGCGAAGCCGGTCAGTGTTGCAGATATGGCAGGGAGAAAGGATTTGAGAGACTGGCAAATGGTAACGATTGACGGTGAAGATGCGAAAGATTTAGATGATGCCGTGTCTGTTACACGCGAAGGAGAGAATTATGTGCTTGGTGTGCATATTGCTGATGTAACAAATTATGTTCAGGAAAACAGCGCGCTGGATCGGGAGGCAAAGGAAAGAGGTACCAGTGTTTATCTTGTAGACCGGGTTATTCCTATGCTTCCGCATACATTGTCTAACGGAATCTGCTCTTTGAACGCGGGAGAAGACAGGCTTGCTTTAAGCTGCATTATGACTGTGAATCCAAAAGGAAATGTTATTGCTCACGAGATTGCGGAAACAGTGATCCATGTAGACAGACGAATGACATATACAAGCGTTAATCGTATATTGACAGAGCATGATGAATCAGAAAGAGAAAAATACAAAATGCTTGTACCTATGTTTGAATTAATGAAAGAGCTTTCTGATATCTTACGGTTCAGAAGGAATCAGAGAGGTTCTATAAACTTTGATTTTCCGGAGACGAAGATTTTGCTCGATGAAAATGGGAATCCAGTAGATATAAAGCCGTATGAGAGAAATGCAGCTACAAGAATTATCGAGGATTTTATGCTTCTGGCGAATGAAACAGTGGCGGAAGACTATTACTGGCAGGAACTCCCCTTTGTGTATCGTACTCACGATGCGCCGGATAGTGAGAAAATAAGAGCACTCGCTACATTTATTAATAACTTCGGATATAGTATGCATATTGGGAATAATGAAATACGGCCAAAAGAGATACAGAAGCTTTTGGTAAAAGTAGAAGGGACGCCACAGGAGCCTTTGATCAGCAGGCTCGCCTTGCGTTCCATGAAACAGGCAAGATATACTCCGGAAAATACGGGCCATTTTGGACTCGCTTCGAATTATTATACTCATTTTACATCACCAATCCGGAGATATCCAGATCTTCAGATTCATAGAATTATTAAGGATAATCTGCGCGGACGTATGAATGAAGAAAAAATCATGCATTATCAATCTATTTTGCCGGAAGTGACAAAGCATGCCAGTGATACTGAACGAAGAGCAGATGAAGCAGAGCGTGAAACAATTAAGCTTAAGAAAGCAGAGTATATGCAGAAGCGGATTGGTCAGGTGTTTAAAGGCGTAATTTCCGGTATGACCAAATGGGGAATGTATGTGGAACTTGAAAATACAATTGAAGGTCTTGTGCATGTGACGAATATGTATGATGATCATTATGATTACAATGAAAATACCTATGAGATGACAGGGGAGCATACGGGAAACAGATATAAACTCGGACAGCAGATTTTTGTCCGCGTAATAGATGCGGACAGCTTTATGAGAACAGTTGATTTTGAAATAGTGACAGAAGGAGAGGAAAACGATGGCGAAGACGAATGGCAAAATGATAGCCAATAATAAAAAGGCTTATCATGATTATTTTATTCTGGACACATATGAAGCCGGAATTGCTCTGCATGGGACAGAGGTGAAATCTCTTCGCATGGGCAAATGCAGTATTAAAGAATCATTTATCCGGATTGAAAATGGAGAAATGTTTATCTATGGAATGCATATCAGTCCATACGAGAAAGGAAATATTTTCAACAAAGACCCTCTTCGTGTGAGGAAACTTCTTCTCCACAGGGCAGAGATTAATAAGATGCTTGGGAAGACAAAAGAAAAAGGAATTGCGATAGTGCCACTGAAAGTATATTTTAAAGGGAGCCTTGTGAAGATAGAAATTGGTCTGGCCAAAGGTAAGAAACTTTATGATAAACGTCAGGATATTGCAAAAAAGGATCAGAAAAGAGAAGCACAGAGAGACTTTAAAGTGCGTAATTTTGGATAGGAGGAAATATGGTACCGACAAAGAAAGAAGATTTGCGTAAGCTTGTTACACAGACAACTTTGGAAATGTATGAAGAATTGACACCTCAGCTTATTCAGCTCATTAATGAGACAAAACAAAATGATTCTCTTACCGAAGCACAAAAGCAGGACGAGATATCGTTACATATGATGGGATATGTAAAATCCTGCACAAATGAAATTATTATAGAAGTGTTAGCGGAAATACTGGGTCTGGATGATTAGAGAGGAAAAACCAAGCTCGTATACAATAAAATCGACCGCCGTCCTTAACGAGAACAATACTCTTAAAATAGGAAGGCGGTCGATTTATTTCACGTTAGCAATCTATGAAAACACTCTTTTCAGCGGTGGAATACTGGTGATCACTATTTATTATTCAATAGTAATCAGTTGTGGCTGGTCTTCAACCTTTGGCATATCTTTCGGAACCTGCAGTGTGAGAATTCCATCTTTAAAAGCTGCTTTTATATCATTCTGAGTTACTTGCTCACCGACATAAAAGCTTCTGTTGCAGCTTCCGGTATAACGTTCCTTGCGTAAGCAATTACCTTTTGCGTCTTTCTCTTCTTTTGTTTCATTTCTGGAAGCTGAAATAGTCAGGTATCCATCTTTCAGGTCAGCTTTGATGTCTTCTTTTGCATATCCCGGAAGTTCCATCTCAATGATGTAATTGCCATCTTTGTCGTGGATATCCGTTTTCATAATCTGTGTAGATGAATTGTCGTATGAACGAGTGAAAAATGGGTCTCTGAACATCTCATCAAATAAATCGTAATTTCTGTTTGCTAATAACATAAATCATTCCTCCTTAAAATTGTGTTGCTCCGTAAGATATTGTTCCCCGAAAGCAAACTGCTTATTGAATATTAGCAATTTAATGAAGTAATTAAATTGTTGTTTGTTTTATTTGTTATATGAATTATATAACATACTGTTAGCACTGTCAAGAGGTGAGTGCTAATTTATTTATGAATAAAATATAACTAAAATATAAATTAAATATAAACTGATGAATTATAGGATGGGAATATAAGCCTTTGCTCAATAGAAATGCTCCCACATGTTTTTGTGGGAGCATATAGTAAGTGAAATTAAATTTTATTTATCAGAAAGATGAGATGAATATTTGGAGAAATTTGCTTCAGGAAGATACATGTGGACAGTCTCAATCCTGTTTTTATCCAGAGATTCTACTACGAGACGAATTCCATTTTCTGTAGTGATAGAATCTCCGACTTCCGGGAAGCGGTCCAGACGTTCGATGATAAAGCCGCCGAGGGAATCGTAATCTTCTGATTCAAAAGACAGCTCCAGACGGTCATTCAAATCATCCAGATTCATGGAACCTTCAATCATATATTCCGTAGAAGAAATCTCCTGTATGAAATCTTCTTCATTCTCATCATATTCATCGTGAATCTCACCGACAATTTCTTCGAGTAAATCCTCTAAAGTAATCAATCCGGCAGTTTCACCATACTCATCCAATACAATAGCTATGTTGAAAGAAGCCTGACGCATCTCAACAAGAAGTTCTGAAATATTTTTGTATTCATAAGTAAAGTAAGCTTCACGAAGAATATCTCTGACATGAAATTCCTTTTTATTGTCGAACAGCAACAAATCTTTCATATTAATTGTTCCGATGACATTATCCGTTGTCTCTTCGAATACCGGAAGACGTGTGAACTTGTCTTCACGAAAAATGTCAATCAGTTCTTCATAAGTGCTGTTGACGTCAGCAAATGTTACGTGTACACGAGGCACCATAACATCTTTTGCTTTCGCATCTCCAAGATCAAATACGTTGTAGATCATTTCCTTTTCGTCAGATTCAATGACACCGTCTTCGTGACTTACGTCTACAATTGTCCGAAGCTCAGTTTCGGTCATGATATTATTTTTTGCGTCAGGATCAATACGGAAAAGAATTAGTACACACCTGGAAAGACCGTTGATCAGAAAAATAACCGGTGTAGCAATTATCATAAACAGATGAATAATTCTGGCGTAAATAAGCGACATTTTTTCGGCATGGATAGATGCCATGGTCTTTGGTGTTATCTCTCCAAATAAAAGAATGGCAATCGTCAGGATTGCGTTTGCGACAGCAATCATAGAGCCTCCCAGACTATATGCAAGAGAAGTGGTAAGTGATGCTGCTGCAAGGTTTACAATGTTGTTGCCGATTAAGATTGCGCTTAGCATCTTACTGGATTCATCCGTGATTTTTAATACGATTTTTGCGTTTTTATTGCCTTCATCGGCAAGGTTACGGATACGGATTCTGTTTACCGTTGTTAATGCTGTCTCTGCTGATGAAAAGAATGCAGAGAGAATTAATAAAATAAATAGAATGATTAACTGCGTGACGTCACCCGAGTCCAATGATAAATCAACTCCTTTTTATTAGACTATATGGGACTAATATACCTCATTTGGATGGAATTTGCAAGTGCGCGTTGAATTTGAAACATAATTAGTGTATGATGTACATTGAAAATCAGTATTTGACAAGGAGTGTACAAGTCATACTATGAATGAAAAGTTTTATGAAGAGTTAAAGCAAATTTTAGCGGAAGATTATATAAAATTGAGGGAACCGATGAAAAACCATACGACATTTCGAATTGGGGGAGAAGCTGACTGTTTTGTGACTCCGCGGACGAAAGAAGAGGTTCAGGCAGTGACGGAATGTTGCAGAAAATTTGAAATGCCTTACTATATAATAGGAAATGGAAGTAATCTGCTTGTGTCTGACAAAGGATACAGAGGTGTTATTATTCAGATATTTAAGACGATGAATCAAATTACTGTGGAGGACAATCTTATTATCGCACAGGCAGGAGCATTACTGTCTGCGATTGCTGCAAAAGCCCTTGAGAATTCGCTTGCAGGATTTGAGTTTGCAGCGGGGATTCCCGGAACATTAGGTGGCGCCTGTGTGATGAATGCAGGAGCCTATGGTGGTGAGATGAAACAGGTTTTAAAAGAGGTAACTGTTTTGGATCATCAGGGAATGGTTCACACATTTCCTGTTTGTGAGTTGGAGATGGGGTATCGCACCAGCAGGATTGCAAGGGAAAATCTTGTCGTACTGGAGGCAAAAATAGAGTTGGAAAAGGGAAATGCTGAAGATATCAAATCACTTATGGATGATTTGAAAGAAAAAAGAGTAACGAAACAACCGTTGGAATATCCGAGCGCCGGCAGTACATTTAAAAGACCGGAAGGATATTTTGCTGGGAAATTGATCCAGGATAGCGGCCTCAGAGGATTCTCTGTCGGTGGAGCGCAGGTATCTGAAAAACATTGTGGCTTTGTGATTAATAGAGATCAGGCAACTGCTGCAGATGTAGAGGAACTTATGCGTCAAGTATCTGCGAAAGTGAAAGAAAAGTTTGGAGTAACACTGGAGCCGGAAGTAAAAAGGTTGGGTGAGTTTTAAATGAGGTTTGTTATAGTTACCGGTATGTCTGGAGCGGGAAAGAGTACTGCGCTCAAGATGCTTGAGGATATGGGATATTTTTGCGTTGATAACCTTCCTGTGCCACTTATTACAAAACTTGCAGAGATTCTTTTTGTGCCTGGGGCAGAGATGAATAAAGCTGCGCTTGGTGTTGATATCCGGAGTGGCGAGAATTTTCGGGAATTGGAAAATGTCCTGAAGGAACTGGATGAAGATGGAATGAAATATGAGATTTTATTTTTGGAATCCAGTGATGATGTACTGATAAAAAGGTATAAAGAGACCAGGAGATTCCATCCGTTGTCAGGAAATGACGGACGAGTGGATGAGGGAATCTGTAAAGAAAGAGAAAAACTTAAATTTTTGAAGCAAAAAGCGGACTATCTTATAGATACCAGTCATATGCTTACAAGAGAACTAAGGAAAGAGCTTAACAAGATTTTTGTTCAGAATAAAGAGTATAAAAATCTGTATGTTACAGTGCTCTCTTTTGGATTTAAATATGGAATACCGGCAGATGCCGATCTTGTGTTTGATGTTCGTTTCCTCCCAAATCCTTATTATATAGAAGAACTCAGACCGATGAGTGGCAATGACAAAGCGGTCAGGGATTATGTGATGAATAATGATAAGGCAGGCGAATTTCTTAAAAAGCTAGTTGATATGATTGAATTCCTGATTCCGAATTATATTCTGGAAGGGAAAACACAACTGGTTATTGGCGTGGGGTGTACAGGAGGAAAACACCGTTCCGTTACTCTCGCAAATGAATTGTTTGAAGCCCTTGAAAAAAAAGATAGTTATGGAATCAGGATTGAACACAGAGACATCGGGAAAGATGCGATAACAAAAGCAAGATAGGAGTTGGAAATGTCATTTTCGGGAGAAGTTAAAGAAGAGCTGTTGCAGAATTATTCGAAAGCCAGGCATTGCCGTCTTGCGGAATTATCGGCAATTTTGCATATGGGTGGAGAATTTTCAAGTGATAGAAATGAAAAATGCGTCTTGAGATTTAGAACGGAAAATTTTCCAGTTGCGAGAAAATGCTTTACATTAATGGAAAAAACATTTAATATAAGAACTGATGTGGTTATCCGCCATAATTCTGAGAAGGGGAACTGGAATTATATTCTCAGCTGGAAAGGCGAAGAACTGATGGCTGTTAAACATCCAGTTGTACAGGCAGTATGCTGCAAAAGAGCATATATCAGAGGAGCATTTTTAGTATCAGGGTCTGTCAGCGATCCGAAAAAATCTTATCATTTTGAGATTGTATGCGGACAGGAAGAACAGGCGAGATATCTTCAAAGTCTGATTAACAGTTTTGATGTGGATGCGAAGATTGTGGTACGCAAGCATAATTATGTGGTGTATCTTAAAGAAGGTTCACAGATTGTAGATATTTTGAATGTGATGGAAGCTCCCATAGCTTTGATGGATATGGAGAATGTGCGGATTGAAAAAGAAACGCGCAACTCTATTAACAGGAAAGTAAATTGCGAAACAGCCAACATTAAAAAAGTTGTTTCCGCATCGGTCAGGCAGAAAGAGGATATTATATATATCCGGGATACAATCGGGTTTGACAAGCTGCCGGAAGGCTTAAGGGACATTGCTCTTGCGCGACTTAATTATCCAGATGCGCCATTGAAAGAGCTCGGAGAGACTTTGGATCCTCCTCTGGGAAAATCCGGAGTAAACCATCGCCTTAGAAAACTAAGTGAAATAGCGGATAGAATGAGAAATAATAAGGAGGCGTGAGAAATATGATTAAAAAACCAGTTACGATTCAAGCCAACATGGACATGGAAGCTCGTCCAATCGCACATCTTGTTCAGGAAGCGAGTCAGTATTCCAGTAAGGTCTATATCGAATTGGATGAGAAGAAAATTAATGCAAAAAGTATTATGGGTATGATGAGCCTGAAACTTACGGAAGGAACAAACCTTGTGGTTGTTGCAGAAGGAGAAGATGAAGAAATGGCAGTAAAGGGAGTGGAGGCTTTTTTGGCATCCAACCATTAAGTAATACATACAAAAGGGCATTTAAAATGCCCTTTTTCTTCTATATTATTATAATATATTAACAGAAAAAGTATACTAATTTCCTGTGTTGATTTGAAAGGGGTATGTTTAAGATGAAAAGATTGCTGTTTATCTACAATCCACATGCGGGGAAAGAGCTTTTAAAACCAAAACTATCTGATATTATTGACATTTTTGTTAAGTCTGATTACGAGGTGGTTATTTATCCGACGCAGGCTTACAGAGATGCCTATCGGAAAGTAAAGGAATGCGATATTGAACAGTATGATTTGATCGTATGCAGTGGAGGGGATGGAACACTGGATGAAGTGGTTACCGGAATGATGTCAAGAACAGACAGGATTCCGATTGGATATATTCCGACAGGTACAACAAATGATTTTGCTAATAGTCTGCATATTCCGAGGCGGCTTTTAAAAGCAGCAGACAATGCAGTGAATGGGAAGGCATTCCCGTGTGATATCGGTGGATTTAATGATGGTATTTTTGTATATATTGCAGCGTTTGGACTGTTTACAGATGTTTCTTACGAGACAAAGCAGGAGATGAAAAATGTTTTGGGGCATCTGGCATATGTTCTTGAAGGGACAAAACGTTTGTTTAATGTTCCCTCTTACAGAATGAAAGTGACTCATGATGGAGAGAGTATCGAAGGCGAATTTATATTCGGAATGGTCACTAATTCACGTTCAGTTGGGGGATTCCGCAACATGGTTGGAAAACACGTTGTGTTTGATGATGGACTTTTTGAAGTAACCTTGATCAGGACACCGAAAAATCCAATAGAGCTTCAGGAAATCATTGCAGCACTTTTGATTGAACAGATTGATACCAAATACATGTATACATTTAAAACCGGAGAGATTGAATTCGAGTCTGTTGAGGAAATTCCGTGGACACTTGATGGGGAATATGGAGGAGTTCATGATGAAGTCCTTATCCGGAATTATATGCAGGAGTTGGAAATAATGGTTCCTGAGAAATATGTTCAATCATTAAAACTCAAAGAAGAAAAAGAAAAAAACAAAGAAAAATAAAAAAAGTACTTGCCTAATTTAAAATAATCTGTTATATTAGACAAGTACGATACATGGCTCCCTGGTCAAGCGGTCAAGACGCTAGCCTCTCACGCTGGAATCAGGGGTTCGATTCCCCTGGGAGTCATTGAACCAAATCGCTGAACGCCTTGAAAAACAGGCGCTTAGCGATTTTTTTATTTTCTTAAAAACGGAAAAAGGGGCAAAAAAGAGCAGAGTATGTACTTTTCGCATTCTCTGCTCTTAGGACTCTTTTTTATCTAAAAGACATTGTGATTGCACAAGTATCTTTTATTCAATAGTTGATTAGCAACAATCTTTTGCATCATCCTGTACAAAAGTATATGTATAGATGAAATCTTTTGCTGAATAACAGGAAATATATTCGCCATCAAATTCACCATAAGGATATCCGAAGTTGTTTAATGTTCCATTGCTGTTTAGAATGCCGCCTTCTACGGCCTGGGCACTCTGTGCCGGATTCAGAGTAATATCTCTTTCCATAGAAAGCATTACCCATTTTTCATTGTTTCCACCCCAGTATTTGTCTTTAATTGGTTCAATATAATCGCTGTAATCAGGATCAGTATTTTGCTTTCCGTCCGTGAGGGCCTGTTTTAATACATCTGCTGGATCGGCTTCAACCCATCCTGTACCTGGCAGATAGAATTGAGCTCTACAGTGCTGATTTCCAGTAATATCATCTGCATTTATGCGTATGCCAAACATTTCTCTTGCAGGAATGCCTTCTGCGCGCAACAGTGCTACGAATACAGAATTGAGATCAGTACATTTTCCGCCATATGTTTCAGTTAAGATTTTCTCAACATCTCCAAGACCACATCCTGTTACGGAATTATCACGATGAAGGTTTGCAACCTCCCAATCAAAGATGGCCTTTGCTTTTTCGAGAACTGTGGTTGCATTTGCGTCAGAAACAATCTTATCGGCAGTTGTTTTTACAATGCTGCCTTCTGCAAAAGAACCACTTTTTTCTGTTTCTTTCAGATATTTTGCAAATTTCTCTTTGTCTACAGATCCTTTTTCTACTAAATTAGGACGGACCACTTCTTTTCTGGATACATGATAAGAAAGAGTAGCTACTCGGTTTTCAGGAGCAACATTTTCATCCCATTCAATATAGCAAACGCGATTGCCTTCAGAATCTTTATTGTCAGGATCGTCGATTACTTTTGTGGCATAAGGTGCATCAAGTTTTACGTCCTTGATAGTTTGGTTTTCATCACTCTGAGGAACTGGGAGCCATACTTTTGCAACTTTACCGGCTTCTTTGTTTGAAAGATCAACAGAGTTTGTAACAACACCTTGTTGTGTATAAACAACATTGATTGTAACAGATGCTTTTACTTTTTTATTTACTGTAGAAGTAGCTGTGATAGTTGCGGTTCCTTTGCCAACACCTGTGACAAGTCCTTTTGATGTAACTGTTGCCACATCTTTATCGCTGGATGAATAAGTGACAGACTTACTTGCGTTTTGAGGAGTTACAGATTTCACAGATACACTACATGTACAGCCAATACCTATATTTGTGCAGTTAGCAGTAAGTGTAAGTTTTGTAGGAGTTGGATTCTTTACTGTGATTTTGAGTTTTGCTTTTACTTTTTTGTTTTTCTTGGAAGTAGCAGTAATCGTAACTTTACCAGCTTTTTTTCCTGTTACCACTCCTTTTGAACTTACAGATGCAATCTTTCCATTGCTTGATTTAAACGTAACTGTTTTACTTGCATTTTTAGGTTTTACAGATTTTACTTTAACTTTTACTGTTTTTCCCACAGTCACCGAAGTTGATGATGCCTTTAAAGTGATTTTTTTCGGTGATTTTGATGCAGCGTCACTTGTTGTAGGAAGTGTCATTGATAATGTCACTGACAACAAGAGAGCAAGTAACAATAAACGTTTTGTGATTTTTTTCATGATACTGTCATCCCTTTCTCTTTTTATTAATTAATGTTACTTTAATCTAATTGTAGAAAGCTGATATTTATTAGTCAAATCGATATTTTGAATGTTGAAATGATATATATAGAAAAACAAAATATATAAGAAAGGTATGTTTTTATGTTTGATGGATGTGAGATGAATTTTATTGTTGGAGGGATTATTTTGAATTGTATAAAAAGTCCGTTGTGTTTTTTTCGGTAATGAGATATAATATAAAAAGCGTAATTACATATGTTTGGGCTAAACAAAAAAGTCTAACCTGAACGAAGGAATTGGAGGAAGAAAGATATGATGGTATCAGCAAAAGAGATGCTGCAAAAAGCAGTAGCAGGTCATTATGCAGTAGGTCAGTTTAACATTAATAACCTTGAATGGACAAAGGCTATTCTTCAGGCAGCAGAAGAATGTAAATCTCCGGTTATTTTAGGTGTATCCGAAGGTGCCGGAAAGTACATGACAGGCTTCAAAACAGTAGAAGCTATGGTAGAGGCTATGGTAGAAGAAATGGGAATTACTGTTCCTGTTGCAACACACCTTGATCATGGTAGCTACGAAGGATGCATGAAGTGTATTGAAGCTGGATTTACATCAATTATGTTTGATGGATCCAAATATCCAATTGAAGAGAATGTAGCTAAGACAAAAGAACTGATTGCAATTTGCAGAGAGAAAGGTATGTCTATTGAAGCAGAAGTTGGAGCAATCGGTGGAGAAGAAGATGGTGTTATCGGACAGGGCGAGTGTGCAGATCCTCAGGAATGTAAGATGATCGCTGATCTTGGTGTAGATATGCTTGCAGCAGGTATCGGTAACATTCACGGAAAATATCCTGCAAACTGGGCTGGACTTAGCTTTGAGACTCTGGATGCTATTCAGCAGCTTACAGGTGATATGCCATTAGTTCTTCATGGTGGTACAGGTATTCCGGATGATATGATTAAAAAAGCAATTGATCTTGGAGTAGCTAAAATCAATGTAAATACAGAGTGTCAGTTAGTATTTGCTGAAGAAACACGTAAATATATTGAGGCTGGAAAAGATCTGGAAGGAAAGGGATTTGACCCACGTAAGCTGTTAAAACCAGGTACAGAAGCAATAGTTGCAAAAGTTAAAGAAAAAATGGAATTGTTCGGTTCTGTAGGAAAAGCATAAAAAAAGCTCAGAATTAGTGGAAAATTTTTACTTGCCTTTTCTGAATGATTGAGTTATACTTACAGGCATAACAAGAACAAAGGCGTTCCAATCCGTGTTGGGATGCCTTTTTTTCTGGTTGTTTGTCAAAATGTTTTGATGGATAAAATAGTGATTACAAGAAAGGAACAAGAAAGTATGAGTGAAGCATTTAATGTAGCAGATATTTTTGGTGAAGATGTTTTTAATGATAGTGTTATGCAGGCTCGTCTGCCAAAAAAAGTCTACAAAGATCTGAAAAAGACAATTGAAGAAGGAAAGGAATTAGATCTTGCCACAGCCGATGTAATTGCACATGAGATGAAAGAATGGGCAATTGAAAAGGGTGCAACCCATTATACACATTGGTTTCAGCCTTTGACAGGTGCTACTGCAGAGAAGCATGACTCATTTATTTCTGCACCGCTCTCAAGTGGAAAGGTTTTGATGAGTTTTTCCGGTAAAGAATTGATTAAGGGAGAACCAGATGCGTCTTCTTTCCCGTCAGGCGGACTCCGGGCAACATTTGAGGCAAGAGGATATACAGCATGGGATTGTACATCTCCTGCATTTGTTAGACATGATGCGGCAGGTGCTACACTTTGCATTCCTACAGCATTTTGTTCATATAAAGGAGAGGCACTTGATCAGAAGACACCTCTTCTGCGCTCAATGGAAGCAATTAATGAACAGTCTTTACGTTTGATCCGTCTTTTTGGCAACACAACAGCAAAAAAAGTAATACCTTCTGTAGGACCTGAACAGGAATATTTCCTTGTAGATGGAGAAAAATTCCTTCAGAGAAAAGATTTGATCTATACAGGACGTACATTGTTTGGAGCTATGCCACCGAAAGGTCAGGAATTAGATGATCATTATTTTGGAACGATTCGTCAGAGAATTGCCGGATTTATGAAAGATGTCAATGAAGAATTGTGGAAAGTGGGTGTTTCTTCTAAGACACAGCATAATGAAGTGGCTCCTGCACAGCATGAGCTCGCTCCGATTTACGCAGAAGCTAATGTGGCAGTAGATCATAACCAGCTCATTATGCAGACATTGAAGAGAGTTGCATGTAAACATGGCATGAAATGTCTCCTTCATGAGAAACCATTTGCAGGTGTGAATGGTTCCGGTAAACATAATAACTGGTCACTGACTACAGATGATGGAAAGAACCTCCTTGATCCTGGAAAGACACCACATGAGAACATTCAGTTCTTATTAGTACTTACATGTATTTTGAAAGCCGTCGATGATCACGCAGATCTTCTTCGTGAGTCTGCAGCTGATCCTGGAAATGATCACAGACTTGGAGCAAATGAGGCACCGCCGGCAATCATTTCTGTTTTCCTTGGCGAGCAGCTTGAAGATGTGCTGGAGCAGTTGATTTCTACAGGTTCTGCAACACATAGCTTAAAAGGCGGTAAACTTGAGACAGGTGTAAGAACACTGCCGGATCTTGCAAAAGATGCGACAGACCGTAACAGAACATCACCATTTGCATTTACAGGAAATAAGTTTGAATTTCGTATGGTTGGCTCCAGAGATTCTATTGCAGCTTCTAATGTTGTTCTTAATACAATCGTTGCAGAGGCATTTGCAGAGGCTTGTGATGTGCTTGAAAATGCAGAAGACTTTAATATGGCAGTACATGATCTGATCAAGAAATATGCGACAGAGCATCAGAGAATTGTGTTCAACGGAAACGGATATTCTGACGAGTGGGTAGCAGAGGCGGAAAGAAGAGGACTTCCTCATCTTCGTTCTATGGTTGAGGCAATTCCTGCTCTTACTACAGAAAAATCGATTGCCATGTTTGAAAAATTCAAAGTATTTACAAGAGCAGAACTTGAGTCTCGTGCAGAAATTAAGTTTGAAAATTATGCGAAAGCAATCAATATTGAAGCAAATACAATGGTTGATATGGCAAGCAAACAGATTATTCCTGCTGTAATTAAATACACAAAGACTCTTGCGGATACTGTTATTGCAGTAAAAGCAGCAGGTGCAGATGCATCTGTACAGGCAGAGGCATTGAATGAAGTGTCAGTGCTTCTTGCTGAGGCAAAGAATGCTAACGTAAGTCTGGCTGAGATTACCAAAAAAGCAGTAGAGATGGAAGAGGGAGAAGAACAGGCGAGATTTTATCATTTCGAGGTAGTGCCTGCAATGGAAGCTCTTCGTGCACCTGTTGATAAACTTGAGATGATCGTGGATAAAGAAGCATGGCCAATGCCTTCTTATGGCGATCTGATGTTTGAGGTATAGGAAACAGATACTTTTTAAAATAATAATTTTTTCTTAAGAACCTTGTACTTGGAATGCGCAAATGAATGTGTTATTCTTAGTGCAAGGTTTTTTATAGGAGGTCAGTATGACAAAAGGTGAATTTTTGGAGAAACTAAGAGCTGCATTGGGAAATGATCTGACAGGTTCGATTATACAGGAAAATGTAAATTATTATGATCAGTATATTAGAGATGAAGTAAACCGAGGGAGAAGTGAAGCGGAAGTGATTGCGGAACTGGGCGATCCGTGGGTGTTGGCACAGACAATTATAGACACAGCGTCCAACAAGCAGGGGCAGCAGAGAAACGCTTCATACGAACCAGAGAAAAATACATATGAAAAAGAGAGCAGCCGGATGAATTCAACCGGAAAGAGCGGATTGTGGAAAATTATATTGCTGATTTTGGGAGTTATAGGGATTCTGATTGTTGTTTTGACAGTAATAGGTGGAGTGATTAGTTTTTTTGCACCGGTTTTGATTCCGATACTGATTATTATGGTAGTGATACGTTTCCTCTCAAACAGGCGATAAAAGTAAAAGACCGATGGGGGAGCCATCGGTCTTTTGAGGGGAGTATAAATAATTAATAAGGGGTTGTAAAGAGTTTCCTCTCTACACGAATAAGTATAATATAGAGAATAGCAAAAAGCAAGTTAAAAATTAAAATTTTCTTAATATATTACATAAAAATAAGAAAATTACACATAATAATTCCGAATCAAAAAGATTAGGAGGAATTAATATGGCAAAGAACTATAATTCATCTACTCAAA
>JBJFCD010000061.1:0-4253 GCA_051888795.1 Lachnospiraceae bacterium | reverse complement strand
GGTCGGAGGTGTTTTGAAATGAAAAAAATTGGATTGGTTGGTGGAACCAGCCCAGAATCTACACTGATTTATTACAAAGAGTTAAACAGAAGAATCAATGAAAGGAATGGGGGATCTGATTTCCCGGAAATTTCTATTGAGAGCCTTAATCTCAGCCGTGCTCTTCGATTTGTGGAAAAGAAGCAGTACGAAGAATTAGCAGAGTATGTCTCGCAGGCTATTTGTAATTTAGAAAAAGGTGGCGCACAGGTTGTTGCTCTTACGGCTGCTACCATGCACATTGTCTACGATATGGTTGCTGAAAATGTGAGAACTCCATTTATCAGTATTCCTGAGACAGCTGCAGAATATGCTTTCTCAAAAGGGTATCGTCGCGTTGGGCTTCTTGGAACAATTTTTACAATGGAGAAGGACTATTTATCGAAAGCATTCATTAACAAAGGAATCGAGGTTATCGTTCCGAATCCTGACATACGTGTACTGGTAAATGAACGGATTTCAAAAGAACTGGAATATGGAATTGTAAAAGAGTCTACCGTAGAAGAATTACAAAATGTAATTCTTAATATGAAAAATGAACATGGAATAGAAGCAGTTATACTGGGGTGTACAGAATTGCCGCTGGCAATAAATGAAGGGATATCTCCTGTTCCATGTATTGATATAATGGAAATACATATTCAGAGATTAGTGGAGTTGATACGATGAAAAAAGAACAATTTCGAATAACCAACGATAATCATGAAAGTCGGTCTGTATAACAGCACGAATTCAGAAGTATATAAATTGATTTCTCTCTATAATGTCACATAGTAAAGGAGAGATGAATCATGAATATTGAGATAATTAAGAAAAACAAACTGGCAACCATCCTTCAATTTTCCATTCCGAGCATTATTTCAATGCTTTTGTCTACGCTGATCACTATCACAGATGGATATTTTACAGGAAACTATATTGGTGAAGAGGCTCTGGCTGCTATCAATCTAGGATTGCCGATCCTGTATTTTTATCTGGGGGTTGGCTTGTGTGTTGGTGTTGGCGGCTCTGTAATCTGCGGAAGATTATTGGGAGCAAAGGAAACAAAAAAAGCATCTGAGGTGTTTTCTCAGTCAATCGTAACAGCCACGACCATCTGTGTGATCACTTCGCTTGTTGTTTGTCTGCTTTTTACACCGATTCTTCAGGTCTTAAAAGCAGATGGGGATCTGTCAATATATTTTACACAGTATTACAGAGTTATGTTGTTTAACTATCCTTTGATGGTAATAGGAACCACATTGGGGATGTTTATCCGCATAGATGGAAAGCCGCAAGTGTGTATGCTTGTGAGTATCGGAAGCTGTATTATAAATGCAGTGTTAGATTACGTACTGGTAGCAGAATTTGACATGGGTGTTCAGGGAAGCGCATTTGCTTCGTTAGTAGTTCAGCTCATATCAGTGGTCATTCAGTTAATTTACTTTTTTGGACCATCGTGCTGCATACGTGTCACACGTTATTGCTTTGACAGTGTAGTGTATAAGGAGACACTCTTTAATGGTTCTTCCGAGTTCATTGGAGAGATGGCGAGTGCTGTATCTATGTTTGCCTTCAATTATGTGCTGATGAGATATGTCGGAACAGAAGGAGTGGCAGCTTTTACGATCCTTGGATTTGCAGTGTATGGATTCAGTATGATTTCTATTGGTTTCGGACAGGGACTGACTGTACTTGTGAGTATCTGTTGGGGCGCAAAAGAACGAAAAACTGCAATGGAACTGCGTATCATAACGAATCGGATCTTATTTTTGATAGGTGCGATGTTTGCAGTTTTTTTCATAGTGTTGGGCAGAAGATATGCAGGAATGTTTGGCTGCAGCAGTCAGGTAGCAGATATGGTATCTGCAGGCTTTCACTTTTTCGCGGCAACATTTTTGTTCATGGGATATGATGTGATCAATTCTATGTATTTTACCAGCTGTGGGGATGCAAAATCATCAGCTTTGATTTCGTCTCTGCGAGGATTCATTCTGCTTTTAATATTCACTTTTGTTTTTCCTGCAATATGGGGAATGACAGGTGTATGGATGGCAACACCGGCAACAGAGACATTGACAGCAGTCGTTTCGGCATGGCTTATAAGAAAGCAAAAGCTTAGGGAAAGCAGGTGATTTTTTGATGAAGGAAAAAGACAGTACGACGATACGCAGTGCGATCATAAATCAAGCGATTAGTTATATCTTTGATCATATCGATGATGAAATCACTGTAGATGACGTGGCCAGGCATTGTTCTTACTCGAAATATCATCTCACGAGGATGTTCAAAGAAGATATGGATGAAGCACTTTATCAGTTTATCAAGCGCATCCGCATTGAGAGGAGCGCATGGAAGCTAAAGGTAGAAAAAGATCGGAGCGTCACGGAGATTGGTATCGATTATGGGTATTCCGCTTCAAATTTTGCGACAGCATTTAAAAAGCAACTGAACATATCTCCAACGGATTTTAGAAAAACAAGTGAGCAGCTCGTAGAGCAAAGTTCGTTTTCACATGGAATATCGCTTGATGATATCGAAGATTCCGGCAAGCTTATTACTGTTGAATATCTGGAGCCTATGTTGGTCGTTTATGAGCGCAAAAAAGGAAATTATCATAATCTTCCGAATGAGTGGTGTGAATTTATAGAGAAATATTCGTATCTGGCTTCAGAGGATACACTTTACATAGAGTGTACGATTGATGATCCGTCGATTACCAATGAAGACAGCTGTATGTTTGAACTATGTCAGACAATTTGCTGGGATCATCCGGCACTCAATGGCGATCCAGGTATTTTTACCCATGTGTTTGATGGTGGAAAGTATGCGATATATCATTTCAAGGGCTTTCCGCAATTGTTGTTCATGGTCTATCAGGAAGTGTTTTGCAGGTGGCTTTCAAGGACAGGAAATCAGCTTGACGCAAGACCAATCCTTGATATTTATCGAAATGTAGGTGAGGATGGATACATGGAAATTGACATCTGTTTTCCAATACAATGATTCTGTGTGAGGTCTAGACGGCAGCAGAATATGTTTTTTCAAAAGGGGATTGTCGGGTTGGTACTCTTATAAGAGATGATTTCCTGATTGAGAATATTTTTGATGTAATTTTGTGTTGCCGGTATAAGTAGTTTGTGATATACTGGCAACACATTAAAATCATGGACGAGATCCAATTCGGATAATTCATTCGTCTGTTTAATCATTTTATTATTTCTGAAATGTTCGTAGAACGGTTCAGAAATTCATAAGGCACATTCGCCAATTGATTCACTTTGATGAAAAGACAAAAGAATACGGAGGAAATGCTATGGGACATGGAAATGCAGCGGTAAAACAGTGGATAATGAAGCCCAATCGATTTGCAGATTTGTTTAATGGTTGTGTATTTCAGGGAGAGCAGGTGATTTTGCCTGAAGAATTGGAACCTGCGGTTGGGGAGTCAGACATTTTGTTGACAGACAAGAAAAACAAGGTAAGAGAGGTGGAACGGTATCGGGATATTACTATGCGTTGGAAGAAAGAGGCATTGTTGGCAAGTTGATTCCAGTCATTACACTAGTGTTTTACTATGGTGTAGAACCATGGGATGGAAGCAGAGATTTACATGGAATGCTCTGGTGGGGAGAGAAAGAACATCAAAAAGAAGTGTTGAAAAAGTATATTCCTAATTATCGGATTAATCTGATAGATGTAAATAATATAGATAATCTGAAGCGGTTTCATACAGATTTACAGGTGATTTTGGGTATGCTAAAATGGAGAGAAGATAAAGAAAAATTGCTGAAATATATGAATGAAAAGGCAGATTATTTTCGACATGTAGATGAAGAGACGTATCATTTTATACGAGTAGCACTGCATTCAGAAAAGTTGCTTAAAGAAAATATAGAACGAGACAGAAGTGAGGAAGGTGTAGATATGTGTAAAGCATTGGAAGAGTTATATAATGATGGGATAGAACGAGGAATCAAAGGCATGGTGCAACTATGTAAAAATCTTAATATTAACAAAGAAGAGGCAATTGATCAAGTCAGCAAAGAACTTGAGATTTCTCGGGAAAAGGCAGAAGAAAGTGTAGAAAAATACTGGAAATAAATTCAGGTTACTTTATTGGTGATAAATTCAGCATTGTCAACTAAACATAACAAAATACATATAATTCTGTATTATTCAGTTGGTAGAAAGCTTTCAGAATTCCTATTATAATAACGATACGAAGAATTATT
>JBJFCD010000060.1:0-4302 GCA_051888795.1 Lachnospiraceae bacterium | reverse complement strand
TTTTCGTTTTCTTTTATAGTTTCAACATAGTTTAGACATATTTATCTTTTATACTATAAACAGATAGTTGATAAACGACTTATCACTATCTCCCCCTCATAAAGTAAAGCACTAGGGTTTTCTGGTGCATCACTTTACTCTCATTCCTTTAGATAACTATAACAACAACGAAACCCGTTAGCCGAAAGGTTAACGGGTTTTCGCTGTCGTCAATATAATATTTTTATACTCTTTCCATCACATGCAAGCTGTGTGGAGAAAAACTCTTTCATAACACGGATCATATAATAAGTATCCTTCACTCCGGCAGTCTCATATGCTGAGTGCATGGCAAGCTGCGCAAGTCCGATATCCACACAATTTACCGAAACCTGTGACATGGCAATATTCCCAAGCGTACTTCCGCCTGCTTCATCAGACCGGTTTGCAAAGAACTGGACCGGAACTCCTGCTTTTTCGCACAGCATACGAAATATAGCAATACTGACTGCATCGCTTGTATATTTCTGCCCTGCGTGAGATTTCACCACAACTCCCTCGTTCATATAGACACAATTTCCAACATCTGTCTTCTCCGGATGATTCGGGTGAACTGCATGTGCATTATCTGCACTGATCATAAAGCTATTCGCCAACGCACAGTAGTAATCTTCTTCGTTCTTTCCAAGGGATGCATTCACTCTGTAAAGCACATCATATAAAAATGTCGATGCAGCGCCCTGCTTTGTCCCTGATCCGACCTCTTCATTATCAAAACATGCATATACGTTAATCACATTTTCACACGTGCTGTTCAGAAATCCTTTCAGCGAAGCGAAAGCACACTGTAGGTCATCCAGATGGGCAGATGAAATAAATTCACCATTAGCTCCCCATACACACGGTTGCATCCGATTATAAAGATAGAGATCACTTCCATAAATATCTGTCTCCTCCACCTCAAGCTCTTCTGCCACCAGTTTTTTCAAATCACCTTTCTGTGTTCCTGGTCCACCAAACAGAGGAATCATATCAATCTGTTTATTATAAGCATATCCTTCATTGATTTTTCGGTTCATATGAATTGCCACACTGGGAATCATCATAAGATCCCTGTCGATTTTCACAAGTTTTGAAACCAATGCATCCCCTTCTTTTACAATCACTCTTCCGGCAACAGACAGCGGTCTGTCAAACCAGGTAGAACAAATCATCCCGCCGTATCCTTCCGTGTTAAGCTGTGTATATTTTCCTTTTACTTCTATCTCTGCATTTTCCTTTACTTTAAAAGTCGGACAGTCCGAGTGGGAAGCTGCAATATGAAATCCATACTCACCCAGTTCATTTCCAAGATTCAGCGCAATAATACTTGAACCATTTCTCCTCACATAATACTTCCCGCCTGGCACAACGCAAAAAGGCTTTCCTTCAAAAAGCTCCTCATATCCCTCTGCCTCAAGTTCTTCTCTGATTGTTTCCACCGCATGAAATGCCGTCGGACATTTTTGTAAAAATGTCAGCAATTCCTCTGATACTTTTTGATACATCTTACAACCTCCTGCATAAAAGCTCACCTCCAAACATAACCGCTATGTCTGAAGGTGGAATTGATACACTCTAATATAAATTTATTTCTGCTGCAATTTTCTGCATTACTTTTACTCGTTTTTTATTAAGACCTGCAGAATACTTGCTTTCTTCCGGGCTCACTCCGAAAATAGATGCATACATACAACACGCATTCAAATACCATCCGTATCTCGACGCATGATTATTGTCTTTCCTATACAGATTCACAGAACCTTTCCGCTTGCGATATTTTAAAAACGCTTTTCCTGACCAACAGACTCTGTCCCCTGTAGCCTTTGATACTTTCGCATAATTACTATTCATCTTTGCCTGCATGTTGCTAAAACTATAAAACTTTCCCGCTACCTTTTTCCCTTTTTTATATGCCCATGTACAATTATATATTATCTTTGTCTTTGGACTCGTTGTATGAATATATGTAGATAGTTTTTTAGCCGCTTTGTAAAATGAACTTGTCACAGCAGCACTTGTCTGCTCCTGAAAAATCACATAATTCCAAAAACTGTTTTTGATTTCACGACGAAGTCTTTTCCCGTTTTTGTGATTTGGGTTTGCCCAATTTTTCAACTTCTCATCATTATAAGTCAAATACTTGACCACCAGTTTTCGACCGGCCTTTTTTGCCAGCATTTTTAAGTCATATACCGATGTATTTCTTTTTGCATGCGTCAGACTGTTTCCTACTAAGAGAACTCTAATTTTTTTTGATTTCGGAATAGGAGTTATAGACTGAGTTGATGTTGTCGTTGATGGCGAAGTAGTACCCGTTGCTCCCGTACTGTTTTCTGTATTTTTTACTGTTTCTTCACCTTCTGAACTGCCGCTTTCTGCTTCTTCACCTTCTGAGCTTCCGCTCTCTGCCTCTTCACCTTCTAAACTGCCATTCTCTGACCCTTCTCTTTCTGAACTGCCACTCTCTGTTTCTTCATTTTCTGAACTGTCACTCTGTGAACTATCAGTTACCGTTGTTCCATCATTACCCTCATTGCTTAAATCCTCTGTTTGTGAACTAGTTACCTCTGGATCCTCTGCATAAGTCACTGTTCCCAGAATCAGGCAGCATATCATGGTCATTGCAATCAATCCCGCAAATTTCCTTTTCATATTTCCACCTTCCCACTCACATTTTAGATACTATTATACCAGGCGTCAATATGATTATTTTTTTAACAAAATATTATCTCTACAACATCAAACGTCCGAAGGCGCTACATATACACACGTTCCACATTCACATTCTAAAATATCAATAACTGGATACCCCTTTTTTGCCATTCCATTTTCCTCCATACTATATCAGTAAAGATTGGAATATATTAAACAAATATCCGACAATAATAATACCGCCTGTGCAAATTCCAACAAACAACCCTAATAATTTTGGTTTTACAGCCTTCTTAAGCATGATAATTGAAGGAAGGCTAAGTGTCGTAACTGCCATCATAAAACTGAGAATTGTTCCAAGCAAAGCTCCTTTTGCCAGTAATGCCTCTGCAACCGGGATGGTTCCAAATATATCTGCATACATTGGAACACCAACTAAAACAGCCAGAATGACTCCAAATGGATTATTACTTCCAAGAACAGTCTGAATGATATGTTCTGGTATCCAGTTATGAATGACTGCACCGACTCCTACCCCCACAAGAATATACGGAAATACTTTTTGAAACGTGCCTGTCATTTGTTCTTTTGCATAAATCAGGCGATCCTTAACTGTTAAATCAGGTGATTCAATATCTACTCCACTTGCAGTACGAATAAATTCTTCCACATATTTTTCCATGTGCATTTTTTCGATTAATGTACCGCCAATAACAGCAATAATCAGTCCTACAACTACATAAACAACCGCAACTTTAACTCCAAAAATACTCATAAGAAGTACTAAACTTCCCAAATCAACCATTGGTGAAGAGATCAAAAATGAAAAAGTAACTCCTAAAGGAAGTCCCGCACTTGTAAAACCAATAAATAACGGAATCGAAGAACAAGAGCAAAACGGTGTCACGGTTCCGAGAAGAGCCGCAATCATATTAGCCCATATTCCATGAAATCGTCCCAGAATTCTCTTACTTCGTTCCGGTGGAAAATAACTTTGAATGTAAGAAATTACAAAAATCAAAAAACATAATAATACCGTAATTTTAATTACATCATAGACGAAAAACTGTACACTTCCACCTACTCTTGATGAAATATCCATTCCAGCCGCAGACAAGCCATTACCAATCACTACATTCAGCCATTTCATTCCTAATATCTGATTTTGAATAAATTGCCCCAGCGATTTTAAAGCTTCCATATCTTTTCCCTCTACTTCATTAACTTTGCTAATTCATCAGGCTTTGCAATTCTACCTGATACTACAAGTTTTCCATCAATCATAAGTGACGGAGATGTCATAACTCCAAGTTTTACAATTTCCATTAAGTCTTCTATTTTTTCAACCTCGGCAACGCATCCGGTCTTTTTTAAAGCCTCTTGCACATTCGCATAGAGCTGATCACATTTTTCACATCCGGTACCAATAACTTTAATATTCATGATTCCCTCCTAATTTCGCAGTTTCATTTCTAAACCAACCTTATCTTCCCATGCCGCAAATATTTTCTTAATGATCACCGGACCAATTTTAGAAATGAATACCAACTGTGATTTTTCATTACTGTCACATTCTTTGAAGTCAATTTTACTGCCCACAACATCTACTTGTCTCCATCCTTGCCCCTC
>JBJFCD010000059.1:0-4315 GCA_051888795.1 Lachnospiraceae bacterium | reverse complement strand
CTTATCTTCGTCAGGAGAATCGGATTTCTTTTCGACAACGATATCCGGATGAGACGTCATAAAATCTTTATTATAAAAAGAGATGTGGCGGATGATACCCAGCCCGTTTGTGATAATGCCAAACTTGAAGACATAGCAAAAATGTCCATTGATATATAACTGTTTAATCTCAGGATTAGCAGAAGCATGGGAAGGCATGGAACTATAAGCGGCTTTATAGGGATTATAATATTTATCAAATCCCTGGACTTTCGCATATGTCTTGAGTTGCCTGATAATTCTGTCAGCATACTTTGGATTATTCTCGGTAACGAATGCTTCAATGCCGGAAGAATCAAAGATAGTCATATCCGCTTTTACAGAATCAATGACCCGGCAGATGGGTTCGGTAACATCAACAAGGCTATCAAATACGAGCTGTAAGTCATCTAAAAAGTCCTGTTTGAAGCGGGTGATTTTGGAAGCATCTGGGACTTTGGTAAAACCACAGAATTCACGGAGTGGTTTTGAGTAAGCGAGAAAAGTCAGGAGAAGCTGATCTGTAGGGATAGAGAAAATACGCTGGATGATCAAAGCCCACAGGAAAGCTTGCAAAGGGTATTTACGGGTTCTGCCCGTCGATGCATAGAAATGATTTCTGAAAGAAATCGGAATAAACTCATCAATATCGATATGGGTTTCCAATAGAGAAAGAAACGCAGGTTTGTCATTTTCAAATTTTTCTTGGCAATCTGAAAAAATATCTGCCAAAGAAAGCTGTTTATATGGTATCATAGGTATCAGAATAACTCCTTTCTTGGGTGATGGTTAATGGTTTTTTGTCAACTCTATTGTACCATATCCGGTGAGGAGTTATTTTTATTTCAGAAACAAAATATGCCGTATTTATGCGGCTTACGGCGTTTCACAAACGCCTAAGATAACTTAGAATTTGTGAGGTGAGAGAATGCAAAGCCCATTAGGTCTATTTAAATATAAAGGTGAATTTGATGAACAGCTTGAAAATCTTGACCAATTAATGTATTGGAAGATTAAGTTTCATCCGGACTTGATTCGAGAAACTGTTTACTTAGTAATCGAAAAAGAAAAACTGCTTGGTGTAGCATATCTAATAAAGAGAAGTGGATTTCTAAATATTGATAAGGAGTTGGCATATCATGAAATTATATTAGAACACTATATCGATTCGGAAGCTTTAAATCAGGATGAGATTTTGTCACTTCTTTTGAGACAGATGAAAAAAGAGTGTGATCGAATTTCGGAAGACTATCCGGGAAAAAGAATAATGATTAAGTGCTGGGAGCCTGAAGAGGAGCACGAGAGAATTGAAATGTATCTTAAAAATGATTTCTATATAGGAAGAGGAACTCCGATTCTTGTAAAGAAACTTGATAATGTTAAGAATTATGACTTTAGTAAACCACAGTATTTGAATATTCAGACTGACGATGGTAACGAAACTTTGGAAATAAAAGAGCTGACTATGGATGATAATTTTCTGGATGAATATGAAAAGGCGAATGGTAATGCTTTTGTAATTCCGGATAGTATAGGGGATTTAGCATTTAAGTTGAATAGTCCAGATGTAAAGGTCTTTGCTGTTATGAAGGGCAAAGAAATCATTTCCTCTATAACGATTTGGAAATGCAGTGAAAAACGAGCTGCTACTGAGAATATTTTCTGCATTGATACATATAGGAGAAAAGGTATTACATCAGCACTTATCGAATATGTTTGTGCATACCTAAAGGCAGAGGGGTACGAAGAGGCTTCGCTGACGGTATATCAAGATAACCTTCCCGCGATTCATTTGTATGAGAAAATGGGTTATACATATGAAAAATTTAATTTTGGCATTCAATATGAGACCGGATATAAGGCTATTGAATACTAACACAAGCTTTTTTATGTGGGATGATGAGTACGGAGGAGAAAATGTTAGAATTATATAAAATTGTGTTGGATGGGCAAATCATTGGCGGATTAACTTGTTGCAATATGGGAGAGTATTATTGGTTGGGAGGCATCTATATCTCCAAAGCATTTCAAAATCAAGGAATCGGTGAAAAAGCGATTACGTTTTTAGAAAATGAGTTCCCTGACGCAAAATGTTGGAGGTTACATACGCCATACAAGAATTACAGGAATCATCATTTCTACGAAAAAATGGGGTATAAAAAAATTGGTGAAACAGAGCCAAAGGAAGATAAGAATGATTTTTTCTTATATGAATACGAAAAGAGAATATTATAATTGTTATTTAGTTCGTCAAATCCCAACTTTTCATACTCTTTCGAGTGCAAGCTGATTTTGTATTTTTACTTAAATGGTTTCGAATGACAAGTAAAGATAGAAAACAAAGCGCTTATCTGTAACCTCCCTTTTTTCGGAGGCTAAACCAAGCCAGAAATTACGAATGACAAATGATGATATAAATAAACTCAATACTTTCATTGCTTAAGTACGACCCCTCAATCCTCAAATTAAAACAGAAATTCGTATAGTGCCCAAATCGGGGAAAATACTTGTAAGCGGGGGGGAGTATTGTCACAATAAAAAGGTATATTTTATGGGAGAAATGTATGAGGCATAGAAGCATGGCATTTGTTGTCAGAGATAATAAAATACTTATGGAAAAAGTATACTATGATAATCGATATTTTTATACTATTCCAGGAGGCGGAATTGAAGAAAACGAAACTCCAGAAGAAGCTGCTATTAGGGAATTAAAAGAAGAATGCGGTCTTGACGGCACAATAGTAAAAAAAGTAGCAGTGTCTTATGGAAGAGGCGATGGATCTGAGGAACATGTTTATGAAGTTGATGTTCCATATAATCAAGAGCCGATTACGGGATATGATCCCGAGGAACCTTTAGATGATCAGCCTATAAAAAAGGTTTGTTGGATGAGACTGGATGAACTAAGTGAAAAGGACAGAGCTTTCTTATGGTCATATGGACTTATGGCGGTAGAAGGTTACTACGAGGAAATAGTTAACTGGGGAGATGAAATAAGCTACCCAACAAAGAACTGCTAAGTTCATATTTTCATGCCGATGGAGAATTGAAAATGAATATATGGATTTAAGTTGCCAGCCAAATAAAAAAGATAATCAGGAAAGAAGGAGAATTCCGATTTTTAGCGTAAATGCTCGTAAATAAGCTAATGTTAATATGCGTTGCTTGTAGCAATGGCTCTTTTGATACTAAATAGAGGCATCAAAAGACAAGGAGGCACAGACTATGCTGAACGAAAACATAAAAAATCTTCGAAAATCAAAAGGGCTCTCACAGGAAGAACTTGCAATTAAACTTAATGTGGTAAGGCAGACTGTATCTAAATGGGAGAATGGTTTATCGGTTCCAGATTCAAGTATGCTTATTTTATTGGCGGACGAGTTGGATACTTCTGTAAGTGTATTGCTTGGGGAAAACATACAGGAAAACAACTCGGACGATATAAAGACAATTTCCGAAAAGCTAGAGGTGATTAATCTGCAGCTTGCAAAGAGAAGCATGGCAAAAGTTAAAACCGTTCGTTGGGTATTCATCTCGTTATGCACACTAATTGTTATGCTTTTTATTGCTCTTGCAGTTATGAACAGTTCCTATTTAGATTGGAATTACAATGATCCTGAATTAGCAGTTACGGGAACAATTTTGCACGGGTTTGAATTTATCTTTGTACGACTTGCACCGATTGCTTTTTTAGCTTCTGTTATTGGAATTGTAATCACATACAAAAAGAGATAAATTTTTAATTATTCGCCTAATTCGATAGCGCTGAAAATTGATATTTTTTGTTCTAAAGAACTCGACAACTTAGAATTGACCGAGCTCTTTGGAGCGAGGGATGCTTCTTGCCGAAGGGCCAGAAGATGACCTAAATCAGGATTTCATGAAAAAGAGTCAATAAAATTGGCTAGTAGCGGTGACCTAAATAGGACTATTGGGAAAAAGAGTCAATGAAATTGGCTAGTGGAAGTGACCTAAATAGGACTTTTGGGAAAAAGAGTCAATGAAATTGGCTAGTGGGAATGACCTAGATAGGACTTTCGCGAAAAAGGGTCAATAAAATTGGCTAGTAGTGGTGACCTAAATAGGACTTTTGGGAAAAAGAGTCAATGAAATCGACTAGTGGGAGTGACCTAAATAGGAGTTTTCTGAGAAAGAGTCAATAGAATTGGTTAAGTTAGATGACTTAAGTTGGAGTTTGCAGAGTTAGAATAAAAATTTCAAGTTACGGAACAGTATAAATTAGAATTTGACGAATAGGTGGTAGGAAGCAATGTATCAAAACGAAGAAATTATTTCC
>JBJFCD010000058.1:0-18725 GCA_051888795.1 Lachnospiraceae bacterium | reverse complement strand
ATCCAGCACTTTTCAGCAACTCCTCATCATCCATAGTTGTCCAAGGATGCTGTCCTCCCGCACGATTCTGTGCCATAATACGAATTTTAGGTAATAAATCCAATCGCAAATCTTCTAGTTTCGCATATGGATATATTTTCTTTTCTGTAAAGATACTCTGTTTGCGAATATACATCTGTGCAATTGCACCCGTAGCAGTTACCTTCACATCTGCATCATCTACACGGTCATAAATCACCTTTTTATAACTATGCACTTCTGCACTTGGCGGTATATGCACATGAATAATTGTACGTTTTTCATCATATTTGATAATTTCAGGCACTAGGTATACCGTAGGAGAAAAAACGTCAGGATTACTCACAACCTTTATGAAATTCTTCACCATATCAGGAGCTGCTTTTTCCGGCACCCCTAAAACTGTGCCATCATTCAGCACACCCATGAAAATGTCGCCTCCAAAGCGGTTCAAAAATGAGCATACCGTTTCATAAGTATCTGAATCAATTCCATTTCCGCAGCGTTTAAATTCAACAGCTATGGTTTCTCCAACCGTAAGAATGGATTGCAAGGTTTTCAACTCCATTTAAATACCTCCCCGTAATCAATATGCTTTTAACAAGTGACAATTTTTTCCATACAAAACAAAATTGATTATATGTCCTACTATTATTAAAGAAACTATCTTCTATGATTTCAGTATTTTATAAATAGATTTTGCTATATATCTCACTTCTTCCTCAGTATTCTCAGGTCCTAATGATATTCTAATCGTGCCCACAGCATATTCCTGTGGAACACGGATAGCTTCAAGTACATGTGATATTTGCGTATTTTTACTATCACAGGCAGAACCAGTTGAAACACAAATTCCCATTAAATCCAATCTATGCAAAAGCATTTCCCCCTCAGCATCTCTAAAAGATAAACTAATATTGCCGGGGATTTTATAATCACTTCCGTTACGTTTAAAATCCAGTTCAAATACTTGTAATTCACCTATAAAAATATCTTCAAGTTTTTTTAAATGATCAGCATTTCTTTCCATTTTGCGACAATTCTTTTCTAACGCAATCGCCATAGCAACAATCGACGCAATATTCTCAGTACCAGCACGCATTCCAAATTCCTGAGCGCCACCATCCAAATATGGAGACACAGGAGATTCTTTTTTTACATACAGAAAACCTATACCCTTGGGTCCATTGAATTTATGAGCTGAAGCCGAAAGCATATCCACTCCAAGATCTCTTACATCTATTGGCACGTGCCCTACTGCCTGTACCGCATCTGTATGAAACAGTGCCCCCTTCGAATGAGCAATATTACATAGCTCTTTAATTGGCTGTATCGTTCCGATCTCGTTATTCGCATACATTACTGAAACCAGTTTCACTTTATCGTTAATGCATTCATTTAAATATGATAGTTGAACAACACCCAATTTATCAACAGGTAGATATACAACCGGAAATCCCATACGCTCAACAGCATGACAAGCATGAAGAATAGCGTGATGCTCAATCTGAGAAGTAATTATCTTACATTTCTCACCACATTCTAATGCAGTTGATTTGATAGCCCAATTGTCACTTTCTGTTCCTCCCGATGTAAAGAATATCTCCTCAGGTTCTGCGTTGATGCATCTTGCAATCGTAACACGTGCAGACTTCAATGCTGCTTTTGCTGAACGAGCAAAAGAATATGGTTGAGACGCATTACCATACTCAGTCAAAAGATAATTCTTCATTTCTCCAAAAGCATCTAAGTCTAATTGTGTTGTTGCTGCATGATCTGCATATACTTTCATGATAATCACTCAAACAGCTTACAGCCTTGATCTTTAAACTCCTCAATCTTATCCATAATATCTTGAACGGTTACACCCAGATAATCAGCAAGACAGTCCATACAATAAAAGGCTGTAATCTGCTCCCCTAATAATTTTTTATTAATTCCAATTTCGTTCTTTTCAAGTGCTTCCTTCCCGCAAGAAACACATTCAACTTTTTTGATACTACGCATCTATTACCGAAAAGCTTGGCACCGTTTTGCCTGCTTCTTTTTCATCTGCAATGCCCATCTGGATGCGAATAATTGCTCGCATATCCATTGACGGTTGCAGGCAATAACGGTTAAAATCACGTGAAGAAATATCTTGAGGTCTTCGTACATGCGGGAATAACAGTTTTAAGTATGCTGTACAAATTCTCTTAATTGCTTCCGTATCACGAGTATCCGCCTTTGGCGGCATCTCAATACGAGCATCTACAATAGCACGGTAAGATGGATCATCTCGAAGCTCATGTAAAATACTTGAAAAATATTCTGAGTTTAAGGACCAACCAAAAGCTTTCAAATCATCAGTCATTCTAGGCAAATCCCAACCCTTAATAAACCCATGAATACGATCCAAGAACGGAACCCTATGAAATGGCTCCGGCAATTCAAAAAACATATTGCTGTATTCATCCATAGCACTACCCGAAATATTTCCTAAGAACACAATACCTGCATCCACATTCACTTCGTGTCCATCAGGTGCATTGTATTTTCTATTCTCCATAATCTGCTGTAATGCAGAATGAAGTTCGGTATCTTTCATATATTCAGCTTCTCTTATTTCATCCAAAGCCACAAAATCCTTGTAAGCAACAATACCATCTGCTTTTTTTCCTATATCATAAATAAGCTTCGCACGAGTAACTTTACCAGAAACTAACCACCCATATCTACTAATTTGACCAAACAAATAAGACTTACCGGTTCCTGGCGGGGCAAGCTCTATCAAATTTAAATTTTTTTCAACAAAAGGCAACAATCTCTGTATAACGGACAACTTCTGAGCCCTACTCTCGTATCCTCTCGAATTATAATCCACTGCTGAAAGTACAATATCTATCCATTCATCTAAAGAAAAACTTTCTCTTGCAGTTTTGAATTCTTCCAAGTCAACCTCATAAGGACAGAAATCCGTGAAATCCATCAATTTAATCTTTCCAGGAGTTTTTGCATCATATGGATACTGGTAGCCTAATTCGATAATACCCCAATTTTCTTCTGCTTTCAAAAGAGCATCACTACAAGCATTCCAAACATCACGTGGGATAGTCGTATCTTTGTATCCTAGTCCAAAGTCCGGCAAGGAAAAAGAAATCTCACCAGTACGAATGTTGATTTCAATACATACTTTAGCCAGAATTTTAATAGTTTCTCCATTGTTAATTATTCTGTTCTTAAGATTCTTCCAATCTTCTTTTTTCGGAATATATGTTCTGATAAATTCAGATGCACCCTCTACATCGACTTCACCATCATCATCTTGAAAGTTCTTCACAACATAATCTCGCATAAAAGACGGAAGCTTAAAAGATGAAATAAAATTATTTTGCTGGAGATCTTTGAATACAACCATTGTATCAAAAGCATCCTTCAGTCGATTGATAAAATCAGCATCAATTTCACAGGAATTTCCTTCTCCATCCGAACCGCTATATCCCATAAGACCTAATGCACACATCCAAGTCTCAATAATCCACATAGCATTACTTTCAGCTATACCATAGTCTTTACAAATCTTTTTCTGCAACTGTGTCTTTCTTATTATGATTTGATCCGCCGAGGTTTCACGCAAATCAACAACCCCCACGTCATACCCGTTCATTAAAAGATTTACCTCTTTTGATTCCGTAGGAAATGTATCTGAAAGCAAATTTCTGAATCTTCTTTTATCTTGCAAAGCATCCGGATAATTGTCCAGTAATGACTTTAACTTGACCGCAAATTCATCCATCACAAATCTCCTCCAATCCTATTTATAGTCCAAACAGATTCTTCTGCTTAGTTGCTCGTTCAATGCTAAAGCTGAGTGTAACACCAACATTCTTATCACCGTCATAGACGAAAGCTTCATAAGAGTTTGTGCGTTTCAGCTCGGGCATGATGAACTCTGCGTGCTTTTTATCACCTACAAAAATACCATCGTAGAAGATGCCATTTACCTGAATACGAGGTTGCTTCATCGGCATATTGGAGAACAATGTAATTCTCGCATCCTGTCCCATCTTAAACTTAATCACAGGATCGACGAAACAATAGGTGATGTTGTCCGGTTTTCTCACCAAAGTGATAACAGGAACAAGGACTTCTTCTAATGTCGCACCACCATGTACTTCAAGGTTGGCAGCACGGCTACCCTTAAATCGTTCATAGTTAGCAAGAACTGCATAGCCATCTTCATAGGACACCTGAGGAAGATTCGGATCTTCATCAATCTTACAACATCTGCCGCTATGAACTCCTTTTTCAGCAAGCTCTATATTGGACGCAGATTCTTTCCCATACAGCACAGCTAGACGACTCGCACCATGGTCAGAAAGAATAACCGCCTTTTGAATTATACCTTGTGCCAGCTGTGCCTGAATACGTCTTAACTCTGCATCAATGATTTCAAGTTCACGGAATAGATGGATCGGATAAGGGCAGGTAGCATAATCGTATATCATACTATGATGCTTCAACTCATCCAAATCTGAAATTTTCTTCACATTAGGACAGGTATTTTCAAATTCCTTGTTTGCGGAAGTGATGGAAGGAAGCTCACAGCGTCCGATTGCAAACTCAGATACCAAGCCATATTTTTCACACTTGCTCTGGATGTATGCAAGATATTCAACACCCAATGCATCAAAGAAGAAGAAACCGGTTTTGTCCTTATCGAGTTTTGAAACAATACTGCTTCTCGGTTGGAGCTTCATAAACGGTCTATCAACTGCCTGTTCATTAACCTTAGCAATGAAATCATCAAAGATACGATTGGTCAATTTCTGCTGCTTGTATTGTGCGAAATATGTAGTTAGCTCAGTACGCAGAGAACTATCGGCTTCAGGTAGCTTGGTGTTTAACACATCGAAAGCGAATGGTTGCATATAGAAATATATGTCAGGGAAACCATTATTGAGTACGGTTGCCAATTCATCTTCACTATAGTCATAAATGGACAAGCATTTTACGAATTCATATCTCTCACGTTCACTGGTCGAAGTCAAATAGTATACAGCATACTTATCGTGCATACCGATCTGATCACAGTAATCGTCAATATATGGAAGATTTTCGGGAATGCTATCCAGAATACGTTTTCTTTCTGCATAGTAGGTATTGAACAAAGAATCATCGTGTTTAATACTGAGGAGCTCGCAATACAAAGAATGCTCAAAGGTATCCACGGAATCAGAGTGAGCAATAATTCGAGCAACATACTTGTTTGTTCCTACTCCAAACACTTGCATAGCGAGCCAAAGCAGCCACAATTTGTTCTTGTTACCGCTCTCGAGTACACTATCCAAATGAGCAATAAGGTTTGAGGTGGCGCCAAAATTTGCGCATACAAAGGCGGAGAATGTGTCAAAGCCTTGCATTTCACTCAGCAGCCAACCCCATTGTTCTTGAGTCCCATTTTCAATTTTAGCGAGTACCAAATCAGGATACTTCTTACAAACAGCATCATAGATTCCCATACTTTCGGAAACAGAATATACTGATTGTCTGAACAAAGAAGTCTTAAAATTTGTCAATACTGTGAGAGATGGGTGAGCTTGAAGTTTGCTATCATCCATTCTCTCCATATATTTAAGCAAACCCTGAATACCGTTTAGCGGTTTGAATCCGACACATACCGCATCGTTGTCCGTGAGCTTTATCTGAGGGAGAGGAGACAAACGCCCCTCCACCAAGATAACTCGGCGTTCACAACGAGGATCACGTTGTAAATATCGGTCAATAAACTTTTTGCAATGGTTTAACAGAACAATTGCATGACCAGAAATATTTAGCCCAAGTATTCCGTCAATAAGCGCATCTAACGTAGATTCGTTTCTAAGCATGGCTGCTTGAGATGCTCCAACCAGAACATAAGTCCCTTTTCCAATCACCTTCTCAATTGCATCGTCAATCATTGGCAAACCATTTTTCTGCGTATACTGAGAAACAAATATGCACTGCTTACTGGCATCTGCTTCCAATCTTTGAAGAACCATCTGAAAATCGTCAAAGTTTTCTACATTAACCAAGAGAGGATACCCCCAAGGTTTGCCGGTGCAATATACATTTATTTCCTGAAAGCATTCATTTACAGTGTTGCAGTACATAAACGCCCTCCTTACTTGTTTTTAAGAATTTCAATGCCTACCTTGACATTGTCAGAAATCAAGTCTCTCAGATAGTGACGGAGTTCTGTTGCATCCATTTTTTCAACAACAGCCCATACTTTTTCACTGCCACCTGTCTTATACTTCTTCTCTGCAAGCATTCTGATCTGATTCTGCACAGTAGAGTTATCCATCCAGTCATATTGACGTACAGTAACATGAGCAACGAGATATTCACGGATTGCCTGGGCATCATCCAGCATCAAGGCGTAATCACCAACTACACGGTTCATAAAGCACTTATCTCTTAGTTCGCTGTTGGAGAGCTTGTCAAAATAGGTTACACGGTTCAAATATGCAATAGCTCGGTTGATGGACATCTCGGAAGGAGAGTTCTCCAGCATAATTGTGAATATTTCCTTTGCCTCGGGACGCTCCTCATCATCAAGCATACAAAGAATAGGAGTATCATATCTTGCAGACCAGTCACGAGGATCTTTTGTACCAGTTTTCTCTACCCACAAATCCTTCAGGCGTTTCTTAGCCTGATTCTGAAGGAATACTTTAACCGCATTTTCAATATAGGTCATGTATTCGGTAGATGACTTTGTAAATTGACCGGCAGGAATGTCCTGATACAACTTGAGGATGTCATCGGTATCCATTCCATCAATAAAAATTTCAGCAACTGTTCTGAAATAAGGAATCTGTTCGCTATAGAATTTATCAAACGCTTCTCTCTGGGAAACCAACAGGGAGTAGAATTTTTCCTTGTTCTGGTCTGCTAAAGCGTTTGTCTGCTTCATGCGGTGTAACTCTTCTAAGAAAGGTGTCAAATCGCCAGCAAACTTTTTGAGTGCCTCAAATGCGATTTTAATGTTATTGGTGCGGCTATTCCATCCACTAATAACATCTCTGATACTGCAACAAGCAGGAATGCTCTTTGCACTTTCAGCAATTATACGATAATCTAAAATAACATCATTGATCTTATCGTTGGCAGTTTCTGTATTCCATACCCAATTTGCAGCATCTGCATTAAACTTTTGTTTTACCTGGTCAAGATATGCACCACCATCACCTATCTGTGTAGCAAGAGTTTTTAAGGCACCTCCCTGATATGCATCAATATACGCCAGCATCCCCTTTCTACACATATCATTTGTGAGCAGATGGCTAAGATCTTCGGTAAGAGAAGTATTCTGAAGAACCAAACGACCGATTGCATCAGCCAGATCACTCTCAGATGTCTTTGAGCTATTTGCAGTATTGGCAATACCACAGTAATCATCAATTACGGAAGCGATTATTGCTGCAGGAGTGCGGGTTTCAACAGTTTCCAGAATGGACTTAATAGACCAAATCGGGAAAGAGAGCTTTTTCATGCTGATTCGTACCTGATCTCTTGCACTTTCAATGGAACCGCACTGAGTCATAGGAATACGGAATGCTTCAGAAGTGCATTTTAAAAATGCACGCTGTTCTGCACTCATTTCAACAATGTATTCAGGTTTATATTTCTTGTCCGGAGAGACAGTCTGCTTCATGGCATTAGCAATCGCCATTTTCATCTTGTCCACAGACATACTTTCGCTAGTTGAACCATTGCTCCAGAAATAATCGGCCGTTACGTATTCTTTCAAGACAAAACCCATTACAAAAGCAGCAAGGTTAGTAGCTCTAAAACCAAACGGAGCCTGTTCCAGTTCACCATAGATGTCAGCTACACAGACACGCCCCGAAGGGGAGCCAAATCCCTTTTTAATCAGTTCTTCAACCTTTATCTTAATTTGAACAATGGACAAGCTACGCTTTGCAGGATCTTCCCAATATTTTTCTACACCCCATGCACCAGAAAGAGCAGTTTCCAGTTTAGGCTCTTTGAAAGTCTGCTTCAGAGTTTGTGTAGCACCACACTCAGCACCTTGAGCAAGAGCACTACCAACAAACAGGTCACGCTTTACATCATAGCTTTCAAGCCCATAATAGTATTTCTGATGGTTAATTAAACTGAACTCATCCTGCAAAGCAGTAATATTTGCCAATCGTTTTCCGCTCGGATACTCTGCACTGTACAGCATAAATGCCCCACCGGCAATCTTTTCCTTCCAGTCGTTCAGACATTTTGCAGCCTGTTTCTGGAACTCACCTGCACGATGCTTATCATTCTGTGCATAATAACGACTATATGCCATACTTTCAACATACTGTTCAAACAGATCTTTTCCCATAGGAGAAAGGCTTGCATCAACATATATGATGTTGTGCTTTCCTGACTTGATTCCGCTGACAATCTGGTTTTTTACCAGCGCAGCTTCATCATCGTTCAAGGCAAAAGTCACCAAAACGGAAAAACGCTCAGAATGCGATATTGCGGCAAGTTTGGTAACAGCAGGTGTGAAATTGCCATAAGCAGCACCATTGAGAATGTATCTTCCGTTGATAGCAGGCGGCAGTATAATGGCTCCTATCAAATCAGCATTGATAATCAGATCCTGAGTTTTAGTCTCTCTGACTATAGTATCTTTCAGTTTCTTGATTGTTGCTGCATCACCAGTGCTATTTGCGATGGTGTATTCAGACTTACCACCACCAACTGTACGTTTAAATAGTATACCATCACGAACCAGTTTCTCAGCGATAGAACGAGCCTTGCCTTTGGACCAGCCAGTACCAGAGAATGCAAGGTCAACATTCTGTTCATTAGGTTTCAGAAGTTCAACATCGCTAATACGCAGAGAAATCGCCTGTAAAAGAAGTACGGTTTTCAACACCTGTTGTTCGTCAGGGGTCATCTTGTCAGAGCGGAGTAGGCTATAGGAGTCCAGAATAACACGAACATCGTCATTCAAACCATTCTGTCCCTTGCCATAGAAGAAGTCCCACAGCATGTCAATGGTTAACAAATTCGGTCTATCCAAAGGACCGTAATTATTGATGAACCACTTGAAAGCCTTTGCATCTGTCATGTCATTGCTGATGATGAAGTCGAACATACTTCTCTGATTGGAGCTAAATGCCACAGAAAGGTGCTTCAACAACAGTGCTGCATATGGATGAATAGGTACGATAGCTTGTAATTCCTGCTCGGACAAAACTGTTTTCTGTCCCAGAGTAGAGGAGCTTTTCATACTGGATGTAATGTAACTGCATACACCAGCTAAATCATCAGTCAGCTCGCCTTTATATTCTTCCCATTCGCTCTTGAGCATTGCATCCTGAGTGGTTTTCATCGCCTGTGCCATCAAACGGAATGCCATGTTTTCAGGAAGTTCAATCTTTACAGGTGGTACAAAACGGTCAAGAATCTTCTTCGCCGTTTCTGCATTCAGGAACAGGCTTCTACTTTCGTGAGACACAATCATAAAGTAGAAAGGATGGGAAAGGCTAATTTCAGCCAAAGTCTGGAAGCCAGTAAGCGAGTTCGGATTGTTCTGAAAGAACTCGGTAAATTCATCCCAAATAAACAGAATGGCTTTAATCTGGTTTTCAGCGATAATGCTCTTAAGCCAATCTGCCATGCCCTGAATATCCAGGCGCAGTGCAGTAATACCGTTATTTTCTGCAACGGTAATAATGTCTCTCATTGTTTTGGCAATCTGTGCTGGTGTGCCATTTTGCAAACGATCAATAACAGCGTCTACATCATTGCCACCAAAAGTCCACGCATACTGCTCCTCCGCAATCAGAGTGTTGAAATAATCACGGTTTGCCTTTTTTTCCAGCCATTTCAATGCAGCATCACGCAGAGATGCTTCACCACGATTGGTGATCCCATGCTTTTCGAGCGCAGCCATAATGCTGTCCTGAACAGCAAGAATTAAATCCTGGTCAGAACGAATAGAACCGGAACCAATTCTATGTATTGTGATAAGCAGACCATCATTTTTGTCTGCAATAATCTTTTGGCAAAGATCCTTACTAAGACCGTAATCTTCAAAATATTCTGTTACCTCCTCATCAGTAGCGTCCAGTAAAGATTTTACTGTGAGTGCCGCATGAGACTTACCAGTACCATACGCACCTTCGACCCACAGAGAACGAGGGTCTTTGCCAGATAGAACAGTATGTGTTTTTTCAAGTAGCTTTACGAAGGTTTCGTGAGGGTAAAAACTTTTCCAACTCACCATACCACTTTCGATCAAATCTGCGGTTACTGCCGCATAATACTTAGGGTCTATATTGAAGTAGTCCCTATAAAATTTTTTGCCCGCCATGCGTCATATCCTCCTTAATTAGAACAGCTTCAATACATCTTCAGAAGTCAATTCGGAACCAGTAGGACGAAGAGTGATTGTATCCAGATCAAGGGTAAAGGATGCGGAAATAAACTCAGGATAGTTTACCGCCAGACCATTCAGGATACGAACCATGTTTTCTCTATCCAAACCGAAAATGCGAGTAGGACTTATACCGTCACGCTCAATAGAATCATCAAGCAAAGTCTCCAGTGTGAACTGGTAATAATCGCCACAGGCTTCAGCGAACTTGTACAGGCTGTACAGGATTACCTTTGCATCAGGAGCATCCCATTCGCATCTTACCACAGTATTCAGTGTGATCGTTTCTTTGCCAGAAGCACTAATTTTCTCGTCCACATCGCACTCAGCAAAAATACGAGAAGTACCGAGAGGGGTTTTCGCCATAACGATTTTGAAAGCATCCACAACATTTCTTTTTCCAAGACCCTTCAGGTCATTCTCCATAACATCGGAGAGCATCATTTTGATAGAGTCAGGAGTATAAGAAACGCCCTGCTTCAGATTATTGACGAACCAGTTGTATGCAGGTGTGTAAACGAGATTACATAAAATCAAAGCCCAAGCAGCGTCCTCCGTTGCACCGATTCTGCATACTGCTTCCGCTGCTGAAGTACGAACGCATTTACAATACTTATCGCCCTCGGCTTTTTTGTCATACACAACAAGGCCAGCATCTTGAACAAAGTTCTTGAATGCATCTTTCTTTTTGTTTGCTACCAGTCCATCACCGTCGGACATCCAGAAATCAGCGCCGCAGTCATATCTACAGAAAATATCCATCCATTCAGCACGAGCGCCAAAGCTAAAATACCTGTCTAATCCAGTCATCTTTCTTCCCTCCGAAATCTTGTTTCTAATTGAGTTGTATCTTAAGCAATGTTCATGTATATCATGGCATTTATGACAGTGAGTACAGTTATCACCGACTTTTATGCCGTTCGTCATATCAATGCAATGGCTTTTGCATTCTGCTTCACATACGCCGCAGCCAATGCAGTAGAGAGTTTTTACAATAACGCTTCTGAAAAGGGAGAAGAACCTAACATCATCTTTGCTCTTAGTGCAATTCAAAAGCAAGAAAGAAATGCTTGTATCGGTTCTTTCAAGCTTGATTTGGTACAGTTTATCAAGATATTTGATAATGTATAAATCGGGTTCCGCCTGATAAAACTCTCCAACAGTTTTTGCCCACATTTCCCAACGGAGTTCCGTTTTATATACCGTGATAGTAGGCGGAGTCGAATCCGACTTAACCTCGAAGCAGTCATGTCCAAAGTTGAGTTCTCTACCAGATTTTCTGGTTCTCCAATAACCAGAGTCGATGAACATTTTCATATCCTCAGGACTATAATTAGTTTTTCCGCTTGTAGAAGCGATCATATCTAAGTAATTGTCAATTTCTATCGGATAACACGTTCTCTTGATATATTCGTGTCGTCCTGACGAGTTCGGACAAACAAGGCAACCTGCACGAGAATTACCCTTTTTGTACGCTTCATTTATGATAAGACCTCTTGCAAAAATATAGAGGAACAGTTCTGCAGAGTTCCACTCAAGAATGCCGTGGCAACTTAACTGACCGCTATGCTTCTTACCATCATTTACAGAATCATACTCACTTCGAGCCAGGCTTTCTTCGGCTCTAATGCCGGTAAATGCCATGCCTGTAAAGTCATTCTTTCCAGTAATCTTTCTCAGTAAATTAATCTGTGGAGAAGTCTTATGGACACTACAACACCACCTGCTTGTAGTAGATGGTGGTCCAAAGATCTTCCAAGTCTGAGAAGGAACCAGTTTAGATTGCGCTCTAAAAAACTCAATTCCTTGCTCTTTGCAATACTGCTCAATTTGTTCCACGACTTTATATGTATCAGGAAACTCCATTCGTGTATCGCCAAACAAAACGAGGAAATCGTCATGCGGCAGCGATCTTTGAACCAAATCAAGTGCTACTACGCTGTCCTTACCACCGCTGAACGCCACATAAAACACATCCACATCGTTCTTATACTCACGATAGATGTTGTAAATTTTCTGAATTGTTTCCTGTGCCAAAGTTTCCAAAAGATCTCGGTTCTTCTGAACCATAGCTTCAACATCGACAAACTCCAACTCCCCGTTATCCGGTTCGGGATGCTCCAGAATTATAAGCTCCGGTGCTGTATAAACGGAACCTCCTTTCGTTCTTGCCACGGTGTGACCTTTATATATGTAATTATTGGCTTCAGCCCACATTAGTGGTGCGCTGTCATCCTTTGGATAATTCCAATAACGGTCAAACCCAAGGATATCCAGTTCTTTATAATAGACGGGACGAGGTTCCTTACTAAACTTTGAGATTTCAGTTGTAAGTAGCAGTCCACCGGTCTCCGTATCCCAACTATATTGGTACATGATGGTGTCCTCTTTTCTTTTTATGTTACGCTTTTCGGTTTGCTCTTATCATGTTCCCATCAATGGAAACCACATCACTAAACAGATAAAGAAGGCTGTTTCTAAAACCACGCCAAGAGAGGAAAGAAACCTCACTTAATAGATTCGGACATTCTTGCAAAACAGTGTTCAGCATCTCAATTTCTGTTAGGGTCTCCTGAATGGACAGCAATGCTTTTAGATTTTCTCGTATCCTTGCTTTTTCTGACCTTCTAATAGGCAAATTAGGAGCGTAATAATAAATTTCTTGTTGGACATTCACAATAGCATCCGTCGTAATCAGTACCTGATTGACTTTTTCTTTTGGAATGTACCAGAATTGTGCAGCTATATCAGCTGCGGTAATTGGCGTATTTCTCTTTTTGATAACAGAGACAATCTCGCCATCTGCATCTGGTTTTCTTCGTCCGAAGCAAAGGTAGTTCCGTTTTACCATATACGGCTTTGTTGCAGCAGAAGTAATTAGTTCAGCCAGTGCATCAGTGGTATATATCTTCAAATGCTCATTTATTTGCATCTGATATTTATCAAAAATGGACTGGAGATAAATACAGGTTGCACCAGCAGAAAATGTTTCATCAACATCCTGTAGGATAGTTTCTATCAAATCATCCTGTCCTTCCGAGCGCTCTGCATATATTCGTCCATCTATAGGCTTGTTGATTGAATGAAGAATCGCAACGACTTCTTCATCAGTAGGAAGCTCAGCTTTATAAGTTTTCTGATAAGACTCTCTCAATCTATTCATGTCAATAGAGCTTTTCAGACGAAAACCATTTTCAAACTGCTTCCTCAGTACCGCCTTACATCTACGAGCAACTTTGCCATCAATAGCTGTATTTCCTACACCAGTCGGCATTTGTCCAGGGAGTTGCTCCAGATATTCATTTTCTCTTTGTTTATCCTCGAAGCCAAATTTGATTATAATTCGACTTGGATCAACCTTGCATAAAGTCAGGAAGTGGTACATTCGGTCTATAAGAATTGCCGGCGTACCAAATGTTTCCAACACGAGACCATTCCCTATATTTTGTGGTCTACGCATATTATGCTTCTTCGTGGCATCACAAACATCAAAAGAACGACGCCCGCCCACAGAAACACCATGCTTTATTTTTTTAGGATATTCAGCCACCAAATCAGTAATAAGCTGAACATAAATGTCATACCACGAAGTAATTTGTCTCGTTCTTTTTGTCTTGTATCTATACGATACAGGGATGGAACCAGTATATGCTGCCTGAATATTCCAATCCAGAACATACACTTTAGGTTTATTTGCTACGTCTACACGCATTTGTTGATACTGAGCTTTGCGTTCTTCATCTATCACATAAGAGATTGACAAATGATCATATGGAATACTGCACTCATCTAAGATATTCCTGATGCGACGAAGGATTGTTTCCGTCTTCAAATCTGTTTCGACATAAACACCTCTGCGAACAGAAATTGGTTTTCTCATTCTTTTGGACAGCTTCAAGTCTCCGATTTCATCCTTTGGAACAATCGAAATACTATCTGTCAGGGCAAACTCTTCCGAAAAAGATCGTGCTAAATCTGAGAGAACTGATGCATATAGTTCTCTCCAGCTCGTAACCTGTTTTTCTTGTTTGTGGTAAAAACGGTACGAAAGAGGATAGGTAAATGCCATGGATCGATCTTTTTCAAAATCAATCTGATACATTCTGATTTCTTTGTCCATGACATTCCCTCCGATTCTCTTATTTTTTCGATACGCTCATTCGAGCTTTTGCTTCTTGCATGACTTTCTCTATATCGCTATAGCTTCTCCTCTGCTGATACCCCAGATCAACCAAAAGTTGAAGGGCATCTTTTTTATTTTTCCAACCAGTATTCTTGGCAAGAACATCAACAATCAGCGTTCTATAATCTGTAATGCCAGATTCCTGTCGAACCACAGCACCACAACAGTCGGTAGCGGTATAGCTTGCGTGAAGCAATCTAAATTTCTTGCTGTAGTTTGCCACATAACTTTCCAAAACGAAGTTATTCCAAGGAACGTCAATCGCCGGAAAATGCAGAAACAGATTGATTGTTTTTATCGGTGTATAGTCGGTTTGGATCAGACTGTCCAAAACGGAATCCGTCTGTTCAATATCAAAGTGAATCTGATCTCGACAAATAAACTCATTTTGGTTTACCCGAACCATTTCACTATATACAGAATCCCAATAGATTACGGTGTTCAACTCACTTGCAAATTGCTTGAGTTTATCAACTGTAATATGTTCGGAACGATGGCAGAAATCCGAGAAAACTTCAGCCATGCTAATTTCCTCGTCCTTATCGCTGATAATTGCACCTCTGAACGAGAATTTTTCTCGAAGAAGATATGCAAGTGCATTGCGGAGTCCCCACATCGGATAATCTGGAGTATTCATAAGCACGGAGGGGCAATGTTCCTCGATAAGCTGAATAAGTTCCACATCAGAAATATAGCTGCGCTGCAACAGAGAGTGGGTAATCAATTCCGCAATCTGCTGGATTTCTCTCTCACTAACAGGTAAATTCGGTGCATATAAATATGCTTCAGACGCAACATTCACAATACTCTGTGTTGTGACTAATGTGGTTTTGATTTTGTCTAGCGGAATATACCAAAGATCGTTTTCAATTTCCGAATAAGTTACTGGCAAATGAGATTTTTTCATGTACTCAATAACATCCCTGTTCGGGGCAGGCTCTTTGTTATATCCAAATAGATAGTTATATCGCTTGAAGTAGTTTCGTTTCCCTGAATTGAATAGAACGCTTTCCAGTGAATCTACATTGTAAATATGGAGCATTTCTGCAAGCTGTTCTTGGAATCGTGCAAACAAACAATCCAAGTAGATACAGGACGCACCATCCTTAAATGTTTCCATAATGGTATCGTTAATTTCTTCAAGGAGATCCTTTTGTTCTGTTTCATCCTTTACGAAGATACGCCCATCACGGAGTGTGCCAACCTTCATCAGGGTATGAACAAGCCTTTCATCTTCTTCGGCTAACTCCTCTCCGAACATGCCGCTGTAATACATTCTAAAGCGGTTTCGGTCTATTGCTTTTGCCGGTCTGAATCCATCCACAAAATTTTCAACCAAAATAGCAGAGTATCTTTTTTTGACTTGCGGATCAACGGAAAAATCAGAGGTAGGAATAACTGGTTTCTGCGCTGACTTTTCCACCGGTGCAGTAGGTACAGAAACAGTAACTGCCCTCGCTCCATCTTTCGCAGTTGCTCTACGGAAAGCAATAAGTTTGTTCATAGCAGAAACAAGACGTTTCTGCATCTCATTATTTAGTTCCACGAACTTACTGTCTTTCCGCATTTCCAAGAAAACACGTTCAAGAACATCTGCATCTTCAATAAGGAGTATATGATTTTCTTTTATGTAAGAATTTTTTTGTACGAACTCACTACATTTTTTAATGTCAGACAGATATGATAAAATCACTGCATTTTGCATTTGCTGTGATTGCGCCCATGCAATGAAAGCAATTCTGTTTTTCTTTACCTCATCTTCCTGTTCGGAAACGCTCTCACTCGGATCGCTGATAGTTGCTCTACCAGAGATGGCTTTACAATAGTCCCAATATTTCGATAGTGCGGCACGGTAGCGGTTGTGCTGGCTATCATTCATCTGTGCAAACTCTGGATTCGCAAGCAGCTTCATACTAATCTGATATACTTGATCGGCATCCAGAATGAAGAACAACTCTTTTCTTGAAAAGCCCAGTCTTACTGAATACTGACCGGCAACATTGATTGCAGAGGTATAGCTCTGTGCGGAGCGTACTGCAAGCCCAGCGCCAGTTGTAAGCCAATTCTCAAATGCAGCTTTTCCCTCGGATACCGAAGTAATATCAATTTTGCTGTCATTCGTATCTGTAGCTTCTTCAATTGGCAGTTCCTTGGTAATCTCGTTTAGGGACTCATCCGCAATAATGATTATGTCATTTGTCCACCAAGCGGGTTTTCCACTGGTTGCACGGCCACCATCTTCTCTATAATGGAATACAGCATTATACATTACGAATCTATCAAACACGGAACCCAGCTTATGATCTCCAATAATCCAAAGACACCCATTCTTATTTCTGTAATCTACATAAGGAATGCTCAACTCATCAAGTGTCTGAACTATGTAGTCCTGAAGTTCTTCATCAGATTCTGTTTGAGTTTTTTCGCCTTGACTTTCTATATCCCCCCTTGTGTTCCTGAATTTTTTGTAAGACATTTCAAGGTTATCATAGTCCATGTTACACTTATCCATCAGGACACGAACAATGGTTACAATTTCATCTGGAGAACAGTCTGTTTCAAGATAAAGGCCATTATTCAGTTCAGCTGCTTTGCTTAATCTTCCAAGCCCTGCTATACCAGTCAGCACAACTTTTCCAACACTGGAAAAACGGTAGCCAACCATTCCACGAATAATAGACGGATAATCCTCTTGCATAGAACAGATAATCTTCACAAAAGCATCTGCCCATCCCTGCACTTTTACCTCATCGCCAAAATACGAGATAGCAACAGGAGTTATGTTGGAAAAATCCAAATTATCATTGGCAAAATTCCAGATAGATGCATCTTCGGAATCTGCGACTTCTATAGAATCCGTTTTGCTTTCAATGGGAATGTTATCCGCTCCGAAAACTAAGTCCTTAATATCACTTTGTACAGGCTTTCGTTCATGATTAGTATCCGAAGGAACGAGATTCTGCGGAGCAATATATTCCTCTGAAAAAGCTCTATTTTCTTCTCTTGTTGCATGAACTAATTCTTGCTCTTTTACCTGCTGCAACGGAACTTCACGAAGGAAAGTCATATAGTAATCCATCACCTTACGCATTTTCCCAAGCTGACGGAAATACTTAAACTGGAACATTCGGTTTGATTTTATGGTGTCAATTACACCTTGAATAACTACAATACTTGTTGTCTCAAATAATGGTTCAGTAAGGATGTGTTTGCTTACGCAAAAGGATTCAATGTCCTTGCACACAATATAAAATTCAGAAAGCTGCGCCGAAGAAACTCTTGCCGACAACCAAGCAAAAAATCTCTCCTGTACGTTGACTTGCATGGCACATTCTCCTTTCGCTTGAAGTAGTATTTCATCAAATACGGCGGGGTTACTTTTATATAACGTCACCATATCTGTAAACATTTTTGTAGCACTATGCAAACCAGATGGGCGATCATCCACCAATCCGCCGATTATTTTCATCTGCATTGTTATTCCGTTCACATTGCGGAATATATCATCTATTTCTATACCAGAAAGAATTGCTCGACGCCTAAGCAGTGTTGAAACTTCTTTTACTGCATCCTTTTGGGACAACTCTTTATTTCTTACACGAAGATATGCATCAATAAGTATTGCCGTTTCTTGTTTGTCCCAAGGAATACGTAGCGCCATCCAATTCACCTCCAGCTACATTTAGTCATTGTAATTCAAAACTTTATGCGTCGTTAAGAATGGACTGTCACTTATTACCATCATTTTCTGCCGAAATGTTCTCACATACGAAAGTATATTTTGGTCGCTGTGTCCCCTCTGGAATTAACCAATTTGTTCCTACTTTCATAACACCTTTTATGTGTCCATTCTTACAATGATTTTGGACCTGTCTAACAGAGATATTCCATTTATTAGCAGCCTCTTTTGTTGTCATAAAGCCATCCATATACGCTCCTCCTATTATCAAACAATCTACAACAAATAGCATACTTTAGATTATACTTCTTTATTAACGAAACGTCAATTCGTTTGAACGAAGTCAACTGTAATAGTCTGTATGAAAACTCCATTAAAACCGGGTCTTTGACACTTGTATTTTAGAAATATTATAAAGAATCCTTTATTTAAGC
>JBJFCD010000057.1:0-4325 GCA_051888795.1 Lachnospiraceae bacterium | reverse complement strand
GCTCTTTGGAATCCCAGATCACAAAGATGAATATGCAAGTCAGGCATATGCAGAGAATGGAGTTATTCAGAGAGCACTTCGTGAGGCAAAAAAGAGATTTCCGGATCTCTATTATATTACGGATGTATGCCTGTGTGAATATACTTCTCACGGCCATTGCGGGATGCTCTGTGACTGCGATGTTGACAATGACCGGACGCTTCCGGTGCTTGCAAAGACTGCGCTGTCTCACGTACAGGCAGGTGCAGATATGGTTGCACCATCTGATATGATGGATGGAAGAGTTGCAGCCATCCGTAGTATTCTGGATGAAAATCATTTTGAAAATACGCCAATCATGTCATATGCGGTAAAATATTCTTCCGGGTTTTATGCGCCATTTCGTGATGCGGCAGATTCCGCACCGGCATTTGGGGACAGAAAGACCTACCAGATGGATTACCACAACAGCAGGGAAGGACTGAAGGAAGCTCTTCTTGATGAGGAAGAAGGGGCGGATATTATTATGGTAAAACCTGCTCTTGCGTATCTGGATATGATAGCGAAAGTAAAAGAAGTGACCAATCTTCCAATCGCAGCGTATAGTGTCAGTGGGGAGTACGCCATGATAAAGGCTGCTGCTGAAAAAGGCTGGATCAATGAAAAGCAGATCGTGTGTGAGACTGCAGTTGCTGCTTTCCGTGCAGGAGTACAGAGTTACCTTACTTATTATGCTAAAGAGCTGGCGCAGTATATGGACGAGGGCTTGATTGGATAAAAATTATTATGAATTAAGGAGGATAAAATAGTGTTGTCATTTGAGAGTGATTATACGATAGGAACACATCAGAAGATTTTAGATCGAATGCAGGAGATGAATCTGAAGCAGCAGAAAGGTTATGGAAGTGATAACCTTTGCGAAAGTGCAAAGGAAAAGATTCGTAAAGCCTGTCAGTGCCCTGACGCACAGATCCAGTTCCTTGTGGGAGGGACACAGACAAATTCGATTGTTATTGCAACGATGTTAGAGCGCTACGAAGGAGTGGTAGCAGCAAAGACAGGACATGTCAGTGTTCATGAAGCAGGAGCGATTGAATATACCGGACATAAAGTCATCGAGATACCGCAGCATAATGGAAAAATTGATGCTAAAGAACTCACAGCATGTCTGGAAGCGTTCTGGCAGGACAGAAATCATGAGCATATGGTATTCCCGGGAATGGTGTACATTTCCCATCCGACAGAATACGGAACACTCTATAGCCTGAAAGAACTTCAGGAAATCTCCGAAGTTTGTCATACATATGAGATTCCACTTTATATGGACGGGGCACGTCTGGGATATGGTCTAATGAGTAAAACCACAGACGTGACGTTGCCGGATATTGCAAAATATTGTGACGCTTTTTATATTGGGGGCACAAAAGTAGGCGCATTGTTCGGTGAGTCAGTCGTGTTTACGAAGAAAAACATGCCAAGATACTTTATGACCATGGTAAAACAGCAGGGAGGACTGCTGGCAAAAGGCTGGCTTCTGGGGCTTCAATTTGATACACTGTTTACAGATGATCTGTATTTTGAAATCAGCAAAAATGCAATTGACCGTGCAGAAGAGCTGAAAGAACTGTTCAAAAAGAAAGGTTACAGATTTTATCTGGAATCTCCTACCAATCAGCAGTTTTTCATATTAGAGAATAAAAAAATGGAAGAGCTGCAGAAGAAAGTGGCATTCAGCTTCTGGGAAAAATATGATGAAGATCATACCGTCGTGCGGTTTGCGACAAGCTGGGCAACGACGAAGGAAGCAGTGGAAGAGTTGGGAGAGATACTATAAGGATTGTAAAGATATCAGAAATATTATTCTAATTCAACATTAATTCAAATATATTTATTGTATTTGACGTGAGATAAAAAGCCCCTGCGGGCTTTTTTTTGTGAAAAATCTTTTTGAAATTGTAAAAAAATTAATTAGAAGTTTTTTCCCAGCCTTGAGTTGCAACAAGATAAATCAGTTCGCCCATTTCTTTTGGAGTTTTTGGAATATCTTCCAGAAGCCATTGCCGAATCATATGATAAGTTCCGTTGGTCAAAAAAGTAATCATTAACTTTTTGCTATCTTCGTTTTTAGCATAAGAAAAAATCTGCTCATAGATTATTCGAACATGAGCGGCTTGAAACATTAAGGTTGCAAATTCGGAATTAGTGTCGCTGTCGCGGAGCAACAACTTAGCTATTTTTTTGTGCTCTAGCAAATAAGTACACAGTGCCTCGACACGTTTGTTCATTTGATAAGCTTTTCCGGAAATTTCAGTTTCCCATATTTCTTCTAAATCATCGATTACATCGGTTTCTATTTCTCGCAGAACATCAGCAGGGCAGCCATAATGGTTATAAAAAGTAGAACGATTGATTTCTGCTGCATCACATAATTCGCTTACCGTGATATTCTGGATGTTTTTCTTTGACATAAGCTGGAGAAGGCTCTCTTTTAGTAGACGTTTTGTTAATGTAATTCTCTGGTTTTCCTTTTTTTTCATGTAAACCTCCTGATTTTCATAATAAATTCCACAATCGGCAATCATGTGTTGGTTTCACATCAATGTAAAAACATCTGTTTGTTGTAAATGCTACATATGTCTATTATAATGTAAAGAAAATTAAGTTGTCAAACATAAAAAGGTACATGCGAAAAGAAGAAAAAAAGGAGACATTTTTGTAACAAGTTTATTAAGGAGGGAATGCTGTGATTAATCTGAAAGAAAGACCTTTTTATTTGTCAGAGGAAGATTTACAGTGGGTAACAGAGACAATTGCACATATGAGTGATGAGGAGAAAGTAGGGCAGCTTTTTTTTGGACTTTCGGCTTCTTTTGATGATGAATATCTGGAAAAGCTTATTACAAAATACCATTTGGGAGGATGTCGGTATAATACTACAGTTGGAACTATTGTTCGCAGACATAATGAAATTTTACAAAAAAACTCTGATATTCCTCTGTTCATTGCCTGCAATACAGAATCCGGAGGGGATAATGCCTGCTCGGATGGCACATTTTTAGGTTCGGGGATTAAAATTGGTGCAACCGGTAAGAAAGAATATGCTTATGCTCTTGGAAAAATGGCAAATGAAGAGGCAGCAGCAGTTGGGTGTAATATGGCGTTTGCTCCGGTTTGCGATATTTCTTATAACTGGGAGAATACGGAAATAATTTCCCGTGCCTTTGGAAATGATCCCAAACGGGTGAAAGAAATGAGTTGTGAATATCTGAATGGAGCGCATACCATTGATGGTTTTGCATGTACTGCCAAACATTTCCCGGGGAATGGCTTGGATTTTCGGGATGCTCATTTGTCCAATAATGTCAATGACTTTGATTTTCACAGATGGAATGACACTTATGGCAGCGTCTATAAAGCTTTGTTTGAAAATGGATTAGAAGCAGTTATGGCAGGACATATTATGCTTCCGAAAGTTGCGAAAACAATAAATGGTGAATTGAAAGATGAAGATATGATGCCAGCTACACTCAGTCCGGAAATTATCACCGGACTATTGCGAGAGCAGCTTGGCTTCAATGGACTTGTAATCACAGATGCGTCCCATATGGTAGGTATGACGTGCCGTATGAAGCGAAGCGATATGTTGCCTCGGGCTATTAATGCAGGATGTGATATGTTTTTGTTTTTTAATGATCCAGACGAAGATTTTGCAACGATGTTGAGTGCCTATCGAAATGGAATTATTTCCGAGGTAAGAATGCAAGAAGCTTTGATGCGTATTCTGGGGTTAAAAGCACATATGGGATTGCACAGAAAAAATCCAGAACAACTTGTTCCTTCAGAGAGTGCCATGAAAAATGCGCTGAGAAAAAAGAGTATACGGATACCCAGAGAAAAATCAGCGAAAAAGGAATTACGTTAGTTAAGTATAAGGACAGGGATGTGCTCCCGTTAACTCCCGAGCGTTATAAACGCATTATGCTGGTACATGTGAAAGGAGTAGAAAGTGGTATGACTGCTCTTATGAAAGAGGTTGGAATGAGTGGTGGAAGTCCGGTAGAGTTGCTTCAAAAGAAACTAGAGGAAAAAGGATTTGAGGTTTTCGTCTATGAAAATCCGCTGGATAAAATGAAACTTCAGGCAAAGTCAGGACAAAAGCCTGATTTTAATGAGTTCTTTGCCGGGAAAAGTGCCATTGCAGATTTTACTTCAAAGATGGATCTTGTGATCACAGTCTGCGATGTAACATCGGGACGCCCATGTTTCGGTCTTTCCAAAGGTGGCGGCGAGATACCGTGGTATGTATTTGAAGTGCCGGTCATTGTCATTGGCTGTGAATCTCCTAC
>JBJFCD010000056.1:0-4380 GCA_051888795.1 Lachnospiraceae bacterium | reverse complement strand
TTTTAATTACTTTGCACTTTTCGCAAATTGGTTTTACTGATGATCTAACCTTCATTAGGGATCCTCCTTTCATCCAATGCTCTGCCTACGGTTTACCACGCATTTTCCATGTAAATGCCGCAACTCAATGACCTTTACGCATAAAAATGCCCGGAAACGCGCTTATATAGTATATCACCCGTATGCAACAAAGTCAACAGATTTTTCTCTCTTTCTTTTTAACTTTTTTATTTGTCTCTCCAGATAATTCTTCCTTTTGAAAGATCATATGGAGATAATTCCAGAGTCACTTTGTCGCCCGGAAGAATTTTGATAAAATTCATACGAAGTTTTCCGCTGATGTGCGCAAGTACCTGGTGTCCGTTTTCCAACTCAACCTGGAACATTGCATTTGGTAACTTTTCTACTACTGTTCCTTCAATTTCAATTACGTCAGCTTTTGACATAGACTAATCCTCCTGTTTTATCTCTTCCTTATTCCATTTATTAAGTATAGATTTGATTTTTTCATCGTCAATATTCTGAATGTCATATTCCTGTTTAATAATCTGAATATGTTTACGTTTCTTTTTTTTCAGTTTATTAAGTGTTCTGATTCTGCCATCAGCTAAATATACATATGTCTGATCCGCATTAATTATTACATATTTTTTATCTTTGTCATGCCCCGCTTTTGACCTTGCGAGCATTCCTATATTGTATTCATTCATACACATACATCTCACCTCTCGGTCAGGGTCAAAAGCTTTGGTTCACCTTCTGTTATTAAGACTGTATTTTCATAATGAGCAGAAAGTGAATGATCCTTTGTCACAACCGTCCAGTCATCATCTAGCCAGCGCACCTGCCACGTTCCCATATTAATCATAGGCTCAATCGCCAGCGTCATTCCGGCTTTTAATTTTACGCCTTTCCGATTCATTTCATAATTAGGAATTTCCGGTGACTCATGAAGACTGGTACCTATTCCGTGCCCGCAGAGATCTCGTACAACTCCATACCCGAAGCTTTCAGCATATCGTCCTATTGCTGCTGAAATGTCAAATAGATGATTGCCTTCTTTTGCGTATTTTATACCTTCAAAAAAGCTCTCTCTTGTAACATCAATAAGCTTCTGCGCTTCTTTTTTGATTTCTCCGATGCCGTGTGTCCTCGCGGCATCGGAATGATATCCTTTATAAATCACACCTGCATCCAGACTGACGATATCTCCGTCTTTTAAAATACGTCGGCTGTCCGGGATTCCATGAACCACTTCATCGTTTACGGATACACAGATAGATGCCGGATATCCATTATAGTCAAGGAACGAAGGGATACAGCCATAGCTTCGGATAATTTCCTCGCCAAGCTTATCAATATCTTTTGTACTCATTCCCGGATGAAGTGCTTTTGCAAGCTCTTCATGCACAATTTCCAAAATGCGACCGGCTTCTGTCATCAGCTCTATCTCTCTCGCAGATTTTATTGTAATTGGCATGTACTTACTCTCCTAAAATATTTACAATTGCCTGGAATACATCGTTAATATCAACTGTTCCGTCAACAGTTTTTAAAATTCCGGCATTTGAATAATATTCAATCAGTGGCTGTGTCTGTTCATGATATACATTCAGACGTTTTTGAACAGTTTCTGGCTTATCATCATCACGAAGAATCAGCTCTTTTCCACATGCATCACAAATGCCTTCCACTTTTGTCGGTGCATACTCCAGATGATATGTAGCTCCACAACCTAAACATGCGCGTCTTCCACCCATACGTTTAACAATATTTTCATCCGGAACATCAACGTCAATCGCAAAATCTACTTTCTGTTCCAATGCTGCAAGCGCTTTGTCCAATGCTTCAGCCTGTGGAATTGTTCTCGGAAATCCATCCAGAACATATCCATTTGTACAATCATCCTGATTAACACGGTCAACTACTAAATCAACTACCAGCTCATCCGGAACAAGAAGTCCCTGATCCATATATGTTTTTGCCTTTTTTCCAAGTTCTGTCCCATTTTTAATATTAGCACGGAAAATATCACCGGTTGAAATATGTGGGATTTCATATTTAGCCGCAATTTTTTTTGCCTGTGTGCCTTTTCCTGCACCAGGCGCACCTAACATAATTATTTTCATATAAGCGTTCCTCCTTATAGCATTTTAACCCGCGAAAAAAATTCCGCGAGTCAAAATATTAGTTATTTAAAAATCCTTTGTAATTACGTACAAGTGTCTGCGATTCTATTTGCTTTAATGTCTCCAGTACTACACTGACGATAATGATAAGTGAAGTACCTCCGAAGGATACCTGTGCTCCGAGCCATCCATTAAAGAAAATCGGAACAACCTGTACTAATACAAGCCCACACGCTCCGATGAAGATGATATAATTCAATATCTTTGTGAGATATTCAACGGTAGGTTTTCCAGGACGGATTCCAGGAATAAAACCACCATTTTTCTTCATATTATTAGCGATTTCTAATGGGTTAAATGTAATCGAAGTATAGAAATAAGCAAAGAATACTGTCAGCAAAATATAAACAACAAGTCCCCATGAATATTTCAATTGTTCCGGATTACACCAGTTACCCTGATTCATTCCTCTAAGAATTTCAGAGCCAATCCCTTTTCCATTTCCTTTACCCATGAAAGATGCAATAACAATCGGAAACTGCATCAATGAAGATGAAAAGATAATTGGAATAACACCGGCAGTATTAATTCGAAGCGGAATATGTGTTGACTGACCACCATATGTCTTTCTTCCTACAGTTTTCTGAGAATACTGAACTGCGATTCTTCTCTCACCACCCTGAAGGATTACAACAAATACAACCAATGCAAGAATGATTGCAAGAATGATAATTACTGCCAAACCGCCTCTGGCAAGATTTTTGCCTTTTACAAACTGCTCAAACAGTGTTGCCATGTCACTTGGAACACGAGAAATAATATTGATCAACAATACAATCGAAATGCCGTTTCCAACACCTTTTTCAGTAATCCGCTCACCAATCCACATTAATAATGCAGAACCTGCTGTCAATGTAAGCACAACAACTGCTGCGTTTACAAAATTATATTTTACCAGAAGTCCCTGTCGACCGAATCCAATTGCCATTGCAGTTGATTCAAGAAGTGCAAGTCCCACAGTAAGGTATCTTGTAATAGCAGCGATTTTCTTTCTTCCGTCTTCACCGTCTTTATGCATCTCTTCCAGTTTCGGAATTGCAATAGTAAGAAGCTGCATAATGATAGACGAAGTAATATACGGAGTGATACTTAGCGCTAATATAGACATTTTTTCAAAGGAACCACCGGTGAAAGCGTTAAATAAATTAAACGCCTCACCAGTGTTCTGTTCGAAGAAATTCTGTATATATGTTGGATTTACTCCCGGTGTCGGAAGACCTGAACCAAGTCTAATCACGATTAACATTAAAAACGTATATCCGATTTTTTTGCGAATATCTTTAATCCCCCATGCCTTTCGGAAAGTTTCTAACATTAGATCACCTCTGCTTTTCCACCTACAGCCTCAATTTTTGCTACAGCACCTGCACTGAATGCATTTGCCTGTACAGTAAGTTTCTTTGTAAGTTCACCGTTTCCGAGAATCTTAACACCGTCTCTTGCGTTCTTAACGATTCCGCACTCTTTTAATGTTTCAACGGAAACTACTGCGTCATTATCAAATACTTCAAGAGCACTTACGTTGATACCAACGATTTCTTTTGTATTCCTATTTGTGAAACCTCTCTTTGGTATTCTTCTATATAATGGCATCTGACCACCTTCAAAACCTGGTCTTGTACCTCCGGAACGGGCTTTCTGTCCTTTATGACCCTTACCAGCTGTTTTACCATTTCCAGAACCGTGTCCACGTCCTCTTCTGAAATTATCACTCTGTTTTGCTCCATCAGCAGGTCTTAAGTTTGATAAATCCATTGTGACACCTCCTTATCTGAATATTTATTATACTTCTTCTACTTTTAACAGATATTCTACCTGTTTGATCATACCTCTTGTTGCTGCATTATCCGGCAGTTCAACTGTTTTATTGACTTTTCTAAGTCCTAAAGCTTCCACAGTTTTCTTATGCTTCGGTACAGCTCCAATTGTAGATTTTACCAATGTAACTTTTAAATTTGCCATCTTAATCTACCTCCTTAGCCTAAGATTTCTTCTACAGATTTACCGCGAAGCTTAGCTACTTCCTCCGGAGTCTTAACCTGACGTAATCCATCGATAGTAGCAAGAACTACGTTCTGTTTATTGTTAGAACCAAGAGATTTTGTACGGATATTCTTGATTCCTGCCATCTCGATAACGGCACGTGCCGGACCACCGGCGATAACTCCAGTACCTTCCGGAGCTTTCTTCA
>JBJFCD010000055.1:0-18920 GCA_051888795.1 Lachnospiraceae bacterium | reverse complement strand
ACCGCTACGCTTTTTGCAAACGAGAGTGGGTTCTGATTCAAATATGCAAATTCATGCAGAATTTTTTAATGAAACTATAAAGGCTCCTTAGATGGTGTACCCGCCTTTCTCGGATATTTCTTTTTTGTCTGACTGATTTTATCAATCATCACAAACGCTCTGCCGGATTCCCCCAAAGAGAATTTTTCAATTCTGTTAAGTTTTCCACCAACCAGAGTAATTGCATGATCCGCAGCAGAAACCTCCTCATCACATTCTCCGGATTTATAGGAAATGAACTGTCCTCCAACCTTAACAAAGGGCAGACAATATTCCGACAAGGTAGACAGATTTGCCACAGCCCGGGATACACACAAATCAAATTTTTCCCGGAAATTCGGGTTGTTTGCAATTATTTCCGCTCGCTCATGCATCGCGCTGACATTTTTTAAATTCAATTCTTCAATCACTTCCTGAAGAAAAAGAATTCTTTTATTCAAGGAATCTACTAAAGTCATTTCCAGCTCCGGAAATGCAATCTTAAGAGGAATACCCGGAAAACCAGCTCCTGTACCTAAGTCCAGTATGGAAAACTTCTGATTTAAATTTTTTACTTTTATGAGAGAAATACTGTCTAAAAAATGTTTTTCAATTACTTCATCAAATTCCGTAATTGCAGTCAGGTTCATCACCTTATTTTTTTCAATTAACATTTCATAGTATTTCATGAACTGGTTCATCTGTTCTTCGGATAACGTAATCTGAAGTTCATCCAAACCTTTTTGAAATTTATCTAAATTATAATTCATAAATACCTCAATCCACTAATCATTCAATTCTTTAAACAAATCCGGATCTGTATATTTTAATTGCTCTAAAAATACTAGTATGACGGAAATATCCGCCGGAGTCACTCCTGAAATTCTGGAAGCCTGTCCAATGGAAATGGGTTGAAGCTCATTCAGCTTCTGGGTTGCTTCAATTCGAAGACTTGGAATTTTCCGGTAATCAAATTTCATAGGAAGACGCTTCTTTTCCAGCTTTTTAAAATGCTCTACCTGCTTGATCTGTCTCTTTATATATCCATCATACTTAATTAAAATATTGACCTGTTCCCGCACCTCTCTCGGAAGCTTCGGTCTATCCGGGTCAATAGGAGCAAGCTTATCATAATCTAACTCCGGTCTTCGGATCAGTTCTGTTAAAGTAATTCCGTTACTTAATGGAATACTGTCATATTCTTCCAGTAGCTTTTGAACCTCTTTTGTAGCACCGATTCGAATTTCAGCAACACGCTTTATTTCTTCATCAATCAACTGTTCCTTTTTACAAACCCAGTCATAACGCTCTTTTGAAATCAATCCGATTTCATAACCTTTTTTGGTTAACCTCAGATCTGCATTATCCTGGCGAAGCAATAACCGGTATTCTGCCCGGGAAGTCATCATTCGGTATGGTTCTCTGGTTCCCTTTGTTACAAGATCATCAATCAGCACTCCTGTATAGCTCTCCGAACGGTCCAAAATAAGTGGTTTCCGCCCTAATACCTTACAAGCGGCATTTATTCCTGCAACCAATCCCTGACATGCCGCTTCCTCATATCCGGAGCTTCCGTTAAACTGACCTCCCGCAAACAAACCGGAAATCTTTTTAAATTCCAAAGAAGCATACAACTGTGTAGGATTGATACAATCGTATTCAATTGCATAGGCATTTCTTACGATCTTCACATGTTCAAGTCCTGGAAGAGTGCGGTACATTTCATGTTGCACATCCTCAGGAAGAGAGGAAGACATTCCTCCAATATACATTTCATTGGTATGTATTCCCTCCGGTTCAATAAAAATCTGATGACGATTCTTATCTGCGAATTTTACCACTTTATCTTCAATGGAAGGGCAGTATCTTGGACCGGTTCCCTCGATAATTCCGGCATAGATGGGAGATCTGTCCAGATTATTTCGTATGATTTCATGTGTCTTTTCATTGGTATAGGTAAGCCAGCAGGAAATCTGTTCTTTCTGCACAGATTCCGGATCCGTTGTAAAAGAAAACGGCACAACCTCCTCATCTCCAAATTGTTCCTCCATCTTTGAAAAATCCAGACTTCGTTTATCCACTCTTGCAGGAGTTCCCGTTTTAAACCGGTACATCTCAATACCGTGGGCGATCAAAGAATCTGTAAGATGGTTCGCAGCCATAAGACCATTCGGTCCTGTATAGGTAATCATTTCTCCGGTCAGACATCTTGCCCGAAGATAAGTTCCTGTACAAAGAACAACCGCTTTACACAAATAGGTTGCTCCGGACACCGTCTTCACACCTGTGATTTTTTGATTTACAACTTCTCCATCGGAACCGAACTCATCTTCCGTGATAATCTCTGAAACCTCGGCCTGTCGAATGGTTAAATGTTCCGTTTCCTGCAAGGTCTGACGCATTGTCATACTATAATCCGCTTTATCTGCCTGTGCGCGGAGAGAATGTACAGCAGGCCCCTTTGACTTATTCAGCATCTTGGATTGGATGAAGGTTTTGTCAATATTGATGCCCATCTGACCGCCAAGTGCATCGATTTCACGTACCAGATGACCTTTTGAGCTTCCTCCAATGTTTGGATTGCATGGCATCATTGCTATACTGTCAACGCTGACGGTAAAAATAATGGTCTCAAGTCCCAGTCTTGCACTTGCCAGGGCAGCTTCACATCCTGCATGTCCCGCACCCACCACAACAACATCAAAATTCTCGATTAACTGATTTCTACTAGTATCCATAACCCTTATAAAATCAACTTTCTATTTAAAAATATATTCTAAATTTAATTTATTTTCCCATACAGAATTTAGAGAAAATTTCTTCCACCAAATCATCTTTTACGGATTCTCCAATGATATTTCCGAGAGCTTCATAAGCATTCATCAAATCGATGGAATAAAAATCCTCCGGCATATCATCCTCTATACTGGATAAAACAAGCTTCAAGCTTTCATTGGCTTCTATAAGGAAATTCTTCTGACGGGCATTTGTAATATAGACTTCATCATTAAAAGTAATGTTACCATCAAAAAACATATCCTTCATTTTTTGCTCAAGCTCTTCTAACCCATTACTTGTCTTGGCAGAAATAGAAATCATTTCCTTATCCAGATATTTTTTCACATCTTCTTCTGTGACTACTGCATCAAGATCTGATTTGTTTAATAAGACAATCGCTTTCTTGTCTTTTAAAAATTCCATAATTTCAAAATCATTCTCATCTAAAGAAACAGAAGAATCGATAACATAGATAATAAGATCTGCAGAATCCGCATATTCTTTTGCTTTTTCCACACCGATTTTTTCTACGATATCGGAAGTATTTCGAATTCCCGCCGTATCCATTAGATTCAGTGTAATTCCGTTTAGATTAATTTGTTCTTCCAATACATCTCTGGTAGTACCTGCTACATCTGTTACAATAGCACGATCACAACCAACCAATAAATTTAACAAAGAAGATTTTCCGGCATTGGGCTTTCCTACAATAACTGTTTGAATTCCTTCCTTTAACATTCTTCCGTTATCTGCATTATTCAGCAACTTTTCAATTTTACTTTTTTCCTTTTGAACAATGCCGGACAATGTTGCCGGATAACCGTCCAATGAAATATGCTCCGGATCATCCAAAGCAGATTCAATAAAAGCAATTTCATGCAATATGGATTCTCTGATTTCCTTGATATCATGCTTTACAGATCCCTTTAATTGGCTTAGAGAGCTTGAAAGGGCAAACTGATTTTTTGACTGAATCACATCAATGACAGATTCTGCCTGGGTAAGATCGATTCTTCCATTTAAAAAAGCTCTTTTTGTAAACTCTCCCGGTTCTGCAGGCCGCGCTCCGTATTTTATGACTGTTTCTAAAATACGTTTCATGACATACACACCGCCATGGCAATCGATTTCAATACTGTCCTCTTTTGTATAGGAGTGAGGGGCTCTCATTAAAAGAACCATTACCTCATCAATCAATTCCTCTCCATCATAAATAAAGCCATAATGAATGGTATGTGTTTCACATTCACTCAGCCTCTTATTTTGTTTTGTATTGGAACGATAAATTTGATCTAAAATAGAAAAGGCTTCTTCTCCACTGATTCGGACAATACCTATTCCGGATGGAGACATTGCTGTTGCAATTGCTGCAATTGTATCTGTTTTCATATTATTCTCCTAAGCGCACTTATAAAAAACGCTTTTTTCACGCGTATATCATAACACAAAAATAAGGCTATGCAAATCATTGATTTACATAGCCCTGCTTGAAATACTTTCCTTATTTTTTTAATGTAACGATTACGTGTCTGTAAGGTTCTTCACCTTCACTATGTGTTGTAACATATTTATCATTCTGCAGTGCGGAGTGAATGACTCTTCTTTCGAATGGATTCATAGGCTCTAATGCTACAGGACGCTTTGTTCTCTTAACCTTATATGCAATATTCTTTGCAAGATTTTCCAAAGTTTCTTTTCTTCTCTTACGATAATCTTCTGTATCAATCTTTACCTTATAATAATTATCGGAATGCTTATTGATAGCAAGATTTGTAAGATACTGTAAAGAATCTAAGGTCTGTCCGCGCTTTCCGATCAGAACGCCCATATCATCACCCTTTAATTCCACATCGATTAACTTATCAGCTTCATCGACCTTTGTGATGATTTCTACTTCCATATCCATAGCCTTAAATACATCATTTAAAAATGTCTTAACACTATCTTCTACGGATACTTCAACAATTGCGCGTGCCTTAATCACCGCATTTTTACTTCCGATTCCAAGAAAACCGGTACTTCCCTTTTCGATTACTTCATATTCAAGCTGATCACTTGTGACACCTAACTTTACTAAAGCTTCTGTTATGGCATCATCTACTGTTTTTGCAGATACTTCAATATATTCCATTTTTCTACCCCCTATTTACGACTGTTTCTTTCATTAAACTCTTTTACCATGTTTGCTTTTGCTGCCATACTACCTGGCTTTGCATTCATCTTTATTTCAGATGCTTTTTCAAGAGCCGCCTGTTTTTCAGCAGTCGTTTCATTTACCTGAGATTTACTTTCAATTGTTCTTGTCTTAATCTGGGCAGCATTATAAATCTGATTCTGGGCAATACCCATCTTTTCACGTTTTTTCTTTGCCTTCTCCTGATTCTTCTTAATAATATCATCAAGATCGAGATTTGCAATATGCTTATTGATAAAGAACTGCTGCACGATACGAACTACTGCTGTACAAATCCAGTAAAAACCAAGACCAACCGGAACCGTAAAACAGAAGAATAAAGACATAAGAGGCATCATGACATTCATGGTCTTCATCTGCTGTGCAAGCTTGTCACTTGCATCATTTTTATTGCTGCTTTCCGGCTGCGGTGCCATCTTTAAGCTAAGAACCTGTGTCAGATAAGACAAAACAGGAATCATTAGCGCGACAAGCATAAACCCAATATATTTCACATCAAATGAAGTATTTCTCATAATATCGAAATTTGTTTTAATGATATTCCATGGAGTATCTGAAATATTCATTCCAATAAAATAATTGAAATTTCTCATATGAGAAAAAGTATTTTCAATAGAAGCACTTAAGGTAGGAAAATAAGAAGAAAGATTTTCCCATCCTGTTGTAGGAAGCTTATAAATAACATCTACTACATAATTTAATAACCCATCTCCAGAAGCAGAGGTAAGCTTCTCTACAACATTAGAAGAATTAATATTACTTGAAGTGATGTAATTATAATCCGTCATCAAGTTTTGTAATGTGTTTGTATATCCTTCTGTTCCAATAATTCCATTTGCAAGATCAAGGAAGTTATTCTTAACACTGCCAATATAAGCAGGAATGTTATAGAATACTCTATACAATGCAAATAGAATCGGCATCTGAATCAATAGCTGTGCACAGCTACCGGTAGGAGAAACTCCGTATTTTTCATAAACCATCTGAGTTTCCTGATTCATTGCCATCATAGAATCCTGGTCTTTTTTATTCTTATATTTTTCCTGAATTTTCTGGATTTCAGGCTGCATTTTCTGCTGAAGCTTTGAATATTTCTGCTGCTTAATGGTAAGTGGCAGCATACACATATAAATAACAATAGTAATTAATACAATGCTTAAAATTACGCTTTCAATTCCAAACAAATTGTACATGCCCAGATAAATTCCGTTCATGATCCAACCTAAAAACTTGGCAATTGGTCCTAAGATTGCGCCATCATAAGCCGTTAATAGGATATCTGACATAAAATCCTCCACTATGGAACCGGATCATATCCTCCTTTTGAAAAAGGATTACATCTTATAATTCTCCAGGCAGCAAGTGCTCCTCCTTTTATTGCTCCATATTTTTCAATGGCACAAAGACCATAGGTGGAGCATGTCGGATAATAAGGACATTTTGTTGTTTTCATTGGAGAAATATATTTTCTATACATTTTAATAAGTGCAATTAAAATTGTTTTCAAAATGATTCCATCTTCTTTTCAAACTATAGACTATTAGTAATTTTGTGAAGACCTCCAAGATGTAAAAGCGCACTTTCAATATCCCAATAATTAGAATTCTTAGCATTTACTCTTGCGATGACTACGATGTCTAAACCACTATTAAACATGTCCTCATGTAGTCGGTAACTCTCCCTGATCAGTCGAGTGATGCGATGTCTTATAACACTGTTTCCAACTTTTTTACTTACTGAAATACCAATTCTGTTTTTTTGTGTTTGATTTTCCAAAACGTACATAACCAGGTACCTATTTGCAAAAGAACTGCCTTTTTCATATACGTTCTTAAAATCGCTGTTTTTCTTTAATGATTCTGAAAATTTCATTCTCATTTTCCTCTAAAAAAACAATAAAAAAGAAGAAAGACCACAAAATATGTGGCCTATGCTGATAATTTTTTTCTTCCTTTTAATCTTCTTGCGGCTAAAACTTTTCTTCCGCTTGCGGTACTCATTCTTGAACGAAAGCCGTGTACCTTAGATCTCTGTCTCTTCTTTGGCTGGAAAGTCATCTTCATTTGTTATCCACCTCCTCTACGTTAAAAAACATCAGTACAATTATATCAAAAAAATGTTCCAAGTCAAGGAAAATATCGCATTTTTTCCTATTTATCAATAAATCAATTTCAACAAGTTATCCTCAAACTGTGGATAACTTGTTGACAAAGGGTACATAATTCATGGATAAAATGTTCAAAAACCCCTCTAGACCAGAAAACTTAGGGTGCATAACTTTTATTGTTTATAAACACGCTTTAAACGTTGATTTAAGGGGAAAAATAGTGTACTATTATATACGTAGGATTATGGATAACTATCCTATTTTATTACATAGATATGGAGAACCTTCATGGATAAAGTTATTGAAAAGTGGGAAGACATATTAAGCACAGTAAAAAAAGAACATGATATCAGCGATGTTTCATTTGATACATGGATGCGTCCATTAAAAGTATATGCAGTTGAAGGAAATACTCTATATATTTTAGTACCATCAGAACAAATGGCATTATCCTATATTCAAAAAAAATACTACCTTCCACTTAAAGTAGCGATTGCCGAAATGACCGGAACGGAATATGAAATCAATTTTATTCTTCCGGAACAGATTGATTCTTTAGGACTGAGCAGTAAAAATACAAAAAAACAATCGAAAAAAGCAGCTTCTTTAAATGGAGATCAATCAAATCTAAATCCAAATTACACATTTGAAACATTTGTTGTTGGAAATAATAATCGTTTTGCACAATCTGCATCCCTTGCAGTTGCCGAGTCACCTGGTGAAGCCTATAATCCACTTTACATTTACGGCGGACCCGGACTTGGAAAAACGCATTTGATGCATTCCATTGGACATTTCATTTTAGATAAGAATCCAAATACAAAAGTTTTATATGTAACATCGGAAGAATTTACAAACGAAGTTATTGAATCCATTCGAAACGGTAATTCCTCTTCCATGACAAAATTCCGTGATAAATATCGAACAGTAGATGTTCTTATGATTGACGATATCCAGTTCATTATCGGAAAAGAAAGTACACAGGAAGAATTTTTCCATACCTTTAACGCTTTACAGACCCAGGGAAAACAAATTATCCTCACCTCTGATAAGCCTCCGAAGGAGATGGAGACCTTAGAAGAACGAATCCGTTCAAGATTTGAATGGGGTCTGATGGCCGACATCGGTGTTCCGGAATATGAAACACGTATGGCAATCTTAAGAAAAAAGGCAGAGACGGATAATTTCATTATCAACGATGAAATTCTAAATTATATAGCCACCAACATTAAATCAAACATTCGTGAATTAGAAGGTGCTTTAAATAAGCTCTTAGCTTTCCACAAACTGGAAAAAACAGATATCACCATGGAAATAGCAGAAAGGGAGCTTGCAAATATTATTACACCGGACAAGCCAAGGGAGATCACTCCGCAGCTGATTATCGAAGTTGTTTCAGAGCATTTTCATATTTCTGTGGATCAGATGATCTCCAAAAACAGAAGTAATGATATTGCAAAGCCAAGACAGATTGCCATGTATCTTTGCAAAAATATGACTTCAAGTTCTCTTGATACTGTGGGAGCCCTTTTGGGAGGACGTGATCATTCCACAATTATTCACGGTGTAAAGAAAGTTTCCGAAGAATATGAGAACAATGAATCTACAAGAACTTTAATAGAAACAATCAAAAAGAAAATAAATCCGAACTAGTTTCTTCCTATTATAATAGGGAACGAAAACGATATTTTTTTCTTTTTGTTTTTTCCACTTATGAACGTTTATAAACATGGATAGTATGTGAATGAATTTTATAAGAGAAACTTATCCAACTTATTCTTTTTTCTTTCACAGGAATTCACACAAGGTTATCCAACGTCAAAGATACTTTAAGTAAAAGCAAAACCGGGGTTATGAACTTTTAAACACCCCCTAATAATAAGATTATGAATATATAAATATTTATTTTATAAACAGGAAGGAGTTTCACCATGAAGTTAATCGTTTCAAAGTCGAATCTTTTACAAGGAGTAAACATTGTTTCAAAGGCAGTTCCTACAAGAACTACAATGGCAATCCTTGAATGTATTCTAATTGATGCTTCAACAAATGAAATAAAGCTGATGGCCAATGATATGGAGCTTGGAATCGAGACCATTATAGAAGGAAACATTTTGGAAAGAGGCGTGATTGCATTAGATGCAAAGATCTTCTCAGAAATTGTACGTAAACTTCCTGATAATGATGTAACAATTGAAACAGATGATTCTTTTAAAACAATTATCTCTTGTGAAAAAGCAAAATTTAATATTATAGGAAAATCAGGGGATGATTTTTCATACATTCCATTTATTGAGAAAAATGATTCTATTGTTATTTCCCAGTTCAGTTTAAAGGAAGTAATCAGACAGACGATTTTTTCCATTGCAGATAATGACAATAATAAGATGATGACCGGTGAGCTTTTTGATATTAACGAAAATCAGCTGAAGGTTGTATCTTTGGATGGACACCGTATTTCTATTCGTATGATCGAATTAAAGAACAGTTATAGTCCAAAGAAAATTGTTGTTCCTGGAAAAACCTTAAATGAAATCAGCAAGATCATTCCCGGAAGTGCGGATGAAGATGTTGTTATCAACATTTCAAACAACCATATTGTGTTTGAATTTGCAAAAACCACAGTTGTATCCCGCTTGATTGAAGGGGAATATTTCAAGATTGATCAGATGCTTTCCTCCAACTACGATACAAAGGTGAAAATTAATAAAAGAGAGCTTTTAAATTGTATTGACCGTTCTACTCTGCTTGTAAAAGAGGGAGATAAGAAGCCAATTATCATGAATGTTACAGATGGTAATATGGAGCTTAAGATTAATTCCTTTATCGGATCTATGAAGGAAGATATCGATATCGAAAAAGAAGGTAAGGATATCTTAATCGGATTTAATCCAAAATTCTTTATTGATGCACTTCGTGTCATTGATGAAGAGGAAGTAAGCTTATACATGGTTAATCCAAAAGCTCCTTGCTTTATCAAAGATGATGAAGGTAAGTTTATTTATTTGATTCTTCCGGTTAACTTTAATACTGCTGCAAATTAGGAGAAGCAAGATGTTAACAGTAAAAATTAGAGAAGAAGATGAATTTATAAGACTGGGACAGGCATTAAAAAAAGCCGGACTGGTAGATTCCGGTGTAGATGCAAAATTTGTTGTTCAGGATGGACAGGTAAAATTAAATGATGTTGTGGAAACACAACGTGGAAAAAAACTTTATGGTGGAGAAGTTGTTTCATATAATGGACAAACATTTCAGGTTGTAAAATGATCATAAAATCCATTGAACTTCGTAATTTTCGGAATTATGAGACCTTAAATATATGTTTTGATAAAGGTACTAACATTCTTTATGGGGATAATGCCCAGGGAAAAACCAATATTTTGGAAGCTGCATATATGAGTGGAACTACAAAATCCCATAAGGGTAGCAAAGATAAAGAAATGGTACGCTTTGGTTCCGAGGAAGCACATATCAGAACAATCGTAGAAAAAAATGATAAAGAATTTCAAATTGATATGCATTTAAAGAACCGCGGAGCGAAGGGGGTTGCCATCAATCGACTTCCCATAAAAAAAGCAAGTGATCTGTTTGGAATTCTAAATATTGTTTTTTTCTCTCCGGAGGATCTGAATATTATAAAAAACGGTCCTGCAGAAAGAAGAAGGTTTATTGATTCAGAATTATGTCAGCTGGATAAATTGTATTTATCCGATCTGACAAAATACAACAAAATATTAAATCAAAGAAATAAGCTTTTGAAGGATATCTATTTCAGGCCGGATTTGATGGAGACTCTTCCTGTGTGGGATGAGCAGCTTGTGGATTGTGGAAAAAGAATCATCAAACGAAGAAAAGAATTTATCGAAGATTTGAATGAAATCATCTATGATATCCATTTTAAGATATCCGGCGGAAAAGAAGAATTAATCTTAAAATACGAGCCTAATATTGATGATATCTTCTTTCAGGATGAATTATCAAAGGCAAAACAAAAAGATTTAAAGCTTACCCAGACAACAGTAGGACCACATAGGGATGACATGCTTTTTTCAATTGATGGCATCGATATCCGAAAATATGGTTCCCAGGGACAGCAGAGAACCTCTGCCTTGTCTCTAAAATTATCCGAAATAGATTTAGTAAAAAAGATCATTAATAACACTCCGGTATTACTATTGGACGATGTACTGTCTGAACTTGACAGTAACAGACAAAATTATCTGTTAAACAGTATCAGTGATGTGCAGACAATTATTACCTGTACCGGATTAGAAGAATTTGTAAGAAATAGATTTGAAATCAATCAGGTTTTTCATGTTATTGATGGAAAAGTATATGAAAATGATATTCATCCACAGGATGAGGAGGAGCATTCATGAGTGAAGAAATGCAGAATAATCAGGAATATGGAGCAGATCAAATCCAGATATTAGAGGGTTTGGAAGCAGTTCGCAAAAGACCTGGTATGTATATCGGAAGCACATCCGAGAGAGGTTTACATCATCTGGTCTACGAAATTGTGGATAATTCTGTAGATGAAGCTCTGGCTGGTTATTGTAAAAATATTGAAGTTACCATTGAGGAAGATAATTCCATAACAGTACAGGATGACGGACGCGGTATTCCGGTGGGAACGAATCATAAAGCAGGAAAATCCGCTCTTGAAGTCGTATTTACGGTTCTCCATGCCGGAGGAAAATTCGGTGGTGGAGGATATAAGGTATCCGGAGGACTTCATGGTGTAGGTGCTTCTGTTGTAAATGCACTTTCTACCTGGCTTACCGTTGAGGTGTACAGCGAAGGAAAAGTATATTATCAAAGCTATAAAAGAGGTAAAGCCGATGATGAAGTAAAAGTAATCGGAACCTGTGATCCTGCTTTTCACGGAACAAAGGTTCATTTTCTTCCGGATGATACCATCTTTGAAACCACTGTTTATGATTACAACACCTTAAAGCAGAGATTAAGAGAGACCGCTTTCCTTACAAAAGGCTTGCATATCACAATCAATGATGCAAGAGAGGAAAAGCATCATCACGAATTTCAGTATGACGGCGGAATAAAAGAATTCGTACAATACTTAAACCGCGGAAAAGAAGCAATGTACGAGGAGGTTATATACTGTGAAGGAACAAAGGATAATGTATATGTGGAGGTTGCCTTCCAGCATAATGATTCCTTCAATGATTCAACCTTCTCTTTTGTAAACAATGTAATTACACCGGAGGGTGGAACACATCTTACCGGATTTAAAAATGCTCTTACAAAAACATTTAATGCTTATGCAAGAGACAATAAGCTACTGAAGGATTCAGATCCTGCACTTACCGGTGATGATATCCGTGAAGGACTTACCGCAATTATCAGTATTAAGATTGAAGAACCGCAGTTTGAGGGACAGACAAAGCAGAAGCTTGGAAATAGTGAAGCCCGTGGTGCAGTAGATTCTGTTGTAAGTGAAAAGCTTACTTATTTCTTAGAGCAGAATCCTCAGATAGCAAAAGAAATTTGTGAAAAATCCCTTCTTGCCCAGAGAGCAAGAGAAGCCGCAAGAAAAGCCCGGGATACAGCAAGAAGAAAAGGTGCATTGGATGGAGCAGCTCTTCCGGGAAAATTAGCAGATTGTTCCGATAAAGATCCAAAGAATTGTGAAATCTTTATTGTAGAGGGAGATTCCGCCGGCGGTTCCGCAAAGACTGCCAGAAGCAGGGCAACACAGGCCATCCTTCCTCTGCGTGGAAAAATTTTAAATGTGGAAAAGGCAAGATTGGATCGAATTTACGACAATGCGGAAATCCGTTCTATGATTACAGCCTTTGGTACCGGAATACATGATGATTTTGATATCGAAAAGCTTCGTTACGATAAAATCATCATTATGACGGATGCCGATGTAGATGGTGCACATATTGCAACACTTATGTTAACCTTCCTTTATCGCTTTATGCCTGAACTGATCAAGCAGGGACATGTATACCTTGCAACTCCACCGCTATATAAGGTTGAGAAAAATAAAGGTGTATGGTATGCCTACAGCGATGAGGAATTGAATAGTATCCTAAAAGAAATCGGTCGTGATTCAAATAATAAGATTCAGCGATACAAAGGTTTAGGAGAAATGGACGCTGAGCAGCTTTGGGAGACAACCATGGACCCGGAGCGCCGCATTTTAAAGAGAGTAAATATGGATGAAGAAAGTTCATCCGAATTAGATGTTACCTTTACAACCCTTATGGGAGATAAGGTAGAACCAAGACGAGAATTTATTGAAGCTAACGCAAAATACGTTCAGAATCTTGATATTTAAGGAGGGAAGTTTTAAGTGGATGATAAAATTTTTGATCAAATACAGCAAGTTGATCTGAAAAAAACAATGGAAACTTCCTATATCGATTATGCCATGAGCGTAATTGCAAGCCGTGCATTACCGGATGTAAGAGATGGATTAAAACCGGTTCAAAGAAGAATTCTTTTCTCTATGAACGAGATGGGAAATAGTTACGATAAGCCACATAAAAAATGTGCGCGTATCGTCGGTGATACCATGGGTAAATACCATCCACATGGTGACAGCTCTATTTACGGAGCACTTGTCAACATGGCTCAGAATTGGTCTATGAGATATACACTGGTAGATGGTCATGGAAACTTTGGTTCTGTGGATGGCGATGGCGCAGCTGCTATGCGATACACAGAAGCAAGACTTTCAAAAATCGCATCCTACATGATCGACGATCTGAATAAGGATACGGTAGATTTCATGCCAAACTACGATGAGACGGAAAAGGAGCCTACGGTTCTGCCATCCCGTTTTCCAAATCTTCTGGTAAATGGTACAACAGGTATCGCTGTTGGTATGGCAACAAATATTCCGCCTCATAACTTAGGTGAAGTAATTCATGCAGTTGTAAAATTAATAGATAATGATATTGAAGGTAAAGAAACTACAATTGATGAGCTGATGCAAATTGTAAAAGGACCGGACTTCCCTACAGGTGGTATTATCATGGGAACCTCCGGCATCAGTGAAGCTTATCGTACCGGACGTGGTAAAATCAGAGTACGTGCTGTTACAAACATTGAACCGATGGAAAATGGAAAAAACCGCATCGTTGTAACAGAGCTTCCATATCTCGTAAATAAAGCACGCCTCATTGAAAAAATTGCAGAATTACATAAAGAAAAGAAAATCGATGGAATTACGGATTTAAGGGATGAGTCTGACCGAGAGGGAATGAGAGTTGTAATCGAACTGCGCCGGGATGTAAATCCGAGTGTTGTGTTAAATCTTTTATTTAAGCATACACAGATGCAGGATACCTTCGGTGTTATCAATCTTGCACTTGTAAACGGCGAACCGAAAATCTTAAATCTGTATGAGTTACTGAATTACTATCTGATTCATCAGAAAGATGTAATCACCAGAAGAACAAAATACGATTTAAACAAAGCAGAAGAAAGAGCCCACATTGTACAGGGCTTAATCATTGCCCAGGATAATATTGATGAAGTAATTCATATTATTAGATCCAGCCAGACAACTGCAGAAGCAAAGACAAGACTCATGGATCGCTTCTCTTTATCTGATGCACAGGCACAGGCAATCGTAGATATGCGTCTTCGTGCTCTTACCGGTTTGGAAAGAGAAAAATTAGAAGCAGAATATGCTTCTTTACAGGAGCAGATTGCATATTTAAAGGAAATTTTAGCAGATGAGAAGAAGCTTCTTGGAGTAATCAAGGAAGAAATTCTTGAAATTTCCGATAAATACAGCGATGAGCGAAGAAGTCAGATTGGCTATGATGAGTATGACATGTCTATGGAGGATTTGATTCCGGAAACAAATACGGTAATCACCATGACCAAAATCGGATACATTAAGCGTATGAGTACCGATAATTTCCGCGCACAGCATCGTGGCGGAAAAGGTATCAAGGGAATGGATACGATTGAGGATGACTATATTGTAGAAATGCTCATGACAACTTCTCATCATTACTTGATGTTCTTTACAAATACCGGACGAGTATATCGTATCAAGGCATATGAAATTCCGGAAGCAAGCAGGACTTCAAGAGGAACCGCTATCATTAATCTAATTCCTCTTCAGCCGGATGAAAAGATAACCGCAATGATTCCGATTAAGGAATATGAAGAACATAAATATCTTTTCATGGCTACCAGAAAGGGAATTGTGAAAAAGACACCGGTAAAGGATTATGAAAATATCCGAAAGACCGGTCTTGCTGCAATCAATCTACGTGATGATGACAAATTGATTGAAGTTAAAATTACTGAAAAAGATGAAGATATTATGCTCTTTACGGAATTCGGACAGTGTATCCGTTTCCATGAAACAGATGTAAGACCGACCGGAAGAACTACCATGGGTGTAATCGGTATGAATCTTGCACCGGATGATGTTGTCATTGCAATGCAGACCTCTACGATGGGTGAATCTGTCATGATCGTATCCTCCAAGGGTCTTGGAAAATGTACGCTAATCAAGGAATTTACCGCACAGAACCGTGGTGGAAAAGGTGTAAAGTGTTATAAGATTACAGAAAAGACAGGAAACCTTGTTGGAGTAAAATCTGTTTCTATTGATGATGAGATTATGCTTATTACAACAGAAGGAATCATTATTCGAATCGAAGTAAAGGATACAACCTTACTTGGTAGAATTACTTCCGGAGTAAAACTCATTAATCTAAAAGAAGGTGTAACGGTAGCAAGTATTGCAAAGGTTGTGGAGGATAAATCATTAATTCCGCCGGAATTGCCGGAAGAAAATACGGAAGAATCTTCATAATTTGTATTTGCATATAAAAAGAATGTATAGTAAGAAAAGCGCTGCCTGGTGAAAATCAGGCAGCATTTTTTATAAAGAACATATATTAAAAAGAGAGGTATAAAAATGATAGAAAAGATTATTTCTGCAGGAGCATATGGAATACCGCAGAATTTATATGAGGTATTATGGCTTTTTATTCTGTATGCTTTTTTGGGATGGTGTATAGAAGTGATATTTCATGCAGTAAATAAAGGAATATTTGTAAACAGAGGATTTCTAAATGGACCATACTGCCCAATGTATGGAGTAGGAATGGTCATGGTTTCTTTTATACTGCCTCTGTTTAAAAAAAATATACTCATTCTTTTTGTTGCATCCTTCATATTTGCATCAGCACTTGAGTTTGTAACAGGCTTTTTACTGGAAAAAATATTTCATAATAAGTGGTGGGATTATTCAAATCTTCCATTTAATATCATGGGATATATTTGTTTAAAATTTTCTATTTATTGGGGACTTGGCGGTGTACTGATGTTTACCACCATTCACCCAATGATTTATTCCCTGGTAAAAATGATTCCTCATATTGCAGGAGTGATTTTTATGGTTGTTTTTTATATTTTCTTTGCTGGAGATCTTATTGTAACAGTTATGACCATCTTAAAATTCAATAAGAGAGTAAGAGTATTGGATGAAATGGCAAAGAAGATGAAAGAGATTTCCGATGAATTCGGAGAAAAGGTTCTTTTTGAAGGAGAACAGAAAATCGAAGAATCCAAAAAGGAATTTGAAGAGACTCATGAAGAATTGCTTACCAGAGTAAGTGAGACAACCGAGGCTGCAAAAGGAAAGCTTGAAGAGACGAAGGATAAGTTAGCGGAAACGACGGAGGCAGCAAGAGATAAATTTGTGGAAACAACCGAAGCAGCGAGAGATAAATTCGTGGAAACAACCGAAGCAGCAAGAGATAAATTTGTCGAAACAACGGAGACAGCAAGAGATAAATTTGTGGAAACAACCGAAGCAGCAAAAGATAAAATTACAGAAACCGCAATTAATACAAGAATTGATTTAGAATTAAGAAAAGAACAAAGGGAAGAGCAGAGAGAAGAGAGAAGATTACAGAATCAAAAGGAATTACAGGAATTGCAGGAGAAGTACAAGGCTCTTCTTACAGAAAAATCCCGTGGTTTCAAACATTTGGTAAAAGCATTCCCGGATATGACTTCAAAATATCATAATGAAATTTTACAGAAATACAAACAGCAGATTAATTCAAAGAAAAAGTAGGATAAAGCCATGATTAGAGAAATTGATACTACAGTTATTACAGAAAACATAAAAGAAATGTGTATCGAAGCAAACCATTTTCTTTCAAAGGATATGGATGATATCTTAAAAGAGGCAACAGAAAAGGAAACATCAGAGCTTGGGAAGAAAATACTGGATCAATTGCAGGAGAACTTAAAAATTGCAGGGGAAGAGATGATTCCCATCTGTCAGGATACCGGAATGGCAGTCTTCTTTATAGAAGTAGGTCAAGATGTTCATTTTACCGGAGAGGCAATTGAGGATGCAATCAATGAGGGAGTAAGAAGGGGATATGCAGAAGGATATCTTCGTAAATCCGTAGTAGGCGATCCAATATTACGTGAAAATACAAAGGATAATACTCCTGCAGTCATACATTATAGTATTGTTCCGGGAGATAAGGTAAAGATTACCTTTGCCCCAAAAGGCTTCGGCAGCGAAAACATGAGCCGCGTATTTATGTTAAAACCGGCGGATGGAATAGAGGGAGTAAAGGATGCGATACTTACAGCCGTAAATGATGCCGGACCAAATGCATGCCCGCCAATGGTTGTGGGAGTAGGAGTTGGAGGAACTTTTGAAAAATGTGCAATTCTTGCAAAGAAGGCACTGACCCGACCTGCGGGAACACATTCTACTATTCCATATGTAGCCGAAATGGAAGAAGAAATGCTTACAAAAATAAATCAGCTTGGAATAGGACCGGGAGGACTTGGAGGAAAAACCACAGCCCTTGCAGTAAATATTGAGACATATCCAACCCATATTGCAGGTCTTCCGGTTGCCATTAATATTTGTTGTCATGTAAATCGACATGTTGTAAGGGAACTATAAACAAAAGAGGGGCAATAGATGGAAAAGCATATAAAAACACCAATTACAGAAGAAGTGACGAAGGACTTAAAGTCCGGAGATTATGTTTACATTACCGGAACAATTTATGTTGCCAGAGACGCAGCGCATAAAAGAATGATTGAGGCACTGGAAAGAGGAGAAAAGCTTCCTATTGATATCAAAGATGCTACCATATATTATATGGGACCCTCTCCGGCAAGAGAAGGACGGCCAATCGGATCTGCCGGTCCCACAACTGCAACCAGAATGGATAAATATGCTCCAACCCTTTTAGATCTGGGACAAAAAGCAATGATCGGAAAGGGAAAGCGTTCACAGGCAGTCATAGATGCAATTATCCGAAATAAAGCAGTATATTTTGCAGCAGTCGGAGGAGCTGGTGCTCTTTTATCTAAATGTATCAAGCAATCAGAAATCATTTGCTATGAAGACCTGGGAGCAGAGGCTATACGAAAATTGTATGTAGAAGATTTTCCGATAATTGTCGTAATTGACAGAGAAGGAAATAATTTATATGAAACAGCAGTAAAAACAAGCAAATAAATAATTTTTTTCGTTGACAAACAAAAAAAATTTTAGTAGAATAATCTATGCGTCACGTATGTGAACAATTTGATATTGGAAAATACCTTTGGAGAAGTACTCAAGTGGCCGAAGAGGTGCCCCTGCTAAGGGTATAGGTCGGGAAACCGGCGCGAGGGTTCAAATCCCTCCTTCTCCGTTCTATTTTCTAAAAATTATTTTTAAAAAATAGTTGACAAATGTTTACGTGCATGATACGATATCTGAGTTGCGTCTGAGGATGCAAAGAACCTTGATAACTGAATAGTGAACAACCTTGAAAGATTCTAATGAATTAA
>JBJFCD010000054.1:3536-19039 GCA_051888795.1 Lachnospiraceae bacterium | reverse complement strand
CTATAAAGCTTTCGAGCTATACTATACTAAAAGTTGCTGCAAAACTGTGGTGGACCGCTTGACACGGTCCATTTTTGCGTTTAAAATATGAATTAGAGTTCATATTATATGAACTAAAGTTCATATTTTTGAAATTCTGGTTACTAATTGGTTGCACATAGTCAAGGAGGATGAGTGTATGCAGTACATTGATGGAAATGAAAACATGATGCTGCTTCGCGTATATGGTGCAAAAATGGCTTCCGGATTTCGCCAGGAAACGACAGAACCGATTAAGCGAGTAGCAAGGAAAAAGGAAGAAGAGATGAACTTTACAGACATGTTCAATACAATGATTGGTAAAGTTCCGGCTGTAGTATAACTTATAGTGAATTGAGGAAAAAAATCATAACCCTATGCAATACTTCATAGAATGTACAAAAAGTATTGCAGGGGTTATTTTTATGAAAAAATATATTGAAGAAAGAGCCATTGAAGTAGCCAATTACATCATTGAGAATAACGCTACGGTAAGGCAGACCGCAAAAGTATTTGGGATCAGTAAAAGTACGATACATATGGATATTGTGCACCGTTTGCCGGGAATCAATCCAAATTTGGCAAAGGAAGTGCGAAAGGTTCTTGACGTCAATAAAGCAGAGCGTCACATTCGCGGCGGGCTTGCCACAAAAGAAAAATATCTGCATCAGAAGGACATATAAATTTGACTGCAGATATGCTATACTAAAGATAAATTGGAAGAAGCACGAAGGAGGAGCTTTATGTCGATTCTCAGCAGAAGGATTCGTTTGGGATTTGGATTAAGTGACAGAAAAAGAGATGCCGGACTTACGACACCGGAAGATATTGAGCGTTTTGATGATATTGTGTATGGAAGAAGCAAAAAATGGCAGAGTCTGGATGTGTATCGTCCGAAGAATGCAAAAACACTTCCGGTCATCGTAAGCGTTCACGGCGGAGCCTGGATGTATGGAAGCAAGGAAGTCTATCAGTGGTATTGCATGAGCCTCGCCCAGAGAGGATTTGCAGTCGTAAACTTTACCTATCGTCTTGCACCGGAATATAAATATCCCTGCGGAATCGAAGATGCCAATAAGGTTTTTCAATGGGTACTGGATCATGCAGATGAGTATCAGTTTGATACGGAACACATTTTCGCAGTAGGTGACTCCGCAGGCGGGCATATGCTATCCGTCTGTGCAACCATGTATTCCAATCCGGAATTTGCAGCTAAATTCTCCTTTGAAATGGCAGCAAAGAAAAATGAGGATGGAAGCGAGACACCCTTCAAACCCACAGCGATAGCATTAAACTGCGGAGTATACCGGTTTGGAATCGGTCCGGAATCCAACGAGATGGACAAAGCAATTTTAAATGAGCTTTTAAAAGAACAGACCACGGAGCAGATTGAACTGTTAAATCCGCTATCCTATATAACAAAGGAGTTTCCTCCTGTGTACATTATGACAGCCAACAACGACACCACCGTCGATGCGGTTCAGGGGAAAATGTTGAAGGAGCTTCGTGTACCTTATGTAGATAAAGTATATGGAACAGAAGAGAATCCCCTTGGACATGTATTCCATTGCAACATAAAGACAGAGGACGCAAAAATATGCAATGATGATGAGTGTGAATTTTTCAGGGGATATATGTAAATAAATTTTTGGCTTTGTGTTCCATAGAATGAATTTGCATATTTGAATCAGAACCCACTCTCGTTTGTAAAAAGCGTAGCGGTACTAAATTCGCAATACATTGCTCATTAAGTGCCGACGCTTTTTAAACGTTCTGATTCAAATAGCAAAATTCATTCTATGGAACACATTCCCCAAATGGAATATTTTTTTGTAATACACAAGAAATGTGCCTTGCGAGAATGTCGTCTGTACCTTATAATGACAAGTAAAATGCAGGGCATGAAAAATGCGAGGAGGATAAATAAATGGACCAGGAAAAAGTCATTGTCATTGACTTCGGAGGTCAGTACAATCAGTTGGTTGCGCGCCGCGTACGTGAGTGCAACGTATACTGTGAGATATACTCATATCGTACTGATCTTGACACCATTAAAGCAATGAATCCAAAGGGAATCATTCTTACAGGCGGACCAAACAGCTGCTATGAAGCAGATTCCCCAACCTATACAAAAGAGCTTTTTGAACTGGGAATTCCGGTGCTGGGACTCTGCTATGGAGCACAGCTGATGCAGCACGTGCTGGGAGGAAAAGTAGAAAAAGCTCCGGTGCGCGAATACGGAAAAACCGAAGTATTCGTAGACACCACATCACCATTATTTGCAAACGTAAATCCAACCACAATCTGCTGGATGAGTCATTTTGACTATATCAGCCAGACTGCGCCGGGATTTCGAATTGTCGCCCATACTGCAGACTGTCCGGTGGCAGCAGCAGAATGTGCAGAAAAAAAACTGTATGCCATTCAGTTCCATCCGGAAGTACTTCATACTGTAGAAGGAAGCAAAATGCTTTATAACTTCGTGCGCAATGTATGCGGATGTGCAGGAACCTGGAGAATGGACTCCTTTGTGGAAAACGCAATTAAAGAAATCAGAGAAAAAGTCGGCGATGGAAAAGTACTTCTTGCCTTATCCGGTGGAGTAGATTCCTCGGTACTTGCAGCACTTCTTGCAAAAGCCATCGGAAAACAGCTTACCTGTGTATTCGTAGATCACGGACTGCTTCGAAAGAACGAGGGAGATGAGGTAGAAGGAGTATTCGGTCCAAAGGGAACCTTTGATATCAACTTCGTACGGGTCAATGCACAGGAGCGTTATTACGCAAAGCTTGCCGGAGTAACCGAGCCGGAGAGAAAGAGAAAAATCATCGGAGAAGAATTCATCCGCGTATTTGAGGAAGAAGCAAAGAAAATCGGAACAGTGGATTTTCTTGCGCAGGGAACCATCTATCCGGATGTAGTAGAGTCAGGACTTGGCGGAGAATCCGCAGTCATCAAATCCCATCATAATGTCGGAGGACTTCCGGACTATGTAGATTTCAAAGAAATCATCGAGCCGCTCCGCAACCTTTTCAAAGATGAGGTTCGAAAAGCAGGACTTGAACTGGGACTGCCGGATTACCTAGTATACCGTCAGCCATTCCCGGGACCGGGACTTGGAATCCGTATCATCGGTGAAGTAACTGCTGATAAGGTACGAATTGTACAGGATGCAGACTGGATCTACAGAAGTGAAGTGGACAAGGCAGCAAAGGCATATAAAGAAGAGCATGGAGTTGAGGCACCATGGATGCCGAACCAGTATTTTGCAGCTCTTACTAATATGCGAAGCGTGGGTGTCATGGGAGATGAACGTACTTATGATTATGCTGTAGCCGTACGCGCAGTCCGCACCGTAGATTTCATGACAGCAGAGGCGGCAGAGATTCCGTTTGAAGTATTACAGACGGTAATGAGCAGAATTATTAATGAGGTGCGCGGGGTCAACAGAGTATTTTATGATCTGACCAGCAAGCCACCGGGAACGATTGAGTTTGAATAAGTTTTTTAGCGGAAAGCCAGTAAAATCAAGGCTTTCCGCTCTTTTTATCCCCAAAACGATTATGGGGTTGGGGTTGACTTTTGGGGCTGGAATGGGGTAGAATAGGCTCTGAAAGAGAGGTGGCTATAATGGCATACAAAGAAAGAATAAACCCCAAAACAGGGAAAAAGGAATACAAAGTAAGATACTATTTTATGAGAGAGAACAAGAAAAGGGATAGTGAAACAGCATGGTTTGATACTTTAGAAAAGGCAGAGAAAGAAGCAAAGAAACAAAAGGAGTTAAAAGAGAAAGAGGACAGAAACAATATTACACAAAGAAGAGATAAGAAAGTTATAACAGCTTATGAGGAATTTATAGCACACTTAAAGAAAATATCAGATGAAGAAACAAGCAATACTAATAAAAAGGAATATCAAACAGCACAAGCAATCTATAATAACCATATGCCGCAAACTGTAAAAGAAACAAGAATAAAAGATATATCGGTATTTACTTTTAGAAGTTGGCTATCACATATAAACAGTAAAGATACATTGGGCGGCGGTTATGTTAGGCTTTGTAGAATGAATTTGATAAAGTTTAATATATGGTTAAGCCAAAATGGATATTATGTAGACGAATATCAAGAGGAAACACTAGATATAGGGATAAGAAAGACAAAGATAAAAAATTCATTAGTGAACAATAGAGAAAGAAAAGGGGAAAGAAACATAATATCTATTCTTGATATACAGGAGATAACAAGATACTACATAAATCAAGAATATGGATTAGGAGAATTTAGAAACTTTTATTTTTATACTCTTTTCTTTGTGTTATTCTTTAGCGGTATGAGGGTAGAGGAATTAACAGGACTACAATGGAAATTTATTGATTTAAGAGAGGGAGTAAGAACAATATCTATAAAAAATGCAATTAGTAAAATGGAAAAGGTTGAAAGTGCATTAGAAAGAACAATGAAAGGGCAATATAGGACTAAAAATACAATGTCAATAAGAACAATACCTATATTTGACTTTTACTATGAGTTGTTGGTTGACTATAAGGAAAGTTTTAGATATGAATATGGACTTGCAAAAGAAGAAATAGAAGAATGTTTTGTATTTCCTAATATAGACCAAAATAATCCGCATAGGTTTATGAGAAGCGACCAAACATTAAGAGAGTTAAAGAAAGTATTGGATTATTGCAATATGGAAAATACAGACTTACAAATGTTTAGGCATAGTTGTGCAACATTTCTAGTGCTTTCACCGCCAGAGGGATTAGGCTATTCTGAAGAGAAGATTAAAGACTACTTCGGTCATCAGGACACAAAGATGTTAAATAAAATATATGCAAGACTGAATGAAATACAAAAAGCGGATAGAATGAGAAAAACATTCAGCGATATATATAAGCCTGATGAAACAGCAGAGCGGACAGCAGAAGAAGAAATGAAAGAAAAGTTAATAAGTAGAATTAGCGGAAATAATAAAAGGGAAAAGTATGCGGCAAGAATTTATAGAATACATAATCAAATTAGAAAGGCTATGTTAGAGGGAAAGAAGAAATACTATTACAGAACAAAAGACAAGAAGATAATAGAATTATATATAAAAGAAAATGGTAATACAATGGAATTTATAGAAACTGATTAAAATGAAAAGCGACCATTTTCGATTTCGTCTTTTAATGAATAATTTAAACCGCTTATAAAGGCTCTATAAGGCTCATATAGGGATTTTAAGCGGTTAATAGTATATTTTACCACAAAAGCAATAAAAGCCCTCTATGGGGCAAATAAAGCGGTTATAGGGCTTTTTTACTTGTTTCTTACCAGTATTTTGTTGATAGGGGCAGCAGGCTTTCTAACCGCTCTATTTTGCCCTGTGGTGGCTTTAAATGCTTTTAGGGTAAAAGTACCACAAAAGCAAAAGAAAGACTCTAAAAGGCAAATAAAGCGGTTAGAGGGGTATATAGGCGGTTTTGGGTTGTGTCTGTGGTAGCATAAACCGCCAAAACCGCTCATTCTTTTAGTAGTCCTGTTACTCCCTCTACAATGCTCTTTCCTATTGCTTTCCCTAATATACTTCCTATATTGCTTATCTGTGAAGTATGCTTTACTCCATTATGAATATCATATACTTTAGATAATGCTTCATTTGCTATATCAGTAGATACTAAATCTATTAAAGGGGTAGCCGCTTTCTCTAATGTTTCATCAACTACTTTTTCAATATCCTTTTCTAATCCTTGAGAGTTTAATATATATCTATCTCTCTTTACTTCTTTTCTTAATGGATAACTTAAATCTCTATGAGAAGATATAAAATTATTATATAAGTCTATGGTATCTACTATGAATGTATATCTATCACTCATTCCCTTTTGTGCTTTATATCTTTCTATTGGTGTCATTTTGATATACTCCTGTTATTATTTTTTGCTTTAAAAGTGTTCTATAATTGTAATATTATTTATACTATATTGTAGTATATGTAATATTTCTCTGCTAAAAATTGATATAGTATCTAGCAAAAATCAATATACATATATTAAAATCTAATATACCTATATTAGATTTTAATATACTACCTAAAATTTAAAGCCATTATCCGCCTTGTGCATGGTTATTAAAGGCTTTTCTTCTTCTTTCTCTTGTGGTAACTCATAAAAATCATAATGATTAGAACCATCTTTAGATTGTACTAAATATCCTGTTTCTTCTAACTCTTTAAATGCTGATTGATATGTGCTGGCGGAAAAGTTACACCATGATAAACAATCTACTTTAGATAATGCAAAAGTATAATTGTTTTGGTTTTTTGCAATATATAACCACATTTCAAAAGTAGTTGGTTTTAATATATTCATAGCTTTTTTTAATGCTTTTAAATTGATACTTGTATATAAATTATCTTTGTTGCAAGGCTCTTTCTTTGTGGTTATTGTGCGCTGATTAGGATTGCTTACCATAACTATTTATCTCCTGTTTTCTTTATATTTTCATTTTGCTCATGTTCTCTATGTATTTCCTTATGTTCTTCTTTTGTTACCCATACAAGATTATCTGCTTTATTGTTCAAGCTATTAAAATCTTTATGGTGTATCTCACAAAAAGGTTTAGTTGGCAGAGGGAGAAAATATTGTGCTACTAGCTTATGTACCGAATAGTTTATTTTGCCTGTGCCAAAGTCCATATTTACCCTTTTATACCCTCTGTCATTAGCAAGAGATAATATTTTAGCGTTATATCCCTTATAACTCTTTATTCTTCCCATATTGGAAATAAAATAGTTGCCGCCGCTGTTTTCTATTTCTTTCCATTGTTCGCCTTGCAAGTCTTGTATATTGTCAATGCAATATATTTTCTTATTGACTTTATAATACAATTCTTTAAGCGTTGCTTTTACTCTTTTATCTTCTTCATTAACAAGAGTAAACATATTATTGTTTTTTCTTAAATACCTTTTTGTTAAACTATTATATACTCTATTATCATCACATAAATAATAATAGTATTTATATGGTGTTCCTATCTGTTCCATAGTTTTTATATATCCTTTCTTTTGTTGTCTTAATTTCTTTCATGGATATATAAAAATCAGCTATTAGCAGTTTTCTTAAAATGTCCAAAAATTTTTAACAGAATAGGAAAAAATAAAAAAGAGATTGCCAATATATAGCAAACTCTTTCTAGGGTAGTGGGGGTATAATTCGGGATAGAAAATATTTCAATCTCGATTGTGGGCTAGTGGTGGTCTGTCCGCTCTCCAAATGGTGTTTTGATTTTCGTTTCCGCTATCCTTTTCTTTCTCTTTTTGCTCTTGCTCTTGCATATACAAAAGAAAAGGCAAGCTATTTGTATTGTTATCTATACTCATATTCAGCATATTAAAATAACTCCCTTTGTGGTTTGGGTGGCGGTCAAGCGGTTATTATACCGCCTGTCCGCTTTTAACAATATCAATATACTTTTTTAATGTGTTGCGGCTTATATTATGCTTATTCATTAAATCCACTTGCTTTATACTTCTGTCATTCAGAAAGTTCTTAATATCCTCTTTTAATTCATCTGACATTTTATCTAATGTTCCTTTGCTTCTTCCTTGCTTTTTATCACTTGCTTCTATTCCATTCTTTATGCGGTTTATAAGAATAAGTCTTTCTTGTTCTACTCTATCTAATTCTACTATCAGTAATAGCTTTACAGTGCTTTCAAGGCTTGTCTTAGCAACTAAATTCTGCTTTTCCGCTACATTCAGTAATTGTTTTATGTATGGAGTGCTTACTGTCTGATTATCAATAAATATTAAGTCAATACCTCTTTCAAGTAATTCCATATATTTTTTATATCCTGCTTCTGCTTCTCTTGTAAATCTGCTTATATCCTTAAATACTATTGTATCTCCCTTTTGCAAAAGTTTTTCTAACCTATTCCATTCTTTTCTGTTATCAAAACTCTTTCCACTTTCATCTTCTTGAAATTCCGCTACATACTCTATATTGTTTTCTTTTGCATACTTTTCAATAGCGGCAATCTGTCTGTTAAACTTTTGCATACCTCTTTCTTCTTTTGTTGAAATTCTCTTATAACTGAAATAATTGCTCATTCTCTATACCTCTTTTCTATCAAATTAACTTATGTTTTTTTGATACTCTTATTATACTGTCAAAATAACTATTTGTCAATATATTTTGATATATTTTCAAAAAATATTTTTTGATTAGGTTATTTTGACACTTTCTGTCAAGCCGCCGCAAAGGACAATAAAAAAGACTATCCTTTTACAGATAGCCTTTATTGTTTTCTGTTGATTGTTATTGCTTTAATGATTTTCTTTGTATTCGTCTATTGCTTTGTTAATATCCTCTAGTTTTCCATTTCCATAATTATCTTTATACCATTCTTTTTCTTCATCTGATAGATTATCCCACTCTGATTTATTATTAGAGTTTGATACTAAATTAGAAAGACAAATACAGATAACTATAATAACTATTATTCCAATTACACCGCTAATTATTATCGGTTTCTTGCTTATCTTTTTTTCACTCATATCATTCTCTTTTTCTTTCATAGATTTTTGTATTGTTTCTTTAATAACTGTATAACAGCACATAATAATTATAACTAAAAATGTTAATAATAATCCTGTCATTTTATTATACCTCTCTTTATGTTAATAAGGATATTCATTAAAATATTTTGCTCTTGTACTTTCTTCCGCACTTGTACTTGTTCCATATTCTACTATTCTATGCCCTATATCATCTATATAAGCATTAGCACCCTTATAAAATGTTATTGTTCCTTTTATATCTTTTATAATTGGTTTATCTAAACTTACTATTGTTAGAGTAAAGTTTAAATCTCCACCATCTGTAATATTACTTGATTTTTCACCATTTATATCAATAAAACTTAATTCTAAACTTATATCAATAGAATCAGATATGTAAACTAAACCATTTTCATATTGTTTATTTAATACTATCCATTCATCATTACCAATAGAAACAAAATCAATATAATCATTTACATTATTCATTGACAATTCTATTTCCTGTTGTCCGCTATCTTCTTCTTTCACTGTTTCCTGTTTTGTGTTCTCACTTGCTCCACCGCCACAAGCGGACAAAAGCAAACATAGACTAATACTAAAAGTTGCTAATAATTTTCTTTTCATTCCTTTTTACCTCACTATTCTTTTTGATATTCATAACCGCTAGCGGTAATTCAAGTGTATACCATTAGCGGTTATTATTCAAGTAGAAAACAAAAAGAGAGGTATAATAAAATGATTGTATTTAATAAGTTATGGGAAGTAATGAGAGAGAAGAATATTTCACAATACAAGTTAATAAATGAATATGGTATAAGTCCAGCACAACTAACTCGATTAAAGCGGAATGAGAATGTAAAAGTGAGTATTCTCAATACATTATGTAATATTCTTGATTGTGATATATGTGATATTATTGAGTTTATAAAGGACTAATAGAAAAGTAGTTGAAATTGTTTTTAATATATGATAATGTATTTTATATAAATAGAAAACAATAGAAAGAGAGGTATTGATTTATGGCAACAAAAGCAAAAAAGGAAGAAGATATTAAGGAAGAAAAGACAAGCAAACAGACTATTCCGCATGAGAAACTAAATAAGGAATGTAACAATGTGGATTATAAGTTAATTACAAAACAGGATATGGTACAATATGTTTTGGAATATGCACCAAAGGATAAAGAATGGTTTAAACAGCTTATTAAAGATAATAGAAAAGCTGATAAGAATGGAAAAGAGAGAATAAATTTTATATCAATAAAAAGAGAATTTTGCAAAAGATATAATCCCTCTTTGCTCCCTGTATCAAAGACAAAGGAATCCTTATGGGATATGGTAAAAGATTGGTAGGCGGTTTTGACTTTTTGGGGTTAAAAAGTGGGGTTGATACTACAAAAAATCCCAAAAGCCGCATAAATACAGGAAAAAATCTTAAAAAGAACGATTGAGTTCGAATAAATAGGTAAATCCCTACAAAGCCTGTATTTATGGGCTTTGTAGGGATTTTTTAGATGGCGTTGGGTACGATTTGGGTACAAAAATTATTCTGCTAATATACAATTGTAATATGTGGGTAAAAACCATTCTTTACAATCTTCCTCAAAAATACAACCGCAATTACATAACTGATCCCATATAGTACGTAGCCACATTGCATTATGGCATTCTTTATAAGATAGCTCACTAGATGAGTTACTAGATGTCCAGCATTTTTCATCAACATCAAAACCTAAATTTTTATAATCAGTTTGAGTTGCTGTTTTTGAACGCCCGTTTGCTATAAAATAATCTAACTCCTCCTTAATTGATTTCAAGGGATAAAAGTAGTTTGAAGCAGACCAAGCATCAAAACGCCTGATTATCTTAGCAAAATGAATCAAATCCTTGCTTAGAGTTTCGTCTGAAAAATATTGTAGTTCATGACGTTGATAATTCGCCTTATTGAAAAGTGCAAATAATTTGGCTCTTTTTGCATACCAATTAATAATGTATAAGTCTTGTTCTCCTTTGATTAAATTTGTAGTAGGAATATGTATTCGTATTTTTCCCTGTTGAGTGTATTCTGATTTTTCTGGTATTATAACTTTTTCGATATAATCATTTAAACAAATATAATATATTTCACGGGTTAAAATATTTACTACTGTTAATAAGACTGGAACAGCACTTCCCATTCTTTCTACAGTAGACAAAAGGGAAGTTTCAATATCGAAATTAATTACATCAATCTGTTTATATAGTTTTCCCTTTTCATAAGAGTGTTCAATGTTTTTTTGCTCATAGATATTATATTTGCCTTTTGTAATATTTTCAGTTCCTTTTACTTGAAAATAAATGTGTTCACCCGTAGTTATATAACTAGAATTATATGGCTCAAACAATTCTACAGCTAAGTCTATTCCGTAGTCAGGGTTAAATTCACGACATACCCATTCTGCTGGGAAAAAAGACTTCAATATAGCCACAGCTTTATCCCCAATAACTTGTGAATTGCTTCTCATTTTTCCTTCTCTCATTTAGTACCTCAATACAGTTATTTTATATTCGGATTCAATCCCATCTTATCCATAACATCATCATGTGCCTTCTGAATCTTAAGCCGTTCCTGCCATGGTTCCGATTCCGGATAAATATCCATCCAAAGATTAAAGTCTGCTTCAGCTTTCAGCAGAGCTTCCCCACGTTTCTTAACATCCTTTATTTCATTGCATTTCTCAACTTCTTCCATATATTCTTCATAACGATCTAACCATGATCGCATCAAAGACAATGTTCCAAAGCTGATTCCAACCATATCATTTCCATCTTTATCCTGGTATTCAAAGAGTTGTCCATCGTATTGCCGGAATATCTGAAAAAGTCTGTGTATGGCTTTTATGCCATCAAAATCAGAGTTTGCCAGTACTTCGGGATTGACAGATAAAGCGTCTGCTATTTTTTCAAGGGATGATGGTTTGGGATTTCTTCTGCCACTTTCGTAGGCACGAATGTAGGCTTCGCTTGCTCCAACCATTTCTCCTAATTGTCTTTGGGTAAGGTTACGTTCCTGCCGGATACGTCTTATGTTTTCCCCGACTGTCATAACAACATGCCTCCTGCTCTAAAGCTATATTTTTGTGAAACTGTTCAACATCATATATAGGATAACACACAAGAACAAAAAAATAAAGCAAAAAGATATTGACACGAAACAAAAGTTACGATATTATAAAAACGCAACAAAATGATACTATATAGAAACAAACATAAGAACTGGAGGAAACAATATGAACGAAAAAATCTATTACAGTGCAGAGGACATTGCAAAAATGCTTGGTGTGAGCATGGGGAAAGCCTATAAAATCCTTAGAGAAATGAATAAGGATTTGGCAAGTAAAGGGTTTCTCACAATCGCCGGAAAAATTCCGGTGGAGTATTTTAAGGAAAAATGGTACGGAGGAGCAAAGGAGGTAAGTGTGTGAGTTGCAATGCAAAGAAAGATCCCAACGGTACGTGGCGGATACAATATCGCTGGACAGATTGGACAGGAACCAAAAAGAAATCACAAAAAAGAGGTTTTAAGACCAAGAAAGAAGCAGAAGAATGGTATGCACATTTCATGCTGCAGCAATCATCTGATCCGACGATGACATTGGCGGACTTTTGGGAGATTTATAAGGCAGATATGGAAAAGCGTTTACGAAAAACTACCATGAAACAGAAAGAGTATGTGATGAACGATAAGATACTGCCATACTTCGGAAAGACGCCAATTAATGAAATCACAGCTCCCATGATACGCAAATGGCAGGGAGAAATGATGGAAAAAGGGTTTAAGCCCACATATCTGAAAACAATACATAATCAGCTTAGTGCGATTTTGAATTATGCAGTAAATTTCTATGATTTGCGTTCTAATCCTTGCCGCAAAGCCGGAAGTATGGGAAAGAGTAAAGCGGATGAAAGACCGTATTGGACGCTGGAGGAGTTTCAGAAGTTTTCAGATGCGATTATGGATAAGCAGGATTCATGGATTGCCTTTCAGATTTTATTTTGGACAGGTATGCGGATAGGAGAATTACTGGCGTTACAGGTGAAAGATATTGATTTTGAGCAGGGAACCATAACTGTTGACGAATCTTTGACGAGGCTTGATGGAGAGGATTTGATTACGGCACCAAAGACGGAAAGCTCGGTTCGTGTGATTACGATACATAAGGAATTGCAGGAGGAGCTAAAGGAATATATTGCCACATTGTATCATGTGAGACCGGGAACCCGTCTTTTTGCCGGAAGGACAAAGAGTTTCTTTGAGCATGAAATGGAACGTGGAATTAAGTTGTCAGGGGTAAAGAAAATTACAGTCCATTGCACTCGTCACAGTCATGCAAGTATGCTTGTGCAGATGGGATTCAGCCCGGTTGAGATTGCAAAACGCTTAGGGCATGGAAAGGTTACGACTACGATTGAAACCTATTGTCATCAGTCTATGGATGCGCAGGTAAAAATTGCAGACAGACTTGGAAAAGTGGAAAGGGGTGAGGAAAATGGCTTGTAAAAGAGAGGACAGGTTTCGGCGCAATACAATTGCTTTTTGGCTGAGTGACGAAGAGAAAAGCCATGTGGAAGCGAAGATTATCTTATCGGGGATATCTAAGGGTGAATATTACCGGAAAGCAGTTTTAGGGCAGGAGGTAACGGTTATTGCCGGAAATTATATGTCGGTCAGGGTGGCGAAAGTATTGGAGCAGATATTGGCACATTTACAGAATGGTAATACAGAAGAGGAAGGATTGCTGCTGGAATTGATAAAACAATTGCTGGAAGTAAATAAAAATGCCCCTGCTGGTAACAAGGGCATTCATGAATAAAAAGGATAAAGCCTTTCTATCCAACACACACATTTATTATAGCAAAGGCTTTCTCCGGAGGAAAGGAGAAAATTGCATATTGAATATTTTTTCAGAGGTAAAGGAGTATCTGACGGCGAGACAGGTAGCGGAAAACTATGGTCTGCAGGTCAGAAGAAATGGGTTAGCCTGTTGCCCTTTCCATGATGATAAGCACCCAAGCATGAAGATTGATAAGAACTATCATTGCTTTGCCTGTGGCGTGGGAGGGGATGCGATTGACTATGTATCCCGGATGTTTGGTTTATCGCAATATGAGGCGGCGTTAAAGATTGTAGAAGATTTCCGGCTGCCGATAGAGGTCAAAGAAAATAAGGAATTAAGCGAGCAGGACAGGGAGCGTATTCGTAGAGAGCGGACAGAACGTGAGAGGCTGATACACATCAGGGAGCGTTTTTACAGATGGTGCAATCAAAGTATTGAGAGTTTAAGGGATGGTTTATCACTGATAGAGCAGATGAGTATTTTCCTTAATGGTAAGCCGCCGGATATTATTTTTTCAGAGGACTATGCACAGATGCTTCATGCGGAACTGATTATGAATTACTGGCTGGATATCTTATGCATGGGTAGTACAGAGGATAAACAGGAACTTTTTATGAAAGGCAGGAAGGAGGTGGAAGAAGTTGCAGAGAGAGTCAGAATCGGAAGAAAATGTATCATGGAACGAAATCGGGGAAGTGCTTGATATGGAAATGAGTACGGTGGAGGATATTCGGGCAGATTTGGCAAGAAATGATAAAGGCAATACTTGTCAGACAATCAATAACTGTATGCTGGTATTTCAGCGTGATCCGGTGTTAAAAGGTTCAATCAGAAAAAATGAGCTGTCTGGAAAGATTGACATTGTCGGTAATCTCGGATGGCAGCGCACATCTTCCAGCCTGACGGATACTGATGTGTATCAGATACATTGGTACTTGGAAAAGAATTATGGTCTGAAAAATGACCGTAACATCAACAAGGCTATGAATATTGTTGCAAGTGAAAATAAGTATCACCCTATTCGGGAATGTCTGGAAAAACTCAAATGGGATGGACAGCCACACATAGACAATCTTTTGCCCAGGTATCTGGGTGCTGATCGCGATGACTATACAAAAGAAATCATGCGGCTGTTGATGCTGGCAGCTATCCGCAGGGTGTATGAGCCGGGATGCAAGTTTGAAATCATGGTATGCCTTGTAGGAGGGCAGGGAGCAGGCAAGTCAACATTTTTCCGATTTCTAGCCATCAATGATGAATGGTTTTCAGATGATTTGAAGCGGATGGATGATGATAATGTTTATCGGAAGATGCAGGGGCATTGGATTATTGAAATGTCGGAAATGATGGCAACCGTGAATGCCAAGAGCATTGAAGATATTAAGTCTTTTATCAGCAGACAGAAGGAAACATACAAAATTCCTTATGAAACCCACCCGGAGGACAGACCAAGACAATGTGTATTTGTGGGTACTTCAAACAATATGGACTTTCTTCCACTTGACCGTACAGGAAACCGGAGATTTGCCCCGGTGCTGGTGCATCCGGAACGAGTGGAAAAGCACATTCTTGAGGATGAAAAGGAGTCAAGGGAATACATACGTCAGGCGTGGGCGGAAGCGATGGAACTATATCGGAACGGTTCTCATGAGTTAAAGCTGTCGAGGGAAACAGAAGAATACTTAAAGGAGATGCAGAAGGATTTTATGCCGGAGGATGCGAAGGTCGGAGTGATACAGCTCTGGCTGGATGAACTGGCAGAGGATTATGTATGTAGCATTATGATTTACAAGGAAGCATTTTCTCATGAGTATGACACACCAAAGGATTGGGAACTGAAGGAAATCAATAATGTCATGAACCATAGCATTGTCGGGTGGGAAAAGGTTTCTTCCCACAGATTTGCCGGATATGGCACACAAAGAGGGTGGCGCAGGGTGGCAGGTAAAAATGAGTTTCAGAAACTGCCGGAGGATGCGGTAATACCCTTCGAAGAAAAATAAAGTTTTTTAGGCTGCGTTTACAAATTCTGTTTACAGGCGTTCGTTTACGGAAA
>JBJFCD010000054.1:1474-3436 GCA_051888795.1 Lachnospiraceae bacterium | reverse complement strand
AAAGTTTTTTAGGCTGCGTTTACAAATTCTGTTTACAGGCGTTCGTTTACGGAAATGTAAACAATCCGGTTTACGAAAAAATACAGTAAAATTAAGGCTTTGATGCTTTGTAAACAGAGTAAACGGAAATTTTTTAAAAGAGTATTTGTAAACAAAACGTGTAAACGGATATGTAAACAGGACATTCAGGAGGATATTTTAATGGAGAGAAATTATATTCAGAACAACGGAAAAGCAAAAGGAAAAATTTATATCGGTTTGGATCATGGGTATGGGAATATCAAGACCGCCCACAGAGTATTTACTACCGGAGTGGAAGCGTATGATGAGGAACCGATTGTCAGTACCAACTTTGTAAAATATCGGGATAAATATTATGTGATTGGCGAGAGCCACTTGGTATATCAGGGAAACAAAACAGATTCAGAGGACTTCTATATATTGACTATGGCAGGACTGGCAGAGGAGTTGAAATTCCGGGGACTTCATGAAGCAGAAGTCGTGCTTGCAGTAGGGCTTCCGCTTGCGTGGGTAAAGTCACAGGCTGCCGATTGGAGAGCATATTTGATGCAGGAGAAAGAACTGGATTTCATGTTCCAAAAGGAACGCTACAAGGTGCATTTATGTGGTGTGGAAATCTTTCCGCAGGGATTAGCGGCTGTTCATAATCAAGGTGCAATGCCGGGCATGAATATGCTGGTGGACATTGGCAACGGAACCATGAGTATTCTTGAAATTCATGATGGCAGACCGATTGAAAAGAGCATCAGCACAGAAGTATTCGGGGTACATCATTGTATGGAAAAAATACAGAAAGAGCTGTCCAAGAGAGGCGGTGTGGAAGTGCCGGAAATGTTAATAGAACCTCTGCTTAGAAATGGCATAGGCGAAAGAACTGATGATGTAGCAATGGTTACGAAGCGAATTGCGGAAAGCTATACAGAGGAAATCATGAAAAAGCTGACGGCACATGGCTATAAGGAAGATCTGGTTCATCTCTATATCATTGGCGGTGGTGGCTGTCTGCTGAGGCACTTTTCAGATTTGACAGAAAAGGGAAATGTAACTGTCATTTCCGATATTTGTGCAAATGCAAAGGGATATGAGGCTTTGGCAGAAATGAAGCAGCGCATGAGAGGAAAAACTGCATGAGAAAAACATACAAATCAAGCAATGTGCGATTCTGCATGGAGGATGAGAACCAGCGCCGGACATGGGAGTATTTACAGAGTTTAACCCGAAAGGATAGCTCCTATGGAAAGGCGCTTTCAGATGCCTTTGTATTAGTTTTGGATGGCAAGGTATCAAAGGGAGAAGTAGAGGAACTTTGTTTGTCCACATCGGTGGCTGAGAAAGCTTCAAGTGAAGAAAATATTCTAAGTGGGAAGATGCTTTCGGAGGATGCTTTTCATGAAGGCTTGAAAGTGACAGCGGAACATATTGAGGAAAGCCTTGCAAATCGAATTTCGGAGATGCAGGAAGCATTTTTAAGGCAGTTGACGAAGGAACTGGAGGAACATGCCCTAAGAACCGTTTCGGGGGAGGATACGCCTCATAGAGAGCAGTGTGAGGAAGAAACGGAGCAAGTGCCGGAGACGGATATGTCGGATGCCATGATGTCAATGGCGCTTGCAATGGGTGAATAGGTGGTACCGAAAATGGGAACCCATTTTGGCGCTTGGTATCCACTTTCAATGTGGAAGCCTATGATATGGTACCGAGAGTATTTTATTCGGTACCGTCACCCATAGCGAATGACGGGGCATTTTGCCGGAATGAGCAGTCTGCCATGTGGATTTTACAATGGCAGACTATGACACTCGCAGAGTGGCGTCAGCCTCGCAGAGCGCCTACCTTTGATACGCAGTGTCAAAGGTAATAAGGCGTTACTTTTGACAAAAGTAACAAAAGAGCCAGCAGAGCTGGCGATACTTCTCGAACTGCTAATGTTCGAGAAGGTTC
>JBJFCD010000054.1:0-1374 GCA_051888795.1 Lachnospiraceae bacterium | reverse complement strand
TTATATGCAGGAATCTTTGGAACAAGCGTATGAAAAATGTTTTGGGCAGGCACTTCAGGATTATAATGCAGCGCAAAAGCGTAAGGACAGGAGAAAAGAAAATTATCTGAAGGAGATAGAAAATTCCGGCAATAAGGAAAAGACGTTCTATGAAAATATTGTTCAGATAGGTAAAAAGGAAGATACTTCTGTGGTGGATGAAAACGGTAATCTTACAGAGGAAGCGAAGTCAGCCATTGAAATATTGGAGCAGTATGCGAAAACCTTTCAAGAACGTAATCCGAATTTGTATCTGTTCAATTGTGTCATGCACCTGGATGAAGCAACACCGCATTTACATATTGATTATATTCCAGTGGCGCATGGATATAAAACAGGCATGGAAACACGCAATAGTCTTACAAAGGCACTACAACAGATGGGTTTTGCAAAGGCGGTCAGTAAAAAGGAAAATGAAACAGTTGCGTGGCAACAAAGAGAACGATCCTATTTGACGGATCTTTGCCGGGAGAAAGGTATTGACATAGAGGTGTTGGGAATACAAAGAGATAACCTTACCCTGCCGGAGTATAAAGCTGCAATGCGGGAAGTGGAAGCACTGGAACAACAGGCAGAGGAAATGGAGATACATAACAAGGAACTTGCTACACATGCCGAGGAGTTGGCGAAGCAGATTGATGAACTGGAGACAAGGGATAAAAGCAATCAGGAATTACTTGAGAAGCATGATCTGAGAGCAACTACCCTAAAGACCATTTCAAAAGAAGTAGATGCGGAAACCAAGAAGATAAAAAGTGCAGCAATTCCGGTCAATAATCTGTTTGGCGGTGAGGAATATGTCAAGGTAAAGAAAAGTGATTGGAATAAGATTATGGATGCTTTCAGCCGGGCAGTATCAAGGAATCATTTGTTGGAAAAATATGAAAAGAAAATATCTGCTTTGGAGAAGAAAATAGCCACCCTTACTGACCAGATTGAGAAATTAAAACAGTTTGTGGCGTCAAGGGGACTTGGAGAGGCGTTTGTAGAGTTTGTAAAATCGCTGGCACCAAAATCCTTCAAGCAAAAACTGGAAGAGAAGAAAGCGGATGCAGCGGAGCAGAATCGACAGAGAAAGACAACACAACAGGAAATGCTGGATAAGAAGAAAAAATTGCAGCAGGAAATGTAAATTTGAAGAAAGCGAGGAACGTACAATGAATTTGACTTATGAAAAATGTGGAGATTATTTAATACCAAACATAATTCCTAATCCGGAGCCGGAAGGAGAACTGAGAAAGTTCGGATTGATGCGGAAACATTATCTGAAAGAATATAAAAGTGGCATTTATCAGGGTATGGTTCTAAGTGGAAAGCTGAAGGAACATCTGCTCA
>JBJFCD010000053.1:0-4448 GCA_051888795.1 Lachnospiraceae bacterium | reverse complement strand
AATTTGTTACCGCACCTTCGCAATCCATATTTGTAATCTTTCTTGCACCTTCGCATAAAGCAATTCTTAATTCCTGTTCAACATCTTCTTTTTCATTCTGCCCGAAATATCTAGCATATTTGCTAATAAGAGGCTGGAATTTATTTAATAAAATTTCAAAGGCTTCTTCGTTGATCTTACACGCCTCAATTATTTCTTTTGTAGTTTCATACATAAAAATATCACCCTTATTTTAATGTATATTCCGACCGCGTAGAGCACTCTGCACGGAGGTTTAGAGCAGACCTTCCGCCTTTTCAGAGCAACCTTTCCGCTCTGTTGAGCACTCCGTTCCGGAAAAGCAGTGCATACCTTTCCGGAGACGAGTGCAATGATAGATTTAGTATTCCACCGGAATCTCTATTCCGTGCTCTGTAAGAGTTGCTTTTAATACATCAATGTATTCCCGTAGGTGCTGGATTTCAATCCAGTTTCCGTGGCATAATTCATTGGCCTCTGCTAATTCATGGCGGGTCAATTCATAGTCCATCCATTGGATACATTTATGGTCTTTGCTGAAAGCGCAATAATTATTATCAATCATGGTTAGCTCCTTTCTGAGAAGCCTGTAAACCATGACGCTTTCTCATAGATGTTTTTCCTTCAATGAGGATATCATAAGCGTTGTTCGTAATACGATCCATGATGGCTTCCGATATCGGACTTCCTTCATCGAATTCCGGATCAATGCGACCATACCATTCCTCATTGTTATACTGTGTACAGAAGATCATAGACCCTTTTGAGCTGTTCACACGGGATTCAACGATTTCTAACAGGTTGTATGTTTCCTGTGGTGTAAGCTTACGAATCAGCCACTCATCAATAATCAGAAGGTCTACCTTTTGATAAGCCTTAATTGTTTTACGGAAGGAACCATCTGCTTTTGCAAGATTAAGTTCATCCAACAGTTCTGGCATTCTGATATAACGTACCGTTTTATATTTCCTGCAAGCAGCATTACCAAGCGCACAGGCAAGATATGTCTTACCGGAACCGCTGGCACCTTTCAGAATGATATGGTGATTCTCGCTGATATACTGACAGGTAGCAAACCGTAGTAGCTGCGCTTTATCCAGTTTTCGGTCAGGCAGATACTCGATATTTTCAATACATGCTGTCGGTTGGGAAAAGGTTGCCAGTTTAATCAGTTTTTGAAGTTTATTCTGTTGGCGTCTGTTCCATTCGGCATCCACCATGAGCGCAATTCGTTCTTCAAAGGCAAGTGTTCCATATGTCTTGGAATCATTTAACTGGTTTTCCAGTTCCGATGCCATTGCACTGCAATGCATGGCTTTTAATGTTTCAATCGTAGAATTATCTAGCATGAGGCATCACCTCCATTTCTGTAGGCAGATGCACCTCTGGTAATTCCCTTGCTGCGCTTTTCGGAAACAGGACGTTCTTCCACTGTCATTTCCAACGGAAGTTTATCCTGTCCATTTTTCAGAATGGTGGCAATACTTCTTAAAGAAGGCTGTGATGTGAAGGATAAAAGTCTCTCACAGGCTCTTTCAATACGGATTTGTCCGTAGCGGTCAGTCATTTTCATCAGGCTGACGCAGTATTTATAACCCTGTTCCGGTTCTTTGCCGGAATAAAGAAAGTAATTGACGACCTTTGATGTGAATTCACCAATACATTCCGCCCAGTTTTTAAACTCCTCCGGATTATAAGTAAGATATTTCTGGTGCTCTGGCGGCATGTGTTCTTTGATAGAAATAGGATCCCTCTGTGCCTCGCTTCTTCTTACATGAGAAGCAACACGGCTTCCGTGAAAAAATACTTCCACAGTTGTGCCGGTACAGCGAATGTCCACATGTTCACCGATTAAATCAAAAGGAACTGAGTATTTATTGATTCCATCCGATATGAGATAATCGTTCTGAACCTTGGCAGTGGACCAGACTGCTGGTTCATACGGGCATAAAGGGAGCGGCTGCATAAATTCCTTTTCTTCAGCTTCAAAGGCAATACGGCGGTTTCCTGCCCGTTTTGTAAACGGACGGTTATTCAGCTCTTCGAGCTTTTCTGAAACAGCCATTCTTGCTTCTTCGATAGAAAAGAAATGGTAGTTACGAAGTGCAGCCAGAATCCAGGTAGTTGCAAACTTAACAGAGCCTTCGGCATTAGGCTTATCATCAGGGTGCTTTACCCTTGCAGGAACGATAGCAGTGTTATAATGCTCTGCCATTTCCTTGTAAGCGCGAGGGATTGCGGTTTCGTACCGGGTATTCCTGGTAATCCCGGTTTTTAGATTATCTGGTATTAACAGACGGGTTACACCGCCAAAGTATTCATAAGCATGTACATGGCAGTTAATGAACGTATCTGATTTCATGTTAATACAGATTTCAGCATACACATAGCAACTGCAGGATAATACAGCAACAAACAGATATGCCGGTGTAACTTCGCCGGTTATCGAATCATAAATATCAATGGTAGCACCTGCCCAATCGACCTCCATTGTGTCACCGGGCTTATGCTGAATACGCATAGTAGCTTTGGAAACACGTGCCCATTTATGATAATTATCATTGAACTGGGTACTCATGTAAGGCGTTTTACCTGCGTTCCTTGCTTCCATACAGTATTCTGTCCACAGAAGTGAAAGAGTCACACCCTTTTTAGCAAGTTCCCGGTGAATGCGGGGATAATCAGGAATCATACGTTCTTCATCCTTTTTATGTCTGTCCGGATAAAGAATAGATTCCAGTATGTGGTTTGTGACATCGTCATCCAATGGCCACTGAATCTGTAAAGCACTGGCAATACTAAGAACTTCCTGAATCGTATTGCGGGAGCTGTGGACACTGGCAGCGATATCGCTTTGACTGTAGTTGAGGCTTTTCAACCTCAAAATTTCTCGATAATCAACCATGGTTATCGACCTCCTATAAAGATAGTCACACAAATGTGTGCCAAACTCATTATAGGATATATAAAACGGCGTGCTCAACAGAGCGGAAAGGCTGCTGTAAACCAGCGGAAGGTCTGCTCAAAATGACCGTGCAGAATGCTCTAAGTAATCGGTATTTACAGATATTGACGCATCATATGCCCATCCAATTTGAATCTCTCCTTTTTGATCAAAATAGTTCCAGTACAAATCATTTTTATCTTCTAATCGGCCAAACAAATTATCATATAGATATCCATCTTCCATCTTGTTATTTGCAATTTTAATATTTTCTGTAAGTCTTTCAATTTCTTCTTCACTCATCCCCTCTAAAACCAGTGCACGCATTGCAAGTACTTCTTCTTTGGTCGGTGCTACGATTTCTCCATCCGTCTGAGTAGTTTCATTTTCAGAAACCTGGCTCACATCATCATTATTGACTGTTTGTTCTTCCTCTATTAAGTTAGTTGTTTCACTAACTGATGATTTTATTTCGTCATTTTGCGTTCTTCCGCACCCACTGAAACTGAATATTGCAATTGTTACTAATAAAGGCATCATTTTTTTCAAGTATTTTACCATATATGTATTTCTCCCTTTTTTTATATTCTTCAACAGAAATCTATACTAATCCACCATTTTTCGTAACTCTTCCATATCCTTTTTAATTAGCGGGCTCATACTATCCTTATACTTTGATAAGTCCATCATGTCTAACTTAGCCACAATTTTTTTGCATAATTCAGGTTTATAAAATATAACCGTATGGAGTGCCGTCAGACATTGCCTTACAGCCGTTGGTTTTTCATCATCAAGCATAAGAAGCATTATCGCTAAATTTTTATCAATTTTATTCTCAACATCCCATTGTGCCTGTGCACAGGCTAGACGAAACCCTCTGGTTCTTACAAAAAAGCTTTTATTATTTAATAGTTTAATGAAATCTTCAAAATATTCATACAGTGTATTTGATTCAGCTGATCGTTTTTCAAGTTGTAATAACAGTTGATGTGCTTCTGTATCTTTTTTATTCTGCAATCCCGTAATAATATCCATAGGGCAATCCTCTCAAATAATACTATTATTATTTCATTCCACAGCTAAGAATTTATATCAAATTATAGCACAATATAAAGAGATAGACAAAAAATTAGGCACAGAGAGGTGTGAAAAAACTCCTGTGCCTAAAAAAATAGCGGTTTTTTGGCATTTTTACAATTTTTTTGAAAAAGTTTGGGCATATGAGTTTGTTTTTTTGTGTAGTGCCTAATTTTTAGCAATTTTTAGGCACAGCATATCATGTTAAGAAACATATGCCCAAAACAAATTCTACATATGACGCTCCGCACAGCAAACCAAAAATTTCATAAGCACACCTGACGCAACCAGGGCTCCATAAGAATGAAAGTTACGCTGTTACACATCAATCCCTTATTTCTTTGTAATATATCCCTGTGCCTTCAACAGTTCAGCACAAAGTAATGCACCGCCGGCAGCACCACGAACG
>JBJFCD010000052.1:0-4453 GCA_051888795.1 Lachnospiraceae bacterium | reverse complement strand
TAAGGGTGAAAAGGAGGATATGCGGTATGATCACAGAAAAATCCTATGCCATCTGTCTGCTGAAAATTCTGGAGGAATACTCGGATGAAACACATATCATGCAGATGAATGAAATCATCCGGAAAATGAACGAGATCTATGGAATCAGCCCAGATCGAAGGACCATATACAGTGCGGCAGCGCTGCTGATCGATCTCGGATATGACATTTCTCTCTACGAGGAGAACGGAAGAGGGTATTATTTCCGAACCAGGCTCTTTGAACCTTCTGAAGTACTGCTCCTTACGGATGCGGTGTTCCAGTTTCCCTTCATAACCGCGAAGCAGACGGATTCCCTGGTTGCAAAACTGCAGGCAGTGCTGAGCCGGCATCAGAGAAAGAGATACAGACATCTGACCGTTTCCAAGTCGGAATGGAAAACCGTAAACAGGCAGGTCTTTCTCAATATCGAGATGCTGGATGAAGCAATCGAGGGCGGATTCAAGGTCCGGTTCGGATATTATGACTACGGGACAGACAAGGAACTGCATCCGAGACGCGAAGCACCTTATATCGTGAACCCGTTCAGAATGTATTTTACAAACGGCAGATACTATCTTTTCTGCTCCATGTCCGGTTCGGATTATTCGGGTCTGTACCGGATCGACAAGATTCGTGATCTTGAGATTCTGGAAGAGCGTGCAGATGCAGATATGCCGGACGAAAGGAAAATCCGCAGTTCTGTTTACGCATTTGCCGGAAAGCCGGAAAGAATCAGGTTTCGCTGTGACAGGTGCATCATAGGGGATGTTCTGGAGCAGTTCGGAAAAGATGTCTTCGTACAGGAGGACTCAGATCGGGATGTGCTTATCACCTTCACAGCACCGCCGGGCGGGATCCTTTTCTGGGCGCTTCAATATCTTCCATATGTAGAAGTACTTGAACCTGACTGGCTGAGGAATGAAGTGATTACATGCATGAGGAGAAAACGGTATGGTAAGTGAGATAAAAAGAATTTGCTGGAAAAAGGCAGAGCACATTTTTGGAAAGCCTTTGCCTGGACTTGTTAAAGAAAGGCTTGAATGGGAACTACGCATCATAGATAAGACGCAAATGGAGGAAATGTTCTGTGAATCCTTGAAAACTGTAAGTAAGTATGGAAAGGATGGGAACAGACCGTTTGTCAGAGGCTGCGGAGGTTCCTCCTTTGTAGCATGGCTGCTTGGAATAACAGAGGTTAATCCCCTGCCGGCACATTACATCTGTCAGTGCTGTGGAAAGGTCATCTTTTGTGAGGGAAAGGACTGTGGACCGGATATGCCGAATAAATGCTGCCCGAAATGCGGCAGAGAAATGCAAAAAGACGGTTTTCATCTTCCACCGGAATTCTTTTTCGGCGTCACAGGTGAAAATATGCGAAGACTGGATATGTTTTTTGACAGTCCTGATTTTATAACTTTCCAGCTGCTACAGGAGAAAACAGGAATTAAAATCAAGGACATCCCTTTTGATGATCAAAAAACACTGCAGAATATTAATGAAGGGAAAACCTTAAGTATTGAAGAGTTCGCAGACCCAAAGTTTCAGACCTTACTAAGGTGCTTTGATGAACCTTCTTTTGCAAAACTGATTAGAATCTCTGGACTGCGCCATGGATCAGGAGTATGGGAAAATAATGGAGAAAACCTTATGAGGAAAGGATATCCACTTAGCGAAATAATCTGCTTTAGAGAAGATATTATGCTGTACCTTTTGGCACGTAATCTCGAAAGAAATGAGGCATTTTATATAGCAGAAAAGGTAAGAAGAGGGAGAGGATTGGAACAGCAGGACGAGAATTTGATGAAAAATGCGGGTGTACCGCAGCAGTACATTTCATCGTGCAAAAAAATTGAGTACTTATTTCCCAAAGCGCATGTGGCATTGCAGGTAATGAATGCGTATAGACTGGCATATTATAGTGTACATTTTAAGGATGAATTTTTAAGTATTACAGAAAGAGGATTTTGAAAATGGGAAATGTCATCAGGCTTCCGGGCGGGAATCTGCATCCGGGGAAAAGGCCGTCAAAAAAGCTGGAGCTCGCTCTGCGGAGTTTTATCCTGCAGCAGAAGGGGTGCCTTTATGATGAGGACGCTGATCAGGGGATTTACAAAACCTACTTCCGGCTGAAAAACGGGATCTGTGTGGAGCAGGCAATCACAGTAGGAAGCTCCGATTATATCTGCAGAACGACTTTGTCCTGCCATACGGAAAGCGGGAATCAGAACATGCTGACATCGCTCTGCATTCTTGCTAATGTGCTGAACTGTGAAATCGATTACGGAAGCTTTGAGATAGACTGTCACACGGGTGAAATACGGTACAAGACATATCTGGAACCGGGGGATGTCATCTATGATGACGATCTGGACAAGCTGCTTGGCTATCCCTTTGCGATGATTGAAAAATATGGAGAAGCTTTTCTGGATGTGCTGGGTATAGAAAATTGACAGGAACGGATATGGAATATATAATTAAAACAAGATACATAGCGATACATAATATTTAAAGGAGAAAAGAATATGAAAGAGATATCTCAGGCTAAATTGATAGAACAAATCGCAGTACTATATGGAGAATTGTACAAAAAAATGGCTGATAACGAATCGTTTTCAGTTTCCGATGAACATGGGAAAGCTGTTGATGTCAGTTTTAAGGAGCTATCACACTTTACTTCCATGCAGGGGAAGAATTATGGAAAGACAGTGAAATTCCTATTAATTGGAAGAGCGGTCAACGGCTGGATGTCTATGCCTTCTCAGGAAAAAGAACAGTTTGAACAGGCGACAGATCTAAATCTTAGAACACATGGCTTCTCCTGGATAAGACAGAACGAATCTGGAAAACTATGTAATGAAGATGGTTCATACTGTCTGAACCGAAGTTCATTCTGGAGAACCAGCGAGGAGATTTGGAAAGAAATAAGCGGATGGAATGCTCATGAGATTACTCCATGGTTCGAATCAATAGCGTGGACTAACCTGTATAAGATTGCACCGCCTTATTCAGGAAATCCAAATACTAAAATGATAAAACAGGAACGTGAAATCTGTCGCGAAATTTTAAAACTGGAGATTGAACTGTATGATCCTGAATACGTGTTGTTTGTAACCGGCTGGGACTGGTTTTGCGAATTCTGGCAGGGAGAAGCAAATGCAGACGGGCTGCTTTCGGAAAAGGTAGAGAGAAATACAAAGACTAACGGAATCTATGCAGAAAAAAGTTTTACATATGCCGGCAGAAAATTTGTAATTTCCTGCAGACCGGAAACAAGACCTGAAAACGAGTATAAAATCGATATCTGTAAAAGTTTTAAAGATCTATAGAATAGATCAAGCTTGGAGCGTGAATGGGATAGGGACGGAGGTTTGGACGATTTCCTTGACTAGGGAGTGAGAGATGCGGACGAAGTCTCGGACTGGCTAAGCGACCAGTCCTAAACTTCGTCTGTACTCTATAGGGCTCATATAACCCAATGGTTCTTTTATCCGGGTCTCATTATCCCAGATAAGACTGCATTTCCTCCACTGCCTGGATTTTCTTGATGATTGCTTCTACAATAGTTTCCATGTCGCTTCCAACGCCATAATCAGCAGGCACAATATAATTCACGCGGTCATCATCCAGTAGCGCTTTTGCAGATGCTTTTCCTTTTTCAGGATCATAAACTGCTATAGACTGCCCCCCGTTAGATTTAACCAGTTTCATGCATGGGACATCAGTGAGCCCGTCTCCAATATAGATCATGTTGCGAAACGGAATTCTACGCTCATTTTCCGGAGTGAACTGATTCAGTTTATCTGTACTTTTACTATCAATAGTTAAAACGCCTTTGTTTATCCGGAACAGGAACTGGGTCTTGGCGGTATAATTAACTGCAAACTTTGGCCATTGAATAGACCCATTATAATCATACATGAATTCACAAGCATAAATCTTTTTAAAGTAGTCAGCAATTGAAGTGCCTTCAATTATTTCTTTGATTCCCGATGAAACAATATAGTGTTCAACACGAACATTCATTTTTTTGCAGTATTCATTAATTCTATCAAACCAGGATAGTACTCCGTCAAAGTATTCTACAGCAGCCCCCAGTTTTTTAAAGGTTTCTTTTGTGATCGGCACCTTTTTTTCTTTCGCCATTTCGACCATTTTAAACATATACGCAAGAATGCTGTCCATTTCCTGTTCATCGGTAAGTGCATTTACTTCATTCCAGAATTCATTGGATTTCATCCCCAGCGAAGGTATGAACCCATATTCCTGCATATCTTTGGTACATAGTGTTTTATCAAAATCATACATAATTGCAACAATTGGCTTCTTCATTTTAATCCTCCTTGCTTCGGCTGTTCTCTCTCCCTTTTCCTCACCACCACATTGACCCACTGCTGGTCCTCTCTGTCCTCCCGCACATCTCCGGTCAGGAAGG
>JBJFCD010000051.1:0-4457 GCA_051888795.1 Lachnospiraceae bacterium | reverse complement strand
AATTTGTACTGCATAAAATTACCATTGTGGACAAAACCATACGCTGTATATAGTTTTACACCTAAATCAGAAGCTGTGATCTGTATTGTTCCACATCCGTATTCCCTTGCTTCTTCAACGACTCTGTCTAAAAGCTCTCTTGCAATTCCCCTTCGTCTATAATTTGGGTCCGTATACATACTGGACAACAGTCCCATCCTTCCGCTGGGGCATCCAAAATAGGGAGGTTTTTCTACAAATGACATTCCACTTGTACCAATTATCTTCTCGCCGTCCACGGCAAGCCAGGACACAAATGTGCCGTCCGCCATGTGACGGATATAATAGTCCATTAGTGCAGGCTTTAAATCAATGTCTTCTTCTGCTCCTTCTTCTCTTAATTGATTTATTCTCATTTCGATGAATATATCCAGTTCCTTTTCCGTTAATCTTTTATATTCTAATGCCAATTTTTAAACCTCCGCTATCTTTCGCTGACGCATATATTCATTCGTCCATTTACCGTAAGGACACCCTTTGTCTTCTTCATTGCCGGTGAAGCAGGCGGAATGAACATCGCATTGTTCATGGACTTGCTTTCCAGCTTTCCGAGATTCGTAATACTATAACCCGAAGGGCTTGCGAATCCAAAGAAAAGTGTTCCGATAAATCTTCCTGCCTTGCTATCAAAACCGCCAATGGCTGAAATTGCTGCGGCATCCAGCAGCGCAGGATCCAATCTGGCATAACATTGTAAGACCAAATATAGTGACGCCGGAGTTTTCATAATCTTTTGAACCAGTTCATGAACTTCTTTGGTCGTCGTCATAGTATCTGAACTTTTTTTCTTCAAGCGCACACTAAATGCTGTTGAATAATTCCCCAATGCTCCTGGTGAATAACAAGAAAGCTGTTTTCGAAGATCACTGGCAATGATTACTTTATCTGTATGATCTTCCTCCAACATTTTTACTATCAGATAATCATTAACGGATACTTGATTTTCCTTACACAAAACACAAATCGTGTTCACTTCATCCTCAGTATATGTGGAAGTGTAATGAAACACTTTATCCTTTTGCAAAAAGTTATTAGCAAATTCATGATAGCTTTCATAGCTAACCAGATGATTCTCCTTCCTCCACCTTCTGTTAGCGTTATCAACAAGAATTCTGCTTACAAAGGGAAGCTTTGACCCGCGTGGAAAATCATCTACGGAAGAAATCAGTTTTTCCTCTGTTCTTGTCGGCAGGATTCCATTCACATAATAGTCTGCAAACTCTTTAACCAAAGAAAGAGCAGCTCTTCCATCTGCAAGAAGATGATGAAATACAAATAAGAGACATATTTTTTCCTTCTGATTCCAGCATACAATTTTCAACATACCCTGACACCTTAGGTCCCAGTCTGTTGCAACAAGTTTTTCATATTTGCTGATAACTCTTTTGTCGTATAAGTCTGTTATCGTTTCCTTCTCTATCGTCAATTCTACTTGTGAATCAGAAGTAGTATTATAAAAAAATCGTTTTGTCTCCTCTTCGTACCCGAGCAGAGCTGTCAAAAAAGGATGTGCCTGAACAAGAACTAAGACCGTATCCCTGATTCTTTTCTCATCAAAAGAACCGTTAACCTCAGATACTATTCCAAAATTCATGTTCGGACACATCAAATGCGCACGTTCCGTATACAAAAACTGTCTTGACATATTCTAGGCCTCACTTTCCAAAGCTGGTGTCTCACTTGTGACATTTCTATATTTATGATAAAGTGAGTTTAGTAACATGTCAATCCAATACGACAAGGTGCTACAAAAACTGCCATTTGTGTCACCCAAAGGAGAACCTATGAATCCTACTACGAATCCAATTACAGTACAGTCAAAAGAGATGTATGTAAATGCACTGCTTGAATTGATGAAAGAGAAGCCCTATAACCAAATAAGCATTTCCGAGCTCTCCTGTAAAGCGGATCTTTCGCGAAGAACATTTTACAGACTTTTTCATTCTATGGACGAAATTCTTCTTTTCCATATTCATCGTCTATGGGCACAAAAATCGAGGGAGCTCTATTGCTCATCTGACAAAAGTTATCTTCACACCAGTGAATTCGCACTCCATTTCTGGCACGAAAATAAAGAGCTAACCATTCTGCTCTATCGCAATGGCCTGGTATCAATTATGCAACAGTTCATCAACGAGATATCTCTTGAGATATATCACGCACAAAACGAAAACCCCAAGCTTGCCGAAAATCCTGAAGCGCTTGAATATGCTTTATCTTACAGTAGCGGCGGAATACTAAACATTATCTGCACATGGGCATCCAAAGGAATGGACAAATCTCCTGAAGAACTGCTATCACTTTTAAAACTTGCACTCAATTAAGGAAATAGGCATTTTCCGTTTATTTTTGACAGTAAATGTCAATTGCTTTGGCAGTAAACTCAGCGGTTCCTTCTCCACCATAGCCATCAATATTTTCAGTAAATTCTCCATCACTTACGTACATCTTTCCAAGTCCGGACAGGATTTCCTTTGAGCATTTATAATAATGTTCTGATATAAAATCCTGTAATTTCCTAACCTGCAACTGAACCCTATCGCTTGCAGCATCCTGATCTTTCAGCTTTCCAAATTCTGCAAAGATCATCATAAAGCTGTTGATTACATCCTTCTGCTGAACATCTGTCATATTCTTAAACTTTTCTTCACATTCCCGATATTCAGCAGTTTCTCCCCATTGCTCTTTTGCACGTTTTGAATATTCATCAATCTTTTTTGTGTCAAATACTGTAAAATCCATTTTTTTCACTCCTATCGTTTTTATTCCTCGAGCGAAATCAATCAGATTCTCAAGATGCTCCTTCTTCAAGGTCAATAGCTCTATCTGTTGTTCAAGTGCTTTTTCCCTGTCAAAGTTAGGCGCATCAATAATCTCTTTGATTTCCTTTAAAGAAAATTCCAGTTCCTTAAACAGCAAAATCTGTTGCAACCGTTCCAACGCTGTATCGTCATACAACCGGTATCCGGACTCTGTGTATTCGCTTGGCTTTAAGAGTCCAATGGTATCATAATATTGCAGAGTGCGTATACTCACTCCGGTCAATTTACTTACTTCATTTACTATCATCATTGGAATTTCCTCCTCTCGATAAGCATACTCTAAACTATTACGCAACGTAGGAGTCAATAGTTTTTGAAATTTTTTATCCGAAAAGTGATTTTATTATCTATCCCGTAGTGATACACAGAATAAGAAATGCTCCCATTATCAATATAATCGGAATAAAAATGATACAGAAACCAATAGCAAAAAAGCCATTGGATTTCTCACCTCTCACTTTGCAAATTATTGCGTATATCACCATCTCAATACCCGGTATTATAGCTGTATACGGAATCTTTGCCGTCATTGCCAGATTTTGTGCGCTCCAATCAATGTTAAATAGCATTTCAGCTAATGTACATAAAAATGCTGTTACTGCAAAAATCACAATGAATGTCTTATGCCTTGTTTGCACTTCCTGCCCTGCAATGTCTAACACACCCATAACTGCCTTTTCTGTTTCATCAGCCGAAACAACCTCTGTTTTTCTTTCCGCTTTCATAAGCTCCACTATGGATACATCTAAAGCATTTGCCAAATCTTCAATAGAATTTATATCTGGTAAGCCCAGACCTCTTTCCCATTTACTTACTGCTTTATCTGTTACTTGAATTTTTGCAGCCAAATCCTTTTGAGTCATATTCAATTCTTTTCTTCTGTCAGCTACAAAGCAACCGAATTTGTTTGCATCCATATCTATCACCTCCAATTGCAATCTTAACCGCAATCAATTTCAAAGACAACCGACGCATCGTTTAGTTAGCCTAAATGCCCATTTTAAGTTGACTCTACGTATCGTTTATATGCGAAAATGTGGCAGTTCCATTTGAAACTGCCACACATTCTTAATCAAACAATCCCCTCAGTAAATTACTGCTGCTTTGCTTTCACCGGCATCCAGATTTCACAATAGTAGTTTTCATCCTGATTTCCCTTTGGATAGTCATCCGTTGCTGTATAATATTCTATGTTATACATTCCGGCAATTTCATAATCGCTGTTTCCCGGCAGCCATTCTGAGAAAATTTCTGTATTCACTTTCTGTAAAGCCTCCGGCATTGGTCCCTTGCACGGAAATACCGCCCATGTATTTTCAGGAATAACTACCGTTTCAAATTCCTCCGGCATGTCTTTTGAAGGAATATAATCATCAGCAATCATGTACTTGAAGAATCCTTCCGGTGCACCATCATCTAAACAAATACCATACATACCGCAAATATACTTGCCATTTCCCTTTGCATAATGATCCGTCCAAAACTGCGGACATTCTTTATACCCTTCTTCATTTCTAATCACTTTTGCACTTCCGATAACCGTAAATGCAGGTTTCTTAACAATTTTGCACTCCATTTCAAATCCACCTTTCATTG
>JBJFCD010000050.1:0-66146 GCA_051888795.1 Lachnospiraceae bacterium | reverse complement strand
ATGATGAAGAAACAGAAAAATTTCAGATAGAAGACGGAGTTTATCATATTTATGTGGGAAAATCGGTAAAAGAAATCTGTGCTCAAGAAGAATTATAGGATTAGTGATACTTGCTCTTCGAATCAGCTTCATAGGTTTTTTCGTTTTTAGAGTTATAGAAAAATATTTGTGAAAAAGCGATAGTTAATAAAAAAGTAATAAAATATAAAATGATGAAAAGAGTATAAGAAAGAAAACCTGTCTATTAGGCAGGTTTTCTTTCTTAAAGATATGTAAGGAGGATTATCCCATGAATACATCAACGTGGTATTTTGTTGTATCCTTTTTAAGCTTCACGCAATTTCCTTCAACTTTTTCATTATTTACAATCATTTCTTTGATCCCCTTTTCAACTCCGTCAGGTTTATGAATGGTGATATCAAAAATGTTTCCACGGTAAGCACGAGTAAGTTTTAGGTCTTTTATCTCGTCCGGAAGACATGGATCAATTCTAAGACCATCATAATCCGGCTGAATTCCGAGAATATACTGGGAAACGTTCACAAATGTCCATGCAGCAGTTCCGGTCAACCAGCTGTTTTTTGCTTCTCCGTGTTTTGGAGCATCGGCACCGGCAATCATCTGTGAGTATACATAAGGCTCTGTGCGGTGGATATCACTGATATCTTCAATATATGCTGGACAAGTCTTTTTGTAGATTTCAAATGCCCGATTTCCACGCCCGATGACGGTTTCTGCAATAGAGACCCAAGGATTGTTGTGACAGAAGATACCGGCATTTTCTTTATATCCCGGCGGATAAGAAGAAATTTCACCAAGATTGAGATGATAGGTCTGGTATGCGGGTTGTTGGAGCATAATTCCGTATTTAGTATCCAGATGTTTTTGTACGGAATCCAGTGCTTTTTTTGCATGACCTTCTTTTACACCGACTCCGGCTAAAATACAGAATCCCTGAGGCTCAATAAAGATTTTTCCTTCTTCATTTTCTGAGGAACCTACTTTTTCTCCCAGTGCATCATAGGCACGTAAAAACCATTCTCCGTCCCAACCATCTTTCAGGATCGCGTTATATACAAGATCAACTGCATCTTTGGCACGTTTGGATTCTTTTTCGTTTCCAAGCAATTCGTTAATGCGTTCATATTCTTTCCCGTACTTTACAAACATTCCTGCAATGAAGACAGATTCCGCAATCGGTCCCTCAGATGGACCAGTGGTCTGGAAGGATTCTCCGGGTTCTTTTGAGAAGCAGTTTAAGTTCAGACAGTCATTCCAGTCAGCGCGGCCAATCAGGGGAAGATTATGAGGTCCTAAATGTGTAAGTGTATAATCAAAGGAGCGTTTTAAATGTTCCAAAAGTGACTGAGCCTTGACAGGGTTATTATCAAAATCCACTTTTTCATCGAGAATTGTAAAGTCTCCGGTTTCTTTGAGATAGGCGGCCACAGCTGCAATCAACCATAGTGGATCATCGTTAAATCCACTTCCTATATCCAGATTTCCTCGCTTAGTAAGAGGCTGATATTGATGATAAGCACTACCGTCTTCCATCTGAGTTGCAGCGATATCCAGAATTCGCATACGGGCTCTTTCGGGGATCAGATGCACAAAACCGAGAAGATCCTGGCAGGAATCACGAAATCCCATGCCTCGTCCGGTGCCAGATTCGAAGTAGGACGCAGAACGGGACATATTGAAAGTCACCATGCACTGATACTGATTCCATATATTTACCATACGTGACAATTTTTCATCTGTACAGGTTAAAGTGTATCTGGACAAAAGAGTGTCCCAGTAATCCTTTAGTTTAAGAAGAGCATTTTCTACCTGATCGTCAGTTTTAAATTTTGCCATTATATTTCTGGCAGGTGTTTTATTGATTATATTTAGAGACTCCCATTTTTCTTCATCGGGATTTTCTGCATATCCGAGAAGGAAGATAAAACTCTTGGCTTCACCGGGATTTAAAGTGATATCCAGACGGTGTGAGCCAATTACACTGCCTCCGCTGGCAATTGTCTGATAGGAAGTGCCATTAAGTACAGCTTTAGGTTTCTGAACGGTGCCATAAGCACCAAGAAAATCGTCCCTGCTTGTATCAAATCCGTCAATCGGTCTGTTTACACTGTAAAATGCATAGTGATTTCTTCGCTCTCTATATTCCGTTTTGTGATAAATCTCAGAATCTGTAACTTCGACTTCCCCCAGACTTAAGTTGCGCTGGAAATTAGAAGCGTCATCAACAGCATTCCAAAAACAGAATTCCACATAAGAAGTTAATGTCAGTTTACGTACAGAGTGACTGTCATTGCGTAAGACCAGGTAATTAACTTCACAAGTTTCATGCAAGGGAACAAAAGCAGTCATAGAAGCTTTAATTTTGTTTTTCTCGGATTGAATGCTGGTATAACCCAGTCCGTGATGGCATTCATAAAAATCAAGCTCAGTCTGTATCGGCTGCCAGCCAGGAGTCCAGATCGTATCCCCATCTTTGATGAAATAATAGCGGCCATTTGTATCTGCAGGAATATTATTATAGCGGTAACGCGTTAGACGCAGGAGCTTTGCATCCTTATAGAAACTGTATCCTCCGGCTGTGTTGGAAATTAAAGAAAAGAAATCTTCATTTCCGAGATAATTGATCCATGGATTTGGAGTTCTTGGATCGGTAATTACGTATTCTTTTTTTGTGTCATCAAAATATCCATATTTCATAATTATAAAGTTCCTTTCCATATTATTTTTGATTTGAATAGGATTTGTTTTTGCTTTTAACTTTAGTTTTCCTGTTCATATTGTCCAAATACTTTAATCAGTGGATATGATGCACAGTAAGCAAGGAAAGCAAATCCAAAGATTATAAGAAAAACACGGGAAATTTTCGATACATACAATAATGCTATGGCTACGATACAGATTAATAAAATCACTATGGTTTGTGAAGGGTTTGCCAGTGCAATGAAAAGAGAATTTTTTAGTGTTTGCCTTACAGAATTTTCGAAGCGTGCATTCAACGCAAATACATATAATAATGAAAGAAGATAGCAAAACGTGCAACAGGCAATAATAGCAAGGGCAATTGTTCCAGGTAGAGTTTTTATCTGAAGCCAGAAAACAAGATTAAACCCCAATATAGCTCCCATTCCTGTGTATAGAAGGGTAAGTAGAAAACCAGATTTCAGATTCTCTTTAAATGCTTTCAGGTATGGGCGGATAATATAGCCAGGTTCATTTCTGGCTTCCCGCATAGTGACTGTAAAAAGGGCACTGATGGCAGAACCTGTAGTCAGGATTGGAATGCAGGTAATTAGAAAAAGAAAATTTAATACGATAAAGTCTGTGAATGTTCCCAAAAACTGAAAAACGGGGCTATCTACATTTAATTTCATAGTAATCTCCTTTACATTTTCTTTGGTATCATGTTAGGTGTAAGACCGAAAAAAAACTACAATAAAAAATCGAGATAAATTACGGAAAAAAATAGACTTTTTTGAAGAAATATAGAAAAAATACGATTTTTACTTTAGAGTAGTCCGATTTTTTGGGTATTTTTAATAAGATATGCGATGATACAATAAATGGGAATTAAGGTAAAGCTGCAGCAAAAATATCTAGAAGGAGATGAGAAAAGAATGAGAAAGTCAGTTGCCATAAAGACGAAAAGTCAGAAGGTACAAACTTCGATGAGTGGCAGAAACAATGCTCAGAGCAAAAAGTTATTCTATTGTCTTGTGCCTTTCATTATCTTATGTGTCCTGTTTTCCTATTTCCCACTGCATGGCTGGATTTATGCATTTTTTGATTATAAACCGCCACTTCCGCTTTCGAAATGCGAATTTGTGGGTCTGAAATGGTTTAAAATGCTGTTTGCGAATAAGACACAAGTAAGTCAGATGATTCAGGTAATGAAGAATACATTTGCCATGAGTTTGTTAGGAATTCTTACTTCTGTGCTCCCAATCGGGTTTGCCATTTTCCTAAATGAAATAAAGTGTAAATGGTTTAAAAATCTGGTACAGACCCTTACAACACTTCCGAACTTCATAAGCTGGGTATTAGTATATTCGGTAGCATTCAGTTTGTTTACGGATAGTGGTATGGTGAATACATTACTTCAGAACATTGGAGTGATCACTGAACCGATAAAATTTCTGGACAGTGATGCGCATACATATCTGTGGATGACTTTATGGAATCTGTGGAAAGGTCTTGGCTGGGGAGCAATTATGTATCTGGCAGCTATTGCGGGAATTGATGCGGAACTATATGAGGCGGCAAGGGTAGACGGAGCAAACCGGTTCCAGCTCATGAAAAATATTACACTTCCAGCGTTGATGCCAACATTCTTTGTGTTGCTTATGATGTCAGTGGCAAACTTTTTGAACAATGGAATGGATCAGTATTATGTGTTCCAGAATTCATTCAATAAAGAACATATTCAGGTGCTGGATCTTTATGTGTATAACATAGGTATGACAGGAAGCAGTCTGTCGCTTGCAACGGCCATCGGTATGCTGAAAAGTTTAGTCAGTGTGGCACTTTTGGCAATGGTTAATTTTGTATCTAAAAAGACACGTGGAGAATCTATAATTTAGAAGGGAGGAAATACAGTGAAAACTGCGGTAAAAACTCATAAAAAATTAAATGCCGGCGATGCAGCATTTAGTATCGCAAATTATCTGGTGTTTATTATCATTACCCTGATTTGCGTCTATCCGTTCTATTATATGATAATCAATACGATTAGTGCAAATGATCTGAGTGCCAATGGAATTATTAACTTCCTGCCACAAAAGATTCATTTTGATAATTACAAACAAGTATTGTCATTAAGTGGACTTCCGACGGCAGCACTTATTTCCGTTGGAAGAACAGTAATAGGTACAGTGTGTACGGTACTGGCATCTGCATATCTGGGATTTATGTTTACACAGGAAAAATTATGGCATAGAAGATTCTGGTATCGCTTTTTTGTGATTACCATGTATTTTAATGCCGGAATCATTCCAATGTTCATTACTATGAAGACATTGCATTTGACCAATACATTCTGGGTATATATTATTCCGGCAATTGTTCAGCCGTTTAATATTATTTTGGTTAAGACGTACATTGAATCTATGCCAAAATCACTTCAGGAGGCAGCGGAAATTGACGGAGCAGGAATTATGACTATATTCGGAAAGATCATTCTTCCGACAGCGAAACCGATTCTTGCTACAGTTGCTATTTTTGCAGCTGTAGCACAGTGGAACTCTTTTCAGGATACGTTGATTTATATTACAGATCAGAAGTTGTATTCTTTGCAGTATCTATTATATACTTATATTAATCAGGCAAGTTCTCTGGCCGCTATGGTACGAAATAACGGAACCGGTGCAATCAGTGCTGCAGCACTTGCAACACAGCAGACTCCGACTTCCATTCGTATGACAGTATCGGTTATTGTTGTACTTCCAATCCTGTTTGTATATCCGATATTCCAGAGATTTTTCGTAAAAGGAATTATGATTGGTTCAGTAAAAGGTTAGAGAGAATTTTCAGGAGGATTCTATATGAAAAAGAAAATGGTAAGTGTATTGCTTTGTATTACACTTATGACAACAATGATTCTCACAGGCTGTGGTGGGAAAGAAGAGACAAAAACTTCTTCTAAAAACAGCGATGGAACATACAGCGATTTCATCACAGTTGATGTATTTGATGCGTTGGCAAACTATCAGGGAATCCAATCCGGATGGTTTGCAAAAGTAGTAAAAGATAAATTTAATATGGAACTGAACATTATTGCTCCGAATGTAGCCGGTGGCGGCGATACATTGTTCCAAACCAGATCCGCGGCAGGCAATCTGGGAGATCTTATTATTTCAGGTACTGATAACGGACGTTTTAAAGATATGGTAGAAGCAGGACTTTTGATGGATATGGCAGATTTACTTAAGGATAAAGATGTCATGAAAAATTATGAAGCTGCTATCAGTAAGACGAATGATGGAATTGAAGCAGAGGGAGTCTACGGAATCCCAAGTGAGATTTCTAATCAGTCACCGGAGATTTCTTCTGATGGTATCGAACCGATGGTGGCACCGTATGTGAGATGGGATTCCTACAAAATAGCAGGATATCCGGAAATTAAGACATTGGAAGACTGGATTCCGGTTATGAAAGAAATGCAGGAAAATACACCAGAAAGTGATTCTGGTAAAAAGACTTATGCCATTTCTCTTTTCAAAGACTGGGATGGAAATATGATGGTAGGCGCAAAGAACTATGCTTGCTTATATGGTTATAATGAATTGGGATTTGTTCTTTCTAAAGCAGATGGAAGCGATATTCAGGATATCACCTCCAGTGATGGAGTCTATGTAAAAGCACTGAAATTCCTTTTTGAGGCAAATCAGGAAGGGCTTGTAGATCCAGAATCTACAACACAAAACTATGATACACTTTCTAATAAATATCGTGACGGACAGATCCTGACATCACTTTGGTCTTATCAGGGACCATCCTATTACAACACAACAGAGAATAAGGAAGCCGGTAAAGGATTTATGCCTGCATTTATCGAAGACAGCTCACCATATTCTAATGGATGTTATTCAGAGGGAAATGGAAAGACGATCATTGCAATTGGAAGTCAGTGCAAAGACCCTGAGAGAATGGCAGACTTTATTGACTGGCTGTATTCTCCGGAAGGTATGGAAATTGCCGGACAGGCAGGCGGAGCTGCAGGACCGGAAGGACTTACATGGGAAAAAGACGGTGATAAAGCCGTTTATACAGAATTTGGTAATCAGGCACTCCCAAGCAATGATGTGACTGTTCCGGATGAATGGGGCGGCGGTTCATGGAAAGATGGTGTATCTGCATTGAACTTTAAAGCGCTTTCACTTGTAGATATTGATCCGAATAACAATGAACCTTATATGTCAACTATGTGGGCTTCTGAATTAGAAAAGAAAACAACAGCACTTGACACAGACTGGCAGGAATATGCAGATGGTGCGAAGACAACGATTGAATTTCTGGAAGGCAAGAATGCACTTTCGGTAGCACCTGGTACATCTTATGTACAACCAGAGGAGTCTTCGGATATTACAACTCTGAGAAATCAGTGCAAAGCAGTAATTGTGGACAGTTCGTGGAAAATGGTATTTGCAAAAGATGAGGCAGAATTTAACTCTATTCTTAAAGATATGCAGGATACTGTAAAAGGTCTTGGATATGAGGATGTACTTGCAGTTGATATGAAGAATGCAAAAGATGAGGCAAATGCGAGAGTACAGGCGGTAGAAGATTTTAACGCTAATAATTAATTAAATGAACAGCGGAACGGTCAGTAATGATGTTCCGCTGTTTTGCCATGGGATGCCCTGTGGAATCTATGGTTAGAATTAAAAGAAAAGGAGAAAAATATGGGTTACGGAAAAAGCGTGAAACAAATTTATTACGGAGGAGATTATAACCCGGAACAGTGGCCGGAGGATGTGTGGCAGGAAGATATGCGGATGATGAAAAAGGCGCATATCAATATCGTGACACTGAATGTATTTTCCTGGGCTGCTCTACAGCCAGACGAAAACATCTATTCTTTTGAGAGACTGGATAAAATCATGGAATTGGTCAGAGAGAATGGCTTGAAAGTTTGTATGGCCACATCTACAGGAGCGCACCCTGCATGGATGGCAAAACGCCATCCGGATATTCTGAGAACAGAATTTAATGGAATGAAAAGGAAGTTCGGAGGAAGACATAATTCATGTCCGAATAGTACGACATACAGATTGTATGCGCCTCGTCTCGCAGGAAAACTGGCAAGAAGATATAAAGAATATGATAATATTGTGGCATGGCATATCTCTAATGAGTTTGGTGGAGAATGTTACTGCGAGAATTGTGAAAAAGCATTCAGAGAGTGGTTGAAAAAGAAATATGGAACGATTGAAGAAATGAATCGGAGTTTTAATACTTCTTTTTGGGGGCATACGTTTTATGACTGGGATGAAGTGGTACTTCCGAATCTTCTGAGTGAACATTTTGAAGAAGAGAGAACAATGTTCCAGGGGATTTCTCTCGACTACAGGCGATTTAATTCTGACAGCATGTTAGAATGCTTTAAGCTGGAATACGATGCGATTCGTAAAGAGATGCCGGAAATTCCTATTACAACCAATCTTATGGGATTTTACAAGAGCCTTGACTATCAAAAATGGGCAAAAGAGATGGATTTTATTTCGTGGGATAATTATCCGGCACCGGATGACAGCCCGGCAGTCACTGCTATGAGGCATGATCTGATGAGAGGTATTAAAAATCAGAATTCTTTTGTACTGATGGAACAGACACCAAGTGTTACAAACTGGCTTCCTTATAACAAACTGAAAAGACCGGGCGAGATGAGGCTTTTAAGCTTTCAGGCAGCAGCTCACGGTGCAGATGCGATTCAGTTCTTTCAGATACGAAGGAGTATTGGAGCATGTGAAAAATATCATGGTGCAGTGATTGACCATGCCGGAAGAGATGATACAAGGGTATTTCATGAAGTCGAGGCGTTGGGAGAAGAATTAGAGTGTTTAAAAGACGTGTTCTTGGAAGGACGCACACCGTCAGAAACAGCGATTATATTTGACTGGGATAACTGGTGGGCCGTGGAATATTCTGCCGGTCCAAGTGTTCGCATGAAATATCTGGATGCAGTGAAGGATTATTATACAGCACTTTTTAATCAGAATATCCCTGTCGATATTATTGGGGTAGAGGATGATCTGAGTAAATATAAGATTGTTATTGCTCCGCTTCTTTATATGACGAAACAGGGATTTTCTGAACGAATAAAAGCATTTGTAGAATCAGGGGGTACTTTTATTACTACTTATTTCAGTGGTATTGTTGATGAACATGACCTGGTGATAAGCGGTGGTTATCCCGGAGAATGGAAAGAGCTGCTTGGAATATGGGTAGAGGAAAATGATGCGCTGCCAGAAGGGGAATATAATACATTTTTGTATGATGGTGAGAAATATCATGCAGAGATGTTGTGTGACCTTCTTCATCTGGAAGGAGCTGAATCCTTGGGATGTTATGAAAGAGATTTTTATCAGGGCATGCCTGCTGTGACAAAAAACAAATATGGTAGAGGAAATGCTTATTATGTGGGAACAAGATCTTCTTCTGATTTTTACACGCGTTTTCTGAGAGACATTCTGATGGAAACAAAAGTGAAGCCAACGCTTAAGACTCCAAGTGGTGTAGAAGCTGCTGTTCGCGAAAATGAAAAAGGGGAAACATTATTTCTCATGAACCACAACAAAGGGCATGTCAAAGTTTCATTGGATAAAGAGTATACAGATCTTCTCAATGGAAAAACCTATAAAGCAGGAGAGCTATTGGAAATTGAAAAAAAAGGAGTCTTGATTTTGCATAGATAAAAATATAAAACGCTGCAAAACAGTTATTTATGCCTGTTTTGCAGCGATATTTTATCTTAAAGATTATTAAAATGAGATTTACGGTATTCAGCCGGACTCATTCCCACATATTTTTTGAATTTTTTATGAAAATAATCTACATTTGCATATCCCACACGTTGTGCAATTTCATAAACTTTAGGATTTTGTTCCAGAAGAAGTTTCTTTGAGTTTTCTATACGTACTTCATCGACATAAGAATTAAAACTTTTCCCTGTAATCTTTGTAAATACTTTCCCGAGATAAGAGCTGTTGTAGCCAAACACCTCAGCAATAGTTCCAAGTTTCAGGTTATCCTGATAATTGTGCTGAATATATAAAAGGATACCATCAATTACACTATCGCGGGTCGGAGAACCAATAGCGTTCATACACATTTCGAATTGAAGATTAAAAAACTGAAATATTTCATAAAGATAGCACTTTTCTTCCAGTGTACTGATTATCGCAGCATTGTTTGGAAGCGGGATATCCAGATTGTCATATATTCTTGTAATCTCTGATTTTACTTGGATCATAATATCTGCAAGGTAATGTTTAAGTACTGATATTTCCTGATTGGCAAGGTACAATTCTTCTTTTAAGTCATCCATAGTTTTTGAGAGCATATGTCGGTTACCGGACTGGATGTAATCTGTAATCTTCTGAGCATAAATATTTTCAGAAGAGAGTGCATTTGTATGAAAAAGAGGAGTATCTTCTATGTCATGGTATCCCAGAACATGTTGATTAAAATGGCAGAAAAATCGACGTTTCATCAGTAACTTTGCTGTTTCGTATGAAGTATGGATCTGTTCTACAGAATAGACAGGCTGTCCATATGTAAGGAATAATGAATCCAAGGGAGAACCTTTCTGTGGGTGACTGATATAGTGATCCAGAAGATCATTAAAACGTTTTCTGGCATAGTCTCCTTTTAAAATAATAACATTTTGATGTTCTATTTTAATGTAATCCAGGGAATTATGATTTTTATTGGCAAGACGTAATATTTCAGCAAAATCCCAAGTGACCTGGAAGGATTCCTGATTGTAATTTGTGTACAGTACTACTTGATATACGGAGGATTCCAGCATTATATCATGGTAGTCCAAAAACTGATAAGATGCGGTATTACAGAGGATTTCCTGGATTATGGATTCCCTGGCTTTGTCACGGTATTGAATCAGTTTTTTACGAGTGTTTTGTTCGTTTATCAGAGAATCCCGGGCTTCTATGACAGCTCTTTCTAATTCATCTTCGTCAATCGGTTTTGTGAGATAACAGGTTACCCCATAGCGGATTGCTTCCTGGGCGTAGGCAAAGTCAGAATATCCACTCAATATAATGAATTTACCATGGAAATTTTGTCCTTTCGCCTGTTTTACAACTTCAAGTCCGGACAATCTTGGCATGCGAATATCCATCAGGACAACATCAGGGTTTAACTTCAATATCTGTTCTAAAGTTTCCTGACCATTTTTCCCTTCGCCACAAATATAAAATCCTAGTTTTGACCAGTCAAGAAGATAGCGGATACCTTCCCGAACATCAATTTCATCATCTGCTATGAAAAGTTTCATTATTATTTAATCTCCCTCCTGCATTTTTGTGCCGGCATTATTACTGTGATCAGTGTGCCGTATCTCTTTTTGCTTTTTATCTGTAATCCATATGGCGAGCCAAAACATAACCGAATTCGCTGATAGATATTATATAAACCAATACTTTTTGAAGACTCTTTCGGATGGTGATATATGTTTTGCTTCATATTATGAAGCTCATTTGATGTCATACCACAGCCATTATCAAAGATGTGGATATATAAAATGTCGTTTTTCTTGTGAATATGAATAATAATCTTACCATTTCTTTCTACATCTTCGAGCCCATGAATGATTGCGTTTTCTACGATTGGCTGTAAAAGAAGAGGCATGATCTGGTATTCATTTAAATCGATGGACGGATATATTTTCAGGGAATAGTTTATTCGATCATGAAAACGGAGTTTCTGTATTGCCAGATAAGTTTCAATATAATCCAGTTCTTTTGCGAGTGTTGTAAAAGAAGTTGTGGTATTTTCAAGTACATAGCGCATAGACTTTCCCAGTAATTTTATAGCAGTTGCCACATCACGGTTTCCTGCTTTTAGAGCACGCATGCGGATACTTTCCAGTGTATTATAAAGAAAATGAGGATTGATCTGACTGGAGAGCATCTTAAATTCCATACGATGCTGCTGATTTTCCAGTTCCTTTGCCCGAAGCTCGGCTTCATACACAGAAGCCTCTTTGTGTAAAATATCCTGAATCATTATATTTAAATCAGCAAAGGCCTCTGATATCTCATCCTCTCCGTTAAAGGTATCTACAATATGATAGTTGCCCTGGCTAGCATGATGCATATTTTCACGTAAGGTGATTACACGTTTGCTGAAATAATGAGAATAGGCATATATGAAAGCACTGGTAACAGCAAGGATCAAAAATAAAATCAGAAAATGAGTACGAGTAACTTTCAGAATGTGCGGATATCCATCATAATTCAGTGATGCAACATAAAACAGATCATCGGAATATGCAGTGGAGAAGGAAGATACACAGCCTATAACTTTCTGATCATTGAGAGTAATCTTTCCCAGATAATATCTATTAGGACCTGTTACATACTTTGTTAAAGAGGGATCCATACTTTTTTTGCTGCTGGAATAGAAGATGCCTTCCTCATTTAACCAGAGTACGGTGTTCAGACTACTGTTTTCTATACGGTTCTTAATATGATTATTGCTTACGGTAAGATTTAAAAAGGCATGACTATGAACCTGTGGCAGAAAAATCCTTATATGTAGACATAGTACAATTCTTTCATTTCCAAAGTCATCGGTAGCAGTTTCCTTTGTCCAGAATGGAGTGACGGTATTCAGAGCTTTTTGATACCAGTTTTCTTTTTCGGTTTCCTCTGTTATCTGATGTATATATTTGCTTTCCGGTAAAGTGGAGTTGGGTGTATAAATAGAAATGCTCTGAATAGAAATATCCTGTGATAGAAGGGTGCTAAACCCTTTATAATGTTCTATTGAACGAGTGGCAGATTCAGAAGAATCAAATTCAGTGCTTAACAGATCTTTTAATTCTTGATTGGAAGACAGAGATAATCCTTTATTATAGACGTTGGATGTCAGATCAAGCAGCAAAGATTTTACACGGAGATTATCGGAGTGAGACTGATTTTCATAATGCTCAAATAGCTGGGAGCATGTATTGTAGACAAGATATCCTCCGATTGTGACAACAGGGATAAAAATTGCTATAAAGTATATAAAATAGAGCTGTTTTTGTACCTTTATATTTGTAATCAGATTTTGTATTTTTCGTAAAAGCTTCATTTCTACCTCCGACAGGTAACTTCTTATAATCAACGTTATTGAGTGAAATGCTCAAGCCCGCAAAACACACATTATGATATACCAATTATAGTATATATTTTTTGGAACAGAAAAGAAAGCTTCACATGGAAAAACGGATGGTAATTATTAGACAACTTTTACAGTAAAAATCAGAGGCGAGAGTAACCCAAAATACTAAGCATTTTATTACATGGATTTGAAAAAGAAAAAGGAAAGAATCTTCGATGATTGATTGTTGAAATCAACAGAAATACGGGCTATAGTAGTAGGTGAGAGAGGAGGAAAACAATGGATTACAGCCATGAACTGATCTTGCCTAATGATGATATTCCGTTTAAGCTTTTTTTATTCGAGGGAAAAGATGGTAATTATATCCGGGACAAGCACTGGCACCGATCGGTGGAGATTTTTGCTCTTTTTGAGGGAGAAATCAGTTTTTATCTGAATGAAAAGGAATATAATTTGAAGTCAGGAGAATTTATACTGGTAAATTCCAATGAGATCCATTCGATTCACTCCCCCAGACCGAACTGTACGGTGGTACTGCAGATTCCTTTAGACAGTTTTGAAAAATATTACACGCAGGACCGATTCATATATTTTTCCCACAGTGCCAGGATACAGGATGATGAAGTCATGCGTCTGGTTCGGGAGATATATCAAACCTATGTACAGCATGAGATTGGATATGAGCTGAAAGTACAGGGACAGTTTTACCAGTTGATGTATCTTCTGGTGACAAAATACCGGAAGACTGAGGTCAGTGAAGAGATTGTCAGGCAGAACAAGGGGTTGAATAAGTTATCAGAAATTACGGCTTATATGAAAGAGAATTATACCAAAGAGATAACGTTGGAAGGTGTGGCTAAAATATTCGCCTATTCACCTACGTATCTTTCCCGGATGTTTCGAAAGTATGCAAGGACTAATTATAAGGCTTATCTGGATCAGATCCGTTTGGAGCATGCCTTTGTCGAACTAGCAAATTCCAGAACGCCGATTGGAGAGATTGCAATGAATCATGGATTTGCAAATAGTAAATCATTTGCCAAAGTATTTCAGAAGCAATACGGGATGCTGCCAAGTGAATATCGAAATAATCAGGAGGCTGTTTGAAACAGTCTCTTTTTTGCTAAAAATTTATAAAAGATAAAAATTTGCCATAAATTGGATAAGTTAAAGGTCGCGATAATTTTTGACTGGAATTACAATGTACACAAGAAAAACATATGAAAAGGGGGATTATCATGAACATTCAGACAGTAACTGATGCAGCGTTCAAGCCATATGGAAAAATCCTTAAAGGATATGATTTGACTGTGCTTATGAAAGCTATGGCACATACACCGCTTCCGGCGAACGATGTAATCTATGTTCCATCCGTGGAAGAGCTTGAAGCAACACCTGCGGGAGAAGAACTTGCGAAGCGAGGCTACGGTGGTATACCAATTCAGGTAGGATATTGTAACGGTAACAACCATAAATTGAATGCGGTGGAATATCATCGATCTTCAGAGATTGATATTGCGGTAAATGATTTGATTTTGCTTTTAGGCAGACAGCAGGATATCAGAGAAGATGGGGCTTATGATACTGCTAATATTGAAGCGTTTCTGCTTCCGGCGGGTACCGCAGTGGAATTGTATGCGACGACACTTCATTATGCGCCTTGTTCAGTAGAAGAGGAGGGATTTCGTTGTGTTATCGTTCTGCCGAAAGGAACCAATACGGAACTTGATTTTCAGCCGGAAAAGAACGGAGAAAGCAGGCTGATTACAGCAACGAATAAATGGCTGATTGCTCATGAAGAGGCTGGGATCGAAGGAGCTTTTGAGGGACTTAAAGGAGAGAATATCTGTATATAATAAAGCACAAAGAAAGATTATTTAGAAAAGGAGAATGAAAGATGAACAATATGCCTGAAATTAAGATTGGAATTGTGGCAGTCAGTCGTGACTGTTTCCCGGAGAGCCTGTCAGTAAATAGAAGAAAGTCGTTAGTCAAAGCGTATTCCGAGAAATATGGAGCAGACGATATTTATGAATGTCCAGTATGTATCGTAGAAAGTGAGATTCATATGGTACAGGCACTGGAGAATATTAAAGCAGCAGGCTGCAATGCGCTTTGTGTATATCTCGGCAATTTTGGACCAGAGATTTCCGAGACACTTCTGGCAAAGCATTTTGAGGGACCGAAGATGTTTGTGGCTGCGGCAGAAGAGACAGGAAATAACCTGGTATTCGGACGCGGTGATGCATACTGTGGCATGTTAAATGCAAGCTATAATCTGAAACTTCGCAATATTCATGCGTATATTCCAGAGTATCCTGTAGGAGATGCAGAAGAATGTGCAGATATGATCCATGAATTTCTTCCGATTGCAAAAGCCATTGAAGGGATCCAAAATCTGAAAATTATAAGTTTCGGTCCGAGACCGCTTAATTTCCTTGCATGCAATGCGCCAATCAAACAGCTTTATAACATGGGTGTAGAAATTGAGGAAAACTCAGAGCTTGATCTATTCGAGGCATTTAATAAGCATGCAGGTGATGAGAGAATCCCGGCAGTGGTAAAAGAGATGGAAGAGGAATTGGGTGCTGGTAACAGAAAACCGGAGATATTAGAAAAGCTTGCACAGTATGAACTTACTTTGAAAGATTGGGTAGAGACACACAAAGGATACCGTAAGTACGTGGCAATTGCTGGTAAGTGCTGGCCGGCATTCCAGACACAGTTTGGTTTTGTGCCATGCTATGTGAACAGCCGTCTGACAGCTCAGGGGATTCCGGTATCCTGTGAAGTCGATATTTACGGAGCCCTCAGTGAGTTTATTGGGACGGTGGTAAGTAATGATACTGTGACGTTACTGGATATTAATAATTCTGTGCCAAAAGATATGTATGAAAGCGATATCAAAGGAAAATTTGACTATACACAGAAGGATACCTTTATGGGATTTCATTGTGGAAATACAGCCTCAGGAAAGCTCGCTTTCTGTGAGATGAAGCACCAGTTTATTATGGCGCGCTCTCTTCCGGAGGAAGTAACACAGGGAACGCTGGAAGGAGATATCATGCCTGGAAATATTACATTTTTCCGGTTGCAGAGCACTGCTGATAATATTCTTCGTGCTTATATTGCAGAAGGGGAAGTCCTTCCGGTTGCAACCAGATCTTTTGGCTGCATCGGTATTTTCGCGATTCCGGAGATGGGACGTTTTTACCGCCATGTTCTGATTGAGGGAGGATATCCTCATCACGGAGCAGTTGCATTCGGACATTTTGGAAAGACATTGTATGAAGTATTTAAGTATATTGGTGTTCCGGTGGATGAGATTGGTTATAATCAGCCTGCCGGTGTGAGATATCCGACGGAAAATCCATGGTTATAAAAGGCGTTGGATTCAAACGGACATAGGAGGATGATGTGTTATATATTGGTATTGATTCCTGCTTTATGCGGGGTTGAGGGTTACTGATTGTAGACCTTAAAAGTTCAATTAATGATATAAAATCGATATCCTCCAAATCTTTTGTTTTATAAGCTCGTTGAAACTTCATCTGAAATATGGTACATTTAAATATATCAAATGTTAGGAATGGGAGCGGTGAATTGGCGAACTATACAAAGGAGCAATGGAATGCGAAACAAGTGGTTCTCATGGAAAAGTGTTATGACTGTTTCGCGGAATACGGCCTTCATGGAACAGGCATCTGGGCACTGTCAAAGCATTGTGGGTGCACTTCGAATATGCTTTACATTTATTTTGAAAATCTGGATGACCTTATCATGAAATACAACCCCGAGGCAAGATGGGGTGCTGTTGCGGAATAAGAGAAACTCAATAATTATATTTTCTAAGGAGGCAGATATAATGAAAAAACAAATTTTAAGCATATTGCTTACCATTTGTATGGTGCTTATACTTGTACCGACAACAGTATTTGCAGAGGGGGCAGAGGGGGCTGGGAGGGCTTACACTTTGATTGAGGGAACGCCCGGATCTACTTACTCTGAAAATGCAGAGGGTCCAGGTGAACTTATTGATGGAACAACCGATACAAAATGGTGTGTGACTGAATTTAAAGATGCCTACATTATTTTTAAGACTTCCACTCCTGTTAATATCAGCGGATACTCAATCACCACAGGCAACGACAATTATGAGAATCCAGGAAGGAATCCTAAGAGCTGGACTCTGTATGGATGTGAGAATTATACAGGTAATAGTACAGATAACTGGGTAGAAATTCACAGTATTTCTAATGACACTGTTTTACAGGATGAAAACTTTAAAAAATATGATTTCGTGTTTGATAAGACAGAAACAGCTTATCAGTACTATAAACTGGAAATTACCGCAATTCAGGCCGGAGATGTAATGCAGATGAGTGAATTTGCTCTGATAGATTGTGCTCATGACTGGGAGGTAGAAGAAAGGGATCCGACTTCTTGTACAGATCAAGGGTACAAAAAATCAACCTGTAGTAGGTGCGGGGGAGTAATGAATGATATTATTGCCCCGCTCGCCCATGATTTTTCTGGCGGGGACGGCAAGTGCATATATTGTTCCAAGACTAAAGAAGAGTTGTTTAAAATAAGTGTATCAGCCTATGCCACAAAGGAGCAGTTAATGGATAATACATTTGCCCCGAATTCTAATGGGGAAGCAACCAATATCGGCAAGTTGGTGTTTGGTAAAAACAAGTATGGCAATTCACAGGAGTGGTACATCTTAGGAAAAGATGACGAAGTAACGGGTGATAATACCATCGTCTTTGCCGCATTACCGATAATAGAAGGACAGCAATTTTATAATAATGAAGGAAATCCAAATTATGATTATGCTGAGGGAACAGGTTATGGGTCAGATGCAGGTAGTATAGAAGTATTTAAAAACCACTACGGAGCAAGTCTACTTCGTAAGGCACTGCAAGATATGGCTAAGAATGAGAATTGTTTCACCCAAGCCGAGCAGGGTATGATGAATGTCACCACGGTAACAACATATGATACAAAGAATGAAGTGTATTATACCACAACAGACACGCTGTATGCACCTGCATCGGGTGGTTTGGGTACTAGTTATAATAATACGATAAAAGTAGGTAGTAATGACGATAAAGTATTATTACTAACTACATACTTTGAACAACTACAACAAGCATGGACTCGCACACCTGACGCTAGTAACAGTGAGAAAGTACATTATATGTCAGTTACGTCAGGAAATGGATATGTTATGAGTGATGTTACCACCGGGCATTATTGTGAGTGTCCTGCTTCCAATTTGAATCTGTCATCTGTGCTCTTTGCTTCTAACGCACAAGCAGCATCATCTAACAAAGCAGAATCAGGGGTAATCACGCCAAATAAGGCAATGAGTGTGAGACTGGACGGAAAAGATAAGAATATCGGTCAAGTTATGTATAACACTACAACGGGTGATATTAACGCAGTGAAAGGAAGTACCGAAGGTAATGTGGCACTTGTTGTACAGGGCAATGACGGAGAAAACGGCTGGTATTACAGTAAAAAGATTGGTACAACAGAAACGATTAATGTTTCGGATATTAAGGAGGGTATAGATTTATCCTACTGCAAAATCTGGCTGGAAACCAAGGATACAGATGGAATGCTTTATGCGGTCAATGTCAGTGAACACCAGCATAGTTGGAAGGAAAATCCTGCGAAGAAGGCAAGCCTCACAGAAGCGGGCTACACTGCATACAGAGAGTGCAGCGTCTGCCATGAAATAGAAGGAAGAAACGACATTCCACGGATTGGCGAAATAAAGCTTTCATCTTCATCATACACATATACCGGCAAAGTGAAGAAGCCATCTGTCATAATAAAGGATTCAACAGGCAAAACTCTGGATTCTAAGTGCTATTCAGTAAATTATGCATCCGGAAGAAAGAATATAGGAATCTACAATGTGACTGTAACTTTGAAAGGCGACTACGAAGGCAGCAAAGTGCTAACCTTTAAGATAAATCCAAAGGGAACATTGATTTCAAAGATATCTGGATCAAAAAAGGCATTTACTGTGAAGTGGAAGAAACAGTCAGCAAAAATGGCAACATCGAGGATTACAGGATATCAGATCAGATACAGCACATCTTCGAAGATGACAAATGCCAAGACCAAGACTGTGAAAGGCTACAAGTCCACAAGCAAGAAAATTACCAATCTAAAGGCTAAGAAGAAGTACTATGTACAGGTAAGAACATATATGACGGTTAACGGAAAGACCTATTATTCATCATGGAGCAAGGCGAAATCTGTTAAAATAAAATAGCATTTAAAAGTAAATAAAAAGGCTGTGATTCGAAATCAGAAAGATTTTGCAAAACAGTCTTTTTTGTTGGAATAATACATTTTACAAATCTGGTTACACTGATGTTAGAATAAGGAGGATGTAAGATGAAGTATGATGTAGTAATTATCGGCGCAGGCCCGGGAGGTATATTTTCAGCGTATGAATTTGCAGTTAAAAGACCAGACCTGAAAGTAGCCGTTTTTGAATCAGGAAATACACTTGAGAAACGCCATTGTCCAATTGATGGGAAAAAGGTGAAATCCTGTATTAAATGTGAATCCTGTGCGATTATGAATGGATTTGGCGGCGCAGGAGCCTTTTCTGACGGAAAATATAATATTACCAATGATTTTGGCGGTACCTTATATCAGTATATCGGTCGCGAAACAGCAATTGAGTTAATGCATTATGTTGATGATATAAATGTTAAATATGGTGGGGAAAGCACAAAGATGTATTCTACAGCAGGTTCTGATTTCAAAAAGATTTGTATGCAGAATAAACTCACTCTTTTAGAAGCGTCAGTAAGACATCTTGGAACGGATATAAATTATGTTGTCCTTGAAAATCTGTATAATTTGCTGAAAGATAAAGTAGAGTTTTATTTCCGAACACCGGTCAAAAAAATAAAAAAACTGGAAAATGAATATCATATTTTTACCGAGGACAGAGAAGTAGTATGTGATAATTGTATTGTATCTGTAGGGCGAAGCGGAAGTAAATGGATGGAATCAATATGCGAGGATCTTAATATTCCTACAAAATCAAACCGTGTAGATATAGGAGTGCGTGTAGAACTTCCGGCAGTTATTTTTTCACATATTACGGATGAATTATATGAGAGCAAGATTGTCTATCGGACAGGAAAATTTGAGGATAATGTACGAACTTTCTGTATGAATCCCAATGGAATTGTTGTAAATGAGAATACAAATGGGATTGTGACGGTGAATGGACACAGTTTTGAAGATCCAACCAGAAAAACAGAGAACACAAACTTTGCTCTCCTTGTGGCAAAGCATTTTTCTGAGCCGTTTAAAGACAGTAATGAATATGCAGAGAGTATTGCAAAGCTGTCTAATATGTTGGGCGGCGGAGTGATCGTACAGCGTTTTGGAGATCTGGAACGAGGAAGGCGAAGCAATGCTGCACGTATAGAGGAAAGTACTGTAAGACCGACTCTTGTAGCTACACCAGGTGATTTAAGTCTGGTTCTTCCAAAGAGGATATTAGATGGTATTATTGAGATGATATATGCGTTGGATAAGATAGCGCCGGGTGTGGCAAATGATGATACGTTGCTCTACGGTGTGGAAGTTAAATTCTACAATATGGAGGTAGAACTTGATAATCATCTGGAGACTCGGCATAAAGGTTTGTATGTAATCGGTGACGGAAGTGGAGTGACTCATTCACTGTCACATGCTTCTGCAAGCGGCGTATATGTAGCAAATCGCATTATGGAGACGATGGCAGAATAAATTTTGTCCTTCATGGGATTTGAGATGAAAATAAAAGCAAAGTATGCTATAATAACTGACATCAGAAAGATGCAGAGGGTGAAAATATGAAGGTTTCTACGAAAGGTCGTTATGCCTTAAGGATTATGGCAGATTTGGCAATGAATGATAATGGCGAATATATACGTCTGAAAGATATTTCAAAAAGGCAGGCAATTACGTTAAAATATATGGAGCAGATTATGCCATTGCTGACAAAAGCGGGTTATGTAAAAAGTTATCGAGGGAATAATGGCGGCTACAAACTTGCCAGGAAACCGGAAGAATATACTGTCGGGGAGATTCTTCGTACAACAGAAGGGAGTCTTTCTCCAATAGCCTGTATAGAAGATGAACCGAATCAGTGTCCGAGAAAAGAGTATTGTACGACTCTTTCGTTCTGGGAAGGAATGTGGAAAGTCATAAATGAATATGTAGATGGTATTACATTGGCAGATTTAATAAAAAATGAACATGAGTAAATGATAAAAACTTCTGGGAGGATTTATTCCGGAAGTTTTTATTTTTGTGTGAATGAATCTACATTATGAATGTATGATTTTAAAACTGGCTTGGATAAAAATGTAAAAACTGGATGTTTCAAACGAGACAGTTATATGTATAATAGTTGAATATACACTATATACATATGAAAGGTAGGAAAAATTCATGGCAAACGAAAGATATGAATTAAATAAACAACTGGCACAGATGTTAAAAGGCGGAGTTATTATGGATGTGACGACTCCGGAGCAGGCGAAAATTGCTGAGGAAGCAGGAGCGTGTGCTGTTATGGCATTAGAGCGCATTCCCGCAGATATTCGTGCGGCTGGCGGTGTTTCAAGAATGAGCGATCCCAAAATGATCAAAGGGATTCAGGAAGCAGTTTCTATTCCGGTAATGGCGAAATGCAGAATCGGTCATTTTGTTGAAGCACAGATATTAGAGGCAATTGAAATCGATTATATTGATGAGAGCGAAGTATTATCTCCGGCAGATGATATTTATCATATTAATAAACATGAGTTTAAAGTACCATTTGTTTGTGGAGCACGTGATCTCGGAGAAGCACTTCGCCGTATTGCAGAGGGAGCATCTATGATCCGGACAAAAGGAGAGCCGGGAACAGGGGATGTTGTTCAGGCAGTCAGTCATATGAGAGCAATGAATGCAGAGATACGAAGAGTTCAGAATCTACGCCTGGACGAACTTTTTGAAGCAGCAAAACAGCTTCAGGTTCCGGTGGATTTGCTTCAGTATGTGCATGAAAATGGAAAACTTCCGGTAGTGAATTTCGCGGCAGGCGGAGTAGCAACTCCGGCAGATGCTGCTTTGATGATGCAGCTTGGCGCAGAAGGTGTATTTGTTGGTTCCGGTATTTTTAAATCTGGAAATCCAGCCAAACGTGCAGCAGCTATTGTAAAATCTGTTACAAATTATACCGACGCAAAATTAATTGCAGAGTTGTCAGAAGATTTAGGAGAAGCAATGGTTGGTATCAATGAACAGGAAATTGAACTTCTGATGGCAGAACGGGGAAAATAAATATGGCAGCAAACAAAATAACAGTAGGTGTTTTAGCCTTGCAAGGTGCGTTTATTGAGCATGAGCATGTATTGGATAAACTAGGTGTTGAACATTTCGAAATCCGTCAGAAAAAAGATCTTGAGCGTCATTTTGATGGTTTAATCCTTCCGGGAGGAGAAAGTACAGTTATGGGAAAACTTCTTCATGAATCGGAAATGTTCGAAGATATTCAGGGAAAGATTCAGGCTGGTATGCCAGTATTCGGAACTTGTGCAGGACTTATACTTTTGGCAAAAGAAGTAGAGGAAAATCCTTCATGGTTTGCGACAATGAATATTCAGGTAAAAAGAAATGCGTATGGAAGACAGCTCGGAAGTTTTTGTACTGAACAGGAATTTAAAGGAATCGGTACAATACCAATGTCCTTTATCCGTGCGCCTTATATTGATAAGGTATATGAGGGGGCAGAAGTACTTGCATATGCCGATGGAAATATAGTTGCAGCCCGACAGGGAAACCAGCTTGTAACAGCATTTCATCCAGAAGTTACAGATGATACCAGAGTTCATGAGTATTTCATAGATATGGTCAGGGGAAATTAATAACAAAGTTGTCAGGAGGATATTTTTAAATAAAATGTCTTCCTGATTTTTTTGAAAAAGTAGTTGACATAGCGGAAAAGTAGGAATATAATCATAACAACACATAAAACATATCGAATTAGTAGGAAAGGAGAACGTTATGTCTAAAGTATATAAAGGAACATTAGGACTTATCGGAAACACACCATTGGTAGAAGTAGTGAATGTGGAGAAGGAGTTAGGACTTAAAGCTACTGTCCTTGTAAAACTGGAATATTTTAATCCGGCAGGAAGTGTCAAGGACAGAATTGCCAAGGCCATGATTGAGGACGCAGAAGAGAAAGGTATTTTGAAAGAAGGTTCTGTGATTATTGAACCTACTTCAGGAAATACCGGAATAGGTCTTGCCTCTATTGCAGCAGTAAAAGGATATCGTATTATTCTTACTATGCCTGAGACAATGAGTGTAGAGAGAAGAAATATTCTGAAAGCATATGGCGCAGAGCTTGTGTTGACAGAAGGCGCTAAAGGAATGAAAGGCGCCATTGAAAAAGCAGAAGAGCTGGCAAAAGAAATTCCGGGAAGTTTTATCCCGGGACAGTTTGTAAACCCGGCAAACCCGGCAATCCACAAAGCTACGACCGGACCTGAAATCTGGAATGATACAGATGGAAAAGTAGATATCTTTGTTGCAGGCGTGGGAACAGGCGGAACATTGACAGGAACAGGTGAATATTTGAAATCACAGAATCCGGATGTAAAGATTGTAGCTGTAGAACCAGCTAGCTCTCCGGTGCTTTCCGAAGGAAAAGGTGGTCCGCATAAGATTCAGGGTATCGGTGCAGGTTTCGTGCCAGAGGTGTTGAATACAGGAATATATGATGAGATTATCAAAGTGGAAAATGATGATGCATTTGTAACAGGAAAGCTCCTGGCAAAGAAAGAAGGAGTTCTTGTCGGAATTTCTTCAGGAGCAGCACTTAATGCAGCAATTGAACTCGCAAAACGTCCAGAGAACGAGGGGAAGACGATTGTAGCTCTGCTTCCGGATACAGGAGACAGATATTATTCCACACCACTTTTTACAGAGTAAATTTTTCCTGAAGTGGGCAATCTATAAAGAAGATTCAGAAAAGAAAATGTGGAGGTAATCATGAAGATTTCGAAAAAATGCAGATATGGTCTCAGGGCTCTAATTGATCTGTCGGCAAATGCTGAAGAAGAATATATGGTCCTGGGGAATATAGCAGAGAGAAATGGTATTTCTCCACAATATCTGGAGCAGGTCTTTGCGAGCCTTAGAAGAGCAGGTATTGTGAAAGGTATCAAAGGCTCACAGGGAGGATACCGACTGAATATAGAACCGAAAGAACTTACAATATCAGCGATATTGGAAGCATTGGACGGAAGTTATCTGATTGAAGCAGAAGAGATCCCTGATGATAGTCACGGACGAGGAATTTCTGTCAGCATTCAAGAATTGGTGATAGACCAGCTTAATAATGAATTGGAGCATATATTAACGAGCATCACATTAGATGAATTGCGGAAAAGATACCAGGATCATAAAGAATACGATCAGGATATGTATTATATTTAGTTTCGGAATTGATAAAAGTGAACTGATTGAAAACCAGAGGTTTGGATGATTCATCTGAATACTCTGGTTTTTCATTAGAAGTATTTACAGCAATAGATGTAAAGGAAGAGGGAGGCTGCTTATGTGTGAGCTATTTGGAATTACTTCAGATGGAAGTTGTGAAATAAATGAGTATTTAAAGGAGTTTTTTTCCCATAGTAATGCTCATCAGCATGGATGGGGACTTGCCTGTGTGGCAGAAAATGATGTTCAGATAGAGAAAGAACCCACTCAGGCAAGTAAAAGTAATTATCTGAAGGAAAGGCTTTCCGTTCCGATCATAGTAAAAACTGCACTTGCGCATATTCGTTATGCTACAATCGGAAATGTTGAATACAAGAACTGTCATCCTTTTATTGCTAAAGATAATCAGGGACGAACATGGACTTTGATTCATAATGGTACAATTTTTGATTATCAGCCATTAAATAGATACGTGGACATTCAAAAAGGAGATACGGACAGTGAAAGGATTTTGCTTTATCTGATCGATCTGATGAATAATGAGGAGAAAAAAATAAAGCGGAAAATGACGGAAAAAGAACGATTTAAGCTTCTGGATTCCGTGATTTCCCAAATGGCTGAGGGAAATAAACTGAATTTGATCATATATGATGGAGAACTGTTATATGTACATACAAATTATATGAATTCTTTATATGAATTGAATAAAGAAAACCTGGTTCTCTTTTCAACAGTTCCGTTAGGAGAGGAAATGTGGAAACCTGTGACATTCGCGACGCTACTCGCATATCGGAATGGAAAAAGGGTATTTAACGGAACTGATCACGGAAATGAGTATAAAGATAATGAAGAAAACATGAAATTTCTATATAGAATCTTTTCAGATTTATAGATGTTTGGATATAATTTGAGTGTTGATATTATTATCATTTCGGATAAGGGAGGAAAGAGAAAATTACTATGAAAAATCCTTTACATTACCAGCTGTCAGAATATGACTGTGGACCGACAGCGATGTTAGATGCTATTAGTTTTCTTTTTGAAAGAGAAGAAATCTCTCCGGTTGTTATAAGAAATATTATGCTTTATTGTCTTGATTGTTATAACTGTGAAGGTATCATGGGGAAAAGTGGTACTTCAAGTGCAGCAATGATGTTTGATCCGTATTATGTAGCAGAATCATTGAATGAAAAAGGTGTCACACAGGTAGAGGATCATCCTTTTGAGTATAACAGAATTGTAGATGAAAGCTGTTTTAACAGGGAAACGGAAGAACTATATGCATTGGGACCGATTGAGGGAAGAGAGGCAGTCATTATTTTTAATGAAAGTACAAAGAAGACAGAGGAAAAAACTATCGAATATTTTATTTAGTATACCTGAATAGCTTATTTCAAAACATACTATTCAGGTATGTTTTGAAATAAATACAATAAAACAACTGAAATAGTATTGACATAAAATAACTATATGCTATAATCCTATTAATCCGATAGGAAATATAACAAATGAGGAGAAATAGTATGAAAAAGAGAAGAAGTAGATTTTTTGAATATATGTGTAGTTGCACCGACATATGTATGTGTATGTCGATGATAGGCTCTTGTCATGGCTTAATGATGCTTTACCCCTGGATGTTCTGTGATTTCGGAAGCATTCTTCTAGAATCGAAATCATAATATGAGAATTGTATTTCTTTATCTTTGAAGCCAGGGAAGTGATGAACTTCCTTTTTTTGCGCTATTAGAGAAGTTAACATATGGGGAGGAGTGAAAATGTGGATATCGGTTTTATGACAGAATATTTTCCGATGTATGTGGAAGCAGCAAAGCTAACACTCAGGCTGGGAATCATAGGAATACTTTTTTCGATAATCATCGGGCTCGTGTGTTCACTGATTGTATATTACAGAATCCTGGTGTTACGACAGATAGCAGCCGCATACATAGAGTTATCCAGAAATACACCCCTGTTGGTACAGCTTTTTTTCCTGTACTTCGGACTTCCAAAGATAGGAATACTGTTCAGCTCAGAAAGCTGTGCGATTATAGGCTTAAGTTTTCTTGGTGGAAGCTATATGGCGGAAGCATTCAGAAGTGGTCTTGAATCTGTGGAGAACAGTCAGGTTGAATCAGCTCTTGCTATAGGGTTGAGTCATACGCAAACAATGCGGTATGTTGTGTTTCCTCAGGCACTTGCTGTATCCGTGCCTGCACTTTGTGCAAATGTTATTTTCCTGATTAAAGAAACGTCTGTATTCAGTGTTGTAGCCCTTGCTGATTTGATGTATGTTGCAAAGGATTTGATTGGTTTGTATTATCAGACGGATGAAGCCTTATTAATGCTGGTAATTTCATATCTGGTATTATTGCTTCCTATTTCTCTGGGAGCAGGATGGCTGGAAAGGAGGCTTCGATATGCAGGATTTGGGAATTAGAGTTTTGTTCATGGGAAATAACTTTGCAAGGCTTATGGGAGGATTGTGGATTACTATAAAGATTTCTTTGATTTCAGTTGCACTATCAATTGTATTGGGAATTTTTCTTGGAATGGTTATGACACTGAAAAATCCAATTACCCGTTGTATCACAAAGGTGTATCTGGAGTTTATTCGGATTATGCCACAGTTGGTTCTTTTATTTCTTGTTTATTTCGGGGTTACCAAGACATTTGGCATTCAGCTTTCTGGTCAGGTTTCGGCAGTAATAGTATTTACATTGTGGGGAACGGCAGAGATGGGAGATCTTGTAAGAGGAGCTTTGATATCAATACCGAAACATCAGTATGAGAGTGGCGCTGCTCTGGCACTTAGCGCACATCAGATTTATGGCTATATTATCATTCCGCAGACATTTCGCAGATTGGTTCCGTTGGCAATAAACCTGACAACAAGAATGATAAAAACCACCTCTTTGATTGTACTCATTGGTGTAGTGGAAGTAATGAAGACTGCACAGCAGATTATTGAGGCGAACCGTTATACAGTGCCGGATTCGGCGCTTTGGATATATGGAACAATTTTCTTTTTATATTTTATTGTTTGCTGGCCGATATCAAGACTTGCAGCAAAGATGGAGAGAAGATGGCAGAATTAATACCTGGGAGGTGAGAATTTGGATGAAGAAGAAAGACTGTTGGAAATAGAGCATCTTTACAAAGATTATGGAAACGGTCCGGTTTTGAAAGATATATCACTGGATGTACATAAGGGTGAAGTTGTGGTTCTTATTGGACCTTCCGGCTGTGGAAAGAGTACATTTCTGCGATGTATGAACGGACTGGAGCAAATTCAGTCCGGGAAAATATATTTAGATGGCAGTATCATTACTGATAACAAAACGAAATGGAGTGATGTTCGACAAAAGATAGGAATGGTGTTCCAGAGTTATGAGCTTTTCCCTCATATGACAGTGATGGATAATATTCTTCTGGGACCGATGAAAGTACAGAAAAAAGATAAAAAAGAAGCGATTAAGGAAGCAGAAAAACTTTTGGACAGAGTAGGACTTCTGGACAGAAAAGATGCCTTCCCGAGACAGTTATCCGGAGGGCAGAAACAGAGAGTGGCTATTGTAAGAGCTCTGATCATGAAGCCAGAGATACTTTTATTCGATGAGGTGACAGCTGCACTTGATCCCGAGATGGTACGAGAGGTACTGGATGTTATGTTGGAACTGGCAAGAACCGGATCCACCATGGTGATTGTTACTCATGAGATGCAATTTGCAAGAGCAGTTGCCGATCGGATTGTTTTTTTAGATGGTGGTGAAATTGTGGAGATGGATACACCGGAAAACTTTTTTGCAAGTCCAAAGACTGACCGTGCAAGACGGTTTTTACATACATTTACATTTGAAAAGAAGGAAGGATGATGATTATGAAAAAATTTATTACTTTATTACTTACATTTAGTTTAGTGTTGGCAGTATTTACAGGATGTGGTCAGAAAGAACAGACAGACGAGACAGAAGAAACAACAGAAACTACAGATGAGAAAGAGGGAGAAAACATCTATCGAACATTGGATGAGATCAAAGAAAGCGGAAAAATTGTAATTGGTGTATTCAGTGATAAAAATCCATTTGGCTATGTAGATGAAAATGGTGACTATCAGGGATATGATGTATATTTTGCAGAACGTTTGGCTAAAGATCTTGGCGTAGAGATTGAATATGTATCAACAGAACCGGCAAGCAGAGTAGAGTATCTGGAAAGTGGAAAAGTAGATTTGATCCTTGCAAACTTTACTGTAACGGAAGAACGTGCACAGTCTGTAGATTTCGCACTTCCGTATATGAAAGTAGCTCTCGGTGTAGTTTCTCCAGATGATGCATTAATTACAAAACCTGAGGATCTGGAAGGAAAGAAATTGATTGTTGCTAAAGGAACAACAGCTGAAACATTTTTTACGGAAAACTATCCTGAAGTAGAACTTTTAAAATTCGATCAGTATACAGAAGCTTATAATGCTCTTCTGGATGGAAGAGGAGATGCACTTTCCACCGATAATACAGAAGTTTTGGCATGGGCACTTCAGAATAAAGGATTTTCTGTGGGCGTTCAGTCTCTTGGAAGTATTGATACAATTGCACCTGCAGTTTCAAAAGGAAATGATTCTTTGAAAGAGTGGGTTGACGAAGAAATCAAGTCTCTGGGAGACGAACAGTTCTTCCATAAAGATTATAAAGAAACACTTGAACCCGTATATGGAACGGAAGTTGATGCAGACAGTCTGGTAGTTGAAGGCGGTGTCGTAGAGGAATAATCATAGATTTTAAATGTGGTTTAGAAACGAATGGAGAATAAGATGAATCGGGAATATGTGAGAGAGCAGTTGTATCAGAGATATATCGCGCCTACAAAGAAAAAACGTAATGATTATATAGGAATTGAAATAGAGATGCCGATTGTAAATCTGGAAAAACAGGCAGTGGATTTTGAAGTAGTTCATAAAATAACAGATCGTTTTATGAATCAGTTTCAGTTTGAAGTAGTAGGAAGAGATGAGGAAGGACATATTTGTTCTGCTTTAGAAAAGGAACACGGAGATATTCTTTCCTATGATTGCTCATATAACAATCTGGAATTGTCTCTTGGAAAAGAGAAAGAATTGTTTGCAATTCAACGTCGTTTTTTTGAATATTATAATTTTTTGCAGAAAGAGTTTCAGAAATACCATTATGCATTGACAGGAATGGGAGTAAATCCTTATCGCATTTACAATCATAATGTGCCAATTCCAAACGGGCGTTATCGGATGTTGTTTCATCATCTTCATTCTTATAAAAAATATAATTTGCCAATGTTTTTTCACAAATATCCAGATTATGGTACATTTTCCAGTGCATCACAGGTTCAGTTAGACGTGGATTATGGTGATTTGCTGATGACAATACGCGCATTTTCCATGTTAGAACCTGTGAAGGCTTTACTGTTTTCAAATTCTGTTCTCGTCGATGAGCACGAAGAGTTGCTTTGCTGTAGGGATATGTTTTGGGAAAACAGTACACATGGAATTAATCCCCACAACGTAGGTATGTTTGACTGCTAGCTGGAGAGTGAGGAAGATTTACTTATGTATATTGAATCTACAAGTATTTATTGTGTGGAGAGAGGGGATAAATATATTAATTTTCCACCAATCAATATCATGGAATATTTTGAAAAACCTTTTGTGGAAGGTGAGTATTTTGAATATGGTGAGTATAAAACTATTCGGGTAATACCTGAGATTGATGATATTCGGTATTTAAGAACCTTTAAGTTTGAAGATCTGACCTTCCGGGGAACGATTGAGTTTCGAAGTGTGTGCTGTCAGCCGATCAAGGATAGCATGACAGTGGCGGCTTTTCATCTGGGATTAAAAAGAAATCTTAAGGAACTTGACAGTCTGTTTAAGGGGGATCACGTTCTCTATCATCACGGATATACTGCGGGAGAGCTGAGAAAAATGTTTGTCCAAAGTGAATTGCCATCTTTTGTCGATGAGAAAAAATTGCATGAACTTGTGAAATCAGTACTTGAGCTTGCAGCAGATGGATTGAAAAGCAGGGGATATGGTGAAGAGAGAATGTTGCAACCACTGTTTGAAAGAATGGAAAATTGTACAAATCCGGCAAAAAGGATGCTGGAAATGAAAGACCAGGGTGTGGATCTTAAGGATATAGTGCTGGAATATGGAGAGGCAATATAAGGAAGAATTAGAATATGAAATCTATAACGATCAATGAAATAGAAAATATGAATCTGGGTTATAACAGTAATTATACAGGATAATGCGAAATTGCTCAGAATTCCACTTACAGTATTTGAAAGTGATATTTTTAATATAGTAGCAGGGGTTCTAAGCGAGATGAGATGAAAGAACTGATTTCAAGATTCAGGGAAACAAGTGATGTGATTGAATCAAATATTTTCAAAAGTGTTTATAATATTAACTTTCGAACCGTTATTGGATATCAGAAAGATGGAAAGAAATATAATTTTCTTGATGATTATGATTCTATGGACATATATGAGAGAGGAGACGGATACATTATGGGACAGCTATCAAGAGAAGAGGCATTTGAATTATTAAAACAGTACAACCAGGATAGATTTCATATCCAGCATGCATTGACAGTGGAAGGTGTTATGAAATGGTACGCAAATGAGCAGGGATATGGTGAAGATGCACAGTACTGGGGGATCGTGGGACTGCTTCATGATATCGATTTTGAACAGTATCCCGAAGAACACTGCATCAAAGCACCGGAATTGTTAAGAAATGCGGGTGTTGAAGAAGATATTATACATGCTGTATGCAGCCATGGATATGAGCTGACAGTGGATGTAAAACCGGAACATGAGATGGAAAAAGTATTGTATGCAGTAGATGAGCTGACAGGTTTAATTGGTGCAGTAGCTCTTATGCGACCATCGAAAAGTGTGCAGGATATGGAAGTAAAGTCGGTAAAAAAGAAATACAAGAGTAGCAATTTTGCTGCGGGTTGTTCAAGGGAAGTTATTCAGCGTGGCGCGGATATGCTAGGATGGGAATTAAATGATCTGATTCAAAAGACTATTTATGCAATGCGTTCTTGTGAAGAGGAAATTCAGGAGGCATTAAAAGAATAAAAACAGGAGACGGTGATCGCTATTGAGCTTAATTAAAAGACATTTTTACATAAAAGGAATGTTTTGTATCAATTGTCAAAACAGAATAGAGCGAAAACTTGGAAACACATCTGGAATAGAAAAAATAGATGTCAGTTACAGTAAGAACACAGCAGATATTTTATATGATCCGGAACGTATTACTTTTAAACAAATTTGTAATGTGATTGAAAGCTTGGGATATGAAGTACAGGAAAAAGAAGAGTATAAAAACACTGTCGGAAGCATATGTATGTTGGTTATTATAATTGCGATGTTTGTATTGTTCGAACAGTTAGGTATACTGAACATGCTTGTGCCTGGAAAACTTGCAGATACAGAAATGGGATATGGAATGCTATTTGTAACCGGCTTAGTGACATCTGTCCATTGTATTGCTATGTGTGGAGGAATTAATCTGTCACAGTGTATCGCTGGAGTAGATGTAGAAGAAAACAAAAAAGGCGGTTTCTACACTGCTTGGTCCGCATTTCTTTATAATCTGGGCAGAGTGATATCTTACACTCTGATAGGAGCTGCTTTAGGATTGGCAGGGATGCTTATAAGTGGGGATTCTCAATTTGGGGTATCTACTTTTATTCAAGGAATTATAAAGATGATTGCCGGTATTGTCATGGTAATTATGGGAATCAATATGTTAGGAATCTTTCCGGGACTGCGTAGGTTTCACTTAAGAATTCCAATACTTTTTGCTTCAAAAAATCAAAGAAAAACCAAAAGACAACCATTGATGACAGGTTTGCTTAATGGATTTATGCCATGTGGATCGTTACAGGCTCTACAAATTATCGCATTTGCTTCTGGAAATCCGCTGGTCGGAGCACTTTCTATGCTTACGTTCTGCTTGGGAACAGTTCCGTTGATGATGGGGCTGAGTTCGGTTGTTTCAGTGTTGGGAAGTCGTTTTAAACAGGAGGTTATAAATGTTGGTGCGGTTCTTGTAACCGTGTTTGGTCTTGCAATGCTTTTTCAAGGGGGAAGTCTATCAGGGGTATTACTTTCACCTCAGAGTATTTCGACAGACAGTACGGCGAATGCGGAAATTGTAGATGGTGTGCAAATTGTAAAGAGTACCCTTTCTTCCTGACAATATCCGGATATTACAGTTCAGGTGGGAATTCCAGTTAAATGGAGCATAGATGCTCCTTCAGGAAGTATTAACGGATGCAATAATAGAATGATTATTAAAGACTTTGGGATTGAGTATTTTTTTGAAGAAGGGGAAAACATTATTGAGTTTATTCCCAAAGAGATAGAGAACATTCAATATACTTGCTGGATGGGGATGATTCGTGGAAATATCGAAATTGTAGATCATATAGAATAAAAAGACTTCCAATATTGAAAATGCATGTTGCAGTGAAGGAGAGAATCTTGAGATTCCTATAGATGAGGTCGGTGAATCAGCACAGTTTTATCCGGTGGAAGTAGACGGGACAAATATGGAAATTATTGCGGTAAAAGATTCAAAGGGTAATGTCCGTACAGCGTTTAATACCTGTCAGGTATGTTATAGTTCCGGTCGGGGATATTATGTTCAGCAAGGTGACGATCTTGTCTGTCAAAATTGTGGAAATCATTATACGGTAGATATGGTAGAGACAGAGGCGGGAGGATGTAATCCTTATCCGATTTTTGAAGAAAATAAGACAGTTGAAGACAATACAATTTTCATATCTTATGATTTCCTAAAAGAAGCAACAGCGATATTTGAAAATTGGAAGATTTAATTATAATTGAAAGAAAAGGACTAAAGGAATGTTAAATCAATTTTCAAGAACGGAATTATTGTTTGGAAAAGAGGCGATGGACAAGTTAAGCAAAGCGAGAATAGCAGTATTTGGTATTGGCGGTGTCGGTGGGTATGTGGTAGAAGCACTGGTAAGAAGCGGCGTGGGTGCTATTGATCTGATTGATGATGATAAAGTTTGTCTGACAAATTTAAACCGTCAGCTCATTGCGACAAGAAAAACTGTCGGAAAATAGCTGTATGGGGGCTGGAAATAAGCTGGATCCGACGAGATTTGAAGTGGCAGATATTTATGAGACATCTGTATGTCCTCTTGCGAAAGTAATGAGAAGAGAACTTAAGAAGAGAAACATTGTCCATCTCAAAGTTGTATATTCCAAAGAAAAACCAACCAGACCTATCGAAGATAGGGCCATCAGTTGCAGGACACACTGCATCTGTCCGTCCGGTGCAAAACATAAATGTACCGAGAGACGGGATATACCAGGATCAAATGCATTTGTTCCTTCAGTGGCTGGTCTTATTATTGCAGGAGAGGTTGTAAAAGATATTGCTTCATGCACAACATAAATTATTACTGATTATATTATAAAGCGTATGTCTCTTTGACAGACGCTTTTTGATGTAATAAGAAACTAAAATATTATTAGTGCAATACTGTAAAAAAGAAGCTATAATTAATATAGGTAGTCATATATTCATAGCACCATATGTAGACGAAATAGAGTGTAATTTATGAATTGAATATTCAGAAAGGGAAAGATTATGGGATTAATAAAAGCGATTACAGGTGCAGCAGGCGGCACACTGGCTGACCAATGGAAGGAGTTTATTTATTGTGACACGTTGTCGGAAGATGTGCTCATAAAAAAAGGACAGAAAAGAACGTCCGGGCGTTCTTCTAATACGAAGGGATTTGAAAACATTATCAGTAACGGTTCTGTTATTGCGGTAAATGAAGGACAGTGTATGCTGATTGTTGAGCAGGGAAAAGTCGTAGATGTCTGCGCCGAGCCTGGAGAGTATACATATGATACATCGACAGAGCCATCACTGTTTTGCGGTGATCTGAGTACCGGCATTAAAGATGTATTTCATAATATCGGAAAGAGATTTACTTTCGGTGGTGAAGCTCCAAAGGATCAGAGGGTTTATTTTGTAAATACAAAAGAGCTGATAGGAAATAAATACGGAACGCCAAGTCCTGTTCCGTTCCGTGTGGTAGATCGTAACGTTGGTCTCGATATGGATATTTCACTCCGTTGTTTTGGAGAATACAGCTACCGAGTAACTAATCCGATTTTGTTCTATACAAATGTATCTGGAAATGTGGAAGAAGATTATCCCAGAGAGAAATTAGACGGGCAGTTAAAATCAGAGCTTTTGACAGCTCTTCAGCCTGCATTTGCGAAAATTTCAGATATGGGAATCCGTTACAGTTCACTTCCGGGACATACGATGGAAATCGCACAGGCGTTAAATGAGGTGCTGTCTTCGAAATGGGCAAATCTTCGCGGAATTGAGATTGTATCCTTTGGTGTATCCAGTGTGAAGGCATCTGATGAAGATGAGGCTATGATTAAAGAACTTCAGAGAAATGCAGCATTCCGCGATCCTACTATGGCAGCGGCTCATATGGTTGGTGCACAGGCAGCGGCAATGCAGGCGGCAGCAGCTAATGAAGGTGCCGGTCCGGCAATGGCATTCATGGGAATGAATATGGCACAGGGAGCAGGCGGAGCAAATGCACAGAACCTGTATGCAATGGGGCAGCAGCAGGCAGCACAACAGCAGGCAGTACAGCAGCCGGTGCAGCAGGCAGTACCGACACAGAATACATGGACCTGTGCTTGTGGTGCAAGTGGAAATAAAGGAAAATTCTGTGCAGAATGTGGTTCGCCAAGACCGATTCCACAGGAAGGATGGACCTGTACTTGCGGGGCATTTAACAAAGGAAAATTCTGTTCAGAGTGTGGTGCAAAGAAACCGGCAGGAATTCCGCAGTACAAATGTGATAAATGCGGATGGGAACCAGAGGATCCGAAAAATCCGCCGAAGTTCTGCCCAGAATGCGGGGATCCGTTTGATGACGGTGATATCGTAGGCTAGATATCGGCATCGTGGTGTCATAAAGATATATAGGCATGCCAGTGTGGCATGCCTCATAATTTATAGAAAAGGATATAGACAGGAGTTAGTAAAATGAGTACATTGCAGGAATATAAATGTCCCTGCTGTGGCGGAGCTGTAGAATTTGACAGTTCCATACAGAAGATGAAATGTCCGTATTGTGAGACGGAATTTGACATAGGGGCATTAAAAACATATGAAGAAGAATTAGAAAATTTTCCGGAAGATGATATGACATGGGAGACGAAAGTCGGAGGAGAATGGCAGGATGGAGAGACTGATGGAATGAGAGTCTATATCTGTCAGTCCTGCGGAGGAGAGATTATCGGGGATGAGAATACAGCTGCTACAAGCTGTCCATACTGCGGGAACCATGTGGTGATGAAAGGACAGTTTTCCGGTGCATTGAAGCCCGACTATGTCATTCCTTTTAAGTTAGATAAAAAGGCTGCAAAAGAACAGTTAAAGAAACATATGGAAGGAAAACCTCTTCTTCCAAAGATGTTTAAAAGTGAGAATCATCTGGAAGAAATCAAAGGAATATATGTGCCGTTCTGGCTCTTTGATGCAGATGCAGAGGGAGAAGTACGGTATAAAGCGACAAAAGTGCGGGCATGGAGCGATAGCAAATATGATTATGTAGAGACAAGGTTTTATTCCGTTGTAAGAGGGGGTAGTGTAGGATTTGAACGTGTACCGGTAGATGGTTCTTCCAAGATGCCGGATGATCTGATGGAATCTATTGAGCCTTATGATTTTTCTGAAGCAGTTCCATTTACCTCGGAATATCTGGCAGGTTTTCTTGCGGATAAATATGATGTGGATGCAAAGGAGAGCGTAGACCGTGCAAATGAGCGAATCAGACGCAGTACGGAAGAAGTGTTTGCTTCCAGTGTGAATGGCGGTTACGCTACGGTCATGCCGGAAAACAGCAGTATCCGGCTGTCAGGTGGAAAGGCAAAGTATGCGCTCTATCCGGTCTGGATCCTGAACACAATATGGAAGGGAAAAACATACACGTTTGCTATGAACGGACAGACAGGAAAATTTGTCGGGGATCTTCCAATTGATAAAGGTGCTTACTGGAAATTCAGAACGATTTGGTCGATAGGACTTGCGGTGCTTGTTTATGTCATTTTGTGGATTACGTCATTGGTGTAGGGGGTGTTTGGAATGAAACGAAAGATTATACTTGGATGTATTATTACACTGCTCCTGGGAACGACCGTATTTCCGGTATGTGCGCAGGAAAGTGATTCACAGACACTTCCGCAGGAGCGGTTGCTTCCGAGACTGGTGGATGCGGCAGATGTTCTTACAGTGGAAGAGGAAGCGGATGTACTTGAAAAACTGGATGAGATCAGTGAAAGGCAGCAGTTTGATGTGGTGATCGCATGTGTAAAATCTATGGAGGGAGAGTCGGCACAGGATTACGCAGATGATTTCTACGACTATAATGGATATGGGTTCGGAGAAGAAAAGGATGGAGCTTTGCTGTTGGTGAGTATGGAAGAACGGGAGTGGTATATTTCTACTTGTGGATATGGAATTACAGCGATTACAGATGCTGGAGTTTCCTATCTCTCAGATCAGTTTCTGCCGGAAATGAGTGATGGCGATTATGAAGAAGCGTTTGAGATATTTGCTGATACATGCGATAATCTGGTAACACAGGCAAAAGAAGGAAATCCATATGATATTGGAAGTGAAAAATCAAAAGGTGTCAGTAAGATTTGGATTCTGGGTTCCTTACTTTTCGGATTTCTGCTTGCAGGATTTCCCATGTCAGTTATGAAAAAACAAATGAAGAATGTCAGAATGCAGGCTGCCGCATCTGGATATGTGAGAGAAGGAAGTCAGAATATTACAAAGCAGACAGATAGGTTTTTGTACCATACAGTAAGCAGGACAAAAAAACCAGAAAAAGAGGGTGGAAGTACCACTCACAGCAGTTCTTCAGGAAGAAGTCATGGAGGTGGCGGCGGAAGGTTTTAAATATTTTAAATATTAAAAAAATATAAATTATTTATCGACAACTCTTCCATTATATGGTAATCTACAATAAGGGGACATATAATTGAAAGGGGAGAAAAAATTGAAGAACGGTAAGATAAGAATCGCTGTCATTGCTGTTATCTGCGTGATGATTCTTGCGATTGCTCCTGCATTTCTGGTTGGTGCGCTGAAAACAGGCTCACTGACAATGACTGTAGGTGACAATGCGCAGATAGAGTTAACAAACCCTGTATTGCAGATGATAGCAAAATATGAAGTTGTAGATGGAAACATGATAGCTACAGAGCCAGGCGGTAAAGTAGAGGCTTATGGTCCGGGGGAGACGGAAGTGGAAATTAAAGTTCCATTTCGCACTATGAAATGTAAAGTTTCTGTTCTTGGATTTGAAAGTGATGAAGCTACTATGCTTACAGGTCAGACCTGTAAACCGCAGATTGCCGGAGCGTCTTCAGAAGCGGAATTTTATTCCAGTGATGAAAGTGTGATCAGGATTGAGAATGGCAATCTTGTTACAGTTCAGGATGGAGATGCTACAGTTATATGTAGCGATAAAGGTCTGGAAGTAACCCAGACGATCCATGTGGCAGGCATTGTTGCCGATAAACCATATTTGTTTGCCGGTAATCAGATGCAGTTATCTACGAATGATAAGATTTCAGGGACACCAAAAGGCTGGACCACACAGGATTCTTCGATTGCTACAATCGATGAGAATGGTGTGATAACGGGAGTTAATGCCGGTACGGCAGTTGTAACCTGTCAGACAGGAGATAATGAGACTCTTGAGACAACAGTGAATGTTGTGGATATGAAAGATTCTGATCTTTTCCTGCAGACGGGTGAAGAGTATTCTTCACCCTTAACTAGTGGTGAAGGATTTGACGCTGTAGGAATCGAATGGAAATCTGCAGACAGAAATATAGTACGTGTGGATGAATCCGGTAATATAAAAGCAGTGAATGGCGGAGAGACGCAGGTCACATGCTCTATAGACGGACAGGAGATTAGCGGAAAAGTACATGTTATGACCATGCCAAGTCAGGCGTTTACGGCTGTAGGTATGGATTCTGTACTTGAGGTTGCCAATGCGGGTGATAATCAGGTCACATGGGCAAGCAGTGATGAATCGAAAGTAAAAGTAGAAAACGGTGTGCTGAAAGGTGTAGGAGCTGGAAAGGCGACTATAACCGCCACGGCAGAAGACAGAACTTTTTCCTGTGATGTATCAATTGTCCAGATGAGTGAATCGTCCCTGAAAATGGATGAGGAGAATACAAAGACGGTATCTGTTATGGGTGTCGAAGATCAGGAAATAACATGGACTTCTCAGGATGAATCCATCGCAATAGTTGATGAAAATGGGGAGGTTACCCCAGTAGGTGTGGGAAGTACAGTAGTAAATTGCAGTATCGGTCCTTCTACGATGTCCATTCCGGTTACTGTAGAGGAAGAAGATGTGGATAAAGAGCAGTCGGATGATACAGATAAGACTGAGAGTGAGACTGCAGAAGAAAAGACAAAAGATACTTCTGAATCAAAAGATGCACAGGCGCAATCTAAAGATACCGGTACAGAAACTAAAGAAGAGGACACCGCCAAGAAGACGACAACGTCTGCAAAGAAAACGACTTCTTCTGAGAAGACAACTACTAAGAAAACGACTTCTTCTGAGAAGACAACTACTACTAAGAAAACGACTTCTTCCAAGAAGACAACTACTACTAAGACAACAACGTCTTCTAAAGTAAAAGAGCCTGAGACGGTTAAAAATACAAGTGGTCAGCTGACGGGACCGGAGGCTATGGTAGCATGTGGAAACTACTATAACAGTGTGCTTGAAAATGCCGTAAAAAAAGGAGAAAAGTGGGTATATTCCAACAGCAGTAAATATGTTGCGCAAAGTGGAACTTTTGAAGATATGCTTTCAAGAAAAATTCGTGGAGGCAACTGCGCTTCTATTGCAAACTGGGCATTTCGCGATATGGGGCTCATAAGCAGCAGTGAAAAATTTTATGGTGACGGTAATGGAAATATCCGTAATTATAATTCCGGCTCGAAAAAACTAAAATCTAAGCTGGATGCAAACTGTGAGATTATTAATGCGAAGCAAAAATCATTCGGAACTCTTATGAAAGAAGGGAAGATTGAAGTTGGAGATGTTATCATAGGAAAAGGTCATACCTATGTATATCGAGGCAACGGAACGGTATTTGCCAGCGGACATGATGCAATATGGCATAAGGATAAATCTGTAAAAACAGAAGATTCCAACAAAGCAGTTTTTGAAAGCTGGATTAGAAAATACAAAGGAACTTATGACGAGAAGTTTAAAGTTCATTATATCATTCGTATCAAAGATAGTTTTGTCCCAAAATATTATCGTGATGAGAATGGCAATCTGGTAAAAAACAGATAAATTATATGATAAATGAATATGTCGGAAGATGACTGCCCTAGACACCAATTTGGGGCCGAAGAAGCAAACCGGAAAAATCATCTTGTTTTCCGCGGAAACTGACAGGCAAAAGGAAGGCAGTCGGACGAATCTTTGGAGAGAATGTGTAAAAAACACATCGCCTACGAGGCTAGAACCAACTGGCAAAAGGACAGAGAGATATAGATGCATATCTTTTGAGTGTATGCATCTGTGTTTCTCTGTTTTTATATGCAAAAATAGATAAATTGAAAACAGGAAATCCATATTCAGGAAGATGAAATGTATCATATTTGAATGAAAATGGAGGGAATGAATATGAGAATGATGTTAGTTGGAAGCGGAGCAGTAGGGGAAAGTATCCTGAAGATATTACAATGGCGAGATCCGAAGAGAGAGTGGCTTTCTTATGTTCTTGTCTGTGATTATGATCTGAAACGTGCAAAAGAGGTTGTCCACATTCTGGATGAAGACGAACGTTTTCAGGCAGCTCAGGCAGATGCAACTGATGGAAAAATATTAAAAGATTTAATCAGGGAACATAACATTGATTTTGTCATGGATGCAGCTCCGCCTTTTGCAAGTAACATCATTTTTGATGCGGCATACGAAGGAGGGGCAGATTATGGCAATATGGGGACTTGGTCAGTCCCAAAAGAACATCCGGAATATGGACTGGGAATAGAAAATAGTTATAAAGAGCCTATGACAAAATACAATTTTGACAGGCACGATAGATGGAAACAGGCTGGGAGAATGGCACTGATCTGTATGGGAATCGACCCCGGAGTTGTGAACGTATTTGCTAAATATGCAGCGACAGAGCTTTTTGATGAACTTACGGAAGTGCATGTAAAAGATGGGGGAAATCTATCGGTTCCGGGTGCTGATCCAGATGATATCACTTTTGGTTTTAATGTATGGACGGTGCTTGATGAAGTGATGAATCCAAATGTAGAGTATGATGAGTCTAAGGGTGGATTTTTTGTGGAAAAAGCATTTGCCGGAAAAGAAACTTTTGATATGCCGGAAGGAGTAGGTGAAAACGTCCTTGTAAAAGTCGAACATGAGGAAGTTGTCACAATGCCAAGATATCTCAGGCAGTATGGATTAAAAAGAGCCAGCTTTAAGATCAGTCTGGATGAAAATCTGATTCAGGCACTGAAAGTACTGGATCACCTGGGACTTCGTAACATACATCCGGTACAGGTAGGAGATGTACAGGTAGTGCCACGGGATGTAGTGGCTGCGTGTGCGCCTCAGCCAAAGGATATCGGAGAAGAGATGACAGGTAAAATGGTAGTGGGAGTGCATTGTATCGGGAAAAAGGATGGAAGAAAAAAAGAATGTTTTATCTACCAGCCATTTGATAACAAAAAATCCATGAAACGCTGGCATAATCAGGCTGTGACGGCCCAGACAGGTTTTGGGGCGGCGCTATTTATCGAACTTATCGGTCGGGGAATATGGAAAGATGCAGGAGTATATTCGCCGGAATATTTTGATCCTGAACCGTATCTTGAGCTTATGGAGAGAACAGGATTTGACTATAAAATACTTGTAATATCAAAATAAGAGGATTATAATAATACGTGAATTATTAACGGGGAGCTGGTATAGAGCCGGCTGAGAGGAAACTGTTGCTGTTTCGACCCATAACCTGATTTGGATAATGCCAACGTAGGGATGCCTTAATACATGCGTATTTTAACGGGAAGTTACCAGATCAGTAGCTTCCCGCTTTTTATGTAATGAATTTCTATGGGAAGTGTAATCTAGTTTTATGATTGGAGGTAAGAAGTATGGTTAAAATCAATGGAGAGTGTCTGGATGTTGCTGGAAAAACCGTAGCGGAATATCTGGATACAACAAATTATGATCCAAAGCGGATCGCAGTAGAACGCAACGGCGAGATCGTACCTAAGTCTATGTATCATGAGACTGTGCTGACAGATGCCGATGTCCTTGAAGTTGTCAGCTTTGTGGGAGGAGGCTAAGATGATACCGACGAAAGAAGAGATAAGAAAGGCTTTGGAAGAACGCAATGGAAAAGAATTGCAGGATAAATTTGCAAACGCAACGGTAGCTGTGTGTGGATTGGGAGGTCTTGGTTCAAATATTTCGATCTCACTGGCCCGTGCAGGCGTCGGAAAGTTAATTCTGATTGACTTTGACCGTGTGGATATTACTAATCTTCACAGGCAACAGTATAAAGCATCTCAGATCGGCTGCTTAAAGACAGAAGCTCTTTCAGAAAATATTATGGAAATTGCGCCTTATATGGAACTTGAAACCCATAGTGTTCGGATTACTGAAAGTAATGTAACAGAACTTTTAAGTAATGCCGATATCATCTGTGAAGCATTTGATGATGCTGAAGCAAAAGCTATGCTTACCAATACCGTTCTTGAAAGGTTTCCGGGAAAGTTTCTGATAGCAGCATCGGGAATGGCCGGACTTGGAAGTGCAAACAGTATCAGGACCAGAAGAATTACAAAATATTTTTATCTCTGCGGAGATGAAGTCAGTGATGTGAAAGAGGATATTGGACTTGTATCTTCACGAGTGATGTTGTGTGCTGCGCATCAGGCGCACACTGTTTTAAGAATTTTAGCAGAACAATTTGAAGTATAAAGAAAGAAGGATTACAAAATGAATAATGATAAATTAATTATTGGTGGCCATGAATTTGACTCTCGATTTATTCTTGGTTCGGGAAAATACTCTCTGAATCTGATTAAAGCGGCGGTTCAGGATGCGGGTGCACAGATTATTACACTTGCAGTTCGCCGAGCAAACACAAAAGATCAGGAAAATATACTTGATTATATTCCGGAGGGTGTTACATTACTCCCTAATACCAGTGGCGCGAGAAATGCCGAGGAGGCAGTGAGAATAGCAAGACTTGCCCGTGAGTTGGGCTGTGGTGATTTTGTGAAAATTGAGATCATGCGTGATTCAAAATATTTGCTTCCGGATAATCAGGAAACAATAAAAGCAACAGAAATTCTCGCAAAAGAAGGTTTTGTCGTTATGCCGTATATGTATCCGGATCTCAATGTTGCCCGTGATCTTGTCAATGCAGGTGCTGCTACAATTATGCCATTGGCATCTCCGATCGGCTCTAATAAGGGACTTGCAACAAAGGAATTTATCCAGATTCTGATTGATGAAATTGATCTGCCTGTCATTGTAGATGCAGGTATCGGCAGACCTTCCCAGGCATGTGAGGCTATGGAAATGGGAGCGGCAGCCATTATGGCAAATACTGCACTTGCAACAGCTGGGGATCTTCCGATGATGGCAGCAGCTTTCCGACAGGCTATCGAGGCCGGAAGAAAAGCATACCTTTCAGGACTTGGCAGAGTTCTTACCCGTGGAGCATCAGCATCGGATCCATTGACAGGATTTCTCAGAGACTAAGAGAGGTGAAGAATATGGAAAATCAGTTTTTTATAGATTCGGAGTATCTGTCGCCTGCAGCACTTGAAAGAAAGCATGAGTTAGAGACAAATCCGGCTTCCAGAAAAAATCATATGGAATATTTGCCGGGAATGGAGCAGATAGAATCAGATGTCTGTGAGAATGTGATGCGGCAGATGAATTCTTATGACTATCTAAAATATACTGCAAAGGATGTAAAAGCAGCGCTTGAGCATGAGAAATGTTCGATTGAAGACTTTAAGGCCCTGCTTTCCCCTGCGGCTGAACCGTTTTTAGAGCAGATGGCGCAGAGAGCACGATTAGAAACAAGTAAGCATTTCGGAAATACGGTGTATCTTTTTACTCCTCTCTATATTGCAAATTACTGTGAAAACTATTGTGTTTACTGCGGATTTAACTGTTATAATCACATCAATCGAATGAAGCTCAGTATGGAGCAGATTGAGCATGAGATGAAAGTTATTTCTGACAGTGGTATGGAGGAGATTCTTATTCTTACGGGAGAGAGCCGTGCAAAGAGTGACGTGAATTATATAGGCGAGGCTTGTAAACTGGCTAGAAAATATTTCCGTATGGTAGGACTTGAGATTTATCCTGTCAACACGGATGAATATCGTTATCTTCATGAATGTGGGGCCGATTATGTTACGGTTTTTCAGGAGACTTATGATGCGGATAAATATGAGACACTGCATCTTTTGGGGCATAAGCGTGTGTGGCCGTATCGTTTTGACGCACAGGAAAGGGCGCTGAGAGGTGGTATGAGAGGAGTGGCGTTTTCGGCACTTTTAGGACTTTCTGATTTTAGAAAAGATGCACTTGCAAGTGCCCTTCATGTTTATTATCTTCAGCGGAAATATCCTCACGCAGAGATGTCTTTGTCCTGCCCGAGACTGCGTCCTATTATCAACAATGATAAGATCAATCCTCTGGATGTTCATGAAAAACAGCTTTGTCAGATTATCTGTGCATATCGTATATTCCTGCCATTTGCAGGAATTACTGTATCATCCAGGGAGAGCGCAGAATTTCGCAATGGTATTGTAAAGATTGCGGCGACAAAAATTTCCGCAGGTGTTTCAACAGGAATTGGCGATCATGAAAGTAAATACAGCGGAAAGGAGTCAGGCGGCGAAAAGGGTGATGAGCAGTTTGAGATTGACGATAACCGAAGTCTCGATAAGATGTATCAGGATATTGCTGCACAAGGCCTGCAGCCGGTTCTGAATGATTATCTTTATGTCTGATATTATATGTGTTACAAACCGTTCTCTTTGCAGAGAAGATTTTTTGTTTCGTATAGACCAGGTTGCGTCAGCACATCCGGCCGGAATTATTCTTAGGGAAAAATATTTGTCTGAGGATGATTACAGAAAACTTGCGAAGAATGTATCAGAGATTTGCAAAAGGCATGGGACACCTTGTATTTTGCACAGCTTTTGGGAAGTAGCTGTGGAACTGAAATGTAATGCAATTCATTTGCCGCTTCATATTCTCCGAACTGTTCCGGATGAAAAGAAAAAAATATTTAAGGAAATAGGAGCATCCTGTCATTCGAAAGAAGACGCTATTGAGGCCTGCCAGCTTGGATGTACTTATATAACTGCGGGGCATATATTTGAAACTGACTGTAAGAGAGGACTTCCGGGAAGAGGATTGAAGTTTTTGAAAAACGTATGTGAAAGTGTGTCTGTCCCGGTTTATGCCATTGGTGGTATCAGTGCGAATAATATGGCTGAGGTCCGGAAGGCAGGGGCGAAAGGTGCCTGTGTTATGAGTGGAGTAATGTGCTGCAAAGATGTAAGGGAATATTTGGATTCCTTTAATAAGTTTATCTGATAAATTGTCTGTTCATTTTACAGGAAGGGTGATAAGATAGTAAAAGGTTTGGTTTTAAGGAGGAAATATGGATACGCATGATATTTTAGAAAAAGTAAAAAACGGTGAGATTTCCATAGAAGAAGCAGAAGGATATCTGAGAAGACAGCCGTTTGAAGAGCTTGGGTATGCGAAAATAGATACTCACAGGAAACTTCGCCTCGGATTTCCGGAAGTAATTTTCTGCAGTGGTAAGGCAAATAGCCATCTTCTGGAAATTTTTAAGAGGATTTATGAAGAAGAAGGAGAAGTGCTCGGAACAAGAGCATCGAAAGAGCAGTATGAATATTTGAAAGAAGAGTATCCGCAAGTACAATATGATGAGATTTCCCGGATTATAAAAATTGAAAAGGAAGGCAAAAAAAGATCAGGTCTGATTGCTGTATGTACTGCCGGTACGGCAGATATTCCTGTTGCAGAAGAGGCAGCTCAGGTTGCAGAATATTTTGGAGTATGCGTTGAACGTGTGTATGATGTGGGAGTCAGCGGACTTCATCGTCTGTTATCAAAATTGGAGACAATCCAGAAAGCGAACTGTGTAATTGCAGTTGCCGGTATGGAAGGAGCTCTCGGAAGTGTCATAGGAGGTTTGGTAGACAAACCGGTGATCGCTGTTCCCACCTCTGTGGGATATGGAGCAAATATGAAAGGGATTTCAGCGCTCCTTACTATGATTAATTCCTGTGCAAATGGAGTTGCAGTAGTAAATATTGACAATGGATACGGAGCTGGTTATCTTGCTGCACAGATGAACAAACTTGCAGTGGATAAACGATAAATACGATTAGGAGAGTAATTACAGATGAAAACAGATAAAAAAAACAGCAGAGCATTATATCTTGAGTGTTACAGTGGAATCAGCGGAGATATGACAGTGGGAGCGCTTCTTGATCTGGGTGCGGATAAAGAGGAATTATTGAGACAGATTAACACTCTTCCTCTTGAGGGTTATAGCGTTAAAATCAGCCGTGTAATAAAATGCGGTCTGGATTGTTGTGATTTTCATGTTATTCTAGATGAAAAATATGAAAATCATGATCATGATATTGAATATTTATATGGACATAAAGAGCATGTTCATGACCACAGCCATGAGCACAATCACGACCATGACCACAGTCATGAGCACAATCACGACCATGAGCATAGCCATGGGCACAATCATGAGCATACGCATCATGTACACAGAGGACTTCATGAGGTAATTGAAATTATTGAGGCTTCAGAGATGAATATGGGTGCCAAGAAAATCGCAGAAGATATCTTTCAGGTACTTGCTGAAGCAGAGGCCAAAGCTCATGGTTCTACTGTAGATCAGGTACATTTTCACGAAGTAGGCGCAGTGGATTCTATTGTAGATATTGCAGCAGTAGCGGTCTGCCTGGATAATCTGGCTGTATCAGAGGTCATTGTACCTGAACTTTATGAAGGAAGAGGAACCGTCAGATGTGCTCATGGAATTCTTCCGGTTCCGGTCCCGGCAGTTATGCACATTGTATCAGAACATGGAATTGCACTGCATCTTACCAATACGGAAGCTGAACTTGTCACTCCTACCGGAGCAGCGATTGTGGCAGCAATCTGCACGTCAAAAAAACTTCCGGAAAAATATCGGGTTATTGCATCAGGTATGGGAGCTGGAAAAAGAGACTATGGCAGAGTAAGTATCCTTCGTGCAATGCTCATTGAAGAAGAAAATGGTGGAGAATTTCCGGAAGATATAATTTATAAGCTTGAAAGTAATATTGATGACTGTACCGGGGAAATGCTCGGATACGTTATGGAACGTCTCTTTGAGAATGGTGCAAGAGATGTGAGCTACACACCGGTATTTATGAAAAAAAATCGCCCGGCATATCAGATTAATGTGATATGCAGCGAAGACAAAGTGTCTGTCATGCAGGAAATCCTTTTTAATGAGACAACAACGATCGGTGTACGTCGGTGCAGAATGGAGCGTTCGGTGTTAAAACGCAAGATATGTACCGTCAGTACTTCGCTTGGGGATGCACAGGTAAAAGTATGTGAAGCAGGCGGAAAAACAGTTTTTTATCCTGAGTATGAAAGTGTGGCTTTATTGGCAAGGAAACAGCATCTTCCATATAAACATGTCTGGAAGGTTGTTTTAGAGGAAGCGGAGAAAGCTGAATTATAAAAAGAGAGGGACCGGTGTGTTAAGCACCGGTCTCTGGAGGGGGAAAACTTAATTATTTATAGCAACTTATCTGACACTATATGACGACAGATAAAGGAATTGTTAGGCGAAGTCCAACGGCCATACACGGCATTTCAAGTACAACCGTCGTCTTCTTTATTTGATAAGTTTATTATAAAAAACAATTGTGAAACAGATGTGTCAAAACAGGAAAATGTTTATAAAATTCCTTAAGAAAATCGGAAGAAAAAGACCTGCCGGATAAGAAATAATTAATGGACGATTCTTATCCGGCAGGTCCTCTTTATAAAGCGGAGACGGAGGGATTCGAACCCTCGTACCGGCGTTAAACCGATAAACTGATTTCGAGTCAGCCCCGTTACGGCCACTTCGGTACGTCTCCATTAATATGTGATTTTTGCTCACTTGGATTATTATAACACAAATGGGGAGAAAGGGGAAACATTATTCTGACATTTTTTGATATTCTCTTGGGGAACATTTCATATAGCGCTTGAATATCTGTCCATAATAAGCAGGGCTTGAAAATCCAACTTTTCCCGCAACCTGAGTGATGCTATCTCCGTTTTTGAGCATTGGCAGGCTGTTTTGGATGCGGAGAAATAAAATATATTCAAAGATAGTCATGTTCATATGCTTTTTAAAAAATCGGCAGCATTCACTTTTGCAGATATTTATGTGGTCTGCAATTTCATCAAGAGTGATATCCTGATAATAGTGTTCCTGGATATATGTAATGATTTCCCTGAGACGCTGCAGGTGTTTCTGAGGGTTACGGTCTTTTTCGGGAAGAGAAGCATAATAGTGATAGAGTTTCTCCCAGATTTCCATAAGCAACATGTGTACACGAAGCTCATAATCATATGGTAAAGTGTCAGATAGCGAATAGATTTCACGCATAAGAGAAAGAATCTCACTATGCCAGGAAATATTTGGGGTAAGCTTTAAGGAAGACCATGATTCATTGTGGGTGATAAAATCAATATATTTTGTCTGGAGAATGCTGTTTTCATAACCGTAAAGAAAGCGAGGATGAAAAGTAATAGAAAGATAGCTGCATTCTTTTCCGTCTTTCATATATCCTGAATGCAGAGTATTGCAGTTGCCGAAAAGTCCTTCGCCCTCTGATAAAATGTAGCTTTGATTATTGACATGATATTCCATGGTGCCTGACAGGATGAAGGTCAGTTCAATCTCAGGATGCCAATGCCATAAAAAGGAATTATGTTCATATTTCTGAATGGATTCGGTACATATATTTACCGGAAATGAGTAATTCCCATGGTCTTTGATTTCTTTTTTGTTTTTTTCTGTAGTGATTTGTTCTTTTTTTTCTGCCATTGTGTTAAAACCTCAATATCCTTATAAAACCTTCAAATATTCTTATTGTATCTGCAAAATATTCTCATTATTATAGTAATCATAAAGCAGCAAGATGTTTCTTGCAAGAGTAATTATGAGCGTTATAAAAAAATGAATGGAGAAAAAACAATGGTAGAAAAATTAGTTCAGAAATTTTACGAAACTTTTGGAGAAGGCGGAGAAGTTCATACATATTTTGCTCCCGGACGTGTAAATCTCATAGGAGAGCACACAGATTATAGTGGAGGACACGTATTCCCGTGTGCACTCACTCTGGGTACCTATGGTGTTGTAAGGAACAGAGAAGACAGAAAAGTACGTTTTTATTCCATAAATATTCCGGCTGTAGGTATAGCAGAGGCAAGTCTTGATGAGCTGGTGCCGACGGAGAAAGCTTCCTGGACAAATTATCCGAAAGGGGTTATGTGGGCATTTGAAAAACGAGGTTATAAACTTACACATGGAATGGATATTCTTATTTATGGCGATATCCCAAATGGTTCAGGTCTTTCATCATCAGCATCTTTAGAAGTGCTCACAGGTCTTATTGTAAAAGATACTTTTGGATTTGATGTATCAATGGTGGACATTGCACTGATCGGTCAGGATGCAGAGAATAATTTTAATGGATGTAACTGCGGAATCATGGATCAATTTGCAAGTGCTATGGGAAAAAAAGACAATGCGATTTTCCTTGATACAAGTACATTAGAATATGTGTATGCACCGGTAAAACTGAAAGATGAAAAAATAGTGATTACAAACAGCAAAGTTAAACACAGCCTTGTGGATTCAGCATACAACGATCGCAGAAATGAATGTGAAACTGCGTTGAAAGAACTTCAGAAGGTTGTAGATATTAAAACACTCGGAGACCTTACTGAGGAGGAGTTTGAAGCACATAAAGACGCTATCAAAGATGAAATCAGGCAGAAACGTGCAAAGCATGCGGTATATGAGAATCGCAGAACAATCCGTGCTGTAGAGGCTTTGAAAGCAGATGATGTAGAACTTTTCGGAAGACTGATGAACGAATCCCATGAGTCACTGAGATATGATTATGAGGTATCCTGTGAAGAAATTGATATACTGGTTGATCTTGCACAGGCTATGCCGGGAGTGATTGGTTCCCGTATTACAGGAGGCGGTTTCGGAGGATGTACTGTCAGCATTGTAAAAAATGATACTGTTGACAGATTTATTGAAGAAATCGGAAAAACTTATCAGGAAAAAGTAGGACATAAAGCAGAGTTCTATGTGGTAGATATGGGAGACGGAGCAAAAAAATTATAGATCGGGAGGTTTACTTATGTTATCGGAGAATATTAAAAAATTAGTGGAATATGGTATCACTACAGGTCTTGTGCCGGAATGTGAAAGAATATATACAACGAATCTTCTATTAGAACTTTTTCGGGAGGATACGTATGAAGATACAGAAATAGATATTAATAAGATTGAATTGGAAGAAGTTCTGAAGAATCTTCTCGATGAGGCTGTAGAACGAGGAATTATTGAAGACAGTATCGTATATCGTGATCTGTTTGATACAAAGCTTATGAATTGTCTCATGCCGAGACCGTCACAGGTTCAGAAAGAGTTCTGGGACAGGTATGAATCTTCTCCGGAGGAAGCTACTGATTATTTTTACAAACTGAGCCAGGATAGTGACTATATTCGCAGATATCGCGTGAAAAAAGATATGAAGTGGAAGGTGGATTCTCCTTATGGCGAGATTGATATAACAGTAAATCTTTCTAAACCGGAGAAAGATCCGAAAGCGATTGCTGCAGCAAAGAATGCAAAAGCAAGCAGTTATCCGAAATGTCTCCTTTGCATGGAAAATGAAGGATATGCAGGGCGAGTTAATCATCCGGCGAGAGAAAACCACAGAATTATTCCGATTACAATCAACGAAAGCCAGTGGGGATTTCAGTACTCACCATATGTGTATTATAATGAGCACTGCATTGTATTTAACGGACAGCATGTACCGATGAAGATTGAGAAAGCTGCTTTTATAAAGTTGTTTGATTTTGTAAAAATGTTTCCACATTATTTTCTTGGATCTAATGCAGATCTTCCGATTGTGGGAGGCTCCATCTTAAGTCATGATCATTTTCAGGGTGGACATTATACCTTTGCTATGGCAAAGGCTCCGATTGAGAAAGAAGTTGTGATACCGGGATATGAGGATGTCCAGGCAGGTATTGTAAAATGGCCACTTTCTGTACTGCGTCTGAGAGGAAAAGATGTAGAAAGAATTATTGAACTCGCAGACCATGTGCTTAAAAGCTGGAGAGATTATACAGATGAGGATGCTTTTATTTTCGCAGAGACGGACGGTGAACCACATAATACAATAACACCAATTGCGAGAATGTCCGGCGACATGTATGAACTTGATCTTACACTCAGAAATAATATTACAACGGAAGAGCATCCGTTAGGGGTATACCATCCGCATGCCCAATACCATAACATTAAAAAAGAGAATATTGGATTGATAGAAGTCATGGGACTTGCAGTCCTTCCGTCCAGACTTAAAGAGGAAATAGAGCTTCTTGGCGAATACCTTACGGAAGGCAAGGATATCAGAAGTAACGAAAAAATAGAAAAACATGCAGAATGGGTAGAAAGATTTCTTCCAAATTATGATGTGATTACAAAAGAAAATGTAACAGACATTTTGAAAAAAGAAATTGGAAATACATTTGTACATGTACTTGAAGATGCTGGGGTATACAAATGCACCCCGGAAGGCCGAGATGCATTCATGAGATTTATTCATACATTATAATCATATTAACAGAGAAAGATATTTTTCGTAGTTTACACCGTCATTGCGGTCAATCTGTTCTTTTACAGAATCTATGAGGGAAAGTTCAATGAACTTTCCCGCTTTTTTTATAGTGGATGGAATATCGTCACCTCTTGCGATACCTGCGCAAAGGCAGGATGCGAATAAATCTCCGGTACCGGAATAGCTGCCTCCTACATAAGGAAACGACAAAAGATCACATTCATCTTCGGTAACGTAGAGGTTTCCCATGTGTTCAGTTCCGGATTCATTGGTAAAATGTATTCCGGTTATAATTATATGTTTGGGTCCATCTTTGCAAAAATTTTGTGCCAGTGACTGAAGCTTTATGATCATGGAACGGTAATCCGAAATATTTATAATTTCTTTATAGTCTGTATCAGTCAGCAGACACAGTTCGGTGAGATTTGGAGTGATCACATCGGCTTCTGAAGAGAGCCGTTTCATTTGAGTGAGAAGGGAAGGAGTAAACATATCATAAGTAATTCCATCATCTCCCATAACAGGATCCACAAGAAGAAATGTTCCCGGATTATGAAAAGTATCTAAAAAATTAAAAATCTGATGAATCTGCCTTTCGCTTGCAACAAAGCCTGTATAAATTCCATCAAATGAAACATTCATCTTTTGCCATTCGCTCCGAAAAAAATCCATCTTATCCGTATAGTCATCACAATAATAGCTGGGATACCCGGTTTGAGCACTTAAGATAGCTGTTGGAAGCGGGCATGGTGAAACACCCATGGCAGATATAACGGAGATGGCAGCAGTCAGTGAACAGCGCCCAAATCCGGATAAGTCATTAATTACAGCAATTTTTTTTGTCATATAGCATCCTTTCTGAAATATACGGCAGTGCCGATATGTATCTTTCATATATGTCATATTAGCATGTACACGGTAAGAACGTAAAGTCCAGAATTGAAAAGAATGGATAAATAAAAATAAAAAGAGACAAAAAAATCAGAAAAATGAAAATATGTGTTGACAATACAAAAAAATCAGGTTATAATTAATTTCGCTGTGAAACAGTAAGCAGTTTTGTGGGCGTAGCTCAGCTGGATAGAGCGTTTGGCTACGGACCAAAAGGTCGGGGGTTCGAATCCTCTCGCCCACGTTCAAAACCTTGTGGAAAGATCCACAAGGTTTTTTTGCGTAAAAGAACACAAAATTATCACAATATAAACATATTTTTGTCATTATAGATATTTAAAATCAATGGTGGGGTATTTTATATAAATGGAGGAAGACACTGATGAAGAAACAGAGGGCATTAGCGTTACTGACAGCAATAACTATCATTTCTGTAATGATAACAGGATGCAGCAAAAATACATCTGTAAATGGCGTAACCAAAACAGAATCTTCAACAGAGAGTGCAAAAGAAGCAGATAAGAATACACAAAACAACATAAAAGACAGCGAGAATGATTTGGGAGAATCTGTAAAATTAAATGCTGTTTATATGATTGACGGCACAGAAGAAAATTCGTTGAATGAATCGTTCGAATCGACAGATGAAGATGAAAATGTGATCCTGGTCACAAATCAGGGAGTCTTAAAAATATCGGGAGCAAATATAAAAAAGGATGGAGACAGTACTCGTGTTGATATCAGTGAACGTTGGGGATTAAATGCCATTTTTGCTGTAAAAAATGCAAGTACAGCAGAATTTTATGATTCTTCATTAACATCAGATGCAAAAGGTGCAAATGCGGTGTTTGCAATAGGAGAGGATACGAAAATATCGAGTGACAATCTGAAGATTCATACAAAAGGAGAGTCTTCAAGGGGACTATCTGCAGTTTATGGTGGATCTATTGCAGCAACAAATGTTGATATTATCACAGAAGGGAAAAACTGTGCACCTATATCAACAGGACTGGGTGGCGGAATGATTACTGTGAATGGGGGTACGTTGAAAGCATTGGGAAAGAAAAGTCCATGTGTGTATTCTACGGGGGATATTACATTAAAGAATATTCAGGGAAGGTCACAAAAGGGAGAAGTTGCAGTTATAGAAGATAACAATTTTCTCATGCTGGAAAAATGTGAACTGGATGGAGCAGGAGAAAATGGCATATCATTTTGCCAGGGAAAGTCTTTCAATGAAACAGAGGAGAAAGGACAGTTATCTGTAAAGAATTCAACTATTACAACAGAATCTGACGGACCAATGATCAGTATTTGCGATACAGAAGCTGAGGCAACATTTGAAAACACATTATTAAATTACAAAAGTGGAATTCTTGTACAGGTATCCGCAAGTGATGCGGATGAGACGGAAAGTGGTGGTGCTTTTATCCTGAAAGGAAAGGCTCAGAAATTTAACGGGGATGTTCTTTGTGATAAAGACAGTTCATTTGCATTGGAATTAACGGATTCAAGTATATTTACAGGAACTGTGAATGGTAACCATACAGGAAAGAATATTAAAATTTCTTTGGATGTAAATTCCGAATGGGTTGTGACCGGAGATTCATATGTTACTGTATTTGCAGATAAAGATGAAAGCTTAGATAATATTATATCTAACGGATATACTATTTATTATGACTCATCTAATGAAGAGAATGACTGGCTTAATTCCAGAACTGTGGATTTAAGTGATGGAGGAAAACTGGCGCCTCAAAATAGTGAAGTATCTAAATAGCATAATGGTGCATTGTATGTTATAATTGCCATAGATGTTTAGAACGAAAAAGCAGAAGAGGTGAAACTATATGGCAAAATATGTTATGGCGCTGGATGCCGGAACAACGAGTAATCGATGTATACTGTTTAATCAAAATGGTGAAATATGCAGTGTTGCACAGAAAGAGTTTACACAGTATTTTCCGCAGCCGGGATGGGTGGAACACGATGCCAATGAGATATGGTCTACACAGTTGGGTGTAGCTGTTGAGGCAATGAGTAAAATAGGAGCACAGGCAGACGATATTGCAGCAATCGGTATTACGAATCAGAGAGAGACAGCAATCGTGTGGGATAAAAACACCGGTGAACCTGTTTATCATGCAATTGTATGGCAATGTCGCAGAACATCGGAGTATTGTGATGAGCTGAAAGAAAAAGGTTACACGGATATGTTCCGCAAGAAAACTGGTCTGATTATTGATGCTTATTTTGCAGGAACAAAGGTTAAATGGATCCTGGATCATGTTGAAGGCGCCAGAGAACGGGCAGAAAAGGGAGAGCTTCTTTTTGGAACAGTGGAAACATGGCTGATCTGGAAACTGACAAAAGGAAGAGTTCATGTGACCGACTATTCGAATGCTTCCAGAACACTTCTTTTTAATATCAATACACTGGAATGGGACAAAGAGATTCTGGATATTATCGGCATTCCGGAAGTGATGCTTCCGAAACCGATGCCTTCAAGCTACGTATATGGAAATGCGGATGCATCATTTTTTGGAGGTGAAATTCCAATTGCAGGTGCAGCAGGAGACCAGCAGTCGGCGTTATTCGGACAAACATGTTTTTTGCCTGGGGAAGCAAAGAATACTTATGGAACAGGCTGTTTTCTTTTAATGAATACTGGAGAGACACCGGTGTTTTCCGAAAACGGGCTTGTTACAACTATTGCCTGGGGACTTGACGGTAAAGTTTATTATGCGCTGGAAGGATCTATTTTTGTGGCAGGTGCAGCAATTCAATGGCTGAGAGACGAAATGAGACTTATAGATTCGGCTATGGATTCTGAATATATGGCAAAAAAAGTTAAAGATACAAATGGATGTTATGTAGTTCCTGCGTTTACCGGACTTGGAGCTCCATATTGGGATCAGTATGCGAGAGGAACGATTGTGGGACTGACCAGAGGTGTAAATAAATATCATATTATCCGTGCTACATTAGAATCGTTGGCATATCAGGTAAACGATGTTTTGAAAGCTATGGAAGCAGATTCGAAAATTTCACTGAGTTCACTGAAAGTAGATGGCGGTGCAAGCGCTAATGATTTTCTTATGCAGACACAGGCGGATATCATGAATGCTCCGGTTAAACGTCCGCAATGTATTGAGACAACTGCAATGGGAGCAGCATATCTGGCTGGTTTGGCGGTCGGCTACTGGAAGAATAAAGAAGAAGTTGTCAATAACTGGGCAATTGACAAGGTCTTTACACCAGAAATTGAAGAAGAGGAGCGCATCAGGAGAGTGAAAGGCTGGAAAAAGGCTGTAAAATATGCGTATGGGTGGGCAAAAGATGAAGATTAAAACATTAGTCTGCGCAGTATGCCCAAATCATTGTAAGATTGAAGCCCAGATAGAAGACGGAGAGGTTCTTGATGTATCAGGAAACGGCTGTATGAAAGGATTTATTTATGCTCAGCAGGAAGCAGATAATCTTGAGAATAAAGATGCATAATAAATATTTTTGGTAGACATATTAGAGAAAGTGTACTAAAATAGGTTTATTGAGAGCATTTAAGAGAAGGAAGGTATTAGGTTATGAAAAAAAATGTTATCGTTGGACAGTCCGGAGGACCGACAGCGGCAATTAATTCAAGTCTTGCTGGAGTATATCGCACAGCAAAAGACCGTGGAGCTAATAAAGTTTACGGAATGCTTCATGGAGTTCAGGGATTGTTAGAGGAAAAATATATTGATTTATCCGATCATATTAAGACAGAGCTTGATGCAGAGCTTCTTAAGAGAACACCGGCTGCTTTCTTGGGATCATGTCGTTATAAACTTCCTGAGATTCATGAAGATAAAGCTCTTTATGAAAAGATTTTTGGCATTCTTGATAAACTGGAGATTGAGGCGTTTATTTATATTGGTGGTAATGATTCCATGGACACGATTAAAAAATTGTCTGATTATGCAATCATTACAGGACACCCGACGAGATTTGTCGGCTGCCCGAAGACAATTGATAACGATCTTGCACTTACCGACCATACTCCTGGTTATGGAAGTGCAGCAAAATATATTGGAACATCCATGAAAGAGATTATCCGTGACAGTTTCTGTCTGGAATATTCAAAGGGGCTTGTTACAATCGTAGAGATTATGGGACGTAATGCAGGATGGCTGACAGGAGCTGCTGCGCTTTCAAAAGGAGAAGATTGCGAAGGACCGGATATGATTTATCTTCCGGAACGTCCGTTTGACATTATTGATTTCCGAGACAGGGTAAAAGCGCTTCTTGAGAAAAAACCATCTGTTGTAGTAGCACTTTCTGAAGGTATTTGTACAGAAGACGGAAGATATGTATGTGAGCTTGGCAACAGTGTAGATTTTGTTGATGCGTTTGGTCATAAACAGCTTTCCGGTACAGCAGCTTATCTTGCTAATTATATTGCTGGTGAGCTGGGATGCAAGACCAGAGCGATTGAGCTCAGTACACTTCAGAGATCAGCATCACATGCAGCATCTCGTGTGGATATTCTGGAAGCTTACCAGGTAGGTGGTGCAGCAGTAAAAGCTGCAGATGAAGGAGATTCCGGAAAGATGGTAGTTCTTCAGAGACTTTCTGATGATCCGTACCAGTGTGGAACAGAGGTCAAAGATGTACATAAGATTGCAAACGATGAGAAACTCGTTCCGGAAAACTGGGTAACACCAGATGGAACTTATGTAACAAATGAGTTCATTTCTTATGTAAGACCACTTATCCAGGGAGATGTATCACCGGTTATGGTAGACGGTATTCCTAGACATCTGTATACACCAAGGGAATTAAGTGAAAAATAACTAATAGGCTATTGGTGTGATATATTAATTAAAATGCAATGCAATCAGCAGATCCTGTATAATCTTATATACAGAATCTGCTGATATTTTCTCCGATGAAAGAAAAAAAGTACTTGCTTTTTTTAATAGAATCTTATACCATATGATTACTCTTATTCATTTCTTAATAAAGTCTGCTTTTATTTAATCTGATTTATTTCCTTGTACTAGCTGCTATTGCTCGTTTTTCTATGTGTTTTCTAATGAATTCCCCTAAAAATATAGAGAGAGGTGGTGTATTTGAAAGAAAAAGAAGAATATGATGTGTTAAGGCTTATTGAACATAATAAGATCTGTTATATTAGTTCCGAATGTCAAAAAGGATGTATTTTGGCAAGATGGTTAAAGTATCATCCGCTTATTGATAAAAAAGAAATGTTTGAGATAATCAGCAGTATTGTAAAGCAGATTGGACAGATACACAGATGCCCGGGAAATTCGTGTTACCAGTATGTGAATCCTTATAGTATTATTGTCTCAGAGGACAGGAAGATATACTTTCTTGATATGAATGCGAAAGGAAACATTAATCATTTGAGAATTGTGCAGCGACGGACGATCAGAGAACATTTTCTTCCACCTGGAGAGCCATATTACCAGAAAGCAAGTGTAGAACTTGATATTTACGGACTCGGAAAAACAATTCAGTATCTGCTGTCAGGGGCAGAAACTGAACCTTCACTTACAAAAAGTGAAGAGATAAAATTTCAGAAAATCATTTCACGTTGCCTGAACAGGCATTCAAAAAAATCATTTCACAATGTTTCAGAAATTCAAAAAAAGATTCCCCAATATAAACAGTCAGGAAGAAAAAAAGGAAGAGTTAAAAAAACAGGTTTGGCCATCATAACAGGAATAATGTTATCCGGAGTCCTTGTATATGGAATTGAGTTTGAAAATGTAAAGGAAGAACCGGAAAAAAATGTAGAAAAAACGGAACAGCAGATGTCAGATCAGGATGAAAAACTGAATTTGGAGTTAGGAAGAATTTATTTTCTGGAATTTGAAAATTATGAAAAAAGTAAAGAATATTTTGCAAGGGTTAAGCAAAATAAACTGGCGGTCAATATGTCTGTTATATCAGAATGTCTTGTAAATAACAGTCAAGTTTATAAACTCAGAGAGGCGTTGGAAAAAGTAGAAAATGAAATTCTGTTGATGGAGGGAAGCAGTGAAGAAAAAGCAGAATATTACCAGTGCATTTTGAGAGGATATTGTGTTCTAAGTGAAGAGAGCGATGCGGAAAATGTGATTCGTATTGGAGAAATTTGCCTGCAAGATGAAAATGTGAACAGAAAATCAGAAATTATGGGTGTTGTAGCAGCGGCGTATGAAAGCCTTGGAAAAGTAGAAGAAGCAGGGATGATGTATAAAGAACAAATAGAATATGAAGAAGCAGTGGAGTCTAAGGAGGAAATTTATAAAAAAGCAGCAACAGTTTATGAACAGGCGGGGAATATAGAAGAGTCGCTTGAATTATACAGAAAAGGAATTGAAGAATTTGGGCATTCTGAGGAGTTACGAACAGGATATATCAGAACTTTATTAAAAGAACCGGATATTGAACGAAAAATATGTATTCAAATCGTAAAAGAGCAGTTGGAAGAATGTCCTGAACTGGAAGAAGTAACAGAGTTTCAAAAACTGATGAAGGAATATGGGCTTAAAGTGAAAGGAGAAAAAGTATGGGAAGAAGAGTAAAATATTTTATCGCAATTATAGTTATAATGTGTCTTATTTATGCACAACAGTATTTTGTGACACATGCGGAAGGGACAATGACAGAAATTGAAGAAACAGAGACAAGATCAGAAGAGTCAGAATCAGAAGAGACAGAATCGGAAGAAACAGAAACGGAAGAGTCAGAACCAGAAAAAGAAGAGGAAGATATTCCGCCTGTGGAAGAAGAAAAGAAAATTGAAAAATATGAACTTTATATTCCGGAAGTAAATGGTAAAAACGGGTATTATACGAAAAAACCACAGATAACAATCTGCCATATCAGTGAAGTAGGTGTGACAAAATATTTGCTTAAGAGAGAAGACGGAAAAACGGAAGAAGGGGTACTGAAGGAGAAAGATGAGAAAATTGTGATAGAAGAGAGTGATTTTGATGAAGGGAGTAATAGCTTGCATGTTTGGATGGAAGATGAAAATGGAGAAAAAATAGAAAAATTTGAGATAAGAAAAGAATTATTGGTTGATACAAAAGAACCGGAAATACAGATGAGTGTTCCAAAAGGATTTGATACATGGTATCAGCAGAGTGTGAATGTAAGTGTAAAAGGAACTGATCCAGTAAGCGGTGTTTTAAATATATCCTGTAAAGCAGGAGGAAAGGCTGTAGGAAGTGTAGAGGCGAATCAGAGTGTATTTGTCATAACGCAGCCTGCTATATCTCAGAAAGGAGTAGAAGTAACAGTAACGGCAGAAGATAAGGCTGGAAATAAAAGTGAAAAAACGAAAACAGTATACATAGATCAGAAAGCTCCGGAGACTGTGATAAACGGTGCAAAAGATTATATGATCACAGCGAAACCAACAGTTATCACAGGAATTATAGAAGAAGAGAATGCATTAAAAGAGTATGATATGCAAATTATAAGAGAGAACACGAGAGGCAAAAAGAGAAAACTGAATATACCTGAATGGAATACGGAGGGCACAAGAAAAACAGTTTACTGTGAATTGAAAAAGGATGGGATTTATTATATAAAAATTAACGCGACAGATATGTCTGGTTATGAGTCAGTGCAGAAAATGCAAATAATTATCGACAAGACAGATCCTGTGATCAGGTATATTGATAAATTGGATCATCGATATGTGAAAAAATTTCAGTGGAATTATCAGCCTCAACAGATTATTCAGGACTTTACAACTTATACATATGATGTAAGACTGGATGGGCAGTTATATCATGCAGGGAAATCTGTTACTACGGAAGGACGACATAAAATTACAGTAAAGGCAGTGGATGCTGCCGGAAACCAGGCTTACGCAGAGGCAGAGTTTCTTATAGACCATACAGTACCTGATATTATTTTTAAAAATATAGAAGATGGGGAAGAATACGAAGAAGAACGGACATTTGAAATAATACTTGGAAAAGAAACGGATATAATCAGGCAAATACAGATTAACGGAGAAAATCAGATAATTAAGTCGGGAAAAAGAGCATATCAATATACGCTTCAAACCTGTCAGGATTATGAAATTCTTGTGAAAGCAAGTGATTTGGCGGGAAATGAATCTGAAAAAACAATTTATTTTCGGATTATACCGAAAAAGATTCTGATAGACAAGATTACAGAGCCGGTTAAGAAATATTTAAGTGCAGAGCGTCAATCTGAAGAAGAGTCTGTGAATAAGCAAAGTGCCAGGAAATCCAAAACAACGATACCGCTGCCTTTAAAAGTAGCAAGTCTTAGTGTAGTAGGGATGGTAAGTGTTTTGATGGGAAATATGATGAGAAAAAAGCGTAGAAAATAGAAAAAGTATCTCTAAAAAGGGAGGATGCCGGGTAACTTCTGGTTTAAGTTCCCGGCATGTATTATGAAAAAGTTTATTCAAAATAGTATTTTACTATCGCTAGTGTCATTGTTTTCTTTTGATGATTATAGTATACGAATCAGCTGTGAAGAATCAATGTTAAAGCGGTAAAAGATTTTTGAAAGATAAATGAACAAATTGTGAACAACTCCTCCCATTTGATTCTTATTTACGATATGCAAAAAGCGGGATTCCGTTTTTAGTAGGTAATTCTACAAAGCCCTGAGTAAGTGGTCTTGCATAGTCGATAAAAGCGTCACTGATGTCGGAACCGTCATTAATTATCCACTCTGCAGGAACAGGTTTTTCCTGATTACAGATAATGTTAACATCAGCTGTACCATAGGACAATTCGTATGGTACACTTTTATTTCTTATGAAAGTGATCATCTTTCCGGTCTCTCCGGCAATTGCAACCTGAACACCGTAAATACCTGCATTCACAGCTTCGTCAAGGTCAACTCTGGAAAGATGAGCACAGGAACAGCGTTGGCATACATTGAGTTCAATAGAACGAACTTTTACACCAATCTTTTCCTTTACAAGATTTTCCAGGTATTTTCCAGAGCCTGTAAGCATTTTGTGACCAAAATTATCAACACCGACATCACTGGCATATTCGCAGATAAATGTGCCCTTTCCGTCATTGATACCCTCAGAAATACATACGACAAGGTTTGGAGTTGTTTTTAAAGATTCACGAACCTTCTCTATAAATGCATCCTGATTAAATGCAACTTCTGGAAGGTATACAAGCACAGGATTATCTCCTTCGAATTTTCTGGCAAGAATACTTGCAGCAGTCAGCCAGCCGGCATGACGTCCCATAATTTCTACGATTGTGACAGATTGTTTGTTGTCATAGACAGTTGCATCCGTTGCAATTTCTCTGACAACAGTTGCAACATATTTAGCAGCGCTTCCGTAACCAGGTGTGTGATCTGTCTCAACGAGATCATTATCGATCGTTTTCGGGACACCGATAAAACGTATATCACTGTTAATTCCGGAAGCGAAACGTGAAAGCTTACTTACAGTATCCATAGAGTCATTTCCGCCAATGTAGAAAAAGTATCCGATATTCAGTGCATCTAATTTCTCGAATAATTTTGGATATACCGGATCATTTAAATCTTCCGGAAGCTTGTAACGACATGAACCAAGATAGGCACCTGGTGTTGTCCTGACAAGTTCTAACTCATTGGTCGCGTCAAGGGCACCTATATCTATATATCGGTCATTTAAAAAGCCCTCGATTCCATTTACCATACCATAAACATGTTCCACTTTTTCTGTTTGTTTCAGACTTTCCGATACAACACCATACAAGCTTCCGTTAATTACAGCTGTAGGACCGCCGGATTGTCCGACAATTACATTTTTTCTCATATTATTATTCCTCCAATTCTATATTAACTATATAGGAAGTTATAGATTTTTACAATTAATTATGGCAATTTTCTTGAGAAATCAGTTGGAAAATGTGAAATAATGTTTTATACTTATACCAATCTACATAGTAGGAGGGAAGATTTGATGAAATATATTTCGTTTGCGATACCATCGTATAACTCAGAAAGTTATATGTCTCATGCGATTGAGAGTATTTTGCCGGGTGGCGAAGATGTGGAAATTATAATTGTCAATGATGGATCAAAAGACGGTACTTCAAGAATAGCGCATGAATATATGGATAAATATCCGGATATTGTCAGGGTAATTGATAAGGAAAACGGCGGACATGGCGATGCAGTGAATTCAGGACTTTCCAATGCAACTGGAAAATACTTCAAAGTAGTTGACAGCGATGATTGGGTAGACGAAGAATCTCTCCATAAAATCATTTCTTTTTTAAAACAGCTTGAAGAAGAAGATAAAGAAATAGACATGCTGATTTCCAATTATGTGTATGAAAAGGTAGGAGCTACACATAAAAAATGTATACATTATCGCAATGTATTGCCACAGGATAAGATTTTTACATGGGATGATATAGGCAGATTTCATCTGGATCAGTACATATTGATGCATTCTGTGATTTACAGGACATCCATGCTTCAGCTAAGTCAGATGACACTTCCGAAGCATACTTTTTATGTAGATAATATTTATGTTTATTATCCACTTCCGTATGTCCGTAAAATTTATTATCTGGACGTAGACTTTTACAGATATTTTATCGGAAGAGAAGACCAGTCTGTAAATGAAAAAGTTATGATCTCCAGAATTGACCAACAGATTTTTGTCACGAAAAAGATGATTGATATGTATCAATTGAAAGAGATAAGAAGTAAAAAACTCCGTCATTATATGGTGAATTACCTTGCAATTATGATGACTGTCTCATCTATTCTTCTGATACGTTCCAAAAAAGAAGAGAATCTTGAGAAAAAGAAAGAACTCTGGCAGTACCTTAAAAGGAAAGACTTCAAGACATTTATGAAAATCCGTTATGGGATTCTTGGGCAGACAATGAATATTCCGGGAAAGCCGGGAAGAAAAATTTCTTCTCTGGCGTATACAGTCGCGAGAAGATTAATTGGATTTAATTAGTGAAATGTAATAAAATCAGAATAATTCAATAGCCATAGAACATACTAGTAGTAAAAAGAGGTAAGGAGTATGTACTATGGCTATTGAATTTAGAAACAGTCAGACAAGAGATAATCTTATGAGGGCATTTGCCGGAGAAAGTCAGGCCAGAAACCGGTACACAATTGCAGCAGAGACTGCACGGGACCAGGGAATGATCTCTATCAGTGAGGTTTTTCTTTTTACGGCAGATCAGGAAAGGGCACATGCAGAAAGATTTTATGAACTGCTCAAAAGTGAGAACGGAACTACGATTGAAATAGATGGAGGATATCCGGTAGATAACTTTGACAGTGTGATACAGCTTTTAAGGGCAGCTCAGCATAATGAAATGGAAGAAGCTGAAGATGTTTATCCGGCTTTTTCGAAGATTGCACGGGAAGAAGGTTTTATAGAAGTAGCAGCAACATTTTATCAGATTGCTCAGATTGAGGCGATTCATGGGAGAAGATTCGGTAAACTGGCAGAACTTTTAGAAAAGAATAGATATTATGAAAGTGACAAGGAACAGGAATGGATGTGCCTGAATTGCGGATATATTCATTATGGAAAACTTGTCCCTGAAATCTGTCCCGTATGCAGACATGAGAGAGGATATTTTATTCCGCTTTCCCTTGCACCGTTTATGGAGAAAGATTTTTTGAAATAGAGAAAGTAAGATAAGATGATAAGGGAGGGAGCGGAGTTTGACAACTCAGAAAGCTGAAAATCTTTTAAATCTGGCATTGGATGCTACGCAGGAGGAGAGGGAAAAATCGACTCAGTTAGAAATAGGATATAATCCTGTGGAAAAAACGTGGGAGTTAATTATCAAATATTCGGGAAATTTGGATGAGGTTCGTGAAATTGCAGAAAGTGTTACAGAACTCTTAAATGAATATGCTATTATTACTGTCAAAGAATCAGCGATAGAAATGATTGCAGCGCTTCCTCAAATTGAATATATAGAAAAACCGAAACGTCTGTTTTTTCAGATAGAGAATGGAAAACGGGTGTCTTGCATCAACGAGGTGCAGGACAGCCGTTTTTCTCTGTTTGGACAGGGAGTATTTGTTGCAATTATCGATTCCGGAATTGATTACACACTAAAAGAGTTTAGAAATGGCGACGGAACAACAAGAATCCGTGCATTATGGGATCAGTCATTAGAAGCCCGGGAAGGGGAAAATGCTCCTGCAGGATATGGGATGGGAATCGAGTATACTATGGAAAAAATAAATGAGGCTCTGAATATGCAGAATCCGATAGAACGACTTCGATTAGTTGCGTCCAGGGATAATTCCGGTCATGGCACCGGAGTAGCAGGGATTGCAGCAGGAAATACAGGCGTGGCTTCAGAAAGTGAGATGCTTATTGTGAAGCTGGGAAATGCGATGGAAGGAGGATTCCCACGAACAACTGAACTGATGATGGGGATTGATTATGTGGTTAGGAAAGCATTAGAGTATCGAAAACCAATAGCAATTAATATCAGTTTTGGAAATACATATGGATCACATGACGGTTCATCGCTTCTGGAACGGTTTATTGATGATATTTCGAATATATGGAAAAGCTGTATTTGTGTTGGTGCGGGAAATGAGGCGGCCAGCGCAGGGCACACAGATGGACAGTTAAGTGAGACACAGGAGGCAATTATAGAGCTGGCAGTTCAAAATAACCAGCCTTCACTTAGCATTCAGATTTGGAAAGAGTATGTAGATATAATAGATGTTTCCTTGATATCACCTTCAGGGATAAGGGTCGGTCCCATACAGCAGATACTGGGACCTCAGCGTTTTATTGCCGGGCAGACAGAAATCCTTTTATATTATGGTGAACCAAGTCCATACAGTACGTCACAGGAAATTTACATTGATATGCTTCCAAGAGAAAATTATATAAGTGCGGGAGTGTGGAAGATTGTCCTGACTCCCCGGAAAATTGTCTCCGGAAATTATGAAATGTGGCTTCCGACAGAAGGCGTGCTAAATAGAGGAACAGGATTTTTATTCCCAACAAAAGATACGACTTTGACTATCCCATCCACAGCAAGCAGAGTGATTACAGTGGGGGCATATGATGCACTGACATTTTCGTATGCAGATTTTTCGGGAAGAGGCCCCCTTGCAATGGAAGCAAGCTCTGTAGTTAAGCCTGATATCGTGGCACCCGGAGTAAATATTACGACAACTGCAGTTGGAGGAGGAACTGTGATGGTTAGCGGAACATCTTTTGCAACGCCATTCGTGACAGGAAGTGCAGCTCTTCTTATGGAATGGGGGATTGTAAAGGGAAATGATATATATCTGTATGGAGAGAAAGTAAAGGCGTATCTGAGATTTGGGGCAAGAACACTCCCGGGTTTTTTGGTATATCCGAATCCACAGGTAGGATATGGGGCATTGTGTGTAAGGGATAGCCTGCCTAAGAGATGAAGTTAAAAAGAAACGAAAAATTACAAAATGCTGTTGACGGGACAATGCTTTAGCAAAAAATGAAATTATACAACAAATTAAAAGTATTGGAAAAGATATTGACATGTATTATAATTTTAATACGAAGATTAAAGATGTAATCAATTAAATAAATAAAATTAATAAACAAATATTAAGTAAAGGCAGGTCGAATTTGTGATGCAGGATCAAAAAATAAAAAATTTCAGTGAGCTTGAGTTTGCCGTGTTTTGCATTGAAAATGTGGCGGCAAAGCTGGGTGTAGATGCAG